>NZ_JAERQD010000015.1 GCF_016735695.1 Microvirga zambiensis WSM3693 | reverse complement strand
GGGACAACCTGCCGGTGCATCGGGCCAAGGCGGTGCGAGACTGGTTGGCCGCGCGCACGGAGCAGATCGAGGTCTTCTCCCTGCCCTCCTACAGTCCGGAGTTGAACCCGGACGAGGGTCTGAACGCTGACCTGAAGCAGGCTGTGACCCGCAAGCCGCCCGCCCGGGGCAAGCCTGAACTCAAGCGTACCGTCATCAGCCACATGCGTCGGCTCGCCAAGTTGCCCGGCCGAATCCGCAGCTACTTTGGGCATCCGTCATTCCGCTATGCCGCATAGTTCAAGTTCACCCAAGCCGGATCAGTAACAGGTCGCACCCCATTTCCGTTCCGAGCCTACATGGCCGGTGAACTGTGCAAGGATGTCGCAGTCAGGTGCGATATCCTTGCTTCGAAAGGACACGGTCTCGGGAGGGCGCCAAGCTTCGCTGACCAAGCCTCTGCGAGAGGCTCGCCATCGTCAGAACAACTTCTTGTTGCCTCGATGTGAATAGTGCGAAAGATCGGGCCGGGTGCGTACACCCGGCCCCTTTTGCCGTTATTGCGCGCCAGCCACTGCCAGAACGGTCGTGAGCACGGTCTTCTTCACTGCATGGTTGCTTTCGGGTTCGGTATCGATCCATTCATCGAGCGAGTGAGAGCGTTCGGACTTGCCGACCCGCGGGATGGTCAGCGCCGGAATGTTCAGGCTCATCGGCATGTTGGAGTCGGTCGAGCCGCACTCATAGGTCGGCTTGCTGCCGTTCGCGACGAAGGCGGCGGTGGTGAGCTGCACCAGATCCGTTTTCTCATCTGTGCGTCCCGCCGGTCGGTCACCCACGAGCTTGATGTCGGCCGTGATTGTTCCTTCCTTCGTCGACCGCGCGAAGTTCTCCGTCTCAAGGGACTGATTCACGATCGCAAGGAAACGCTTCTCGAGGCGGTCCAACTCTTTTGCGTCCTCGGAGCGCATGTCGAATTCCATCCAGACCTCGTTCGGTATGGCGTTGACCGAGGTTCCACCCTGCACGACGCTTGCCGAATAGGTGGTCTTAGGCCTGGTCGGGGTCTGGACTTTATAGAGTTCGACGACCGTCTGAGCCAAGGCCGTCATGGGGTTGACGAGGCCAAAGGCGCCGAAGCTATGCCCGCCCGGTCCCTTGTAGGTCACCCGATAGCGTTTCGAGCCGACGCCACAATTGGTGATCCGGGTCGTGCCGCCGCCGTCGAGGGAAAAGAAATACTTGGCTTGATCCTTGTATTTGCCTTTCGTGAAGAAGTAGCGAACGCCGCGCAGATCGCCGAGCCCCTCCTCACCAACGTCGCCCAAGAAGACGACGTCGCTCTTGGTCTTGATCCCGGCGGCGTCCATGGCACGCACGATGCTGAGCAGAGTGGCAAGGCCACTGCTGTCGTCGCCCACGCCGGGAGCCAGAAGACGCGTTCCCTCGCGCTTGACCTTGACGTCGGTTCCTTCGGGAAAAACGGTGTCGAGATGGGCGGAGACGACCACCAGCGGCCCACCGCCAGTGCCTTTCCGCACGCCCATGGCATTGCCTTCTTCGTCGATCTCGACATCGCTCAGACCGTGGGCCTTGAGCATCTCCGCATAGGCCTTGGCGCGAGCCTCCTCCTTGAAGGGCGGGGCTGGGATTTCCGTAAGCTTGATCACCTCACCGACCCAGCGGTCGTGATCTTTCTGCAGTGCGTCGACGGCTGTCTTGAACGATGGGCTGTCCATGACGCGCTTGACGGTTTCTGTATGGGCTGGCGTAGCCTCCTGCGCCAAGGCAGAACCCGCAGCCATCGTTCCGACAGCCAGCGCAGACAAGAATGCCCTTGAGATCGGGTGCACGATACTTCCTCCTTTGGTGATTGATTTATTTGACCTGAGAAGGCGCAGGGAGATTCCCTTTGAGCGGGTAATCATCCCCTGCGCCAAGTCGTTGAAGGGGTTGCAGGACTCAGTTCTTCTTTTCCAGGACTGGGAATTTGATGCCCAACTGGTCGAGATAGGTGGCGTATTTCGATGGATCGTAATAGTATTTCTTCATCTCGGGCCGATACTGCGCCATGATATCGGCGTTGATCTGCACCTGCGGCTTGTCGGTGGCCGAGATCATCGGTACGTATTTCTGATTCTTCTGCTGGTCCTTGGCGAAGTAGTCCTTCGCCTGTACCAGGAGCTGCGGCTGCACCAGCAGATCGATGACCGTCATCGCGATCACCTTCGAGCCCGCGACGACGCCCTTATGCGCGATCGGCGTCGCCATCGACATCGCGTTCGACCAGTGATGGCCGGGAAGGTTGGGAATGTTCGACGGATAGTTCAGGGTGATCGTCGGAACCGTCCACGAGATATCGCCGATATCGTCGGAGCCGCCGCTTTCCGGCTTGTCCACGGGCGGCTCGAGCTTCTTCAACTCGGTTGCAAGTCCTTCCTCCTTGCCCTTGACGGTGCGTTGGACCGCTTTGGCGAAGGCCTGCTCATCGTCGTTCCATTGCGGCAGGCCGACCTGCTGGATGTTGGAGTAGGCGGCTTCCGCAATCGGTTTGTTGAAGTGGCGCGGCGCTGCCGTGCCGATGACCTGCCGGCTGACGGTGGTATCCGTCATCTTCGCCGCGGCCTCGGAGATAGTGTTCGCGACCTCGAAATTCTTGCGGATGTTCTCGAAATCCATCTCGCGGATGAAGTACCAGACGCGGGCGACCGAAGGCACGACGTTGGGCTGGTCGCCGCCGTCCGGGATCACATAATGCGACCGCTGCTCCGGGCGCAGGTGCTCGCGGCGCATGTTCCAGGCGATGTTCATAAGTTCGACGCCGTCGAGCGCGCTACGTCCCCTCCACGGCGCCGCGGCCGAATGGGCAGACTCGCCCTGGAACGTGTATTCGACCGAGACCATGCCCGTACCGTTGGGCTGGCCCCAGGTCGTCTGGAGATTGTTGCCGACATGGGTGAAGAGCACCGCGTCGACGCCATTGAACACGCCGTCCCGGACCATATACGCCTTGCCGCCAAGAAGCTCCTCGGCGACGCCCGGCCAGAGCATGATGGTTCCGGGGATCTTGTCGCGTTCCATGATCTCCTTCAAGGCAAGTGCCGCGACGACATTCAGGGCCTGGCCGGAATTGTGGCCCTCGCCATGTCCCGGCGCTCCGTCGATCATGGGGTCACGATAGGCGACGCCCGGTTTCTGGGATGCTTTCGGGATGCAGTCGATATCGCTGCCGAGCGCGATCACCGGACCGCCCGAACCCCATTTCGCGACCCATCCCGTCGGCAGGCCAGCGACGTTCTTCTGAATAGTGAAGCCGTTCTTCTCGAGAATGTCGGTGATGTATTTCGAGGTCTCGAATTCCTGGAACGCCAATTCACCGAAGCTGAAGATCGAATCGTTCATCTCCTGGGCGAGTTTCGCGCGCGCCTCGACTCCCTGGATGGCTTGCTTCTTGAGTTCCGCGATCCGTTCCACAAGCGTTGCGCTCGGCGCGGCCGTCTGCGCAGCGACAGGCGCGGCGGTGGCGAGCAAGGCTGTGAGCAACACACTGGGCAGCAAACCATGTTTCATGAGATCCTCCCGGGTCATTGAATTGGCGCCGGCAAATCGGATGGCGCAGTCGCTATACGATCAGATCCAGCGCAACCAAGCTTCGGCGCAGGGCGCAGATCAGTCATCCGTTATATTCATGACTTCACGTGGAACTACTCTTTCTGTTGCACGTTTTACTATGTTGCGGTGGAATTGGGATAAGTCTTTCTAAGACGACGGCCAGCCTGGCCAATGCGCTCCGGTCGCCTGGGAAGGTGGTTGATCGTCGGACTGGCGTTGGACAAAACGGTCGGGCTTGAACGGCTTCTCACCCCAGAGGATCGATCCTTAGGCTTGGTGCTGAAAGTGACCTCGACACGCCTTTCTATGGAACCGCTTTCATGACCGTGCGTCCTTCTGCATCCCACAATCTGATGATCCGCAAACTGGAGAGTATCGTCTCGCTCTCCGACGAGGAGAAGCAGGCCCTGAGGGGCTTGCCGATTCAGGTCACAAGCCTGAAGACCGATTCAGATATCGTGCGCGTCGGTGACCGGCCATCACACTCCTTCCTGCTCGTGGCGGGGTTCACCTGCGTGTACAAGCTGACCGCCGAGGGCAAGCGCCAGATCGTGGCCTTTCATGTGCCCGGCGATATGCCGGACCTGCACAGCCTGCACCTGAAGGTGATGGATACCAGCATGGCGACGGTCACGCCATGCACGATAGGCTTCATTCAGCACGAGGCCCTGATCCAGATCTGCGACCGATACCCTCGAATTAGTGCCGCTTTCTGGCGCGAGACCCTGGTCGATGCCTCCATCTTCCGCGAGTGGATGACCGGCATCGGCAGGCGAGAGGCCTACAACCGCATGGCCCACCTCCTGTGCGAATTCCAGGTGCGCTTGAGCGCGGTTGGCCTGGCAGAAGACGATACATTCGATCTGCCGATCACCCAGACCGAACTGGCGGATGCCATCGGTGCCAGCAATGTCCATGTCAATCGGATCCTTCAGGAATTGCGGGCCAACGGCCTGATCCGGACCTCGGGAACGCAGGTGAACGTTCCTGACTGGCAGAAGTTGAAAGAGGCAGGCGACTTCGACCCGCTCTACCTTCATCTCCGGCAGGATTGATCAGCATGACCTTGACGTTTCAGTCCGTGCGGGTGGCTACGGAGTACGACGAGGAAGGCATGCTGGTCTTCAACGGAAATCGGCGGCTTGTGGCCGTGCTGACCCGATTGTCAGAGCAGAACGAGATTGCACCGGGGCAATGGTTTCTGGAGGCGGGCTTCGGCCGACTGGGCGGCATCAGTCATCCAACCTTCGCCAATCTCGAGACTGCGCAGGTTTGGATCAACCAGCGACTGGTCCATCAGAACTGAGCCGTTCCGTGGTTCCAATACCGGCGATGGTCGCGCAGGGCGGCCCCAACGTCTCGGATGGCAGCGGTGCTGTGCCTCGGAACCAGGATCTGGAACAAAATTCTCCCATAAGGTCATTCAGGAGAAGATACAGCTCGTTTGGCGCGTTCTAAAAAAAGAACGTTCCAATTGATTTTCCGAACGTTCCCTCGCGATAATCCACCGATCGTTCAGCTCGAAGCTCGATTGCGCAGGGGATTTATCGTGACGTTCCAAACTCGCTTCAGACGCAATTTCGGCCTCGCGGCCTTGGTGGGAGCCACGTTCCTGACAGGTTCCCCGATGTGGAGCAGCGGCGCATTGGGCGCAGGGGCCGAGGGTGCGCCTGTGAAAGGTGGCTCGCTGGTCTATCTCGAGCAGCAGGCCCACACCAACCTCTATCCGCCGGCAGGCGGATTCTATCCCAACGGCGGCATCCTCAATCAGATCACCGACAAGCTGACCTATCAGAATCCGAAGACGCTCGAGATCGAGCCATGGATCGCTGAATCGTGGTCGGTCAATGCCGATGCGACGGAATACACCTTCAAGATCCGAAAGGGCGTGACGTTTTCCGACGGCACACCGCTCGATGCGGCCGCCGTGGCCAAGAACTACGACACGTTCGGACGCGGCAACAAGGATCTGAAGCTGCCGATCTCGGAGGTCATCAACAACTACGACCGCAGCGAGGTCATCGACCCGCAGACGGTCAAGTTCACTTTCAAGAAGCCGTCGCCCGGATTCCTGCAGGGCACCTCCGTGATCGGCTCCGGGCTCGTTTCCCTGAAGACGCTTGCGCTGCCTTATGAGACGCTGGGCGATGCCACGAAGATCATCGGCTCCGGCCCCTTCGTCGTTGCCAGCGAGACGCTTGGGCGTGAACTCACGCTGAAGGCACGTCCTGACTACAATTGGGGACCGGCCAAACTCGAGCATCAGGGCCGCGCCTATCTCGACGAGATCAAGTATCTCATCACCCCGGAAGACAGCGTGCGCATCGGCGCCCTGGTGGCGGGGCAGGCCGACGTCATTCGACAGATCCAGGCCTATGACGAAAAGCAGGTCGAGGATGAGGGATATCTGATCTACGCGCCTTCGACCCGCGGTGTGAACAACAGCGTCGTCTTCCGTCCCGATAATCCGCTCGTCGCCGATGTCCGCGTTCGCCGTGCGCTGCTGCAGGCCACCAGCACGGACGAGATCGTTGCGACCCTGTTCTCTGACAATTATCCGAAGGCGACGTCGATCATCGCCAAGACGGCGCTCGGCTATGTCGATCTCTCGCCGAAACTGTCCTACGACCTTGCGAAGGCCAAGCAGCTGCTTGACGAGGCAGGCTGGAAGGTCGGCGCGAATGGCCGGCGGCAGAAGGATGGCCAGGCGCTCGAACTGTCGGCCTACGAGTCCCTGCCGCAGCCGCAGAACAAGGAGACGCTGCAGCTGGTTGCGCAGCAATGGGAAAAGATCGGCGTGAAGCTCAACGTTCTCACAGCCGACTCGGGCAGCGCGGTCGTGAACAATCTCGATCCATCTAAGGCACCTGTCTCGCCCGCGATGGTCGGTCGCGCCGATCCCGACGTGATCAAGAGCCAGTATTACCCGACGAACCGCAATGTCCTCCTGCAGAAGGGCGGCAACAGCGACAAGGTGCAGTCCTTCGTCGACGAGCGGCTGAATGCACTCCTCGATCAGCTCGCCTCCGAGCCCGACCGCACCAAGCGCCTTGCCATCGCAGGTGAAGTCCAGAATTACGTGGTCGACCAGGCCTATGCGATCCCGATCTTCGAGGAGCCCCAGGCCTTTGCCGCCGCCCCTTACGTGAAGGGCGTGTCCTTCGAGGCTGTCGGTCGTCCCAGCTTCTACAGCACCTGGCTGGCGCCCCGCCGCTAAGGATTGCATGGAGCCGGCCGGGCATCGCGGAAACGATATCCGGCCGGCTTCGTGGAACCTCTCGATGATCGGACAGGAAGCTCCCATGTCGCGCTACGTGATTGGAAGGATCGGGCAGGCGGCCCTCGTGCTCTGGGCCGCGTTCACCGTTTCATTCATCCTGCTGCAGGCTTTGCCGGGCGATGCTATTCTCATCAAGTTCCTCAATCCCGAGCTCGGCTTAGGGCCTGAGCAGATCGCGGATATCCGCGCTTCCTATGCGGCCGACAGCCCGCTCTGGATGCAGTATCTTCACACCGTCGCGAATTTCCTCACCGGACGTTTCGGCTATTCCATTCATGCGGGCGTGCCTGTCGGCGATCTGATACTTGCCAACCTGCCGCCGACCCTCTGGCTTGCAACGCTCGGCTTTCTGCTATCGGTCGTCGTTGCGGTCATCCTTGCCGCGCTCTCGGCATTGTCGCCGTTTTCGTGGCTGCGCTCGTTCATTCAGTCGATCCCGTCGCTCTTCATCTCCACGCCGGTCTTCTGGCTGGGAATCCTGCTGATCCAGGTCTTCTCGTTTCAGCTCAAGCTCATTCCCGTCATCAACCCGGGACCCTGGCAGGCTCTGATCCTCCCCGTGCTCACGTTGGCCGTTCCGATTTCGGCGCCGCTTGCCCAGATCCTCATGCGCAACATCGACCAGGTGCTGACGGAGCCCTTCGTCGCGGTCGCCCGTGCCAAGGGCGCCTCCCATCGCTGGGTGTTGTGGAAGCATGTGGCGAAGAATGCGGTTCTGCCGACTCTCACCATCGCCGGCATCCTCTTCGGCGAGCTTCTGGCCGGTGCGGTAGTCACGGAAGCGGTGTTCGGTCTCAACGGCCTCGGCGGGCTGACCCAGCGCTCCGTCAACGATCAGGATATCGCGGTTCTGCAGGCGATTGTCGTGTTCTCGGCTGCGGCCTTCGTACTCATCAATCTCACGGTGGACCTGCTCTATCCCGTTTTCGATCCTCGCCTGAGAGCGAGACAAGGAGCTCTCGCATGACCGGCCTGAACACGATCGGGCGCAGCCTGCTGCGCGACGATGCGGATATTCTCAAGAGCCCATCTCCCCCATCGAGGCGTATCGTCTCTGGCGCAGCTTGGCTGAAGGTCGTCAAAGGCCTTCAGCCCGGCCTGGTGTTGGCCTGGTTCGTCATGGCGATCGTCGTGCTCTGGGCACTGTTTCCGCAATGGTTCACCAGCTACAGCGCCACGGTCGGTGTCGCCCGCCAGCAGTTGCGCGCGCCGAATGCCGAGCATTGGCTCGGCACCGATGCACTTGGACGTGATCTTCTGGCCCGCATCATCTATGGCGCCGGCAATTCGCTCTCGGGTGCCTTCGTGGCCGTCGGCGTCGGCCTCGTGGTCGGCACGACGCTCGGCATCGTTGCGGGATCTGCCCGTGGTAGGATCGATGGGGCTATCATGCGCGGTGTCGATGTGTTGCTGTCGATTCCGCAGCTTCTCCTGTCGCTCAGCATCGTCATCCTCTTGGGGTTTGGCATTCTCAACGCCGCCATTGCCGTCGGCGTGACCTCCATCGCCAGTTTCGCGCGCCTTGCCCGCTCCGAGGTGGTGAGGGTCCGCGCCAGCGATTATGTGGAGGCGGCCTTCGGAAGCGGCGGAACGTTCGGCCGCGTGCTGCTGCGCCACATCCTGCCGAATTCGCTCACGTCCGTGATCGCCTTCGCAGCGCTACAGCTCGGATGGGCGATCCTGACGATCTCCACGTTGGGCTTTCTCGGCTACGGCGCGCCTCCGCCGACGCCGGAATGGGGCCTGCTGATTGCCGAGGGGCGGAACTACATCGCGCGCGCCTGGTGGCTGACGACTGTTCCGGGAATCGTAGTGATCCTTGTCGTCCTGTCTGCGAACCGCATCAGCCAGTCCTTCGGAAAGGTGACAGCATGACCACCGCGATCAATATCCGGCCGGTGCCTGCCGATGTTCCGAAACTGCCGCTTCTCGAGATCAGCAACCTCGCCGTGGGCTATCGCGGCAGTGACGGATTTCAGCGGGTCGTCCATGAGGTTTGTCTCCTGGTGCGGCCGGGCGAAGTCGTGGCTCTCGTCGGCGAGTCGGGCTCCGGAAAGACCACGACCGCGCAGGCGGTGATCGGGCTTCTGGCAGAGAACGGCCGCGTGGAGGCCGGTGCCGTCAGGTTGAATGGCACTGACATTGCGGGCTGGTCGCAGAGGCAGCTCGATACGATCCGCGGCAGCAGGATCAGCCTGATCCCGCAGGATCCGACGAGTTCACTCAACCCGGTCAAGACCATCGGGGCCCAGGTCGCCGAAGTGCTCCAAATCCACCGACAGGGCAGCAGGGCAGAGATCGACGCGCGCGTGATCGAGCTTCTGACACGCGTCGGCCTCTCTCAACCAGAGCTGCGCGCCAAGCAGTATCCGCACGAATTGTCGGGCGGCATGCGTCAGCGCGTCCTGATCGCCATCGCGATCGCCCTGCGGCCGGCCCTGATCATCGCTGACGAGCCCACCAGCGCGCTCGATGTGACGGTGCAGAAGCGCATCCTCGACCTGATCGATGAACTGCGCCGCGAATACGGCACGGCCGTTCTGCTGGTGACGCACGATCTGGGCGTCGCGGCCGACCGGGCCAATCACATCGTAGTGCTCAAAGGCGGGCGTATCCAGGAGCAGGGCCCGACCGCCGAAGTTCTGGCCTTCCCACGCAGTGAGTATACGCGCAAGCTCCTCGCCGATGCTCCCTCTCTCGGCAAGGCTCGCGCCGTTCCTCGCATCAGATCCCCGCTTATCAGCGGGAGCGACGATGCCATCGCGGTCGAAAGCCTCGTGCAGGACTTTTCCATAGGCGGAAACCGGGAAGTATTCCGTGCGGTGGATGGCGTGTCCTTCACTGTCAAGAGGGGAACCACCCACGCCATCGTCGGCGAATCCGGCTCGGGCAAGACGACGACCGCGCGCAGCATCGTCGGCTTTCAGAAGCCCACATCGGGGCGCATCCTCGTCGACGGCATCGATGTCACCATTCTGCGCGGGGAAAACCTGCGCCAGTTCCGCAAGACGATTCAACTGGTCTACCAGAATCCCTTCGCTTCGCTCGATCCGCGGCAGACCATCTTCCAGATCGTCGAGGAGCCGCTGCTGAACTTCGATCCCTTGCCTCGGGAGGACCGGGCGAAGAAGGTTCATGCCATTCTCGAGCGGGTCGGTCTTCCTCAATCGGTCCTGGCCCGCAAGCCACGCGCCCTTTCCGGAGGGCAGCGGCAGCGCGTTGCCATTGCCCGCGCGCTGGTGCTCGATCCTCAGGTACTGGTGCTGGATGAGGCCGTCTCGGCCCTCGACGTCACGGTGCAGGCGCAGATTCTGGCGCTTCTCGACGAACTGCAGCAGGCCCTTGGGCTGACCTATCTCTTCATCTCTCACGACCTCGCAGTGGTCCGCCAGATCTCGGATACAGTCTCGGTCCTGCACAATGGCCGCCAGGTCGACAGCGGCCCCGTCGAAGATGTGTTCCTGCGACCGGGCAGCTCCTACACGCGCGAACTCATCAGCGCGATTCCCGGACAACGCGGCATCGGCCAGCACTAATTGCAGAAGATCAAGCGGAGCAAATCGATGGCAATATCCTCGCAGCCCAAAAGGCTCGGCTTCTTCACCCGCCTGCTGGACGAGGCAAGCGCAGGCGAGCGTTATCGCCTCGCGGCTGAGCAGATCATCCATGCGGAGCGGTGGGGTTTCGACTCGGCCTGGGTTGCCCAGCACCATTTCCATGAGGCGGAAGGCGGGCTTCCTTCGCCCCTTGTTTTCCTGTCCCATGTGGCGGCGCGAACCTCGAGCATTCGCCTTGGCACGGGAATCATTACCCTGCCGCTCGAAAACCCCGTTCGGGTGGCGGAAGATGCGGTCGTGCTGGACCTTTTGTCCAGCGGTCGTCTTGAGGTCGGCGTCGGAACCGGCGGAACGCCCTCGTCCTTCACGGCCTTCGGCCTGGACAGCGCCAGCCGCTCCGAAATCTATGAGCGGCATCTCGCGGTTCTGCGGAACGCCTGGAGCGGCGGGCGCTTCGAGGGCGGGGATTCTCTCTACCCGTCCGCGCCGGACCTCAATGATCGCGTCTGGCAGGCGACCTTTTCCGTCGGGGGCGGGATCCGCGCCGGCAAGGCTGGTGACGGCCTCATGCTCTCGCGTACTCAGCCGCGACCGAAGGATGCGCCCGGGGCAACTCTCGCCGATATCCAGCATCCTATCATCGATGCCTATCTCGAGGCGCTGCCGGAAGGCCGGGAGCCGCGTATCGTCGCCTCGCGCTCGCTGTTCGTCGCGGACAGCAGGGAAGAGGCCCTGCGTCTCGCCGAAAAGGGGTTGCGTCGTGTCGTGACCGATTTCGCCGCCAAGGGGCACGTGATCCCCGGTGACACCCTGATGGACATCATCGCGGCTCTCGACACGCATGTGGGCACACCCAAGGACGTGATCGAGAGTCTCAGCCGGGATACCACTCTGCCGCGGGTGACCGACCTCGTGTTCCAGGTCCATTCGATCGACCCGCCGCATGAATACATCCTGCGGTCGATCGAATTGATCGCAAGCGAGGTCGCTCCGGCTCTCGGCTGGCAGAAGCCTGCAGCCAAAACTGAAAAGCGCGTTGCCCTCGTGCGCTGAACCAATCACGCCAACAACCTGAATGTGAGAAAACCATGAGCACAATCATATCGGACGTGATCGATCATCTTGCCGGGATCCAGCCGGGGTCCAGCCTCGACAGATTGCGTGATCAGCGACCCCAGGCCCGGGAGAATGCGCAGAGGAGTTTTCTGGCGCTCTTCGAGCCGGAGGTCCCCGGCCATGTCACGGCCATCGAGCGCTATGCCATCGCCACGTTCGTGGCAGGGCTGCACCGGCAAGCCCATGTGACGGATTTCTATGCGGCATCCTTGCAAAAGCTCGGACATCCGAGGCTCACCGATGCCATCAGGTCGGAGATTGCCCGGGGTTCCGTGACAGGCCCCTATGGTCGCTATCCGCAAGGTCCTCTCACGGTCGAGGATGAGGAGGGGCCGGAGTACCAGGTCTCCGCGGACAACAGGGAGCGTCTTGGATCCCGGCTTGTTGCCGGATTGCAGCATGCCCATCTGCTCGTCTTCCATCCCCGCGACGCAAGTCCGGCCGCGCTGCAGAGGCTGCTAGATGCCGGATGGTCTACCACCGATGTGGTGACCCTGTCGCAGCTCGTCGCGTTCCTGTCCTTCCAGATTCGCGTTGTCGCAGGCCTGCGCGCCCTGGCGGGTGCGTCTGCGGTCGAGAATGCCGACGCCGATCATACGCAGATATTCACGGGCGTTCTTGCGTCCGGAACCGTTTGAGAAGGGGCACTTCCATGACCGAGACAACCTTATCCCATCCCGAAAATCGCGAGCCCACCGCATTCACGCAGGAGGAATTGGGCTGGCTGCCCTGGCTGGAGCCGTTTCCTGCGGAACAGCTCACCGAGCGGCACTGGGCCGGCCTCGTCGATGCGTCTCGCGCCAAGTCGCCATACTTCCTCCTGCTCGCCCGCGATCCCGATATCCTGCAGGCCAGAACGAAGACGGATAAGGACATCTTCTACAACACGAGCAACGGCCTTCCCCGGGCCGAGCGCGAACTCGCAGCCACGGCCACCTCGCGATCCAACGGCTGCATCTTCTGCGCTTCCGTCCATTCCCGTTTTGCGACGCAATTTTCCAAGCGGGGCGCCGACGTTCAGCGCTTGCTCGACGAAGGCGTCGATGTGGATATCGATGGTCGCTGGAACGCGATCGTTGCAGCCTCGGTGACATTGACGGACACGCCGATCGAATTTGGCAGCAGGCAAATCGAGGCGCTACGTGTCGCGGGGCTCGGCGACGCGGAGATCGTGGATGTCATCAACGGCGCATCCTTTTTCAACTGGGCGAACCGGTTGATGCTCTCCCTTGGCGAGCCGACACCCCCGGTCAGCTCCTAGAGCGATTTTCGGAGGATCGGACCAGTTCGGACCGAACGGTCATCTCGAAGCCTCATCACGTTCGTGCGATGTGAGAGGCGATGAGCTGGCCTGAAGGCGCAAGCGGTCTATGCTGCCCTTCGGTGATCTGGGCCTGGAGTTCTGCGATGACCGACTATCCCGCTCTCCGTCTTGATCGACGTTCTCTACTGATTAGGACAGCAATCTTATCGGTCTCTGCCATAACCCCGAGGGCTCTGTTCGCGGCCGCGCTGGTCCCCACACCAGGGCAGACGGAAGGACCCTTCTATCCCGTCGAGTTCCCGCCGGACATGGACAGCGATCTGGTGCGCGTCACGGGTCAGGCCGCTCAGGCGCTTGGCCAAGTGATCCATGTGTCGGGACGTGTGCTGGATACTCGTGGGCAGCCAAAGCCCGGAAGCGTGGTGGAGATCTGGCAGTGCGATGCCAATGGCATCTATCGCCACCCTCGTGCCGGCGGTCAGGGACGCATCGACCATGCCTTCCAGGGCTATGGTCGCACGCAGGTGGACGAACAGGGGCTATACAGGTTCCGCACCATTCGACCGGTGCCTTATCCGGGGCGGACGCCGCACATTCATTTTGCCGTGCATGTGCCAGGGCAGGGACGT
Source organism: Microvirga zambiensis WSM3693 (assembly GCF_016735695.1). Lineage (GTDB taxonomy): Bacteria > Pseudomonadota > Alphaproteobacteria > Rhizobiales > Beijerinckiaceae > Microvirga > Microvirga zambiensis. The sequence continues at coordinate 123,366 of NZ_JAERQD010000015.1, read as the reverse complement.
CTGGTCACACAAATGTATATCGAGGGCGAGCCCCTGAATGCACGGGACGGGGTCCTCAACCGCATCCGTGATCCTCTGGCGCGAAACAGCGTGATCGTGCCGTTGGCTTCCGGGCAGCTATCCGAGCCGGGCGCGCTTCAAGGACATTTCGATATTGTCGTGGCGGCATAGGCTTGGCTCTGCTTGCGGGCTGCAGCTCGACTCGATCTGCGTGCCTGCGGAAACGTCACCGCCAGCCTAATGCCGGAGCGACATGCTTCAGGATGGCCTCGATCACATGCACATTGTAGTCGACGCCGAGCTGGTTCGGCACCGTCAGAAGCAGCGTGTCGGCCTCTGCAATCGCTTCGTCCGTCTTGAGCTCGTCCACGAGCCTGTCCGGCTCCGCAGCGTAGGAACGGCCGAAGATCGCGCGCATGTTGTCGATGATGCCGATCTGGTCGTTGTCCTTGCCGTGCCCGAAATAGGCGCGGTCGCGATCATCCACGAGTGCGAAGATCGAGCGCGAGACGGATATGCGTGGCTCGCGGGCATGCCCTGCCTCTTTCCACGCTTCCTTGTAGCGGCGGATCTGCTTGGCCTGCTGGACGTGGAAGGGTTCGCCTGTCTCATCCTCCTTCAGCGTCGAGCTCTGGAGATTCATGCCATGCTGCGCGGCCCAAATTGCAGTCGCATTGGACGCGGAGCCCCACCAGATGCGCTCGCGCAGTCCCTCCGAATGCGGCTCAAGGCGTAGCAGTCCGGGCGGGTTGGGGAACATCGGACGGGGGTTCGGCTCGGCAAAGCCCTCGCCCTTGAGGATGTCGAGGAGCACTTCCGCATGTCGGCGGCCCATATCGGCATCGCTCTGGCCCTCTTGGGGCGCGTAGCCGAAATAGCGCCAGCCATCAATAACCTGCTCGGGCGAACCTCGGCTGATGCCGAGCTGGAGGCGTCCACCGCTGATCAGATCGGCCGCGCCCGCGTCCTCTGCCATGTAGAAAGGGTTCTCGTAGCGCATGTCGATGACGGCCGTACCGATCTCGATACGGCTCGTCTTGGCACCGATTGCCGCCAGAAGTGGGAAGGGGGAGGCGAGCTGGCGCGCAAAGTGGTGGACGCGGAAGTAAGCGCCATCCGCGCCGAGTTCTTCGGCTGCTACGGCAAGGTCGATGGACTGGACGAGAGTATCCCGGGCCGACCGCGTCTGTGACTGCGGGGAGGGGGACCAGTGTCCGAAGGAGAGAAAGCCGATCTTTTTCATGAAGCGGTCCCGTGCAAATGCCTTCCGTCGATTCGACACGATAGCAGGCAGATTGGCCGATCGCGCAGAATCTCCTTATGAGCCGATCTTTGTCATTTGAGCGGAAAATGCACGTCAAATGGCATGGCCGCGTCGATGTCATGCTTGGGGATGGCGACTATGGCCGCCATCCCTAACGGAGCCGAGCGTTGGCTAGGCTGCCTTGCGGCAGGCCTCACCAATCGTCTCCGCCAACTGCTGGCGCACCGTATCGATGGCCTGCTCGCGAACCTCCGGACCGAAGGCGAGCTTCTCCGCCCGAAGGAAGGTCACATCGGTGATGCCCATGAAGCCGAGCAGGTTGCGCAGATGCGGCTCCTGTGAATCCATGACTTGCGCCGGCCCTTCGCTGTAGAGACCGCCGCGGCTGACGATGACAACGGCTCGCTTGCCCTCAATCAAGCCTTCAGGGCCGCTCTCGCTGTAGCGGAACGTGATGCCGGCACGCAGCACGTGGTCGAACCAGGCCTTCAGGGTCGATGGCATGCCGAAATTGTACATGGGCGCACCGATGATGAGCGTATCGGCCGCCTTGAGTTCGGCGATCAAGTCGTCCGAGAGGGATCGAGCCGCAGCCTGGGCCGCGTTCTCGGGCTCCGCTCCACGCAAGGCGGTGGCCGAGTCGAAATTCAGGTGCGGAATGGGATCGCTGCCAAGATCGCGGGTGATGACTCGGAGGCCGGGATCATGGGAACGCAGGCGGGCGACGGTTTCCGCAACGAGCCGGCTGGAGACGGAGGCGTCGCCGAGCGCGCTGCTGGTGATCACGAGAGCTGTGGACATATGACAATCCCTTCAGGGCTTCTGGTCAATGCGATGCCAGAGACCTAGTGTTTCATCCGATGCAGTAGAAGGTGCATATTCAGCACCAGACTGTTGTCCCGGGAGGAACACCACGTGATCGATCTGGAGGATCTGAGGAGCTTCGTCGAGGTCGTCGAGAGCGGCGGGCTCAACCGCGCAGCGGCACGTCTTGGCATTTCCAAATCGATCCTGAGCCGGCGGATCACGCGGCTGGAGGCCGACCTCGGCACCCGCCTCCTCAGCCGAAGCACGCGCGGCATCAGTCCGACGGAGGCCGGCATCGAGTTCAAGGCACGATGTGACCGGATCCTCGCGGAACTGGAAGTAGCGCGCGACGTCGTTGCCGAACAGGGCCGATCGGTGCGCGGGCGCCTCCGGTTATCCGCGCCGTTGTCGTTCGGCGTGCGGCACCTCACCCCCGTACTGACGGAACTGGTCCGGCTCCATCCCGGTCTAGAGCTCGAGGTGTCCTATACCGACCGCTTGGCAGACCTGACCGGGGAGCGGTTCGATGCTGCGGTTCGCATCGGCTCCCTTAGGGATTCCAGTCTTGTGGCCCGAAGGATTGCACCGGTGCGATCCGTTCTTGTCGCAAGTCCGGATTACCTAGCCCGCCATGGATGGCCGAACAGCCCACAGGACGTCGCGGCGCATGAGTGCCTGATCTACACCGGTCGCCTCGTGCCGGAGTGGCAGTTCCAGTCGGGCAAGCGGCTGATCTCGATACGGCCGGAGGGGCGGTTGAGATCCGACAGCGGGGAAGCGATTCTCCAATGGGCGATCGCAGGGTATGGGATTGCAGACGCACCTTCTTTCCTGGCTGCCGATGCCATCGAGAGCGGTGCGCTTGTGCCTCTCCTGCTGGATTATCCGATGCCCGAATATGGCATCTACGTCGTGCGTCCGCCGGGCTCCTATGTTCCAGGCAAGGTGCGCGTCTTGATCGACATGCTCGTCGACCGTTTCGGAGGCACGCCTGAATGGGACCGGTGCTTGATGAAAACCAAATGAGAGCTGATGCCACTTGTTCTGGAAGTTCTTTGGCATCCGCTCCGCCGATGCGGAGATAGTCTGCCTTCCTAACAAAGTGACGCACGATTGGGCCGATTTTCCGCTTGACCTGCGACCGGCATCTCTCCATTTTTATAAAAATAGAAATCATTTCTACAGAATAGAAACATGGGCAAGGAAACAGAACGCCACGTGGCTGCCGTTCAGGCCGCTCTGCAAATCCTGGATGCTTTCGAGAGCGCCGAAGGCTTGCGCCTGGGCGAGCTTCACCAGCGCACCGGCCTGACCCGCAGCCGCATCCTGCGATATCTGGGCACGCTGGAAGCGTCCGGTTTCATCGTCGTGAATGTGGACCAGGGCACCTATGAGCTCGGCCCCAAGGCATTCAGGCTCGGATGGCTTGTGCGCGATGCCTATAACGGCCTGACCGGCCTCGTCCGTCCCCGGTTGCGGCATCTGTCGGAGAAGGCCAAGGCGACGGCATTCTTCTCCGTCGTTCGCGGTGATGCGCGCCTGGTCATTGCCCGCGAGGAGCCCGAGCAGGGCCTGCGCTACGCCATTCCTGAGGGACAGGTGAGGCCGCTGCATGTGGGCGCTACCGGAAAGGTTCTCCTGGCCTTCAGCCCGCAGGCGTTGAGAGACCGTGTCCTCGATGGACATGCCCTTGAAGCCCTGACCCCGACCACGGTGACGGATCGGGAAGCCCTTGCTGTGCAGCTCGGGGAAATCGCACGCGAGCGCATCTCCGTCAGTTTCGGCGAGGCCACCAGCAGCGCCTTCGCCGTCGCCGTCCCGGTCATCTCCACCCGCGGGAGGCTCGTCGGAGCCCTCACGCTTGCGGGGCCGCTCGACGAATACGAGCGGTCGGGCGAGCTCTGCCGCCAATTGCTGCGCGATGAGGCCGGCTACCTGAGCACACGGGTCGGCGAGGCTCCCTAACACAGGCTCAGGAGGAGCTGTCGTGTCGAAGTTACTGAAGAATACGGATGTGCTGTCAGGATTGTTTGTGCTCGCCATCGCGGCCTTCTTCCTGATCGGCGGCCGAAACTACGAGATCGGAACGCTGGAGGAGATGGGGCCGGGCTTCGTTCCCCTGCTGCTCGGCAGCGTCCTTGCAGCTCTCGGTGTAGTGCTTCTCGTCCAGGGCGCCGCGACACAGGCGACCGGTCTGACCGTCTCGGGCAATTGGGCAATCGGGCCGATGATCCTGATACTGGGCGCCATTGCGCTTTTTGCGTTCACCTTGAGACATGTCGGCTATGTGGCCGCCTGCGCGATGGTCGTCGCCATCAGCGGCCTTGCCGCACCGGACCGGCGCATGCGCGAGATCCTCATCGAGGCCGTCCTGCTCGCTGCGATTTCCGCGCTCCTGTTCGTGGAAGCCATCGGTATGCCCATGCCGCTTTTTCCGTGGAGCAACTGAATGGAACTCCTTTCGAATCTCGCTTTAGGTTTCGGCGTTGCTCTTACGCCCGCCAACATCGCTTATTGCTTCGCCGGCGCGCTGCTCGGAACCCTGATCGGCATTCTGCCGGGTCTGGGGCCGGTGGCGACGGTGGCGATGCTTCTGCCCGTCACCTACGCGCTCGAACCGACATCGGCTCTGATCATGCTGGCGGGCATCTATTACGGCGCGCAGTACGGCGGCTCGACGACCGCCATTCTCGTCAATCTTCCGGGTGAGGCATCCTCCGTCGTCACCTGCCTCGATGGCTACCAGATGGCGCGGCAGGGTCGCGCCGGACAGGCACTCACCGTCGCCGCAATCGGCTCGCTCGTCGCCGGTTGTTTCGGAACCCTGATGCTCGCGGCCTCCGCGACCGCCCTCGCATCCGTCGCGCTGAGCTTCGGTGCCGCGGAATACTTTTCCCTGATGCTGCTCGGCCTGATCGCCGCTGTGGTTCTGGCCTCCGGATCCGTCGTCAAAGCCATTGCGATGATCGTGACCGGCGTGCTGCTCGGCATTGTCGGAACCGACATCAATTCCGGCGTCGAGCGGTATACGTTCGGGATCTTCGAGCTCTCCGACGGCGTCGACTTCGTCGTTGTGGCGATGGGTGTCTTCGGCCTGACCGAAGTTCTCAAGAATCTGGAGCGTGTGAGCTCCCGCGATCTGGTGACGACCGAGATCACCAGCCTGCGTCTGGACCGGGAGGATGTCAGGCGTGCAGCCCCCGCCATTGCGCGCGGCACGCTGCTCGGATCGGTGCTGGGAATTCTCCCGGGCGGCGGAGCGCTCCTGTCCTCCTTCGCGGCCTATACCCTGGAAAAGCGTGTGTCGCGGAGGCCTCAGGAATTCGGCAAGGGTGCGATCGAGGGCGTTGCAGCTCCGGAAAGCGCCAACAACGCTGCTGCGCAGAGCTCCTTCGTTCCGATGCTGACCCTCGGCGTTCCCGCCAACGCAACGACCGCGCTGCTGATGGGCGCCATGATGATTCACAACGTGCAGCCCGGCCCGAAGGTCATGGACAGCAATCCGGAGCTGTTCTGGGGCCTCATCGCCTCCATGTGGATCGGAAACGTCATTCTCGTGATCCTGAATCTGCCGCTGATCGGGATCTGGGTGAAGATGCTCAAGATTCCCTATCGGGTTCTCTATCCGGCGATCGTCGTTTTCGTGACGGTCGGCGTCTTCAGCATCCAGAATTCCACCTTCCTGATCTACGTGATGCTGTTCTTCGCGGTCTTCGGCTATGTGCTGAGCAAGCTGAACTTCGAGGCCGCACCGCTGCTGCTCGGCTTCGTTCTGGGCCCCTTGCTTGAGAGCAATTTCCGCCGGGCCATGCTGATCTCCGCCGGGGACGCGACTGCCTTCCTGACCCGCCCAGTCAGTGCCGCGCTGCTGCTGACCGCCCTTTTTCTCCTGGTCCTGCTCGTCTCGCCGTCATTCCGACGCCGACGCGAAGAGGCGTTCCAGGGTGAATGATCATTCCGACAACTGAAGAGGAGATATTCGGATGAGTGCCGCTCAAGCGACATCGACCACGCAAACCCTTGCCGAGGAGTACGACGAGTACAAGGCCGCCGGCCGGATCTGGGGTCAGGTTCCGCAGGACCGGATCAAGAGGATCAAGTTCCCGCGCGTTTCAAAGGCAACGATCGATCAATACCTCGCGCTTCAGGACATGACGACCACCGTCTCCGATATCCTCGACGGTCTCGGACTGCGCGGTGTCGTGGCTTCGACCCATCTTCCGCCGCTGCTGCCCGGCAAGAAGATCGCCGGAACGGCTGTCACCCTGCGCAATATTCCCGAGCGCAAGACGCCGACGCAAGGAGCCTACGACAAGGATCCGATCAAGATGTCGACCCGCGAGGTCTATTATCTCTCGGAGCCAGGCGACATTCTGGTTGCAGATTTCGGCGGCAATCTCGACGTCTCGAACATGGGCGGGCAATCCTGCACCGTCGCGAAGACCTCGGGCTTCGCAGGCTCCATCGTCAACGGCGCCGTGCGCGATCTGACCGCGATCCGCGAGATCGACTATCCTGTCTGGGCCAAGGGCGCGACGCCGATCACCGGCAAGTTCCGGATGGAAGCCATCGAGATCAACGGGCCCGTCACCGTGCACGACATCGTCGTCTATGCCGGCGATCTCATCGTCGCCGACGACAGCGGCATCTGCGTGGTCCCCTTTGAGCATGTGGACCGGGTTATCGCCGAGGCGCAGGCCATCGAGCAGGCCGAAGACGTCATGCGCGACCTGATCAATAACAAGCGACCCATCAGCGAACTGCGCCCGCTCTTCCGCAAGCGCTACGACTAACGAATCCCGAGGGAGGAAACGATGCATAAATCCCAATTCAGCAAGGCCGGCCTAGCCGGCCTGGCAGGCCTGGCCCTCGCGCTCGCCGCGTGGGGCGCGCCTGCCGCCGCCCAGGATTGGCGGCCGACCGGTCCCGTGACCCTCATCGTGCCGTCGAGCCCTGGCGGCGGGCACGATTCCAATGCCCGCGCCCTGGCGCAGGTCATGGAGAAATACGCAGGCAAGCCGATCGTGGTCGTCAACCAGCCCGGCGGCGGTGGCGTTGTCGCCTATAATGAAATGATGAATGCCGCACCCAATGGGCAAACCATCGGGCAGGTGTCCACATCGCTGGTGACGGACAATTATCGTCTCGAGAGCATCAAGTACGATGAGACGACCTATCGGTATATCGGACAGATCGCAGCCGATCCGAATCTTTTGGTCGTCGCAGCCAAGGGACCGTACGGCAAGATGGACCTGAAGCAGTTCATCGAGGCTGCGAAGGCCAAGCCCAACAGCGTTCTGATGGGTGTGTCGGGCAACTGGGGCAACCAGGATTACAATCGGCACCAGATCGAAAAAGTGTCGGGCGCCAAGTTCCGCCGCATCCCCATCAAGGGCGGCCGCGAGATCCTGCTCGGCATCCTGTCCGGCGATCTCTCCGCCGGTCTGCTCTATCCCTCCGAGGTCAAGGCGCAGATCGATGCGGGCGAGCTGAAGGTGCTCGCTCACAACGGCGATGCTTCCCTCGACGGAATGCCCGACGTGAAGAGCTTCAAGGAGCAGGGATACGACGTCAATCTTTCGGTCTGGCGTGCGCTGGTTCTTCCGAAGGGCACGCCCGACACCATCGCCAACGGCTGGCAGGAGATCCTGCGTCAGACCATGGCGGATCCGGCCGTCAAGACGGCATACCGCTCGGTCTCCATCGGCTATGCCTATGCGGATGCAAAGGCTACCCAGGCCCTCATCGAACAATCGAGAGATCAGTTGAGGGTCATCAGCGAAGAAGTCGGGCTGATCAAGAGGTAACGGGCACTGCGCTCCGCTGAGGAAAATCTCACGACCTGAGCGGAAGGTCCGTCAAATAACGGAAGCGGCGGCCCGACGGCCGCCGCCTCTATTGGCCGCTGCCGACCATCTCATAGGCCGGCGTGTAGGGCAGGCCCTGCGCTTCCGCAACAGGCTGGCAGGTCACCTCGCCGTCGCACACGTTCAGGCCGGCAAGCAGGTGCGGATCCTGCGAGAGCGCCATGCGCCAGCCCTTGTCCGCGAGAGCCAAAACGAACGGCAGCGTCGCGTTGTTCAGGGCGAGCGTCGATGTCCTGGCGACCGCGCCCGGCATGTTGGCGACGCAGTAATGGACGACACCGTCCACCACATAGGTCGGATCGGAATGCGTGGTCGGATGCGAGGTCTCGAAGCAGCCGCCTTGATCGATGGCGATGTCCACGACGACGGAGCCCTTCTTCATCGTGCGTATGATCTCGCGGCTCACCAGCTTCGGTGCGGCAGCACCTGGGATAAGCACCGCGCCGATCAGCAGATCAGCCTCCTGGGCCAGCTTCTCGATGGCGGCGCGTGTGGAATAGACCGTTGAGATCGCATTGCCGAACTGGCTCGAAAGGCGCTTCAGAGCATCCGGCGACCTATCGACCACCGTTACCTGTGCGCCCATGCCGACGGCAATCGTGGCCGCGTGGGTGCCGGATACGCCTCCGCCCAGGATCACGACCGAAGCGGCCCGAACGCCGGGGACGCCGCCGAGCAGGATCCCGCGCCCGCCCTGCGCCTTTTCGAGGGCATGGGCACCCACCTGCGGCGCGAGCCGCCCCGCGACTTCCGACATGGGGGTCAGGAGGGGCAGGGCGCCGGAGGGCGAGGTGACGGTCTCGTATGCGATGCAAACGGCCTTCGACGCGATGAGGTCCCGGGTCTGCTCCGGATCCGGCGCAAGGTGGAGGTAGGTGAACAGGATCTGGCCGGGCCGCAGGCGCTCGCGCTCCTGAGCCTGGGGTTCCTTCACCTTCACCACCATCTCGGCATCCGCAAAGATCTTCTCCGGACCGTCGACGATCTCGGCGCCGGCGAGCCTGTAATCCTCGTCGGTAAAGCCCGACCCGAGTCCCGCGCCGGCCTGGACCATGACGCGGTGGCCATGATGCACCAGTTCCTGAACGGAAGAGGGGATGAGCCCAACGCGGGCTTCGTTGTCCTTGATCTCAGACGGCACCCCGACCAGCATGTGAGCGTCTCCCGGAAATTCCGACCTTGCGTCGTTGTGGGTTGTTCTGTTGCCGAGCCGATGCTAGCGCATCGCGCGGAAAAGTGGATCAATTTTCGCTGGCGCAGCCCCGTTTCGTGTCCGGCGACACGCTCCCTAAGGGCATGTCGAACGGGCAGGCTCGCTCGCCTGCCCATTCTCACAAAGCGCTTTAGAGCGTCCTGGTCACGGCTTCCACGGCGCCCTTCGTGGCGGCCACGATCGTGTCGGCCTCATCCCTCGTCAGGCAGAGCGGGGGAGCAAAGCCGAGGATGTCTCCCTGCGGCATGGCGCGCCCGATGACGCCCCGCTCGAGCAGGGCCGCCGTGATGCGCGGTCCTACCTTTTCCGACACGTCGAAGAACTCTCGATCGTCGCGGTCGCGCACGAACTCGACGGCGGCCAGCAGGCCTTCGCCACGCACCTCACCGACGAAGCGGTTGGAGCCTACCGCATCGGTGAGCGCCTGCTTGAAATAGGCGCCCACTTCTCCGGCATTGGCGACGAGGTCGAGTTCGTCGACCACTTCCAGGTTCGCAACGCCCGCCGCTGCACAGAGTGGATGCGACGAATAGGTCCAGCCATGGCCGATCGCGCCGTATGTGTCCGAACCCTGCTCCAGCACGCGCCAGACCTTGTCGGACACGATGACGCCGGAGAGCGGCGCGTAGGCCGATGTCAAACCCTTTGCGATGGTGATCAGGTCGGGCTTCATGCCGTAATGGTCCGACCCGAACATGGTGCCGAGGCGGCCGAAGCCCGTGATCACCTCGTCCGCTATGAGAAGGATGTCGTATTTGCCGAGAACCGCCTGGATCTTGTCCCAGTAGCCCTTCGGCGGCGGGACGATGCCGCCGGTGCCGAGCACCGGCTCGCCGATGAAGGCGGCAATCGTGTCCGGACCTTCGGCCTGGATCATCTCATCCAGTTTGTCCGCGCAGTATTGCGAGAATTCCTCCTCGGACATGTTGCGGTCGGGGCGGCGGAAATAATAGGGCGCTTCCGTGTGCAGAATCGGCGGACGCGGCAGGTCGAACAGGTTGTGGAAGGCCGCAAGGCCCGTGAGGCTTCCGCTCATCAGGCCCGAGCCGTGATAGCCCCGCCAGCGGGAGATGATCTTTTTCTTCTCCGGCCGTCCGAGCACGTTGTTCATGTACCAGACAAGCTTGATGTTGGTCTCGTTGGCATCGGAACCCGACAAGCCGAAGAACACGCGGCTCATGCCCTTCGGAGCGCGGTCGATGATCATCTTGGCAAGGCGGATCGAAGGCTCGGAGCCGTGCCCGACATAGGCATGGTAATAGGGAAGAGTTGCCGCCTGGGCCGCGATGGCGTCCGTGATCTTGGTACGGCCGTATCCGACATTGACGCAGTAGAGGCCCGCGAAGGCGTCGAGGCTGCGCTTGCCCTCACGATCGACGATATAAACGCCTTCGCCGCCAGCGATGATGCGGTTCGGCGTTTCGCCACGCGCATGCTGGGCCATATGCGTCGAGGGATGGAAGAAATGGTCCCTGTCCCAGGCGTGGAGTTCGTTGTCGAGGTTGTTGTTGTCATGCAGCATGGAATGGCTCCGGATCAATTGATGTCGAGGCAGACGTATTTCAGGTCGGTGAAGGCTTCGAGACCGTGGCGGGATCCCTCGCGCCCGAGGCCCGACTGCTTCATTCCGCCGAAGGGAATCGGCGCTCCCGTGATCTTGACGCGATTGACGGCGACCATGCCGTATTCCAGCGAGCGGGCGAGCCGCAGCGCCCGGGCGCCGTTCTCGGTGACCACATAGGCGACGAGGCCGTATTCGGTCACGTTCGCGCGCCTCACGACCTCGTCCTCGGTCTCGAACGGAGTGACCGCGGCGATAGGGGCGAAGGTCTCCTCGCTCATGATGAGCGCGCCGTCCGGCACATCGGTGAGCAGGGTCGGCGCGACGAAGAGAGGTCCCACAGTCGCGCCATCTCCCGTGACCCGCCGTGCGCCCTGCCTCACCGCGTCGTCGATCTGCGCCTGTGCCTTGGAGACCGCATTGGCGTGCATCAGCGGGCCGATTTCCGTATCCGCCTCCAGGCCCGCGCCGACCTTCAGCCCGGCGATGCGTTTGCCGAAAGCTTCGCAGAAAGCGTCGTAGACCGGACGCTGGACGTAAATGCGGTTGGCAGCGAGGCAATCCTGGCCGGATGTCGCGAACTTCGCTGCCATGGCAATCTCCACGGCTTTGTCCAGGTCGGCATCGTCGAAGACGATCAGGGGCGCGTGGCCGCCGAGCTCCATCACGAGACGCTTCATGGTCGGGGCGCAGCGGGCGGCGATCTTGCGACCGATTTCCGTCGAACCGGTGAAGCTGACGACGCGTACCCGTTCATCGTCGCAGAACCGGTTGGCGATGGGCTCCGCATCGCCGGTGACGATGTTGAAAACGCCTGCCGGCAGACCGGCGCGCTCGGCCAGTTCCGCCAGGGCGAGGGCGGAAAGAGGCGTATAGGAGGAAGGGTGAGCCACCACCGTGCAGCCGGCGGCGAGCGCGGCCGCAGCCTTGCGCGTCAGCATGGCGGAGGGGAAGTTCCAGGGCGTCAGCAACGCGGCGACGCCCAGCGGCTCGCGGCGCACAAGCATCTCCGCGCCCGGCAGATGGCTCGTCACGCTTTCGACATTGAGGCGCTTCGCCTCTTCCGCGTACCATTCCACGAAGGAAGCGGCATAGGAGATCTCCCCAAGGGATTCGGAGAGAGGCTTGCCCTGTTCAAGGGTCATGAGAAGGGCGAGATCCTCACGGGCATCGAGAATGAGATCATGCCAGGCCCGCAAGCGGGCGGCGCGCTCCTGCGGCATCAGGGCCTTCCAGGCGGGCAGGGCAAGAGCTGCCGCGTCGACGGCCTGCGTCGCCTCATTCGCACCGAGGCGGGCGACTCTGGCGACGACCAGCTCGGAGGCCGGGTCGCGAACCTCGAAGCGGAGGTCGGAGGCGGCTCCTGTCCAGCGCCCACCGATATAGGCCATCTCACGCAGCAGGCGGGCATCCTGCAGGCGGCTCAAGGCCGGATGGATCTCTGCCTTGGAGGGAATGGCAGCGGCCGTGGTCTGCGTCATCGCATTCATGCGGTGATCTCCTGAAAACCGATGCGATGCAGGCTAGTGCTTCACGAGGGAGAGAGTTTCGGTTCTTCGCCCTTGAGACCGAGAGAGTCTCGGTTCTGAAGGGCAGCCGCCGAGACATTCTCTGGTCATGCCTCAGCCATTCAGGACCGAGCTCAGGAACTCCCGGGTTCGCGGCTGTTCCGGGTTCGTGAAGAAGCGATCCGGCTCACCTTGCTCCACGATGCGACCCTTGTCGAAGAAACACACCCGGTCGGACACCTCGCGCGCAAAGCGCATCTCGTGGGTGACAAGCAGCATGGTCAGGTCATGCTCCTGCGCGAGATTGCGGATCACGCCCAGCACCTCTCCCACGAGTTGAGGGTCGAGGGCCGAGGTGGGCTCATCGAACAGGAGGACGCGCGGACGCATGGCGAGCGCTCTCGCAATCGCGACACGCTGCTGCTGCCCGCCGGAAAGCTGGCTCGGGTACTGGTCCTTCTTGTCGAGCAGACCGACCATCCGCAGAAGCTCGACGGCGCGGCTTTCCGCTTCCTCTCGCTTCATCTTGAGGACGGCGACCGGCGCCTCGACGATGTTGCGGAGCACCGTCATGTGCGGAAACAGGTTGAAGCTCTGGAACACCATGCCGACATTAGAGCGGATCTTGTGCAGGTGCCGATCGCTGGCCTTGAAATCACCCCGTCCATGACTCTCGTGGTAGCCGATGCCGGCGAGTTCTAGCTGTCCTTCCTGGAACGGCTCGAGGGTCATCAGGATGCGCAGCACGGTGGATTTGCCGGAGCCGGACGGACCGATCAGCGTCACCTTCTCGCCTTGGCGGACATCGAAGTTGAAATTGTCCAGGACCGTCAGCGCGCCGAAGCGCTTGGTGACGTTCTGAAAGCGAATGATGGATGTCATCGCAAGGGAATCCCGCTTTTGGGCAGAGCCCTTTCCACCAGATGGATGAGAGCCGAGCAGATAAGGACCATGGGAAGAAAAATCAGACCGACCATCGAGAGCGGCACGAGGTAGTCGAACGTGCGCTCTCCGATCATGTTGGCGAGAGCCAGCATGTCGAGCACGGTGACGACCGACAGGACCGGTGTCTCCTTCAGCATCGAGACGAGATAATTGCCCAGCGCCGGAACGATACGCGGGATCATCTGCGGCACCACGATATCGCGATAGGTCTGGAGGCGCGTCAGGTTCAGGGCCGTCGCGGCCTCCCACTGGCCGCGCTGGATGGCATTGATGCCGCCGCGATAGACCTCCGAAGTATATGCCGAATATTGCAGGCCGAGCGCCAGCGCTCCCGTCATGAAGGCTGGCAGGACGATTCCGAAGTCGGGCAGCACGTAGTAAAGGAAGAAGAGCTGAACCAGGAGCGGGGTATCGCGCACGAACTCGGTGAAGCAGGCGACGGTCCAGGAGATCGCCTTGTAGCGGCTGCGCCTCAGGAGCGCGAGAACCAGGCCGAGAACCAGCGCGATGGCATAGCCGACCGCCGCCGCCTGCAGGGTCACGAGAAGACCGATCCCGAGGATCGGCAGAATCGAAAGCGCGAAGGCGAGAGCCGATGAGGTGTCCCATTCATAGCCGTACATCATGAGTGGGCGCTCCGGGGAAAGGCCGCGCCGCGCCGCAGCTTCGCTTCGATGAAGCGTATGATGAGCATCAGGCCCAGCGCGATGATGAAGTAGCCGGCGAGGGTCATGGTATAGATCGTGGCGCTGTCCAGGGTGATATTGCGCAAGGACTGAGCCTGGAAGGTCAGATCGGCAATGGAGATGAGCGACACGAGCGCCGTGTCCTTGAGATTCTGGACCGCCAGATTGCCGAAGGCCGGCATCATCTCGATGATCGCCTGCGGCATGGAGATGTGCCAAAGCGTGTGGAACTTGCTGAAATTCAGCGCGCGAGCTGCCTCGTGCTGCGCTTGCGGCACCGCCATAAGGGCGCCGCGCACGACTTCCGCCCCGAAGGCTCCGGTAAGAAGCGACAGGACCATGATGCCGGTGGTGATCGGATCGAAGGAGACGCCGATCAAGGGGAGAGCATAATAGAACCAGAAGAGCTGGACGAGCAGCGGCGTGCCCCGAAACAGCAGGACATAGACGAAGGCGATCCCTGAGATGATCGGGTTGCTCGACGTGCGGGCAATGCCTGCCAAAAAGGCCAACACGGTGCCGAATGCGATCGAGGTCAGCGAAATCATCACCGTGATCTGCGCGCCCTTCATCAGGGGAGCCAGATACTGCGTCCAGGTCATCCGCGACTCCTTAGCGATGCTCTGCCCGGCCCGAGATGCAAGTTTCGGGCCGGGCAGTCCAACAGGTCCGGCGAGTTACTTGCCGGCGCAGAGGTCGGCGACGTTCTTGGCCATGGCGGCCTTGATGCTTTCCTCGCTGAGGCCGTAGGAAGTCAGGATCTTCTTGTAATCGTCGGTCTTGCGGAACTCGACCAGCGCGGTGTTGTAGGCATCGCGGAGTTCCTTGTCCTCAGGACGGAAAGCGAAGCCGCCATAGTTGCGGACGGGCTTGCCATCCACGATGGGATCCGTGAAGGGCTTGACCTGCTCCACGTCCTTTCCGCCTTCCGCAAGCTTGGACACGGTCAATTCGGTCGCTGCATAGGCATCGGCCCGAGTCTGGACCGTGGAGAGCGCATCCGCATTGGCCTGGATGATGACGATCTGATTGTCCTTCACGCCGACGGCGCGCAGGAAGTCGATGTTGTTGGCGCCCGAGACCACGGCCACCTTGAGCGACGGATCCTTCGCGATATCGGCATAGGTGGTCAGCTTCTTCGGATTGCCCTTCTTCACCAGCAGGCCCTCGCCGTAGCTGGAGTTCGGCTCCGTGAAGGAGACCTGCTTGCAGCGCTCCGGCGAGATGTTCTGCTCGGCAGCCGCGAGGGCGAAGCGACGGGCTTTCAGGCCGGGGATCAGCGTGCCGAACGGCGTCACGGTCCAGTTAACCTCGTTGATGCCCAGCTTCTTGAACACGGCGATCGCGACATCAGGGCCGATTCCGGCGGCGGAACCGTCTTCCTTCATATAGCCGTAGGGCACTTCGTTGGCGGTCGCGCCCTGAACGTAGCCGGCGCTCTTGACCTCGTCGAGAGTAAGCGCCTGAGCACCTCCAACGGCTGCCGTGAGAGCGAGAGCGGCAATGCCGCAGCGGATAGTGTTGTGCATGTGGTCTTCTCCTCTGGTGTTATCGGGCCCGCGTGCCGGTTGGTCCGGCTTGCAGCGGAAGCGCTGGCGGTCTTTGAATTCGAAAGATCAGTCCTCCACCGTGGCGACGACTGCGAGGCAGTCGCCTGTCTTGACGAGGCCCGGGAAGTGCCGTCCCGCGAGAACGCCATCGAGGGCCGCGCGGTATTCCATCGGCACCTGTCCGGTGCGGCCGACAGGATGGATGCGGGCGATGACGTCGCCCTTCCGAACCGGATCGCCGAGATCGATGCAGGGTTCCACGAGGCCGTCATCCTCGGCGAAGCGAAAGCACTCGGCCGACGGCATGTCGAGCCAGCGCGTCGGATCCATCTCCGGCTCTCCGGCGACGATCCCGGCATGCTTGAGCACGTTCATGGTGCCCCGCTTGGCAATCCGCACCGTCCTTGCCGATGCGGTGCCGCCACCCGACAGCTCGGTTGTGACGAAGACCTTGCCCATGTCTTCGGCCGCGGTGTCGTACATGCCGACCGCGTCGATCTCGATCATCCGCATGGAATAGGGAGCGGCG
The DNA here is from genome assembly GCF_016735695.1 of Microvirga zambiensis WSM3693. GTDB lineage: Bacteria > Pseudomonadota > Alphaproteobacteria > Rhizobiales > Beijerinckiaceae > Microvirga > Microvirga zambiensis. The sequence continues at coordinate 107,436 of NZ_JAERQD010000015.1, read as the reverse complement.
AACGCGGCCACGGCGTCGAAGCAGCGCTTCTCCTGCGCCTTGTCCGGCAGTTCATGCGCGGCCGCATAGGGCAGGAAGTCGAGGGTGCGGCCGCCTGAGTGAAAATCCAGCACGAGATCGGCCAGCGGCAGCAGGGTGCGCTGGAAGTAATCCGCGATCTTTTCCGTCACCGTGCCGTCGGGACGGCCGGGAAAGCTGCGGTTGAGATTGCCGCGGTCTATCGGCGACGTCCGGGTCCCGGCCCGGAAAGCCGGATAGTTCATCGCCGGTACGATGATGACGCGGCCCTGAACCCGATCGGCCGTGAGAGTGCGGGCAAGATCGAAGAGAGCGATTGGGCCTTCATATTCATCGCCGTGGTTGCCGCCGGTGAGCAGGGCCGTCGGCCCTTCGCCGCGCTTCACCACGGTGATCGGGATCATCACCGAACCCCACGCCGAGTCGTCCCGGCTGTAGGGCAGGCGCAAAAACCCGTGCTGCACCCCGTCGGCGTCGAAGTCGACGCTGGCTGCAATAGGCGAGGGGCGCTCGATCGGCGGCATGACGCTCATGACTTCACGAAAAGCTTGCGCGGCACGTTGGAGAGGCATTCGACGCCCTTGTCGGTGATGACGATGCTCTCCGTGATCTCCAGGCCCATATTCTCGAGCCACAGGCCGGTCATGAAATGGAAGGTCATGCCCGGGCGGAGTTCCGTCCTGTCGCCGGGGCGCAGGCTCATGGTGCGCTCGCCCCAATCCGGCGGATAGCTCAGCCCGATCGGGTAGCCTGTGCGGTTGTCCTTGACGATGCCGTAGCGCTTGAGCACGGCGAAGAAAGCGTTGGCGATGTCCTCGCATGCATTGCCGGGCTTTGCCGCCGCGAGGCCTTCCTCCATCCCCTCCAATACGGCCTTCTCCGCGTCGAGGAAGGCTTGGGTCGGCTTGCCGAGAAAGACGGTGCGGGACAGGGGGCAATGATAGCGCTTGTAGCAGCCGGCGATCTCGAAGAACGTCCCTTCGCCGCTCCGCATGGGCTTATCGTCCCAGGTCAGGTGGGGGGCAGAGGCCTCCTCGCCGGACGGAAGAAGCGGCACGATGGCCGCATAGTCGCCGCCGAAACCTTCGACACCGCGCAAACCCGCGTCGTAGATCTCGGCAACGAGATCGTTCTTGCGGATGCCCGGCTCGACCCTGTCGAGGATGCGCGCATGCATCGCCTCCACGATCCGGCCCGCGACCTTCATGTATTCGATCTCCTGTGAGCTCTTGACAGCACGCTGCCAGTTCACGAGCGACAGGGAATCCTTGAACTTCGCATTCGGCAGGTGCTTGACGAGCGACTGGTAGGCCGCTGCCGAGAAATAGTAATTGTCCATCTCGACGGCGATGGTGCCCTTGTCCCAGCCGCGCTCGCCGATGATCGCGGATAGGTAGTCCATCGGATGGCGTTCCGTGGATTGAACGTAATGATCCGCATAGCCGATGATGTTGTCGTGGGCGAGGTAGGCCGTGCGCTTAGCGCCGTTGGCGTCCTGACCGCGGCCATACCAGACCGGCTCGCCCTCGGGCGGCACCAGCACGCATTGATGCACGTAGAACGACCAGCCGTCGTAGCCGGTCAGCCAATGCATGTTGGATGGATCCGTGACGATCAGCAGGTCTATTCCGGCCTTTTCCATGGCTTTGCGCGTCTTCGCGAGGCGCTCGGCATATTCCGCTCGGCTGAAGTTGAGATTGGGTGCGCTCAAGACGTGCCTCCGGTTGGTTCTTGCGTGTCGATGGCCCATCCGGCGCCAGCATCCATGGCGCGCCGGCGGGCGAGGGTAGCGATGGCGGTGTCCTGCACGCCGGTGCCGGTTAGGTCGCAGAGGGTGATGGCGTCAGGGCTTTCACGGCCCGGGATCTGTCCGGCAATCACCTGACCCAGCTCGCCAAAGGTTTGATCCGGCGCAATCAGGCCCGCCTGGATGGCGTGATGCAATTCGCCAAGACGCCGTGTCTGAGCGACGCTGTCGGCGATATAGGTCACTTGGGTTAATGCAGCGGACTCGATCTCGTTCTTGTGCTCGGAATCGGAGCCCATCGCCGTCAGATGCTGGCCGGGTCGGAGCCACTCCGCCTTCAGGATCGGATGCTCGGACGGTGTCGTGGTGACAATGATGTCCGCCCCGTCACAGGCATCTTTCGGCGCCGAGACGGCCTTAACCGGAATGCGAAGCGAGGCGGTCAGTTCTCTCGCAGCTGCCTCCGCCTTGGCGGGGTCGCGGGCCCAGATCCGCGCTTGCGTGATCGGTCGCACCAGGGTGAGCGCCTCGAGCTGCAGCCGCGCCTGGATACCCGCTCCGAAGATCGCTGCAACCTGAGCGTCTGGACGTGAGAGATGCTTTGCCGCGACTGCACCGGCCGCGGCCGTACGCACGTCGGTCAGGTAACCATTGTCGAGGAGCAAAGCTTCGACGAGGCCGGTTCTCGAGCTCAGCAGGACCATGAGGCCGTTGAGGCTCGGCAGCCCAAGCTTCGGGTTATCGAAGAAGCCCGGGCTTACCTTGATCGCGAAGCCGTCGACGCCCGGCACATAGGCGGTCTTCACGTCGACCTCGCCGCGATACTCGGCGATATCGAGCCGCAGGATCGGGGGCATGACGACGGGCTTGGTGGCGAGAGCCGCGAAGGCATCTTCCACGCATGCGACTGCGCTGGCATCGAGCCGGACGACCTTGCGGAGATCGGGTTCGGTGAGAACGAGCATCCTTGCCATCAGCTGCGCCCTCCAGCTGCATCTTCCCGGTGGCTGACGAGCTGCCGGTGTCTCGCCTCATCGATGTTGCGGCCGGAGACGAGAACCACGGTCGGGCCTCTCACTTCGACCTTGCTTGCCAATAAAGCGGCGATACCGACTGCGCCGGCTCCCTCCACCATTTCGCCCTCGGCGACGAAGGCATGGCGGATGCCCTCCGCGATTTCGTCCTCGGTGAGAAGAACGACATCGTCGAGAAGGTCTCGGCACATGGCAAAGGTGTATTGGTTGTTCAGGCCGACGCCGCCGCCGAGGGAATCGGCCAGGGTTTCCAATTCCTCGACTGCAACGGGCTTTCCCGCTCGCAGGCTTTCGTGCATGGCCGCGCCGCGAGCCATCGAAACGCCGATGACGCGGGCTCGCGGGAGCCTCCCCTTGATCGCCGCGGCCACGCCGGACGCCAGCCCTCCGCCGGAGAGAGGAACGAGAACAAGGTCGACACCTGGACAATCCTCAAAGATTTCCAATCCGATGGTGCCCTGGCCGGCAATGACGGCGGCATGATCGAACGGCGGAATTTCCGTCAGGCCTGCCTCGGTCACCAGCCTCTCGACTTCCTGCTGCGCATCGTCCTGCGAGTGTCCGACGATGCGGACATCGGCTCCCAGTGCCCGCACTGCATCGACCTTGTTGCCAGGCACCAAGGCAGACATGCAGACGACGGCTCTCGCGCCTTGAGCTGAGGCGGCATGAGCAAGGGCGCGTCCATGATTGCCCGTCGAAGCCGTCACGAGCCCGCGCTGCCGCGCCTCATCGCTCAAGGAAAGAACCGCATTGGTCGCACCGCGGAGCTTGAAGCTGCCTGTCGCTTGACGGCTCTCGAGCTTGAGATGGATCGGGGCACCGCAAAGGGTGGTCAGAGCGGCGGAGGAAATCAGGGGTGTGCGCCGAAGATGATCGGCGATACGCTCTTGGGCCTGCACGATTTCGTTCAGGCCTATCGTCATGCGCAGCAATCCGCACAAGCGATCGCGAGACCGGTTTTGTCCGTTTCGCGGAGAAGTCGTGCTGTGATCATCGATGCACCTGCCATCTCTTTGTCAGGACAAAGTGAGGGTGCGATGCACTCTAAATCATGTCAATATTTATATTGTCATGAAACAATTGCCGCTTTTTCCGCTACACGATTATCCCGACGTCGAAGACCGGCGGCAGTTGCTCGAACGTGTGAGCAATCGCCTGCAGCGATCGGCCGAGAGCGGCGTGTGACAGCCGACCGCCGAGACAGATGCGAATCCCTGCCGATTGATGCCCGCCGGCGATGAAAGGGTCTGACGGCGTGACTGCAATGTTCTTCTGGGCGAGGGCCCGCACGAGACTTTCCTCAGCCCATCGCGTCGGGACTTTCAGCCAGGCGCACAGGGACAGCGGGTGGGTCTGCGCCACATGCTCGCCGAGGAACTCCGCAACGAGGGCCTGACGCGCGCGCGCCTCCTGACGCTGAATGTCGATCAGGGCCTGGGCCGTGCCGTCTTCGATCCATCGGGTCGCGATCTCGGCAGGCAGATTCGTGGCGCTCCAGCTCGTCACGCGCAGGATGCTGGCAACCCGGATGCTGTATTGGGGCGGAACCACGAGATAGCCGACGCGCAACCCGGTCATGACCGTCTTGGTGAAGCTCGTGACGAAGAAGCCGAGATCCGGCAACAGCTCGGTGATCGAAGGAAGTGGCGTCTCCAGCATCGGCTTGTAGACTTCGTCCTCGACCACGAAGACGCCGTAACGGCGCGCGACCTCGGCAATGGCCAGCCGGCGCTCGGCTCCCATGACGTGGCTGGTCGGATTGCCGAGGGAGGGGACGAGCACCAGGGCCTTCACCCCGCCGGCCCGGCAGGCCTCCTCGAAGGCCTCCACCAGAACGCCTTCCTGATCCGTCGGGAGGCCCCTTAGGGTGAATCCGAGAACGTTCGACAGCCCGATGATGCCGTGGTCGGTGAGGTGCTCGGTGAGGACGATCTCGCCCGGCCGAACGATGGCTGCGATGGCCAGGAACAGGCCATGGGCGGCGCCGTTCGTGATGAGGATACGATCCTTGCTTGGAGCGACTCCGAGGCCTTTCAACCAGACCTGAGCCGCCATCCGGTGCCGATCCAATCCCGCGATGGGCCGGCACGGGCGCATGAAGGCGCTGTTGTCGCCCTCGGCAAGCTGCCCCATGGCCCCGCGCGACGCGCGCTCATGCGCTTCCGTATAGACGGCCCGGATGATCGAGAGGTCGACGATCTCCCCGGGGTCGCGGTCGAGCATGAAGCGGTCGGCCTTTTCCGTTACACGGCTGCGGACGAAGGTGCCACGGCCGACCTCGCCCCGCAGGTAGCCCCGCTGCTCAGCCTCCTTGTAGCTGAGGCTCACGGTCTGCACCGATACCCCGAGCCGGCGCGCGAGGTCGCGATGGGTCGGCATGCGTGTATGAGGGCGCAGAACGTCGGTATCGATATCCGCAATGATCCGTTCCGTCAGAAGCTTGTGCTTCGTCGCCCCCTTGCGCTTCACCAATACGGGGCGCCAGTCCTCGGCGGCAGCGTCGTGTGGGGCGTCGGAAGGGCGGTGGTCGATCAAAGGGCGAGGGGGCTCGCGCATGGCATTGTCTCAGGAGGATAGCATAGGTAATCATTACAATGCGCCAAGAGCTTGGGAAAGTCATGAAACTCGACAAGATCGACCTTAAAATTCTGTCCGTGCTTCAGGGTGACGGCCGGATGACCAAGCTTCGGCTGGCCGAGGCCGTCAATCTATCGCCGACGGCCTGCTGGGAGCGTCTCAGCCGGTTGGAGAAGAACGGGGTCATTGCCGGCTACACGGCCCGGATCAATTCCGACAAGTTCTTGCGACGCACGACGGTCCTGGTGGAGATCACCCTCAAAAGCCACCACCAGGCCGATTTTCAGCGATTCGAGGCGGCAATCCTCAAGGAGCCGGCCGTGATTTCCTGTGACGCGACCGGCGGGGGGATAGACTATATGCTTAAGGTTGTTTCAGCCGATATTGATGACTATCAAAGGTTGATCGACCGGCTTCTGCAACTCAATCTGGGGATCGAGCGGTATTTTACCTATGTCGTGACGAAGAACGTGAAAGCCAGTGACGCTTTTCATGGCCTCTTCATCGATGACTGAAGCAGTATCGGGAAAGGAAAGGTTGAGACCTTCCGCCATGGCGCATGTGGCTTGAAATGACCGCTGGTCATGGTCGCGTCAAAAGACGGTCGGCGCCGGATTTGCGCCGACCCGCATCATGAATGATAGGAGCGGTCGGAAGTCGCGTATGGCTGATCAAGGCGGCCGAAGCCGCTTCTCTTGGTGCCTGATGCCGCAGGGCGCCCGAGATTTTGTGCTGCGATCACGGCTTCCACTCGGTTTCGAGCATTCAGCTTCTGCATCAGGATCGTCATGTAGTGTTTGACGGTTCTCTCCGTGATGCCGAGATCGAACGACATCTCCCGGTTGGTCTTTCCGTCGAGCAGGAGCCGAACGATCTGGTTCTCGCGCGCGCTCAGCTTGAGCGCTTCGACGGTAACCTTGCGCAGGGAAGCGCTGCGCAGCGCGGTCAGAACCCTGCTTGCGAAATTCCGGGATATGTAGGTTTCTCCGGCGATCGCCGCCGAAACCGCGTGAAGAAGTTCATCCAACTGGCAGGACTTCGACACATAACCCTGTGCTCCCGCTTCGAGAGCGCTCACGGCGTGCTCCACGTCGGGATCTGCCGTGAACACCACGATCTTGATGCTCGGGAATTTGGCCTTGGTCTCGGAGATCGTCTGCAATGCGCCATCCGATGGCGATAAACCTATGATAATCAGATCGGGACGAAATTGCTCCGCAACGTCGCGGAGCTCTCGTGATGTTGCGCCTGTCGCTACAATCTCGAAAGCATCCTGCGATCCAAGAGCATGCCTCAGCCCCTCAACGACGATCGGCTGATCGTCGATCAGGGCAAGCGAAATCAATTTCATCAAATGTCCCCCCGCACACCTCGAGGGCAAGCCAAGCTTTGCCGAAGTGCGCATTTTGGGACAGTATCTAGAAGTTGTGCTGCCGTCCTTGGCACAGGATGGCTATCGCAGGCTCAGGAAGAGTTAATCCATCGGAGGTAAGATCGAGTACTGTCTTTAATCATAACAACATTTCATTTGAGAATTTTGCTCCGTTGCATGCGACCCATTAAACCATTGAACTAGTGGCGAATTTCTGTCACTGAGCGCATCTGAACACGCCATTTCCCTGGACTAAGGTCCGTATGCGTATCGGACCAACGTCAATTGTGGAGACATTCCCGGCTGATTAATCTTTAGCTCTCAAATCGAATTCCGAGGAACGAATGTCCGAGTTGGCGCCACCAGCAAGGGTAGGGCGCAAGACCACGATCTGGGCGACCATGAGCCTGACCCGCCAGTTCGTGCTGACAGGCGGTGTGATCATGCTCGTCGCGATGTTGGCGGCCGGACTGTTCATCGCGGAGATCGCGTCGAGAACGACGATCGAGAATACGGCTTCCTCGACCGCCCTCCTCATGGACAGCTTCGTCTCTCCGCTGGCCCATGCTCTGGCGACAGAAGATATCCTGCCTCCTGAGGAGCGGGATGAACTCAACGAACTTCTCAACGCTGACCATTTCAAGCAGCGATTTCCCTATCTTGAAATCTGGAAAGAGGGCGGGCTTGTCGCCTATTCGACGACGGAAAATTTGATCGGGCGAAGATTTACGCCGCCCGACGGCCTGATCGTGGCCTTGAGAGGCGAGATATCGGCTCAGTATGCCAACCTCGATGCCAGGGAGCATCTGGATCGGGGCATCGACACCAAATACCTTGAGATCTACGTTCCCGTTCGAGAGCACTATTCCGGCCGCGTGATCGCGGTTGCCGAGATTCATGAAAGCACCCAGCAGCTCGAACATGAACTTTGGTGGCTGCGGTTCAAGACATGGCTTGCCGTCGCCGGTGCGACGTCGATCATCATGATCGGCCTGTTCGGCATCGTTTATCGAGGCAACCAGCTCATTCTTTCGCAGCAGCATCAGCTTCGCGGACGGCTGATCGAGATCGAGCAGGCCTCCCAGCATAACCGGCTTCTCAAGGAACGATCCCAGCGCGCGTCGGGCCGCGTAGCGGAGCTGACGGAAAACTATCTGCGCAGGATCGGTGCCGATCTGCATGATGGCCCGGCGCAACTCATCGGCTTTGCCGCGCTCAGTGTAGAACATGTGCGGCGAGCGCGCACGAACGCTCAGCGTGAGGAGGAGCTGGCTTCCCTTGAAGCTGCTCTTTCGGACGCTCTTCGCGATATCCGAACGACCTCGAAGGGTCTGATGCTGCCGGAAATCGAGGACCTGCCGCTTGCAGCTGTCGTAAAGCAGGTGGTCACCAATCACGAACGGCGCACGGGGACCAAAGTGACCGTCCATTGCGACGAGATCTCCCATCCGCTTACGCATGCGATCAAGATCTGCGTTTACCGGGTCCTCCAGGAGGGGCTGAACAATGCGTTCCGCCACGCGGGCGGCAACGGTCAGCGGGTGACCTGCAAGCTGGAAGATTCCGTCTTGAGCGTCGTGGTGCAGGATGAGGGAGGCGACGGCCCTATCGAGCTGGCCAACCCGGACTCAGGTTTGGGGCTTGTCGGCCTGAGGGATCGTGTCGAGAGCCTCGGCGGCATCTTCCGTGTTACTCATCTCACGGATGGTGGAACCACTGTCGAAATGAGTGTTGTCATTGCCGATGAGGAGCAGGATGGCTGAAAGAACCCGCGTCGCGGTCGTGGATGATCACTCGCTGTTGCGAGCCGGAGTGATCCGGGCACTCACGCTAGATGATATGATCGAAGTTGTAGGGGAGGGAGCTTCGGCGACGGATGCCATCGAGCTCGTGAAAGCGCATGAACTCGATCTCATCCTGCTCGACATCTCGATGCCGGGCGATGGAATAGAAGCAGCGCGCGCGATCTGCAGCCTGCCATCGCCTCCACAGGTCGTAATGCTGACGGTCTCTGAAGATGATGATGACGTGACGCGCGCATTGGATGCTGGAGCCGTCGGCTATCTCCTTAAAGGGATCAAGGCTCCGGAGTTGATCGCTGCCGTAAAGAGCGTGAGAGCCGACGGCTCTTTCATTTCTCCCAACCTGGCTCTCCGACTGCTCTCAAGCAAAGCGCAGGCAGGGGTAGATCCGATATCCTCTCTATCCGAAAGTGAGGAGCGCACATTGCGCTTGATTCTGGCGGGCCTCACCAACCGCGAGATCGCCGAGCGACTGGAAGTGACGGAGAAGACAGTCAAGTTCCACGTCGGAAACATTCTGAAAAAGCTCAACGTCAAGAACCGGGTCGAGGCGGCGCTGCTTGCGAAGCGGGAATGGGGTGACTTGTAGCGCGGGTAAATCCAGAGAGTGCTGAGTGTCTCAGCGTGAGAGAAAGAGAGATCGGCAATCGCCGATCTCTTTTCCATTTATTCTAATCGTTACGTTTCTTCCAACTCGCGGGTTTCGCGACAATTCGACCGGGACCGGAGGCCATCGCCTATGCCTTTCGCTGGCATTCGGACCAACGTAAGACCAGCTCCGACGAAATCAGCTCCAGCCTGCTGACGAGCTCCCGCTGCCGGCGGTGGAATTCATCCTGAAGGACGCCGATTTCCCTTCCCAGTTGCTCCAGCTCCGATTGGAGACGTGTACTGGATTGCACAATCGCTTCGCCGGCGATTCGATTCCCGCATTCGGTAACGGACCTGATTTTTCGAAGGGTTTTCGGCCCGAAGCCCGGTAGTTTGAGCAAACGGGGGTCCGGAACCTGCGCCACCTCGGAGGCAGAGGGGCATCGCCCTCCGAATTCCTCCAATATGCTTTCCTGCACCCGCTGGCTGAAACGTTTGATCGGGAAAAGATCGTCCCCTTGCATGACTCTTTTTCTTTCTGGTTCATGAGTTCGGCAGAATAACCGGAGTTTTCGATCTCGGCAGGACTGCCATCCTAAGGATCCAGCGTTCTATCCATAAGTATAGCGCGTAAGGATACGGCGAGGTTGGAGGTCGGACCTTAGACCAGTCGGATGTCTGGCCCTAAGCCTCCCGCCTGCAGACGTCAGTCCCTGCGGACGTCGGACCATCGACTAAAAAATCGTTACACCTTCATCCGATGCGAACCTCCCGGCCCTGGTGAAGACTGTTTGATGAAATTGCGGACCAGCGCGCCAAACGGCCCCGGTCTCAATGTGAACAACAGCGGGCCCGGCCCACTTGGTGGAGAAGCATCATGGTCAATCTCGTCAAACACGACCTCGAGTTCATCCTGAAGCAGATTGAGATTGCAGAGCGGCATGCTGCCGGTGAGGATCTGCGCAAGCTCGTCGCAGAGGCGGGCGGGCTCGATCCCAACGCCGCTACCACCCCGACCCAGGCGTTTCTGCTTCCTTACGGCCTACGCACGGTCGACGGCACCTACAATAACCTCATCGAGGGCCGTGAGACCTGGGGTGCAGCCGACCAGCCTTTCCCTGAGATGAGCGCCCCCCAGTACGTGAACGAGGGCGACGACACGATGATGTTCGGCACGCCCACTAACCCGGTCTGGCTGAACAACAACAACTACACCCCCGGCACTGCCACGGGTTCGCCGATGCTGACGCCCGGCACCGTCGTCGATGCCGACCCGCGCACGATCTCGAACCTCATCGCCGACCAGACCCTGAACAATCCCGCCGCGATCAGCGCGGCGCTGACCTATGCCGGCATCGAGGGCGCCGCCCAGATGACCGCGATCTCGCAGATCCAGGCCGCCCGCGCGGCGATTGCGCAGGCCGTTCAGACCTCAAATACCACGTCCGGCAGCATTCCTGCGCTCGTGACGGCCCAGGCCTCGGCGCAGACCGCCGCCACCACAGCCAGCAATGAAGCCGCAAATGCCCAGGCGGCGGCGGACGCCGCGCAGGCGTCGCTCGCGACGGCAAACGAGGAGAAGGCCGCGGCCCAGGTCGAGGTCAACGAGACCTTCGCTGCCTTCAACGCCCTGCTCCTCGACGGCATTCCCACCGACCAACAGCAGGCGGAATACGACGCAGCGCTCGATGCTTTCGTTTCGGCTCAGGAAACCCTGAACGCCAAGACGGCCACCGCCGATGCGCTCGTAGCGCCGGCACAGAACGCAGCGACCGCCGCACAGACGGCCGCGACGCATGCGGCTGACGCAGCAGCCGCGCTGGCAACCGCCACGCAAGCTCTCGCGCAGGCCCAGACCCAGGCCCAGTCGGCGTCTGCTGCCGTCACGACGGCCGAGGCGGCCCTGAGCACCCTCCTGAGCCAGCTCGGCATCCAGATGGACGGCGAAACCGTCCTGATCCCGAACGTCGCGCCCGACATCGGCGACTCGGCTCCCTACAACTCGCTGTTCACCCTGTTCGGCCAGTTCTTCGACCACGGCCTCGACCTGATCTCGAAGGGCGGCAGCGGCACGGTCTACATCCCGCTCCAGCCGGACGACCCGCTCTACGTGCCGGGCAGCCACTCCAACTTCATGGTGATGACGCGCGCCTCCCGCGATGGCGACGGCGATACCATCAACACGACCACGCCGTGGGTCGACCAGAACCAGACCTACACCTCCCATGCCTCGCACCAGGTCTTCCTGCGCGAATACATGACCGGCCCCGACGGCAAGACGATCGCCACCGGTGACCTGCTCGAGGGCGCGCGTGGCTTGGCCACGTGGTCTGATGTGAAGGCCCAGGCCAAGGCGATGCTCGGCATCGACCTGACGGACGCCAACGTCACCAACGTTCCGCTGCTGCGCACCGACCCCTACGGCAACTTCATCCCGCATCCGCAGACCGGCTATGCGCAGGTCATCGTCGGCCTTGGCGCCGACGGCGTGCCGAACACATCCGACGACATCGTGATCTCGGGCACCCCCTCCAGCCCGGTGAGCCTGACGAACGCGGTCCTCACCGGCCACGCCTTCCTCGACGACATTGCCCACGCGGCAGTTCCGGTCCTCGTCGGTGGCGTCCTCCAGAAGGACGGCGACGCCGCCCTTGGCTACGCGAATGCCGACGGTTCGACGACCGGTCTCGTCAACTCGCGTGGTTCGAACACGGCCTATGACAACGAGCTGCTCGATGCGCACTACATCACGGGTGACGGACGCGGCAACGAGAACATCGGCCTGACTTCGATCCACCACATCTTCCACTCCGAGCACAACCACCTCGTCGAGCAGGTGAAGGAATTGGCCCTGACCTCGGGCGACCTTGCCTTCCTGAACGAGTGGCTGCTCGTCGACGTCACGGCCGTCCCGACCACCCCCGAAGCCAAGGCTGCCCTCGTGTGGGATGGCGAGCGCCTGTTCCAGGCTGCCCGCTTCACCAACGAGATGGAGTACCAGCACCTCGTCTTCGAGGAATTCGCCCGCAAGATGCAGCCCGACGTCGACGCCTTCGTGTTCGAGCCGTCGGTCGACATCAACCCGGCGATCTTCGCGGAGTTCGCCCAGGCCGTGTACCGCTTCGGCCACTCGATGCTGAACGAGACCATCGACACGATCACCGTCAACGGCCAGGTCGTCTCGATGAAGCTGTTCGACGGCTTCCTGAATCCGGTCGGCTTCGGGTCCGATACCATCGACCACGACACGGCAGCCGGCGCGGTCATCCGCGGCATGTCCCGCCAGCACGGCAACGAGATCGACGAGTTCGTGACCCACGTGCTGCGCAACCAGCTCGTCGGCATCCCGCTCGACCTCGCGGCGCTCAACATCGCCCGCGGCCGTGACCTGGGTCTGCCGTCCCTCAACGAGGCCCGCGCGCAGTTCTACCAGATGTCCGGCCAGGACTCGCAGGTGAAGCCCTACGTGAGCTGGACCGACTTCGCGCTCAACCTCCAGAACCCGCTGTCGATCATCAACTTCATCGCCGCCTACGGCAAGCACGACTCGATCGTCAATGCGACGACCATGGAGGCCAAGCGGGCTGCTGCGTCCCTGCTGGTGTTCGGCGGCACAGGCGCTCCGGCCGACCGCCTCGACTTCCTCAACTCGGAAGGCACCTGGGCCACCACGGAGTCGGGTCTCAACGACATCGACCTCTGGATGGGCGGCCTCGCCGAGAAGAAGATGGACTTCGGCGGCATGCTCGGCTCCACCTTCTCCTTCGTCTTCGAGGCGCAGATGGAAGCCCTCCAGGATGCCGACCGGTTCTACTACCTCTCGCGTGTTCAGGGTCTCAACCTCCTGAACGAGCTCGAGAACAACTCGATGACCGACATCATCATGCGCAACACCGACCTCGGCGACGAAGGCCGGAGCGCACTCCCAGGCGACATCTTCGCAACTCCCGCCCATACGCTCGAGATGATCATCTCGAAGCAGGTCGGGGCCGATCCCACCTGGGACAACCCCGTCCTCCAGGCTCTCTCGCCGCTCGTGGTGCGCAAGGATCTCGACGGCGACGGCGACCTCGACGTGCTGATCTACAACGGCACCGATCACGTGGTCATGGGCGGCACCGCCGAGGCCGACCTGATCGTGGCCGGCGAGGGCGACGACACTGTCTGGGGCTATGAAGGCAACGACACCATCGAGGCCGGCTACGGCGTCGACATCATCCATGGCGGAGCTGGCGACGACATCATCACCAATGCCGGCACCGACATCGGCATGACCGACAAGCTGCACGGCGAGGAAGGCAACGACGTCATCCAGGGCGGCTCGGGCCTGGCTCTCCTCTTCGGCAACCAGGGTCAGGACTTCCTGATCGCCGGTCCGGACGGCAAGTCGGTCTTCGGCGGCACCGACAATGACTTCATCCTCGGCGGCGACGGCGGCGACTTCCTGCTCGGCAACGAGGGAGACGACTGGATCGAGGGCGGCGCACGCTTCGATACGCTGGCTGGCGACAACTCGGAGCTGTTCTTCAATTCCAGCGTCGTCGGGCACGACGTTCTCAATGCCGGGACCGGCGACGGCGACTACGACGCCGAGTCCGGCGACGACATCATGTTCCAGGCAGAGGGCATCCAGCGCAATAACGGCATGGCCGGCTTCGATTGGGCGATCCATAAGGGCGATACGGTCGCTGCGAATTCCGACCTCGGCATTCCGCTCTTCGACAACCAGGAGGCGTTCATCCTGCGTGATCGCTTCGATCTCGTCGAAGGCCTTTCCGGCTGGAAGCACAACGACATCCTCACGGGACGCGTCGCTGCCGTGAACACCCGGGGAGAGCTGACCGGAACGGCGGCCATCCCCGGCCCGAACTCGCCGCTTGACTCCTTCTCCAACGACCTGTTGCAGAAGAACGTCTCGCTCATCAACGGCCTCGACCAGCTCGTGGCGCACCGTGTCCGCGTCCCGGTCGTCGATGCCCTGGGTAACCCGGTCCTCGACAAGAACGGCAATCCCGAGCTGATCGTGCTCGACACCTCTCAGGCTGCCGACATCATCCTCGGCGGCGGCGGCAGCGACACCATCAAGGGCTTCGCCGGTGACGACATCATCGACGGCGACAAGTGGCTCAACGTCCGCATCAAGATCGTCAAGGACGGCGTCACCTACACCGCCGACGGGATGACCGAGAAGGTCTATCTGGAGAGCGACTATGCCTACGGCGCTCCCAAGGCAGGTGCCGTGGCCCAGTTCGGCGGCAAGACCCTCGATGCCCTGATGCTCAGCGCAACCCTCAACCCGGGTCAGCTCAGCATCGTCCGTGAGATCGTCGACGGCGATCTGGACAACACTGCTGTCGACGTTGCCGTCTACGGCGACCTGATGGCCAACTACACCGTCACCAGCAATGACGATGGCAGCGTCACCGTCCAGCACGTGACGGTGACGGTCGAGACCGACCCGACCACCGGTAACAACCGCATCTCGGATGGAACCGACCGCCTGTTCAACATCGAGAAGCTGCGCTTCGCCGATGGTGAGGTGAGCCTGACGCCGCCCAAGTTGTCGCTCCACGCATTCGACGCCGGCGGAAACTTCGGCGACAACTTCACCACGGCGTCCTACAGCCGGAACGACGGCAGCCGTCAGTGGGCATCCAACTGGGTCGAGACGGGCGACGACAACTCGCCGAACTCGACGAACGCTGGGCAGATCCAGATTACCGGCAGCGCCCTTCGCTTCGACAACGGCAATGGTGCCTCGATCGAGCGTGGTCTCAATCTGACGGGTGTCGCTGCGGCCCGCCTGACATACTCGGTGAGCGAGCAGGGCTTCGACATCCAGGACAACGAGACCGTTCAGGTCTGGTTCTCCAGGGACGGCTCCAACTGGACCCTGCTCGAGACCATCAACGGCAACACGGGCAATGCCAACCGTGCCTTCGATCTCACCGGCCCGTTTGCGGCGGGCGCGAAGATCCGCTTCGATGTCTCGAACGTCAACAGCACCAACGACATCGTGAACATCGACAACCTGTCGGTCAGCGTCATGGTCCCGGCAGCCACGCCGACCGTCAACTACGCAACGACCTTCACCGAAGGCGGCGCGGCTGTGGCGATCGCGAGCAACCCCGGCATCACCGACGATGCGGCGCAGATGGTGTCTGCCCGGATCGTGCTGACGAACGCCCAGGCTGCGGACGAGCTCAACGTCGGCACCCTGCCGGCGGGGATCACCGCGAGCAGGACCGTCGCAAACGGTCAGATCGTCGTGACCCTGACGGGCGCGGCATCCCTGGCGGATTACCAGAGGGCCATCCAGGCGGTGACCTTCGACAACAACTCGGACAACCCGGTTGCCGGCAGTCGCGTGATCCAGGTGACGGTGAACGACGGGTTCATGAACAGCAATGTCGCCACGACCACGGTCCAGGTGAACGCTGTCAACGATCCGGTCAACGCGAACAACGACTCGATCATCACGAACATCGTGAATGGCCCGATCGTGGTTCCGGAATGGGTGCTCCTGTCGAACGACACCGATCCCGATGGTCCGGCACTGGACATCACCGCGGTCAGCAACGCCAACGGACTCGGCAACCTGTCGCTGGCGACCAATCCCGGCTCCGTGACCTTCACGGATACGGGCACCCCGGGTGGCTCCTTCACCTACACCGTCAACGACGGTGGCAATCCGCCCCGCACCGACACGGCCAATGTCACGGTCACTCGCGACACCAATCCGGTCGAAGGGACGACAGGAAACAACATCCTGATCGGTGACGACTCCGCCAGCACCTTCGACGGCGGAACCGGCAACGACACGATCCTGGCAGGTGGCGGCAACGACACCATCGTCTGGAACGCGACCTCTTCCACCATCTTCGGCGTTACGTTCGAGACCTCGCAGGACGGCCGTGACTATGTCGATGGCGGCGCCGGAGTAGATACCTTCGACGTCAACGGTAATGCACTGGCGGAGACGTTCAGGGTCTACACTCGCGAAGCCGCGATCACGGCGGGTATCACGGACATCCGGGAAAATACGGAGATCGTCATCACCCGTACGACGAGCACTCTTCTGGGCGGAACGAATACTTCCGTGATTGGGGAACTCGACAACATCGAGGAGATCCGCATTGGCACCCAGACGGGCGATCCGGTCAATGGTTCCGCCGGCGGGGGTGACGTCGTCCAGATCTTCGGCGACTTCTCCACCACAAGCCTTGCCCTCAACACCATCACCATCGATGGCAATGCGGGCGACGACACGGTCGACATCTCGCAGCTCACCTCGGCGC
The DNA here is from genome assembly GCF_016735695.1 of Microvirga zambiensis WSM3693. Lineage (GTDB taxonomy): Bacteria > Pseudomonadota > Alphaproteobacteria > Rhizobiales > Beijerinckiaceae > Microvirga > Microvirga zambiensis. Next base: position 90,994 of record NZ_JAERQD010000015.1, on the reverse strand, counting down.
ACCGGATCGTATTCCGCTCCAACGGCGGCAACGACACCATCATCGGCACGCTGCGGGAGCAGGACGTGATCGAACTCGAGCCTGGCCGCAAGGCGGACGAGTACGAATGGGAGGAGAACGAGGACGGCACCACCAGCATCAACTGCGGTGTCCATCGCGTGACCTTCCGGTCCGAGGGCGGGCGCAGGCCGAACCTCTGCGAGGTTCCGCTTCCGACCGATCCGGAAGTTCCGGTCGATCCCGAGCAGCCGACGGATCCGGTGGACCCCGAGACCCCGACGCAGCCTGAGCAGCCCGTCGATCACGAGCAGCCTCAGCAGCCCGTGGACCCGGTTACCCCGGTCACTCCCACGACCCCGGCAACCCCGAGCGATCCGATCCCGGCCGCTCCGGCCCAGCCGGAGGCACCCGCCAACCTCGTCCTCAAGGGCAACTCGCGCAGCGAGACGCTCCGCGGCGGTGAAGGCGACGACCGGGTCGACGGCGGTCGCGGCAACGACAAGCTCTACGGCGGGTCGGGCAACGACAAGCTCAACGGCGGTGACGGCAACGACCGTCTCGACGGCGGCATCGGCAACGACAAGCTCGAGGGCGGACGTGGTCACGACAAGCTCTACGGCGGGTCGGGCGACGACAGGCTCAACGGCGGGTCGGGCAACGACCACCTCGACGGCGGTCGCGGCAACGACCAGCTCGAGGGCGGCAGCGGCAACGATCGTCTCTACGGAGGCGCCGGCAATGACAGATTGTCGGGTGGTTCCGGCAACGATCGTCTCTCCGGCGGGTCGGGTAACGACGTGCTCAAGGGTGGTGCCGGCAACGACACTCTCTCGGGCGGCGCGGGTGACGACACCTTCGTCTTCCAGAAGGGCGGCGGCCGCGACGTGGTGACGGATTTCCGTCACGGTCAGGATCGTATCGACGCCAGCCATCTCTCGGGCGTGGACGGCATGTCCGACCTTCGCGTCATGCAGGTCAACCACGACGCCGTCATCGAGCACGGCACCGACATCCTTGTCCTCAAGGGCGTCAACGTATCCGATCTCGACAACAGCGACTTCATCTTCTGATGCGGTTGGCCTGAGATCGCGATGACCCCGCCGGGAGCATAAAAACCCCCAAACTTGCTTCCGGCGGGGAACCTAGAGCCGGATGCCGTTCCCCCCACGGCATCCGGTTTCCTCCCTTACGACTTCCGAGGAACGGTCATGTCCCAAACTTCCGCCAAGAGCCGCGTCAGCCTCATGGCCTCCTGCCGCGGTGCCCTCCTGGGCGTCGCCCTGCTCAGCGGCCTGATCAACATCCTCTATCTCTCCGGCTCCCTCTACATGATGGAGGTGTATGACCGGGTGCTGCCGAGCCGCAGCATTCCCACACTCCTCGGTCTCTCGGCCATCATCCTAGCCCTGTTCATGTTCCAGGGCCTGTTCGACATGCTGCGCGGCCGCATCTTCGCCCGTGTCGGTGCGGCGGTCGATGAAGACCTGAGCCAGCGCGTTTTCCGCTACCAGGTCGCAGCACCACTGCGCGGGAATGCCGAAGGCGACGGCCAGCAGCCGCTGCGCGATCTCGACCAGATCCGCGCCTTCCTCGCCGGCGGCGGTCCCTCGGCACTGTTCGACCTCCCCTGGATCCCGCTTTATCTTTTCATCTGCTTTGCGTTCCACCCGCTGCTCGGGTGGGTCACGGTCGGCGGCGCTGCGGTTCTCATCTCCTTCACGGTCATCACAGACGTCTTGACGCGCAAGGCCTCCAAGGCCGCGGTCCAGGCGGCGTCCCAGCGCAACGGAATCGGTGAGGGCGCTCGCCGCAACGCCGAGGTCGTGCATGCCATGGGCATGGCCGGCCGCATCGGTCAGATGTGGGCTCAAGCCAACGCGCAGTATCTCGGTCACCAGCAGCAGGCATCGGATGTGTCGGGCGGTCTCGGCGCGTTCTCGAAGGTGATGCGCATGACGCTGCAATCCGGCGTGCTCGGCATCGGCGCCTACCTCGTCATCCATGGCGAGGCGACAGGCGGCATCATGATCGCGTCGTCGATCCTGGTCTCCCGGGCACTCGCTCCGGTCGAACTGGCGATCGCCAACTGGAAGGGCTTCGTCGCCGCCCGGCAGGGATGGTCGCGTCTTCGCTCTTCGTTGGAGGACGACGGCTCCGAGATGCGTCCGCTTCAGCTCCCGGCACCGAAAGCCTCGCTCTCGGTCGAGAGTGCCGGATCCGGCGCGCCCAAAAGCCAGCGTTTCGCCGTGCAGGACGTCTCGTTCGAACTGCAGGCGGGCATGGGCCTGGGGATCATCGGTCCCAGCGCCTCCGGCAAATCGTCGCTCGCCCGCATGCTCGTCGGCGTATGGCCTGCGTGGCGTGGCAAGGTTCGCCTCGACGGTGCCGCACTCGATCAGTGGCTACCCGAGGAACTCGGGGCGCATATCGGCTACCTGCCGCAGGATGTCGAGCTGTTCGCTGGGTCCGTGGCGCAGAACATCGCCCGCTTTCATCCCAACCCGAAGGCGGAGGATGTGGTCCGCGCTGCCGTGGCCGCCGACGTGCATGAGATGATCCTGCGCTTGCCTCAGGGCTACGAGACGCAGGTCGGGGAGGGCGGCGCCGGACTGTCCGGCGGCCAGCGCCAGCGCATCGGCCTCGCTCGGGCTCTCTATGGCAACCCGTTCCTCGTCGTGCTCGACGAGCCTAACTCGAACCTCGACAACGAGGGTGAGCACGCGCTGACACGGGCGATTCAGGGAGTGCGTGAGCGCGGCGGCATTGCGATCGTCATCGCCCACCGCCCGAGCGCTCTCGCCGGAGTCGACCATATCCTCGTTCTCGACGAGGGCACGGTCCGCAAGTTCGGCCTCAAGGAGGAGGTGCTCAGCAGCGTCCTCCGGCCGGTTCCGGCCAGCAACGCCAATCAAGTCAACACGGCCAAATCCGCTTAAGCTCGGGGGAGCAGCGTCATGAACGACAACGTCAAGTCAAAAGCACGCCAGTCCATCAATCGCCATACCCGCATTGCGCTCGGAGGCGTTGCCCTTCTCGTCTTCGGCCTCGGGGGCTGGGCCTGGACGACCGAGCTGTCGGGAGCCGTCGTCGCGCCGGGCACGGTCGTCGTGGACAGCCACGTGAAGAAGGTCCAGCACCCCACCGGCGGCGTCGTCGGCGAAATCCTTGCCCGCGACGGCGACCGCGTCCGAGCCGGCGACATCGTGATCCGCCTCGACGAGACGGTCGCGCGGGCCAATCTGGCCATGGTCGCCAAGAGCATCGACGAAATGAGCACGCGCAGGGCGCGGCTCGAGGCCGAGCGGGATGGAGCCGATACGATCCGCTTTCCGACGGATCTTGTTGGTCGCGCGGATGAATCCGAGGTGGCCGAACTGATGAGCGGTGAGCGACGCCTGTTCGACAACAGGCGGGAGGCGCGCGCAGGCCAGAAATCGCAGTTGCGGGAACGGGTGGCTCAGCTGGCGGAGCAGATCGACGGCACCAAGCTGCAGGCCTCCGCCAAGGCCGATGAAATCGACCTGATCATTTCGGAGCTGACCGGCGTCCAGGAATTGTGGAAGAAGAACCTGGTTCCGATTACCCGCGTGACCTCGCTGAGACGCGAGGAGACGCGGCTGCGGGGCGAGCGCGGACAGCTGATTTCAACCGTCGCCCAAGCCAAGGGAAAGATCAGCGAGACCGAGCTTCAGATCATGCAGATCGACCAGGACCTTCGCAGTGAGGTTTCCACGGAGCTGCGCGAGGTCCAGGCGAAGCTCGCCGAGCTCGTGGAGCGCAAGGTCGCGGCCGAGGACCAGCTGAAGCGCATCGACATTCGCGCACCCCAGGACGGCATCGTGCATCAGTCGACCGTGCACACGATTGGCGGCGTCATCGGACCCGGTGATTCTCTGATGCTCGTGATGCCGGAGGGTGACGAACTCTCGATCGAGGTGAAAGTCGCGCCTCAGGATATCGATCAGCTCCGGCAGGGACTCGATACGATGCTGCGGCTTTCCGCCTTTAACCAGCGTACGACGCCGGAGATCTTGGGGCACGTCACGCGCATCGCCGCCGATCTCGTGACGGAGGAACGCAGCGGCCAGTCTTACTATCCGGTGAGAATTGCGATTTCGGAAGGGGAACGCGAGCGCCTCGGCAATGCGAAGCTGATGCCGGGAATGCCGGTGGAGGGCTTCATCCAGACGGGCTACCGCACCGTGTTCTCATATCTGACGAAGCCGCTTGCCGACAACCTGGCGCGCGCCTTCAGGGAAGAGTAAGCATTGGCCATACTAGCTGCTCTGGGCCCTAGCTCATGGATGGCCTGGAGCGGCTTGCCGCCACGACGGTCATCGCGGCATTGGTTGCGACTAGCCTGAAGAGCGAGGCGGCTCGCGATCGAGAGAAAAATCGTCGAACCACGGCCTTCTGACGCCGGCGATCCGCGCAGCCAGAATGCGGGAGGCCATGTAGCTGAAGGTGATGCCGTTTCCGCCGTAGCCGTAGGCGGCTAGGATGCTCTCGGCACCTCGAACGGGGCCGATGAGAGGCAAGCCGTCATCGGTCTCACCGAATTCCGCCGCCCAGGCATGTGCGATCTCGTATGATGCGTAGGGCCAGAGTTTCTTCATCTTCGCGGAAATCTCCGCGATTTTGTCCGGCATCAGCCTCTCTCGTTCCTGAGGAGTGCTCGTCGGCTGATCCTCGCCGCCAACCACGATGCGCCCGTCGCCGGTGGTCCTCGCGTAGAGATAAGGATGCGAACTCTCCCAGATGAGGGCACGCTCCGGCCAGAGGGCGCCCGGCTGCTGTGGGATCGTCGCAAGACACCAGCTCGAAGACCTGCGATGAAGGTCGCTGTTGACGAAGTCCGGCATTTCGTAGCCCGTCGCCAGCACGAGGTGCCGGGCATCGATCGTTCTGCCTCCGGCGAGCCCGATCGATGCGCTGCGGCTGTTCCAGTCGTAAGCCACGACTTCGTCCTCGACCAGCACCGCTCCCTGCGCCAGGGCCATCTCGAGCAGGCCGAGCGACAGGCAGAGCGGATCGGCCTCCGCCGATCCTGGCGAGAAGAGTGCGCCTGGACGGTCCATCATGAAACGCTCGACGAGAGCGCGTTCATCGAGTAGGTCTCCGGGCAGGTCGACCTGGCTCCGCAAGCGATGCTCGCTTGCAAGGTCCGCCAGGCCCGTATCACCGCCGCCCAGGTAAAGACTGGAACGACGCGTAAAGAGGCAGGAGATGCCGAGCGCCTCGATATAATCGCAGAGATCGGATGTCGCGGCATAGGAGCGGCGATAGATGCGTGCCGCTTTGTCGGGGCCGTACAGATCGGTCAGTTCGGATAGCGACCGATCGATTTCCCATTGCAGCATCGCCGTGCTCGCAGCCGTGCTGCCGCGGCCCGGCATGAGCCGGTCGACGACGGCGACGGAAAGTCCCTGCCGTGTGAGCGCCTCCGCGGCGAACGAGCCGGTGATGCCAGCGCCGACGATGGCCACGTCGCAACGCAGATCGGTGAGGAGCGGAGTTCGCGGCAGCGAACGAGAAAGCGTCTGCCAGGGCGAAGATCCAGACCTGAGCTGCCGCCGATCCTCGTCGGCCTCACCATGGTCTAACGCATTCGATCTCAAGCCTTGTCCATCCCTGGATATGGGTTCGCGTTCAGGAGCATCGCCAGGTGCGCGGCGTTGATTGCCAGCATCTTGGTCGTCTGCACGGTCTTTTCGTAGGGCTGCTTGAGATCCCTGTAATCGACCGAGCCCATCGCTTCGCCGACCCAGTAGGTGCCGGCGCCCGCGGGAATCGTGAATCCGACATCGTTGAGCGCTTGATACAGTTCGGCATGACAATGATGGGCTCCGTCTTCATTGCCGACCACAGCCGCGACGGCGACCTTTCCGAAGGCAGGCATGCGCCCTCTGTCGTCCGTCTCTTCCAGGAAAGCATCCATGCGCTCGAGAACGCGTTTGGCGACACTGGAGGGTTGACCGAGCCAGATCGGAGTTCCCAGGATGAGGATATGTGCTGCGTCGATCTTCCGTCGCAGTTCCGGCCAGTCGTCGCCTTCGCCTTCGTCGGACGACACGCCCGCTTTGATATCGAGATCGACAACCCTGACGATTTGACCTGTCACCCCGTGTGGCTTCAGTTCCTCCAAAACCTCCTGAAGCAGCTTGTCCGTCGACGAGGCGGCGCTGCCGCGCTTCAGAGTGCAGTTCAAGGCTAAGGCGGTCAGGGCCATCCGGGGCTCCGCAAGGGGATTGACCCTGAATAACGGCGACAACCTCGGCTGTGTTCCTCCGAGAAGGGGCCCATCGAAAGGTTCTCCGGTGAACTCGGTGGAATATGCCCGGTACGTAATCAGCATGCACGAAAACCAGTCCACTTTTCCGCACGATGCGCTAGGGTTTGGGAAATCATTTGAGATCGGGGGGGCTTCGATGGCCGGCTATGGCGATACCTATTATGCCCGCACGCTGACGGACATGTCGCAACGCTCTTCTCTTGACGGATCGGTGCACGCGGATGTCGCTATTATCGGCGGAGGGCTTGCCGGTCTCACGGCAGCTCTCGATCTGGCGCGGGCGTGCCGTTCGGTGGTCGTTCTGGATGCGGAGCGGGTTGGCTGGGGAGCGTCCGGCCGCAACGGAGGCTTCGTCGGCCCGGGATATGCGACGAGCCATGCCAATATCACTCGCATGGTCGGAGCGGAGAAAGCACAGGCTCTGCACCGCCTCTCGATCGAAGGGGTGCGCATCGTCGAGGAGAATATCGACAAGCTTGCCATGAGCGACAACAAGCGCGTCTACGGCAAGATGAGCGTGCTTCGGTACCACGATCCCGATGGGCTCGCACGCCAGTGCGAGATGATGAAGCGGGAATTCGACTACCATCTGGAAGTGATGCCGACAGATGCCGTCCGCAATGTTCTGCGTTCGCAGAAGTATTATCAGGCGCTCTACGATCCCGCCTGCTTTCATTTCCATCCGCTCAACTATGCCCGGGCTCTGGCAACGGAGATCGAGGCGCTGAACGGACGGATCTTCGAGGGATCGCGGGTCGTCGGATGCGATTTCGAGGGCGCGGACAAGATCGTAAGGACCGCGCATGGTGAGGTCAGGGCACGTGACGTGGTTCTGGCGGGCGGCGGTTATACGGACGAGCTGGTGCCCCGGCTGCGCCGCAGCATCCTCCCGATTGCCACTTATGTGCTGCTGACGGAAGCGGCGCCGGAAAGGATCGGAGATGCCGTGCGCACGCCGGCGGCGATCAGCGACAATCGCCGTGCGGGCGATTATTACCGCCTTGTCGATGATGGAACGCGGCTGCTCTGGGGGGGCAGGATCACGACGCGCAAGACCGAGCCAAGACGCCTTGCGCAGATGATGCAGAGGACGATGGTCTCGACCTATCCCCAGCTGGAAGGCGTGCGTGTGGAGACGGCCTGGGCCGGTCTCATGGCTTATGCTCGCCATCTGATGCCGCTCATCGGGCAGCTTCAGGAAGGTGTCTGGTACGTGTACGGCTTCGGCGGTCGCGGCATGAACACCACGGCCATCGGAGGGCGCGTGATTGCGGAGGGCATCCTCGGCACGAGCGACCGCTACCGCCTGTACGAACCCTTCGGCCTCGTATGGAATGGCGGCCCGTTCGGAGTCGCCGCGGCGCAGCTCACCTATTGGACCTATCAGGCCATGGATCTTGCCAAGGAACGTCGCGCCGCCCGTGCGACCTAAGTCGCTTTTCCGCCGATGCGTCAGTCGTGCCCGAGGCGCATGCGACGCTCCAGGAAGCGGCTATAGGCGCCCATGCCATACGAGAACACGAGGAACACGAAGGCTGCGAAGACGTAGCCTTCCAGGACGGCGATGCCGACCCAGTTCGGGTCCGTCATCGCCGTGCGAACGGTGGACAGGAAATCCAGAAGGCCGATGATCGTGACGAGGGTCGTGTCCTGGAAGAAGCCGATGGAGATGTTCACCAGGGGCGGAATGGCGATCTTCAGGGCCTGCGGCAGAACGATCAGCCGCATGGACTGCCAGTAATGCAGGCCCATGGCGCTGGCGGCTTCGTGCTGGCCGCGGGGAATTGCCTGCAGGCCGCCACGGACTGCCTCTGCAATATAGGCGGCGGCGAAGATGATGATGGCGATCTGCGCCCGCAGCAGCTTGTCCACGGTGATCCCGCTCGGCATGAAGAGCGGCAGCATGACGGAGGCCATGAAGAGGATGCTGATGAGGGGAACGCCCCGGATCACTTCGATGAAGATGATGGCGATGACGCGGATGGCGGGGAGCTTCGAGGAGCGGGCCAGGGCGAGCACGACGCCGAGAGGAAAGCCGAAGGCAAGGCCGATGGCGGAGAGCAGGAAGGAGAGGGGCAATCCGCTCCATTGCGTCGTCGGCACGTAGGTGAGACCGAAGATGCCGCCGCTGATCAGAATGGCCGTCGCCACGATCGTCACGCCCCACAGAACCAGGAGGCTTCTGTTCCAGAAACGCGGGATCATCGTGATGCCGATGGCGCCCAGGAAGATGATCATGGCGAGCAGCACGCGCCAATGCTCGTCGTAGGGATAGACCCCGAAGATCATGAAACGGATCTTCGCCTCGTAGAACGGCCAGCAGGCGCCGTGTCCCACCTTGCAGGCCTGGGCGCCTCCTTCGGTGACGGCGCGGGTCACGTGCCAGCCGTAGGCGCCCTTCGCTCCAAGCCATAGGATCCACAGGCAGACGAGCGTGATGACCGCATTGACCGGCGTGCCGATGAGCGGCTTGAGCGTGCGATGCATAAGGCGCCGCCCGACATCCGGATCGCGCCGGAGGGGCATCTTCAGTTGCGCTTCGGCGATGTCGGTCGCAGTCGTCATGGCCTACCGCTCCTTCAGCGCGACGCGGCTGTTGTACCAGTTCATGAACAGGGAAATCGCGATCGACAGACCGAGATAGACCAGCATGAAGATGGCGATGCCCTCGATCGCCTGCCCGGTCTGGTTCATGGTCGTGTTCGACACCATGACGAGATCAGGATAGCCGATGGCGATGGCGAGCGACGAGTTCTTGAAAAGGCTCAGGTAGCTGCTGGTGAGCGGCGGGATGATGACCCGAAGCGCTTGCGGAAGCACGACGAGGCGCATGGTCAGGCCATCCTTCAAGCCCAGGGCCCGCGCCGCTTCCCATTGCCCCTTGCGCACGGACAGAATGCCGCTTCGCACGATCTCGGCGATGCCCGCCGAGGCGGAGAGCGAAAGGCCGAGGAGGAGGGCCGTGAATTCCGGTGTGAGCTGAGAGCCGCCCGCAAGCCTGAAGCGGCCTTTCTCCGGAAGGCTGATCGTGAAATCCGGCTGCACGATCAGAAGCGCGAGGGCGGGCGGAATCAGCAGCGCCATGGCGACCAGGGGCCAGGTCCTTCGCGACTTGCCCGACGTGATGCGCTGAGCCGTTGCGCGGCGATGGATGAATACGCCGAGCACACCCCCGAGGATCAGTGCGGCGAGAATCATCGAATGGGCGCTCGTCCACATCAGGGAGGGCACCGTCAGGCCGCTGTTGCTCAGAAAGACATGGGGCAGGATTTCCCATGCTTCACGCACGGTCGGCAGGCTTGTGACGATCAGCGCGTACCAGAGGAAAAGATAAAGCAGGAGCGGCACATTGCGCAGGGCTTCCACATAAAGGAAGGCCAGAAAGGCGAGCAGCGGATTGCGGGAAAGACGGGCGATGCCGACGAAAAGTCCGATGATCGTCGCGAGCACGACGCTCCAGGCGGAGACCCAGACCGTGTTGACTATCCCGGCAAGAATGGCGCGGCCATAGGTGTCGGTGGGCTTGTAGTCGATCAGTGTCTGGCTGATGACGAAGCCTGCTTCCCGGCTCAAATAGCCGAAGCCGGTCGCAATGTTCTGTTCGGCCAGCTTCTGCGATACGTTCGAGAACAGGTAAAGTCCCAAAAGGACAATGCCGCCAACGGCGAGCACCTGATACAGGATGGCCCGAAAGCGAAGATTGTAGAGGAGCCTCGTCCCGCCCAACGCATCGACGCGCATGATGGTCCTTTTTCGGAGAATGCCGAGGATGAAACGGGCGGCCCCAGGGCCGCCCGTCGATCTCAGATTACCGGAAGGGCGGCGCGTAAAGCAGGCCGCCCTTGGTCCAGAGTTCGTTCGGACCGCGCGTCAAGCCAAGCCGGGTCTTCGGGCCTAGGTTGCGGTCGAAGACTTCGGCATAGTTTCCGAGGGATTTAACGATGTTATAGGCCCACTTGTTGTCGAGGCCGAGCATCTTGCCGAAGTCGCCGTTCACGCCGAGCATGCGCTGAACCTCGGGATCCTCGCTCTTGAGGAACTCGTCTACGTTGGCCTGGGTGATGCCCTTCTCCTCTGCGCCGATGAGGGTGTAAACCGACCAGTTCAGAATATCGCGCCAGTTGGGATCGTTCTGGCGGATCGTCGGAGCAAGCGGCTCCTTCGAGATCGTCTCCGGCAGGACCACATATTGCGACGGGTCGTTGGCGATCGCGCGGACGGAGGCCAGATCCGAACGGTCCGTCGTGATGGCATCGCAGCGTCCCGTGAAGAAGGCGTTGCGCCACTCGTCGGAGTTCTCGAACACCACCGATTCATACTTGATGTTCTTGGGCCGGAAGAAGTCTTCGAGATTCTGAAGCGTGGTCGTGCCGGGCAGCAGGCAGATCGCAGCGCCTTGAAGTTCGCTGGCGCTCTTCACATTGAGCTTCGCCGGTGCCATCAGGCCCTGACCGTCGTAGAACACCACGGGCCCGAAATCGAGGCCCAGGGATGCATCGCGCGTGAAGCTCCAGGTATTCTGGCGGGAAAGGATATCCACCTCGCCCGACTGCACCGCCTGGAAGCGGACATTGGTGTTGAGCGGAACATACTCGACCTTGTCGGGATCGGCGAAGACCGCAGCCGACACGGCGCGGCAGATGTCGACGTCGAAGCCGCGCCGAACACCCTTGTCGTCGGCGTAGGAGAAGCCAGGGGCTACCGGCGACACGCCGCAAAGAATCTTGCCGCGCTTCTTGACCGTATCGAGCGTCGATTGAGCGGAAGCCGGTGCCGCCGAAATGGCGGTGACGCCGGCAATGAGGCCCATGGCGAGCCAGCGGGCCATAGATTTGGACTGTATCATCTCACTCCCTCTTTTCATGCGCCTTATCCGGTCGCTAACGCTTCAAGCTAGACCCGAAACAACTGCCGTTTCAAGCATCGATTTTCGTAACGGAATGCGCGTAAGACCTTGCTGGGCGACGAAAAGGGATGCAAACTCGCCCGCCTTCGACTGCAGCCTCCGCTGCAGCTGCCCTTGCTGCGCGAGTGGTCTATGCCTTTTCTCCCAAAAGCCGACATCGTCCTCGTCAACGGCCGCATCTTTCGCGGCATGTCAGAGTATGTCACCGAAGCAATCGCCCTATGGGCCGGACGGGTTCTTGCGGCAGGATCCTCCGCCGACATGGAGCCGCTCATCGGGCCTTCGACGCGGGTCATCGACCTGGCCGGCCGTCTGGCAACGCCGGGGCTTTGCGACTCGCACATGCACCTTCTGCCCTATGGCGTGATCATGGGCCACGTGGACGTGCGTGCCTCGTCTGCGCCGACCCTTGCAGCCCTGCTCGAAAAGGTCAGGCAGCGCGCCGCCGTCACGCCCCCCGGTCAGTGGATTCAAGGGCGCGGATACGACCAGTTCGAACTCGATGTCGGGCGCCATCCCCTGCGCGAGGAACTCGACGCGGCGGCGCCGGATCACCCCGTTGCGATCGTCAGAGCCTGCGGCCATATAACGATCTGCAATTCGAGAGCGCTGGAACTTGCGGGAATCGACGAGACGACGCCTGTTCCCCAAGGCGGCGCCATCGAGCAGCGCGATGGGCGATTGACCGGCCTTCTGGCGGAGACCGGGCGTGATCGGCTCAGGGCTGTGCTGCCGGCGCCGACGGATCAGGAGCTGGTTCAGGCCATCGATGATGCGGGCCGCGCATGTCTGTCCTATGGCATTACCAGCGTGATGGATGCAGGCGTCGGCATGAGGGCCGGCTATCGTGAGGTTGCTGCCTATCGCACGGCGCAGCGCCTTGGCCGCCTGCCGGTGCGGACGACACAGTGCCTGCTGGGCGGGCCGGGAGGAATTGTCGAGCAGGCTTATGCCGATGGAGTTGTGACGGGCGTGGGTGATTCCATGCTCCGTGTCGGGCCGGTAAAGATTTTCACCGACGGCAGCGCCGGCGGACGCACCGCCGCCATGAGCGAGCCCTATGTCGGAGAGCCCAGGACCAACGGCCTCATGCTGTTGCACGACAACGAGATGAACGATCTCGTGCATGATTATCACGCAAAAGGCTATCAGCTTGCCGTTCACGCCATTGGCGATGCTGCCATCGAGCAGACCCTGAATGCCTTCGAGCGCGCGCTCGAGGTCATGCCCGATCCGGATCGCCGCCACAGGATCGAACATGCAGGCTATGCGCGAGCCGACCAGAACGCCCGCATGAAGCGCCTGGGCGTCCAGCCGGTGCCGCAGCCGGTCTTCATCTACGATTTCGGCGATCTTTATGTTTCCGTCGTAGGTGAAAAGCGGGCAAAGCCCTCCTATCCCCTCAGAACCTGGATCGATATGGGTTTCAAGCCTGCCGCTGGCAGCGATGCTCCCGTCTGCGACATCAACCCCTTCCCGAATTTCTTCTCGATGCTCACCCGCAAGACCTCTCACGGCACCGTCATGGACGAGCGTGAGACCGTATCGATCGAGCAGGCGATCATGGCGTTCACGGAGTTCGGCGCCTATGTCAACAAGGCCGAGCATGAATGGGGGCGGCTCGTCCCGGGCCTTGCGGCAGATATCGCGGTGTTCTCGCGCGACCTCCTGACGGCGTCCCCTGAGGACATTCTTCATGACACCCGGTGCGATCTCACGATTCGCGGCGGGGAAATCGTGTTCGACCGCCACGGCGAGATGGCTCGATAGACTCGACCTACCGGGCAACGGCTATAGGGAACAAGATAAAGGCTCCGCGGGAAACGCGGAGCCTTTTGCAATTCGTTAAATGTCAATCAGCTGCGAATGGGAAAGACCCGGGGGCTCAACTGCTCCAGCCCCCGCCCGGCCCAGTCGCGCTGGGGTGCCGCCGCGACGGCTTCCGCCTGACCTCTGCGCAGCATCTCGAGATCCTCGCCGATGTCGAAGTCCAACACCTCTCCGTCGCGCACGACCTGACGGCCATCGACATAGACGTCCTTGATGGCCCTGTCGTTCGCCGAATAGACGAGGCTGCGGATCGGCTCGTAGTCGGGCTGCATGTAGGGATTGCTCATGTCGACCACCGAGAAATCCGCCTTGCAGCCGGGCGCAAGGCGGCCCAGATCGGGGCGGCGGATCATGTCGGCGCCAACGGCCGTGGCCGCCATGAACGCATCATGTGTCGTGGCGGCCGTGAAGCTCCCTGCGACGATACGACCGGCATAGCAGGCCATGCGGAGCTCATCGAGCATGTTGTGGGGGAAACTGTCCGTGCCGATGCCGCACCGGATTCCGGCTTTCACATAGCGGCTCAAGGTGTTCAGGGCGATACCGCGCCGCGCGAAGACCACGGGGCAATGCGCCACCTGGGCGCCAGAGTCGCGCAGGCGCTCGAAATCATTGGCATGAGGCCAGTGCAGCCAGGGGTGATCGTTCAGGAAGATGCAGTGGCCAATGATCGTGTCCGGGCCGAGCGCGCCGATCTTGTCGAGCCACTCGATGGGCGTGCAGCCATAGCGACGCATGATCTCCTGGAATTCGACGATGCTCTGCGCGGCATGAATCTGGATCGGCTGGCCGCGCTCACGGGCTGCGTCGAGCGCATCGCGGATCTGGCCCTCTGTGCAGGTGTCGATTTGAGCCGGGCCGATGAAGCCGGTGATACGCCCGCTCGGATGCTTCGAGGCGGCGTCGGCAATCTCGATGGCCTCGCGCAGCAGCCTGTCACCCGTCGCAGGATCGAGGTCATATTGCACCGAATGGCCGTTGGTGGTTTTCCAGGGGCCTGACCGGAACATTCCCCAAAGCACGGCCCGGATGCCGGTTTCCGCATATTCGTCGGCCCATGTTTCCCGTGGCCGGCCGAGATCGCAGATGGTGGTGACGCCGCTCTTGAGAAGCTCCGATGTTGCGACACGCAGCGCCGGGCGAGTATATTCAGGTCCGATCTGAAAGACCGGCATGAACTCGTAGAGCGAGCTCTGGCCGAGGCGCGGACTGCCCAGTTCCTCCAGCATGCCCTTCCAGCCGGGCTCGTGGCCGGGGTGGCTGTGGATGTCCACGAAACCGGGGATGATCATCATCTTCCGGGCGTCGACTTCCACGTCGACCGGGCCGGAATAGCCTTCGCCGACATGAACGACCTCTCTATCTCGGATCACGAAATCCGCATTGCGGAGGTAGACATGGGACTTGGCGGCCTCGTCCCAGGCAACGATCCAATCGCAATTCCGGAAGAGGGTCGTCCGGGCGGAAACGCTGGTCATCACTGACTCCATGAAGGCAGGCGGCTGGTGCGGAAGGGTTTACTGCAAGCTGACGACTTATGACGGGTTCGAGCCGGATCCTCGGAGCGGAAGGGAATAGGGCGCGAGTGTGGAGAGGGAGCGGCCCTGCGGGTCGCTCTGCTCGGCGCGCCGGCAGGCACGTTTCTGCGCATCCTGAAGCTCTCGGACTGCGCCGTCGTAATCGAGGTTGACGACGCGGCGATCCTTCACGACCGCTTGACCGTCGACATAGACATCGCGAACGGCGCGCTCTGCCGCGCAGTGGATCAGATTGCGCAGCGGATCGTGCACAGGCTGCATGGCAGGATGGCTCAGATCCACCAGCGCGAGGTCCGCCTTGCTGCCGGACGTCAAGCGCCCGATATCGCTGCGGCCAAGGGCCTTCGCTCCGCCGATCGTCGCGGCTGAGAACAGGCCGCCTGTGTCGAGATCGAAGACATTGCGGCCGGCAACGCGCGAGCAGATCAGCGCCTCCCGCAGCTCTTCGAGCATGTTGAACGGGTAGCTGTCCGTGCCGATGCCGACATTGACGCCTGCGCGACGGTAAGCGCCGAGGCTTTCCAAGGTCATGCCGCTGCGTGCGAAAGTGACGGGGCAATGTGCGACCGAGGTGCCGCTCTCGGCAAGCCGAACAAGGTCGTCACGGCTGCGTTGCCGCGTCCAGGAATGGTGATCGAGAAAGATGCAATGACCCAGGATCAGGTCCGGTCCAAGCACGCCGAGGCGCTCCAGCATCGCCGGGGCGGTCTCGCCGGTGCGTCGCAGCAACTCCTCGTGCTCGGCCATGGTCTGGGCCGCATGGATGGTGATACGCATCCCGCGTCTGCGGGCCTCGGCGACAGCGTCCCGGATGAGTTCCTCCGAACACGTCTCGATCTGCGATGGCGCGATGACGCCGTCGATGCGACCGCTGGGATGTGCCCGGGCCTGCTCCACGAATGCCAGAGCCTCGGCATAGCGCTCGCGTCCCTGCGCCTGGTTCCATTCGAAGTCGAGGCGGTGGCTGCCGGCCATGCGCCATTGCGCCTCGCGGAAGCCGGGAGCGAGATAGGCCCGCAACCCGCTGTCGGCCGCAAGCGAAAGCCATTTCGGGTAGGGCGATGCAATGTCGAGATGCGTGGTCACGCCGCTGCGCATCAGGTCGCCGAGCATCACGGTCTGGCAGGCTTCCTTGGCATCGTCGTCCGCATCGATGAGGGCCGAGTACTCATAGAGAGCGTTGCCCCAGAGAGCCGCCGTTCCGACGTCCTCGAACAGACCCTTCGCGATGGGCTCGTCACCGGAATGGCAATGGATGTTGACAAGGCCCGGCATGACCATGATGGCCGCGCCGGCAATCTCTTCGTCGGCACGGCCATGATAGTCCGGACCGAGATGGAGGATGCCCGCCTTCGAGAAGGCGACGTCGACATCCCGCATATAGACGTGCTGCGAGGCAGCTTCATCCCAAGCAACCGCCCAGGCCGCGTTTCGGACGACCCTTACCGTGTCAGCCATGATTGATCGAGCCGGTGCAAAGGCATCGAATGCCGACGAGATCGAAATCGATCAATCATTCCTCCCAGGTTCCATGACGGAATCTTTTTTCTGCCTGCAATTTATGCAGATGATTTGAACCTCATCAAGGAGAAGTTGGTCTTGTCCATCAGCTGCTTCGGAGATGAGGCAACACGTAACCCGGAGCCGCGGCCTTCAATCCGCACCAGGTACAGGCTGCCGTGACCGCGACGACCATGATGGCCGGGCCGGTGAAGGGATCGTGACCCGCTTTCAGCAGGCCGACGGCAAAGGGGCACAGGGATGCGCCGAGATAGCCGATGCTCTGCGACATGCCCGAGAGCATGGCGGTCATCTCCGCAGTCGGAGCGCGCAGAGTTATGAACAGGAGCGCGAGGCCGAACAATCCTCCCTGACCCAATCCGAGAATGACGGCCCAGGGAATGCGGGTCGAGAGCGGCGCATAGATGAGGCCAAGAAACCCGATGCAGGTTGCGGAGAGAACGAGCACGATCAGAAGCCGCGGCGACACGCGCTGCGTTGCGAGCGAGGGAACGAGAAGGGCCGTTACCGTCTGGGCCAGGATCGACACGGATGTGACGATACCGGCATCCAGCACATCGAGACCGCGATCGCGCAGCAAGGTCGGCAGCCAGCCCAGAACGATGAAGGCGAGACCCGCCTGGAGGCCCATGAAGGCGGTGACATACCAGGCAAGGCGGTCGCGCAGCAGTAACGAGAAGCGCGGCAAAGGCGCGGTGCCGGTCGTTGCCGTCTCGGAGGAGGCCAGGCCGCTCCACAGCAGAGCGGCGACGAGGGCAGGGATGCTCCAGATCGCCAGAGCCAACGTCCAGGATTGCCAGGCCCGTTCGAAGACCGGCGTGAGGCCGGCGGCACTGGCGCCGCCGACGCTCAGGATCATCGTGTAGAGGCCCGTCATCGGCCCGAGGCGCGTGGGAAAGCGGCGACGGATGACGACGGGCAGGAGCACGCCGGCCATGCCGATGGCCGCACCGGCCAGAAGGGTGCTGGCAAACAACGCGGCACTCTGCGGCACCAGGCGAAGGGCGAGCCCGGCCGCGAGGCTCATGAAGAGCAGCGCGATGGCGCGCTCGAGGCCGAGCCTTGCCGACAACAGGGGCGCAAACGGCCCGAAAATGCCGAAGCAGAGCACAGGCATGGTCGTCAGGATGCCGATCCACACGCCGTTCAGGCCGAGACCCTGCTGAATCTCCGTCAGCATCGTTGCGATGGACGTGAGGGCAGGGCGGAGGTTGATCGCGGCCAGGACGATGCATGCCAGCGTGAACGACACGACAAGGGAGCTGCCCCGCGCTTTGCTGCGCGGCGCCTCCACCTCTTTCGTCCCGAGATTATGTCGCGTGAGCATGACCTGTCCTTCCGGCCACTGATACGTGGCCGGCGTGATTTCCCTCGATTACCTTCGTCGGATCAGCGCATCAGGTTCCGATCTGGTCCGTCGCTCTCACATGGCGCCAGAACATCTTGGGCGTCTCCAGCATGTACCGGAACCCGGTTCGATCGAGCATCGCCTCGGTTTCGCGCTGCGCGTCATCGAGAATCTCGTCTTCATCGACGAACATGGCCTTGCGATTCTGAAGAGCGACGCGGCCATCGACGATGACGGTGTCGACGTCGTTGCCGTTGGCGAAATAGATGAGCCGGAAGACCGGCATGTTGAGCGGGTAGAGATGCGGGCGCCGCAGGTCGAGCAGCACCACATCCGCCTTCTTGCCGACCTCGAGAGAGCCGATCTCCTTCTCCATCCCGAGCGCCTTTGCGCCGTCGATGGTGCACATCTCCAGCACCCGCCCCGGCGGGAGCCATGTGGGATCCTTGAAGTAGGTTCGGTGGTAATGCATGCATTGCTGCATGTGCCGGAACATGTCGCCGGAGCGATCCGGCGCCGTGGCATCCGAGCCGAGGCAGACATTGGCTCCGGCCTCCAGCAGTTCAGGGACCGGGCAGCGGCCGAGGATCGATGCGATCGCGCTCGGGTTATGCGCGATGCTGGTGCCGGTATCGGCAACGATCCGGATTTCATCCTGGGTAAGGTTCGTCGAGTGCGAGAGGAGGGCATTCGGCCCGAGAAGGCCGAGCTCCTGCGCATAGGCGACGCTGCCCTTCGTGTGCCCGTCCTGCGTGAAGACGAGCCCGGCCTCGCGTGCCAGATCGGCCGTCATGCGCGCCTGGCGCTTGGCTTTGTCGAGATTTTCCTGTCCGAGTTCATCCACATGCTCGGCGCGCAGGGTGGGGGTAATCAGCGCGATGTTGAGCCGTCCGCCGTGCTTTGCATGCCAGGTGTCGATCAAGGTCTTGCAGGTCTCGAACTGCTCTTCGAAGGTCACCGGGCGTTCGATGGCCTTGCCGTCGACGAAGCGCGCATAGGTGCGCGGATGCGGCGGGCGGGTCGGACCGACCGCGACGACCGAGCGGGTGCCGACCTCGCGCACGCCTTCGCAATGGGCGTCGCCATAGACGGGCTCGTCCGTGCGAAGGATCGTGTCGCCGCCGCCCAGGAGGGAGACGCCCGTCGTCACGCCGAAGCGCAGGCGCTCGAGCGCTGCAAGACGCGACTCGGCGCGCCAGAATTCCGGGGTCGATGCAACCGTATAGGCCTGATGGCAGGCCTCGTACCATTCCTCGCCGTTGCCGCCGCCCATGGTCTTGATGAAGCCGTGGCCCGCATGGGCATGTCCGTCGATCAGGCCGGGCATGACGATCTTGCGGCTGGCGTCGATCATCGTGGGAGCCTGGTGCGCCGCCAGGATTTCATCCGTGGTGCCGATCGCGACGATCCGGTCCTTCTCGATGGCGACGGCACCGTTCTCGATGACTCTGCGCTGCGGGTCCATCGTCACGACGATGCCGTTGGTGATGATGATATCGGCCATGCAATACACTCCGGTCGGTCAGGCGGCTTTTGTTTCGCCGCGGATGCGGTCGAGGGTGGGAACGAGCGACAGCAATTCCTTCGTGTAGGCATGCTGAGGCGCGTCGAAGAGGGTCTCGGAATCGGCTTGCTCCAGGAGCTGCCCCTGTCTCATCACCGCCACGCGGTCGCACATCTGGCGCACCACCGCGAGATCGTGGCTGATGAGCAGAAGGGTCAGGCCCGTGGCATCACGCAAGTCCTTCAGCAGGTTCAGGATCTGCGCCTGCACCGAAACGTCGAGAGAGGAGGTCGGCTCGTCGCAGACGATCAGCTTCGGCCGCGCTCCGAGCGCGCGCGCAATGGAGAGACGCTGCCTCTGGCCGCCCGAAAAGGCATGCGGAAAGCGCTCGGCCGCCTCTGCTTCGAGGCCGACGGCCTCGATGAGACGGGCAACATCGTTCTCGGCCTCGGCGCGGGTGCTGGCAAGGCGATAGAACAGGATCGGCTCCGACAGGATCGAGCCGATGCGCATGCGGCTGTTGAGCGAGGAGTACGGATCCTGGAAGATCATCTGGATCGCTTGGCGGAGCGGTCCGACCCGGCGGGACGCGCCACCGCCGGCGATGCTCTGGCCGCGATAGAGCACGCGGCCTGCTGTGGGGCGCACGAGGCCCGACACCACATTGGCGATGGTCGTCTTGCCGCAGCCCGACTCGCCTACGAGGCCAAAAACCTCGCCGCTGCGGACGGAGAAGGAGACGCCGTCCACCGCGCGGAAGCGATGGCCCTTCGAGCCAGGGAGCCAGCCGCTGGTGGTGTAGTCCACGCACAGGTTCTCGACGGACAGGATCGGCGCTTCTTCGGCGGCGACATTCGATCGCTCCGCCTTGGCCCGCAATTCCGCACGTGCCCGTTCCGCACGACCTTTGCCCTCGTCGCCCAGAACGGGGAACCGGTCGAGGCGCTGGTCGATGCGCGGCACCGCACCGATCAGCGCCTTGGCGTAGGATGCCTTTGGCCGGCGCAGAACCTCTTCCGTCGTTCCGGTCTCGACGACCTTGCCGCGATGCATGATCGTCACGCGGTCGGCGATCTGGGCGACGACGCCCATGTTGTGGGTGACGAGCAGGATGCCGATGCCGCGGCCGTCGGCGAGGTCCCGCAGGAGCTTGAGGATCTGCGCCTGAACCGACACGTCGAGTGCCGTCGTGGGCTCGTCGGCGACCACGAGCTTGGGATTGCAGGAGAGCGCAGCCGCGATCACGACGCGCTGGCGCTGACCGCCGGACAATTGGTGCGGATAGGCCTTGAGGCGACGCTTCGGCTCGGGAATCCCCACGGATTCCAGCAGCTCGAGCGCACGGGCTCGGGCCGCTGCCTTGTCGAGCCTGAGATGAAAGCGCATCGCTTCCGTCAGCTGGCTCTCGATCGTGAAGAGCGGATTGAGGCTCGTCATCGGATCCTGGAACACGGCCCCGACATCGCGACCGAGCACGATGCCCTCCGCCGAGCCCCTGGCAGGGTCAAAGCGCTTTCCGTCGATATGGATGCTGCCGGCGGCGATGCGCCCGGGCTTTTCGAGAAGGCCCATGACGGTGTTGCCGATGGTCGTCTTGCCGGCACCGGATTCGCCTACAAGGGCATGGATCTCGCCAGGGCGGATGATGAGCGATGCGTTCTCGACGGCGGTGAAAACGCTGCCGTTGGCAAGGGGATATTCGACCCGCAGGCTGTCGATGGCGAGAACGGGAGTGGATTGCACGTTCATCGTTTCACCCTCAGCTTGGGATTGAAGCGATCGCGGAGCCAGTCTCCGACGATGTTGACGGCAAGCACGAGGATCACGAGGGCAAGGGCCGGGAAGAGGGCGATCCACCAGATGCCGGAAAAGACGAACTCGTTGCCGATCCGGATGAGCGTGCCGAGCGAGGGATAGGTTGGGGGCATGCCGACCCCGAGGAAGGACAAGGTGGCTTCAGTGAGAACGGCCGCTGCAAGATTGATGGTCGAGATGACGAGGACCGGGCTCATTACATTGGGCAGGATGTGCCGCAGCATGATCCGGCGCGGCGGCAGGCCGATGACCTTCGCGGCGCGAACATAGTCCTTGGCCGTCTCGACCATGGTGGCCGCCCGTACGGTGCGGGCATATTGCACCCATTCATGGATTGCGATGGCGCAGATCAGGATCACCGGCGCCCATTCCGCCGTTGCCGCTCCGGGGAAGATCGCCCGTGCGATGCCGCTGACCAGAAGGGCAAGCAGGATGGTGGGAAAGCTCAGGATCACGTCGGCGACCCGCATGATCAGTGCATCGACCCTGCCGCCGAAGTAGCCTGCGAGAAGGCCGAGCGTGACGCCGAGGGTGGCGGCGAGCAGGACCGCACCGCCGCCGATGGCGATGGACACGCGTGCACCGTAGAGCATGGCCGAGAGCAGGTCGCGGCCCTGGTTGTCGGTGCCGAGCAGGAAGCGAGAATCGCCATCGGCCGTGAAGGCGGGCGGCAGCTCGGCATTGATCAGTTCGAACGAGGCGAGATCGGTCGGATCGTAAGGCGCAATCCAGGAGGCCAGCAGCGCGCAGGCGACGAGAATGAGCGCTATGATCGCGGCGACGATCACAGAGATCGGGGCGCCGAGGCGGATGAACCGACCGGGAGTGGCGGCAAGCGTTTTCATGCGGACCTCGCGCGCAGGCGGGGATCGACGACCGCGTAGAGGATGTCGACCACGGTGTTGATGAGGACGAAGAGAAGACCGACGAACAGCAGGTAGGCCGCCATGACGGGAATATCGACGAAGCTCACGGCCTGGATGAAGAGAAGGCCCATGCCAGGCCACTGGAAGACGGTTTCGGTGACGATGGCAAAGGCGATGAGCGAGCCGATCTGGAGACCCGTGACCGTGATGACCGGCATGAGGGCGTTTCTCAAGGCAAGCCGGAAGTGGATGTAGCGGGTCGGCAACCCGCGTGCCTTCGCGAAGCGGATATAGTCGCTCGACAGGACATCGATCATCTCGGCCCTAACCAGACGCATGATGAGGGTGAGCTGGTAGAGAGCGAGCGTGATGCCGGGCAGGAGCAGCGACTTCAGACCGCTGATGGTGAGAAAGCCCGTCGACCACCAGCCGAGATCGACGACCTGTCCGCGTCCGAAGGAGGGCAGCCAGCCGAGCGACACCGCAAAGACGAGGATGAGCACGATGCCGGTCACGAAGGTGGGGGTCGAGATTCCGATGAGAGACAATGCCTGCACCAATCGGGCTGCAATGCCATTGGGTTTAAGGGCGCAGAGCACGCCGAGCGGAATGCCGAGAGCGAGCGACAGGATCGTCGCGACGATCACGAGTTCCAGCGTGGCGGGAAGCCGCTCGGCGATGAGTTCGGTCACCGGCCGCTGATTGCGGTAGCTGATCCCCAGATCGCCGCGCAGGGTGCGGCCGAGGAAGCGGCCATACTGGACCACGAGCGGCTGATCGAGGCCGAGGGAGCGCCGGAGTTCCGCCTTTTCCTCGACGGAAGCGTTCTCCCGCGACATGGTCGCGACGGGATCGCCGACATAGCGGAACATCACGAACGACACCGCCGACACGACGAGCATGACGAGGGCGGCTTGTCCGAGCCGGGAGAGGAGGACTTTGAGCATGGCGTTTCCCGGCGGCCCGTCTCACCGAGACGAGCCGCGCGTCTCCTGCTGCGGGTTTACTTGATGTTGGCGAACCACAGGCGGACATACTCGTCCGGGAACTGCGGGACATCGACACCGTCACGAACGGCCCAGGCCAGAGGCTGCTGGTGGAGCGGGATGTACGCCACATTGTCCCGCGCGACCTTGAGCGTCTCCACGAGCATGGCCCGGCGCTTGGTCTCGTCGAGCTCCACGGCCGCCTTGCGGGTCAGTTCCTCGACCTTGGGATTGCTGTAGGCTCCGGCGTTGGAGCCGCCATAGCCGTCCTTCTGCTCGGTGAGCAGCGACGAGAGTACGCTGAACCCGTCCATCGGCGGCAGGGTCGCCCAGCCCACCATCGACACGTCGAACTCGCCGCGATCCTGCCGCGGGAAGTAGGTCGCGCGGGATTCCGTCTGGAGTTCCGCCTGGATGCCGACCTTCGCCCACATGGAGGCGATGGCGACGCAGGTCTGCTCGTCGTTGATGTAGCGGTCGTTCGGGCAGTTGAGCTTGGTCTTGAAGCCGTTCGGATAGCCGGCCTCGGTCAGGAGCTGCTTGGCCTTGGCCTGGTCATAGGCGAGCGGTGCATCGTTCTCCTTCGCATAGCCCGGGACGGGCGGTGCGACGAGCGTGCCGGTATTGCGCGACTTGTCGCGCATCACGCGCTTCTTGATCGTCTCGAGATCGATCGCATGCCACATGGCCTGGCGCACCTTGAGATCGAGCAGCGGGTTCTTCTGTCCCGGCATCGCCTTCAGCTCGGGGCGGAAGTTGAGCGAGAGCATGATCAGGCGCAAGGAGGGCTCTTCGATGACCTTGAAGCCCTGGGACGAGGAGATCCGCTGCAGATCCTGGAGCGGCGCCGGCGCGATCAGGTCGAGCTCGCCCGACAACAGGGCGGCGACGCGGGTAGCGTCCGACTTCACCGGCTTGAACTCGATGCGGGTGAGGTTGTGCTGCGGCTTGTCCCACCAATCGGGGTTGACCACGAAGGTCGTGCCGGAATCGGGCTTGTAGGATTCGACCTTGAACGGTCCGGTGCCGATGGCGGTGGTCGATGCCGCCGTCGTGACGCCGGTTGCGATGTTGCCGGGCTTGAGGGCGCCATTGGCCTCCATCCATTCCTTGTCGAGGATGTAGATGCCGGCGAGATCGTTGAGGAGAAGCGGGTAGGGCCCGTTCGTGACGATGTCGACCGTGAAGTCGTCGACCTTTTCCGCCTTGACCACCGTTGCGAGATTGCCGCGCGCCCGGGCGCCAGGATCGAGGATGCGGGTGATCGAGGCGACCACGTCGTCGGCGGTGAACGGGTTGCCGTTGTGGAACTTCACGTTCCGGCGCAGCTCGAAGCGCCAGGTATCGGGCTTCACATTCTTCCAGCTCACCGCCAGGGCGGGCTCCAGCTCCAGGGTGCGGCTGCGGCGGACCAGCGGATCGAAGACGTGGTGCAGCATGCTGGTGGTGAAGCTCTCCGTATGGGCATAGGGGTCGAGCGTCGTGATGTCCGTGGGCGAGGCCCACCTCAGGGTCTTGGCCTCTGCCGACATCCCCATCAGGGCGCCGGCTGCGACGGTCAGGCTAACAGCAAATCTGGCTCTCATATCGGCCTCCACAGATCCTCTGGATTGGATTCTTTATTGGATACAATGGAAGAAAAATTTGCATACAAAGCGCCGAGCGTCAATTCCGCGATTGGCGGAATTTTCGGCAAATGGGCGCACGGAAGCCGGCAGCCCTAAGCCACGCCATGCGTCTCAGAGACGTTTCGCCTTTGTAGATCGTTTTGGAAGGCGCTGCCGCCCGGCTGTCAGGAAGCGTAGCGGTCCAGGATGGACCGTATGTCGCGGTGCTTGTCGGAATTGGACGACAGGAGCGCCCGGTCCGTCACCGCCTTGAGGTGGTGATCCATGGCATCGATGGCAGCTTGGCTGTTCCTGACCCGAAGGGCATCGATGATCTGCTGGTGCTCGTTGATCGAGCAATCCGAGGAGTGGGGACGGCTGTAGAGTGCGAGGATCAGGGAGCACCGAGAGACGACTTCGTCCACGTATCGAGCCAGCACGCCGTTCCCTGAAAGAGATGCAAGAAGAATATGGAACTCTCCCGCCAAGCGAATGGCGGCTGGCCCATCATGGGCATTGGCCTTCGTCTCGAGATCGACGTGCTGCTGCAGGCGCTCGATATCCGCGTTCGTGACCTTTTCTGCAAGTCGGACAAGGACTTGGCGCTCAAGGCACATCCGTGTCTCGAAGACGTCCTGCGCCTCCGACAGGCTCGGCTGGGCAATGGTCGCGCCCTTGTTGGGCTGCATGTCGACGAGGCCCTCGGCATGAAGACGCGCCAGAGCCGTCCTGACGATCGTTCGGCTGACGCCGAACCGGTCGCCGATGACATCTTCGGTCAGCTTGTCGCCCGGCATCAGGGCCTGCTCGATGATCGCGCGGCGAAGACCGGCATAGACGGAGTCGCTCCGGGTGCCGGCGGCTGATTTGGGCTTTCTGACGGGCGCGTTCATCGAGGGCGAGGCTTGCTGAATAACCTGAGGGAGGAACTATGTTCCACAAAACTCGTGGTTCAGGAAGGCCAGATATGGCTGGCTTTCTGTATGCATAAATGTATACAAATTATCACCCGCCGCAATACCCCCTGCAGGAATGCTGGGCGGAATGGACCCTAAAACGAGGGCGCTGATGAAGAATCTGGTGATCCGCAACATCCGCCCGATGGGCGGCGAGACAACGTCGGTAACGATCCGCGACGGGCGGATCGCCGGATACGGCCAAACGATCGAGGACCGCGTGGAGACCATGGACGGCGGTGGGGCCATCCTCATCCCCGGGCTCGTCGAAGCCCATACGCATATGGACAAGACGCTTCTCGGCATGGGCTGGTACCGCAACGAAGTCGGTCCGAGGCTTATCGACAAGATCGAGAACGAGCGCGCGCAGCGGCGGATTCTCGACATCGAGCCTGCCCGGCAATCGGCCCGTCAGGCCGTGCTCGCAGCCTCCCTCGGCGTGACGCATATTCGGACCCATGTGGATGTGGACACTGAGGTCGGCGTCGCAGGCATCGAGGGCATTCTCGAAACGCGGGAGCGCTATCGCGACATCGTCGATATCGAGCTCGTCGCCTTTCCGCAAAGCGGCATGCTCATTCGGCCCGGCACTGTCGAACTCATGGAAAGGGCGCTTCAACTCGGCGCCCAGGTTGTCGGCGGACTAGATCCCTCCGCCATCGACCGCGATCCGAAGGGACATCTCGACGTCGTATTCGGCCTCGCCGAACGCTATGGCGTGCCGGTCGACATCCATCTCCACGAACCGGCGGAGCTGGGAGCGTTTTCGATGGAGCTGATCATCGAAAGAACGAAGGCTCTGGGCCTGCAGGGAAAGGTCACAGTGAGCCACGCCTTCTGCCTCGGCATGAGCGATCAGGATTATGTGGCGGCGCTGATCGAGGCTTTGGCGGATGCGCAGATCCACATTCTGACGACGGCACCGGCGTCAAGACCTGCTCCTGCCGTCAAGCGCCTCGTAGAGGCCGGCATCGTCGTCGCGGCAGGTTCCGATGGAGTGCGCGATACCTGGGGCCCGTACAATAATCCGGACATGCTGGAGCGCGCATTCCTCGTCGGCCTGCGCAACAACCTGCGGCGCGACGATGAAGTCGCGCTGGCGCTCGACACCTGCACCTATGGCGGTGCACGGATGATGGGCCTTGAGGGTTATGGTCTGCAACCGGGCGATCGGGCCGACCTGGTTCTTCTCGATGGTGAGACGCTGGCAGAAGCCGTCGTAAGCCGTCGGCCGCGCAAAATGGTGCTTAAGAGCGGAAAGATCACCGCCCGCGACGGCATCGCATTGGCCGAAGTCCCTTGATGCGAATTCGCGAGCGCCTCAAATGGGCGGCGCGCGGGACGCTAAATGCATCAGCCCACTCGTGGCCAAATGCCACGAGCGGGTCGCGCGATTATCGCGGAAGACCCCGCATTGACATTGCGGCGCCACCAAAGGTGTCGTTCCTGATCGCCGGGCCCTGGAAGGCTTGCGATGTGACGTAGTTCGGCATGTGGCTTTCTGATTCCGAACTCGACATGCAGCCGGCCAACAGAGCCGCTGCTGTGAATATGAACACGATCCGCTTCATGAAACCCCCTTCGACCTCACAGGCCGTGTGCGCCGCTTGGCGTTCTGGCTGAGAGCTAGCGATGCTAAGCAGATCACCGTAGAGCAGCAATCGATACTTATGCAATGCTCGTCGAAGCTTGAGAAAAATTATGCTTTCTGCTGTCTCTAAATGACAATCTACTGTCTCAAATTGTCAAACAAGGAGGGGCAGAACAGCGCGCCTGGGATTGGGAGCCACGGAAGTGCAGCGATCGCCGAGTGGCGGCATCTCCTTCAATCGAGCGACGCCTCGATGCCCAGGCCGCGGGCCTTTGCCTCGCGCAGGCAATGGTTTGCGCAGGCGAGGTCCTGGGCTGCGATGCCGAGAGAGCGGTAGAGTGTGATCTCATCGGGCGAGGTCCGACCGGCGACCTTTCCGGCAATCACCTCGCCGATCTCGGCCAGCACATGATCGCGACCGATGCGTCCGCTCTCGATGGCACGAATAACCTCGCCGGCCTGAGCGAAGGTGGAAGGGCGATAATCGACATAGAGACGTGAGATGGCGACCATGTCCTCGTCGATCTCGCGCTTCGAAGGGATCGAGGCGCCGACCACATTCAGGTGTGTGCCAGGTGCCACCCAGTCACCCATCAATACCGGTTCAGGCGATGAGGTAACCGTGCAGATGAGGTCCGCGCCGTCGACGGCGCGGCGCACATCATCGAAGACATCGACAGCAAGGCCGGGATAACACTGAGCGGCGTGCGAGGCGAAGGCCTCTGCCTTCTCGCGCCGGCGTCCGGCCACGCGCAGTTCGCGCAGGGATGGCAGCACGCAAAGCATGGCCTCGAGATGATGCTCGGCCTGCTCTCCAGCGCCGACCATGGCAAACGTGCTGCAATCGGGCCGGGCGAGCGCCCGCGTCGCCACGGCACTTGCGGCTGCCGTGCGAATTGCCGTCAGAAGCCCGGCATTCATTATGGCGATTGCCGAACCATGCTGCGGCTCGAACAGGACGATGGCTCCCTGGTGGGACGAGTACCCGGCATCCGGATTGTTGGGAAAGAGGCTCACCAGCTTCACGCCGAAGCAGGCATCGATCCGGCCGTTGCCTGGCATGAGCGCGCCGGGCATCACGCCCATCATATTGGGTGCGCCCACATTCACCACCGATCGCAGCGGCAGGTTGGCCGCGCCTGCGGAAACAGCGACCATCGCGTTGGCGACAACCTCGATCACATCGGTCATCGGCAGCAGCGAGAGCACATCTCGATCGGACAGGACAATCATCGCGTGCGCAACTCCTCTTCGCCCCAGTCTTCCCCTGTGACGGGCAGGCCGAGTTGTTCTTCCAGAAGCGACAGGTAGAGACCCGGCCGCGTGACATACGGAAAGTGCCCGCCCCATTCGAAGCGATAGGCAATCGATGGTTCGAGCCGAGCGCGGACAGCCCGGCGCATCGTCTCCGGGATCAGGGGATCGTCGGTGGTTTCGATGGTTGCAATCCGCTCTCGCGGCATCTCGACCGGTGGCAGCTCAGGCGCATGCTTCAATGCATTCAGCCGTGTCCGAAGCTCCGGCTCCGGAATCCGCCCGTTGACCTCCGCCATCAGCAGGTCGACCAGTTCCGCTTGTTCGGGATGGCTCTCGCGCCACAGGCCGAGACCGCGTCCGAAGCCTGCGCGGAGCTCGTCGATCGGAGCATTGTCGAGATCGGAGGAATAGGGCGGGCGAGCTGCAACGTCGCTGGCGGAATGCAGGGTGTTGGCTGCGATCAGGCGCTCGGCGATCTCAGGATAGGTTGCCGCGAAATATTGCGCCAGATAGCCGCCCAGGGACGAGCCCAACACGGTGACCCGGTCGAGACCTAGCTCTCCGCACAGCTCAGCGAGATCGGCTGCCCATTCTGCGATGCCGCCGCTCCTCGGATAGGTGAGGGCGACGATGCGCGCGCGGTTCCGCAGCGCCTCGATCTGATGCCAGAAGATGTCGCCGCGGCCGAGCGTGCCGGGAATGAGCAGCAAGGCCGGGCCAACCTCGCCGGCCCTGACATAGCCCCATTCGCGGCCGCTCACGGTCATGCGCTGCTCGGGGTGAGCGGCAGTGAAGCGGTCGCGGGCCGCGATCAGCTGGTTGGTCATGCGGTAGGGACCCTCTTTAGCGAATGGCAGCAGCTTACACGAAACGGCGACGGCGCAAGTGGAGAGGCTTAAGAAAAGACGACTTTCTCACTCGGCGTCCACTACGCCGGAGAGGCTGTCCAATGCCATCAGGATTCGGTAGGCGGCCTTCACCCGTGCCGGAACAGGATAATTCTTATTTGCCAGCATAACGACGCCGATGTCCTTCGCAGGAATGAAGGCGGCATAGGCGCCGAACCCGTTCGTCGAGCCGGTTTTGTTGATCAGCACCCATTCCTGTGGCGGCAGCGGCGGATCGAGCTTGCTCGCCCTTTGGGGCTTGGTCGCCATCTGAGAGGAGTTTCCGGCCAGCAGTCTGTCGAGATCGGTCGGGGAGGCATAGATCTCCCAACCCAGACCCTGAATCATGTCGCCGATCTTGTAATAGCCGGTATGGGTCGTGGCGATCGCACGGCGAAAGGGTTCTGCCAGCGCCGCGCCGTTCATGTTCGCCTCGACGAACCGGATCAGGTCGGATGATGTCGTCTTGACCCCATAGGCTTGCGAGGCCAGAGCGCCGGGTGTCACGCGAACGGGCTTGTTGGCTTTCGAATAGCCGGAGGCATAGCTGCCCATCCGATCCGGGGGGACATCGATATGGGTGCGGGTCAGTCCGAACGCCGGAAACAGCGTCTGCTCCATCAGGTCGTCGAAAGGCCGGCCCAGGCTCCTGGCCGTGAGATGGCCGAAAAGGCCGATGCTCGGATTGGAGTAGAGCCGGTAGGTTCCGGCATCGTATGTGGCGCGCCAATTCCGGTAATAGGCGATCATCGTATCCTGCGTGACGCCAGCGGGAAATTGCAGCGGCAGGCCGCCTGCCGTGTAGGTCCCGAGATCGAGCAGGCTGATCCTGTCGAGGCTGCTGCCGGAGAGTTGTGGCAGATGTTTGCTCGCGCTGTCGCCGAGAGACAAAGCCCCACGTTGCTGCGCGTAGGCGGCAAGCGTGGCGGTGAAGGTCTTGCTGATCGACCCGATCTCGAAAATCGTGTCTTGAGTCACCCGAAGCCTGGTCTCCTTCGACGCGACACCGTAATTGAAGAAATACTGCTTACCCTGGACCGTGACGGCGACTGCCATTCCGGGCACGCCGTTCTCCTTCATGATCGGTGCGATCACCTCGTCGACGACACGCTCGAGCCGGCGCGGTCCGCGCTCTTCTGCGGCACGCGCGCTCGTGACGAGAAGCAGGGGAATGGCCGCGAAGACGCCGATCTTCGATACGGAAACGGATCGCATAAGGGTTTTCTGCATGCTGCGGAATGTGATGTCTGATAACGGGCAATGGGACAGGGGTCCATACCGGCTTTGCTGATTGTCGGGCTGAACGGCCTCAGCGACGACCAGTCCGGTCGCGCTCCTCCGGCTTGCGCCGCAATCCTACCAAGAGGAGGGCGATGAACAGGATGGAGAGAGCGGGCCAATGGAACCAGATTTCATGGAATCCGCTGAAGAGATTGATCAGAAACAGGAACGCGCTGATCAGGATGGCTGCGCGAAGAGGGCGCGGCATGCCGGCCAGGAGGTTGGAGATTCCTGGCGCCGATGTTCTTGCATCGGCTTTTTCGCGCAATGGCACGGTAGCGATGCTGGATGGGGCGCGTGCGCCGTCCCTCTCGGTGCCGACCTGATCGACTGGCCTGCTTCCGAGCGTCACCCGATAGCTCGTGACGGGAGAGGCGACGTTCTTCACCTGCCGTTCGCCGAGATAATCGAAACCGACGGTGAGCTTGTTGCGGACCTGGTCGTAGACGGGCCCTGATATCAGGATGCCGCCTGGCTCGGCCATTTCCTGGAGCCTTGCGGCGACATTGACGCCATCGCCATAGATGTCCGCACCGTCGACCATCACGTCGCCCAGGTTGATCCCAATGCGAAAACGCATGCGCTGCGCCTCAGGCAGATGCGGGTCTTGGCCTGAAAGCTCCCGCTGGGTCTCGACCGCGCATTGCACCGCCTCGACTACGCTGGGGAATTCAGCGATGACCGCATCGCCCCAGGTGTTCACGATCCGCCCATCGTGGCGCGAGACCAGGGCCGCCATCGCGTCGCGGTACCGGCGCAGGGTTGTCAACGTGCCGGCCTCGTCCACCTCCATCAGGCGCGAATAGCCCTCGACGTCGGCACACAGGACGGTGGTCAACCGCCGTTTCAGCTTCTCTGTCATGGATGGGATGATAACGCGGAATTCGCCAAAGCCCATAAAGCGCCCAGCTCTGGGATGTGTGTAATCATATTTCCTTACTTCGGTGCGGTTGGCTGCAATGTCGTTTTCTCCATCATCTGCACGCAGGTGAGAAGCTCGACATAGCTTTGAGATGCGGTGCCCTGCTGGTTCGACGTGCAGGTCTCCCGAGAGGAGGCCTTCGCCCGTTGCCATATGCCGCCTGCGAGCTGACTCTCGGCGTTCTTCTCATCCTGGATACAGGCTTCGAAGACCGGCTGCGGCAGTGCTTCGAGACGCTGAACAGTGCGGCAGGACGCTTCCGCCGAGAGGCGAGGAAGTCCGTCGGCAGCCATGGCGGTTGTGACGAGGAACAGGGCCGAACCGCCAACCAGAAAACGGATCATCGGACACTCCCTTGGTACAATTTTACCCCTTAGGGCGCAGCTTGACAATGCTTGGCATATCCTCGAATCTCGCTGCTCCCGGCATCACCGTCGCGACCGTCCCTCGGAGGCGTGAATGCAGCGGTCTGCACATGGCGTTGCCGTCGCGCGGATATTCGCTGTTGCCCTTTTGACCGCGTTGGCGGCGTGCAATCAAAAAGCAACGTTCACACCGCCGCCGCCACCCAAAGTGACCGTGGCGCCGCCGCTGGTCGAGCAGATTCAGGACGAGGCGATCTTCACAGGGCAGACCGCGGCCGTTCTCAGCGTCGATCTCATGGCCCGAGTCTCCGGTTTTCTGCAGGAAGCGAGTTTTACCGATGGAGCGGATGTCCAGAAGGGGCAGGTGCTCTTCCTGATCGAGCCGGAGCAATATCAGGCACAGGTCGATTTGGCCCAGGCTACCATCGATCAGCATCAGGCTCTTCTCAAGAGCGCCGAGGCCGAGCTCGAGCGTCAGACGACGCTGCAGAAACAATTCGTCTCGACGCAGGCGAATTACGACAAGGCGCTGGCGGATCGGGACTCGGAACGCGCGGCGGTGGCGGAGGCCCAGGCGAACCTCAAGACGGCTCAGATCAATCTCGGCTACACCAAGATCGAGGCGCCGTTTTCCGGCCGCATCGGCCGCCGTCTCGTCGATCCGGGCAGCCTCGTCGGTGCCGGCGGTCCCACCAAGCTGGCGACGATCTCGCAGCTCGACCGGATCTATGCTTATTTCACCATCAACGAGCGGGATATTCCCCGTCTTCAGCAGGCGATGCGCGAGCGCGGATTGACACGGGAGGCGCTTCAGACCGTGCCGGTCTTTGCAGGTCTTTCCAGCGAGACGGGAACGCCGATCCAGGGGCATTTCGACTTCGTCGATCCCGTCATGGACGCAACGACCGGGACGCTCCAGGCGCGCGCCGTGTTCCACAACGCGAAGAACCAGCTTATTCCCGGTCTTTTCGTCCGCCTGCGCATTCCGCTCGGCCCACCCAAGCCGACACCAATGGTGCCTGAGGCGGCCGTCAGTGCCGACCAAGTAGGCCCCTATGT
Source organism: Microvirga zambiensis WSM3693 (assembly GCF_016735695.1). Taxonomy (GTDB): domain Bacteria; phylum Pseudomonadota; class Alphaproteobacteria; order Rhizobiales; family Beijerinckiaceae; genus Microvirga; species Microvirga zambiensis. The sequence continues at coordinate 58,463 of NZ_JAERQD010000015.1, read as the reverse complement.
GATGGTCGTGGATGAGGGCAGCAACGTCGCGATGCGTCGCGTGAGCCTCGGTCCATCGCAGAATGGGCTGCGAGCCATCAACTCCGGAGTGGCTAATTCGGACCGTGTCATCATCGACGGTCTCCAGAACGCCACGCCCGGGCGGGCTGTGACGGTGGTCGCCGGCAAAGTCGCCTCCGCGGCGCCTGCCGAGCCATAACGGAGAGGCCGATGCTCGCGAAGTACTTCATCGAGCGTCCGGTCCTATCCAATGTCATTGCGCTTTTGGTGATCCTGATCGGCGCGGTTGCCATTCTCGCTCTGCCTATCACGCAATATCCACCGATCACGCCGCCTACCGTTCAGGTCACCGCTCGTTATCCCGGCGCCAATGCGCAGACAGTCGTCGACACGGTGGCGCTGCCTATCGAGCAGCAGGTGAACGGCGTCGAGAACATGCTCTACATGCAATCGACGTCAGCCAATGACGGCACCTATTCGCTGATCGTCACGTTTGCGGTCGGCTCGGATCTCGATCAGGCGCAGGTGCAGGTGCAGAATCGCCTGGCAGCCGCGCTTGCATCCCTGCCGCAGGCCGTGCAGGCGCAGGGCGTGGTCACCAAGAAGAAGAGCACGGCGATCCTGCAGATCGTCACGCTGACGTCGCCCGACGGCTCACGCGACAGCCTGTTCCTCAGCAATTATGCAGCCATCAGCCTCAAGGACACGTTGTCCCGTATCCCGGGCGTCGGCGATACGAACGTTTTCGGCATCGGCCAGTACAGCATGCGCGTCTGGCTTGACGCCGATCAGATGAAGCTGCGCTCGCTGATGCCGAGCGATGTCGTCAACGCCATCCAGGAGCAGAGTCAGGAAGTGGCCGCCGGGCAGATCGGCGCGCCGCCTGCACCGACGGGCCAGGCCTTCCAATTCACCCTCGATCTGCGCGGCCGCTTCGCCGACGCTGCACAATTCGAGCAGATCGCCGTGAAGGAGGGCTCCGGCGTCGGCGGAGCCATTACCCGCATCCGCGATATCGGACGCGTCGAGCTCGGCGCACAGACGTACAGCCAGTTCCTCAACATGGACGGCAAACCGGCTGCCGGAATCGCCATATTCCAGCTGCCGGGTGCCAATGCGCTCGATGTGGCCAACTCCGTGAAGACCGAGATGGAGCGCCTGTCGAAGCTCTTCCCGTCGGGGGTTTCCTACTCCGTCCCATTCGACACCACGCGCTTCGTCCAGGCGTCGATCCACGAGGTCTATGTGACTCTGTTCCAGGCGGCTGTTCTCGTGCTCCTGGTCATCATGGTGTTCCTGCAGAACTGGCGCGCAACGCTGGTGCCCGTCACCACCGTTCCGGTCACCATCATCGGTGCGTTCGCCGCCATGGCGGCTTTGGGCTTCAGCATCAATCTCCTGACGCTGTTCGCACTCGTCCTTGCCATCGGCATCGTCATCGACGATGCCATCGTGGTCGTCGAGGGAGCATCGCAGCATATCGAGGCCGGTCAGGACGCAAAGCAGGCCGCCATTACGGCCATGGGGGAGTTGCTGCGGCCGATCCTCGCCATCACGCTCGTCCTTCTCTGTGTCTTCCTGCCGGCCTCGATCCTTCCCGGGATCGTCGGTCAGCTCTATCGCCAGTTCGCTCTCGTCATAGCGGCGACCGCCGTCATCAGCGCGATCAACGCGGTGACCTTGAAGCCGACTCAATGCGCGCAATGGCTGAGGCCGAGCACCGGTCGGCCGAACCTGTTCTATCGATCCTTCAACGCCGTCTATGGCCGCCTTGAAGCCGGCTATGTCGGGCTGATCGGCCGGCTCGTTCGCCGCTCGCTGCTGTTTTCCATCATCGCTCTGGCGCTGGTCGGGTTTGCCATCTGGTCGCTGGTGCGCCTGCCCACGGCCTTCATCCCAACGGAAGATCAGGGCTACCTGATGATTGGCGTGCAGCTGCCGGAGGCCGCCTCGCTCGAGCGCACCGCGAAGGTCATGGATCAGGTGACGGCGATTGCCCGAGAGACACCAGGGGTGGAACATGTCATCGCCATCGGAGGCGTGTCTCTCTTCGACAACAACGCATCCCTTGCCAATGCCGGCACCGTCTATGTGATCCTGAAGGACTGGAGCTTGCGCGGAACCGGCCAGGATCTGCTCTCGATCTATGCAGGTCTGCAGGCCCGCCTCGACGACTTGCCGGAGGCACGCTCCACGGTGGTGCCGCCGCCGCCGATCCAGGGGCTCGGGCTCGCGGGCGGCTTCCAGATGCAGGTGCAGCTCAGGGATGGGACCTTCGACTACCGCAAGCTCGAAAGCGCCACGCAGACCATCATTGCGGCCGGCAACGCCCAACCGGCGCTGACCCGGCTGATGACGCCCTTCCGGGCCGGGGCGCCGCAGCTGCGGGTCGATCTCGACCGGCGCAAGGCCGAGACCCTGGGTGTCGATATCGGCGATGCCTTCCAGACCGTTCAGACCTATCTCGGCTCGACCTATACCGGGCAGATCTCGCGCTTCGGTCATACCTTCCCGGTCTTCGTGCAGGCCGACAGCCGGTTCCGACTTAGCGCCGACGCCGCAGGGCAGCTCACCGTCCGCAATTCTGGCGGGGAGGCGGTCCCGATCAGCTCCCTTGCGGACATCACGCCGTCCTTCGGCCCGTCTTTGGTGCCGCTGTTCAACCTCAATCCCTCCGCCACGATCAATGGGGCATCGGCGCAGGGCTACAGCTCCGGGCAGGCGCTTGAGCTGATGGATGCGATTGCCACTGCAACACTGCCGCCCGGCATGACCTTCGGCTGGGCCGGCGTGTCCTACCAGGAGGCGCAGCTCGGGAACCAGTCCTATTGGGTATTCGGCCTGGCCCTTGTTCTCGTCATGCTCGTGCTGGCGGGACAATACGAGAGCTGGTCCGCACCGCTGGCGGTGGTTCTGGCCGTTCCGCTGGCGCTGCTCGGAACCGTCACGGCGCTGACCATCGCGGGTGCCGCAAACAATATCTACACGCAGATCGGGCTCGTGCTCCTCATCGCGCTCGCCAGCAAGAATGCCATCCTGGTGGTCGAGTTCGCGAGGGAGCTGCGTCTGCGCGAGGGGATTTCGATCGAGGAAGCCGCGGTCAGGGCGGCGCGCATCCGCTTCCGCCCCATCGTGATGACGTCCCTCGCCTTCATCCTGGGGGTGCTGCCGCTGGTCTTCGCGACAGGGGCGGGCGCTGCCGCGAGAAAGTCGATCGGCATCACCGTCTTCAGCGGCATGCTGGCGTCGACCTGCATCGCGGTCCTGTTCGTGTCGCCGCTCTTCGTGGTGCTGCAGCGCTGGTCGGAACGCGGAGGGGCAGCGCCGCAACCGCGTGAGGCTCTGCCTGCCCGCGCGGCGGAGTGATGGTTCGGCTGGGAGGGCCGGGGTTCTCAGGGAGGAAACGGATATGACATTTCGTGCCATCGCGGTCGGATTGATCGCCGCCTGGTCTGTTGCGATCCACGCCGATGCCGCAACGAACCCCGCTGCCGATCAATGTGCGATGGGATTGCCGGCCGATTCCAGGATGATTTACGACGCATCGGTGCGAAACATGAAGAGCCTCGACACCTTGCGCGACACAGTCGTCGCCGAGACCCGTTCGCTCGTCATGTCGGGAAAGATCAGCGAGGCCGATGCCCGCCCGGCCGCCGAGAAAGCAGGCACCTGCCTTCGTCTTCTGGCAAGCCGCTAGGCATCGGCCCGAGGCTGTCAGCGCCTCGCTGAGGTGCTTCCTCCGCTGTCGATCTGCTGTCCGATCTGCGCAATCGCCCGCTGGTAGACCGAGGCCGCGTTCCAGGCCTGGATCGCAGCGAAATTCGGTTCGCCCGGCTGGTAGCCGGCACCTGCGCGCCAGCCATTGGCCTTGAGGAAATTGGCAGTCGACATCAGGGCATTGGCGGCGACATCGAGGCTGCCACCAGTGCCGTAGTTAAGGATGCTCTTCGGCATGAACTGGGTCTGGCCGATCTCCCCATGCATTGAGCCGCGGGTGCCCGGCGTGAGGACGCCGCGGTCGATCAGGGTCAGGGTGGCATAGAGCTGATCGGTGAAGAATTCCGAGCGGCGGCAGTCATAGGCGAGGGTTGCTATCGACGACAGGGTGTTCTGGTTGCCCCGCTGACGGCCGAAGGCCGTTTCCATGCCCCAGATGGCGATCAGCGGCCCCGGCGGCACGCCGTAGCGCTGCTCGATGGAATCGAACAAGGCCGCTTCGGATTGCTTGAGCGCCCGTCCGCGCGAGACGATGACGGGCCCGCCCCGCTTGGCGAGAAACTGCTCCAGCGACAGGCGGAAGCTTTTCTGTCCCCGGTCGGCTGCGATGGTGGCCGATGCATAGCTCGCGTTCTTCAGAGCCGCTATGGTTGCCGGGCTGACGCCATTGGCCCGCGCCTCGACGGCGAACTGATCCTTCCAGGCTTCGAATCCCGCCGCCGAATTGCCGCATTGTGCGGCAGCGACAGTGCCGGTCATTCCCGCGAAAGCCGTCACGGCCGCAATGGCGATGCTCTTGAACTGCTTGCCCCTTGCCATCCGAAAACTCCTCTCATGTACTGCGCGATGCGTGGTCGATTGACGGGAAAACTAGCGGCGAGGCTTGGCGGGACCAGTGCAGGGGGTGAGGTTTGTCATTCACGATTGACGGCGCCCAGGCCGAAACCGGACTTGTCTCGGGTGATCCAGACCTCTCCGTCACCCAGCATCATGCCCTTGTCACGGACGAAAAGCGTCTCGAAGCTGGCGTTGGCCACTGCCTCGCGGACCTTCGGATCGAGGAGAATTTCCTTCGCCGCTGCGAGCTGGGCCGGACTACGGATGATCCGCTTGACCTTGCCGGTGATCGTGAGCGGATATTGTGCAACCTGGGCGATGAGTTCCATATCGCCGGACCTGAAGGCCGCCTTGACGCGTCTGAAGCCGTAATAGGCCTCGAACGGGTCGAATTTGAGCTCGCGGTAGTTGGCTTCGATTTCCGGCGACAGTTTCGGCCGCGAAAAGCCCGAGTCGGGCGTTCGCATCGGCAGATCCATGGATTGCCGCAATTCGCGCACCAGAAGGTTCAGGGCTCTGTCGCGATCGTAGAGCGTCTGCAACTCCGGCGAGCGACCCTGTCCGGTGCCGTTTGCGAGCGATCCGGTAATGTCCTGCCTGGCCGCTTTGGCATCCGAGTTGCTGCCGCGGCTGCTGCGGGCGGCTGCCTTGTCCAGGGCGTCGTCGAGCTGGTTGCGTGCGATCCAGACCCGCTCCTCGACCTCGGCCAGAACCTGCTCGTGGGAGGGCCGGAAGCCGGGCCCTTTCCCGAGGTCCGAGGGCAGGGCCTTCATGGCCTCCTGCGGCTTCGGCCCTTTAGGTTCGTCGGAGGGATAGCGCGGGTCGACCTTGTAGGTCCTGCCATAAACGCGGAGGAAGAAGGGATCCGCCCCCGCGGAGACAGGGGCAAGCAGCACCAGCAGGCATCCGGATAGCCCGAGAAGTCTGGCGGTTAAGCTGGCCATCGCCTCCTCCGGCCCGCGGGCATCGACAAGCCCATTCTATACGGCAGCGTCCAGATTGCCTAAGCACCTGTTCGAGAGCCGAGGCCTTCTGGAGGGTCTTCCTGCTGCCCAGTCTCGACAGGATCTCTCCTAAAGGTTTACCGTAAGGGCACTTTCTCCGACGGCGGCGCCCATGCCACGATCCAGAGCGCTCAAGTTCCCATGCATCTCCTCGACTCGCCATGCGGTCAGGGCGAAGGCTCTTGGGCCAAGGGCTTGGTGAGACCGAGATGCGTGCCCGATTCGGCTATCAGCCCTCCATCACGGCACTCTTCGTCGCAGTCGTGCTGTCGGTCGGGCTTTCTCTCGTCTTTTTAAGTTTCGAATGGGCCCGCTCCATCACGCGCACGGCGGCGCTGACATTCATCGATCGCGTCGCCGACCATACGGCGGATCGGGTCGACGGGCAGTTCAAGGACGTGCTCGACATTCTCGAGGTGCTGCGCCAGCTCCCGCCGGTCGAATCCGGCGCGATCCTCGACAATCCGCCGCTCTATTCCATTCTCGCCGCGCTGTTGCGTCGGCATGGCCAACTTTACAACCTCTATGCCGGCTACGGCGACGGCGGTTTCATCGAACTCGACGCCCTGGATCGTGCCGGACCGGCCCTGCGTCGGGAGCTTCGTGCTCCTGCCGAGGCCGAGTTCCGCCTTTCGATCGTCGAAACACCGCCGGGAGGGACGGAGAGGCGGCGGTTTACCTATTACCTGTCCCGCAACATGACGATTCTCGCGCAGGAGCAACGAGCGGCCGATTATGACCCCCGAGAGAGACCCTGGTACCAAGGGGCCTTTCAGCCCGGCGCCAGCCCGATCACAGACCCGTACGTGTTCAAGGTTGCCGCGCTCACCGGGTACACGATCAGGGCACCATTCATGCGGGGAAGAGGCGGGATCGCCGCCGGCGACATTCTTCTCAGCGAGACAGATGCGTTCCTGGCCTCGCAGCGGCTCGGCACTTCGGGTGTCGTCTTCCTTTTCGACGACAGCGGCCGGATCGTCGCCCATCCCGGCATGTCCGACTTCCTGCGCGCCCGCGCGCCCGATGCCCCACTCGACCTGCCGCGCGTCGACCAGCTTGTGAAGGTCGACATCGCCAAGCCTCTGGCGGCGTGGAGACAGGGTGGTTCGGCACAGCAGATCTTCGACACGAAGGATGGCCGGACTTATGTCGCCGCCTTCCGCGCGATCAAGACTGCGGGCGCTTCCGGTCTTCGGCTCGCGGTCATGGCGCCGCTCGACGAGTTTTTTGCAGAGATAGAGGCCGGGCGGCGAAGGATGGTTCTGCTGGCGCTGGGATTCGTTCTCGCCGCGCTGCCCGCGGTGTGGTGGATCGGCTCGATGCTGTCGCAATCCATGAAGGCGCTCGCAAGGGAGACCGATCGGATCCAGCGCTTCGATACTGCGGGGCCGCCCGTAGAGGTGCGTTCGATGATCAGGGAAATCGACGATCTCGGACAATCCGTCACGACCATGCGGACCGTGGTGCGCACATTCGCGAGCTTCGTGCCGAAGCGGCTGGTACAGCAGCTCGTTGCCACCGGCGATGCACTCCGGCTCGGCGGATCGCGGCGCGAGGTCACGGTCCTGTTCACCGACATCGCGGGCTTTACCAACATCACCGAGAAGGCGGATCCCGAGCAGGTGATGATCCGCACCTCACGATATCTCGCGGTGCTCTCAGCCGTGATCATGGAGCACGGCGGCACGGTCGACAAATTCGTCGGCGATGCCATCATGGCGATCTGGAATGCGCCGTCTGACGATCCCGACCATGTTGCCCATGCCTGCAGCGCGGTGCTGGCCTGTCGCGAGGCCAACCGCAGGCTGAACACTGAATTCGAGAGCGAAGGATGGCCGGCCTACCGGACGCGGTTCGGGCTGCATACCGGCGAGGCGGTCGTCGGCACCATCGGATCCGACGATCGCATGGCCTACACGGTGCTTGGTGCGACCGTAAACCTCGCGGCCCGGCTGGAGCCTCTCAACAAGGAATACGGCACCGAGATCATCGTCAGCGATGCGATCCGGCAGCGTGCCGACGACCGTTTCGCATTCCGGGCGTTGGATAGGATTACGCCGAAAGGCTTCGCGGCCTCGATCCGCATCTACGAGCTGTGCGGGGAGCTGGAAGCGGCCGAGGGGAAGCCCGATACTGCAACGGCCGGTCCATGAGCGTAGAAAGCAGGTGCTCGCCTTTCAGTGAACGTTTTGTGCCTTGCCGAGGTGAACGATGGACCAGACGGAGATCGAGGCGATCCGAGCCCTGTTGGGATCGAAGCCCAGGCCTGTCGGCTGGGAGCAGAGGCGCGAACGCATCGACGAGGTCGGATCGGTCTGGCCCGTTGCCGAGGACGTCACGCTCGAGCCCGTTGATGCAAATGGCGTTCCCGGCGAATGGTCGATGGTGTCGGAAAGCGATCCATCGCGCGTCTTCATGTTCTTCCATGGCGGCGGCTATTGCTCGGGATCGATCCGCAGTCACCGCCGCCTTATGACGGAGGCAGGTCGAGCAGCCGGCGTACGGACCCTCGCTCTGAATTATCGTCTCGCGCCCGAAAATCCCTTTCCGGCCGCCTTGGACGATGCAGTGCAGGCGTGGCGCTTCCTGCGCGGACAGGGCATCGCTGCTAACCGCATCGCAATCGGCGGCGACAGCGCGGGCGGCGGATTGACTCTCGCTCTTGTCGGTCAACTTCAGGAGGCGGGCGAGGAGCTGCCTGCCTGCTTGTGGCTGCTCTCGCCCTGGACCGACCTGACCATGTCGGGCACCACGCTTGCATCGAAGGACAGCGTCGATCCTCTCATTCACGGCGGCTATCTCCACGAGCTGGCCGACGCCTATCTGCCCTCTGATATCGACCGGAAGGATCCGCGCGTCTCGCCACTCTATGCCGATCTCAGAGGGCTGCCGCCAACCCTGATCCAAGTCGGATCGGACGAAACCCTGCTCGCGGATTCCGTGCGCCTTGCCGGCGCATTGGGCGGTGCCAATGTGGCCGTCACTCTCGAAGTATGGCCCTACATGATCCACGCATGGCCGTTATGGAACGCGCATCTCGAGCAGGGGCGCCAGGCGATTGCCAGGGCCGGGACCTTCATGCGTCAGTACCTTTGACGGTTACTGCTGCGACGACAATCGGGCGAGGCGCATATGCTCGATGATGTGCCGTCCGGAACCGCTTACATGTTTCGCGATCGCCTGGGCAGCACCCTCGGCATCCTGCGCCTTGATGCAGGCGATCAGTTCCTTGTGCTCCTCCAGCACGTTCGACTGCCGGCTGAGCGAGGTCGGGAAGCGGCGGCTGATGGCCCAGAGGATCTGGCGATGGCGCACCCATAGGTCGACCGCGTGGCGGTTGTAATGGCGGTCGTACATTAGGCGATGGAATTGCAGGTCGAGATTGGAATGCTTCGCCTGGTCGGCGAAGTTCAGCGCTTCGATCTCCGCCTCGATGCGTTCGAGTTCCTCGATATCGGCCTTCGTGACGATGCCGACGAACCAGCGGGTGAGGGCGGGCTCGATCAGTACCTCGATCTCGCAGATGTCCCGCACGAATTCCTCGTCGATCGGGCGGACCCGGGCGCCGCGGTTGGGCGTCATGATGACGAATCCCTCGCCGCGCAATTGCTGAAGCGCCTCGCGCACGGGATTGGTGGAGGTGCCCATCCGGCTCGCGAGCTCGGCGACTTTCAGGCGCTCGTTCGGCTTGACCCGGCCATGGATGATGTCGTCGCGCAGCCGCTCGTAGATGGAGGACTCACTGTCGTCCGCCAGGTCCTCCCGCTCGGGAACGGGTCCTCGGATATTGGCAATCATTCTCATAAGGCTGATTTTTATGCACTTTTCCAAGAGTTGCCAAGAGCGAAACCTCGTGGGTCGTACATTCGGATTGACAAATAATGTACGATTTGAAAGCTTTCCTTTGCGAAACCCGAAAGGTCTCGCGCGGGAGGAAACCGGCAGAAAGCCGGCCAAGAGGAGGAAGCAATATGGGCTATCAGCAGAAGCTGCCCGGCCTCGTCATGTCGACGGGCCTTCTAAGCACCGTATTCCTGGGGGCGATGTGTCCGGCCTGGGCTGCCGATTACAAGCAAGCGCCGGTGCTCGACGAGCAGGTGAAGGCCGGCAAGCTGCCCGCCGTCGCAAGCCGTCTTCCGGAAAAGCCTTACGTGGAGACCATGATCGACGGCGTCGGCAAGTACGGCGGGACGCTGCGCACCACGATCCTCGCCAATGGTGACCACTACAACCTGACCCGCACCATCGCCAACGAACTGCTCGTCCGCTGGGACCCGCAGTGGAAGAAGGTGATGCCGTCGCTCGCCGAGGAGTTCAAGGCGTCAGAGGATGCGACGACCTACACGTTCAAGCTCCGCAAGGGCCTGAAATGGAGCGACGGCCAGCCCTTCACGGTCGACGACATCATGTTCTGGTACGAAGACGTGTTCATGAACAACGCGCTTTCGCCCGCCAAGAACCCGACCTTCACGGTGGCCGGCAAGCCGGTCAAGGTCACCAAGATCGACGACCAGACGGTCGAGTTCAAGTTCGAATCCCCTTACGGTCTCTTCCTGCAGCAGCTCGCCTATGGCCAGGGCCATCTGCCGGTCATCTATCCCAAGCATTATCTCAGCCAGTTCCACGAGAAGTACAACAAGGACGGCATTCCGGCCCTGCTGAAGGCCAATCCGGCCGCGGGCGACTGGGTGGCGCTGTTCAATTCAAAGATCTCTCTGACCTTCCAGCCGCCGTTCTGGCAGAACCTGCAGCTGCCGACGCTCAACCCCTGGGTGCTGACCGTTCCCTACGCCGACAGCGAGCGCGTGGTCGCCACCCGCAATCCCTATTACTGGAAGGTGGACACGGCCGGAAACCAGCTGCCCTATATCGACGGCATCACCTGGGCGAAGCTGGACGATCCGCAGCTGATGGCGCTCAAGATGACGTCCGGCGAATTCGACTTCGCCTTCCGCCACATCAACAACGCGACGTTCAAGTCCGTGCTCTTCGACGGCCAGAAGACCGGCAATTACCGCTTCGTCGACGTGAAGGACCTGCCGGCGAACGATGCCGTCATCCTGCTCAACCTGAACTCCACCGATCCGGTCAAGCGCAAGATCTTCCAGAACAAGGATTTCCGCATCGCGCTCAGCCACGCGATCAACCGCCAGGAGATCATCGACCTCGTCTATGTGGGGCAAGGCGCGCCGGCGCAGGTGGCGGTCCAGCCTGAGCACGAACTCTTCAACGAACGTGAGGCGAAGCAGTATACCGAGTTCGACCCGAAGCGCTCGGCCGAGATGCTCGACAAGATCCTGCCGAAGAAGGATCCGGAGGGCTTCCGTCTCGACGAGGCCGGCAAGCGCTTCACCATCAACTTCATGGTGGCCGACGTCTTCGGCCTGTCCTATCCGGACGTGATGCAGATGGTGCAGAAATATGCCAAGGATGTCGGCATCGATATCCAGCTCCGCACCACCGACCGCGCGCGCCTCAACACCATGTGGTATGCGAATGAGCAGGACGCCTATATCTGGAACTGCGTCGGCGGTCTCTCCGAGGTCTATACGGATCCGCGCTGCTACATGCCCTTCCAGAAGGCGGACATCTTCTTCGCCATGAAGTGGAGCGAGTGGTATTCGAACCGCTCGACGGGTGAGGAGCCGCCGGAATCGATCAAGGCGCTGATGGCTGCCTACGACAAGGTCAATGCTGCCGTCACGGACGACGATCGCCGCCAGAAGATGAAGGATTTCCTCAATCTGTCTGCCGACAACTTCCTGAATATCGGCATCTCGCGTCCCATGCCGAAATACATGATGACGTCGAATAATCTAAAGAATGTCGTCAACGGCATTCCGATCACCGGAAACCTCTGGCATCCGGCGCCGACGCTCACGCAGTGGTATTTCGACAAGCCAGTCAAGTAAGGCTTCTCGCTGTTCCGGTGGCGGCAGCCATGCCGCCGCCGGACACCAACCCGTTTTTTCGAACGGTCAGCTTCATGCTCCGCTACATCGTCAAGCGAATGGTCTTCGCGATCCCGACACTTTTCGCGGTCTCGATTGTCGCTTTCATCATCATTCAATTGCCTCCGGGCGACTACCTGACGACCCTGATGGCCGACTGGGCGAGCCAGGGTGGTGCGGTGGAAGCGGGAACGGTCGCTGCCATGCGGGAGCGCTATGGCCTCGATCAGCCGATCTATTTCCAATATTACAAGTGGATTGCCGGCATTCTCATGCGCGGCGATTTCGGCATCTCCTTCGAGCTTGGAAAGCCGGTGACCGAGCTCATCTGGAACCGTCTCGGTTTTTCGCTGCTTCTGTCGGTTCTGACGCTCTGTTTCGTCTGGGCGATTGCGATTCCGATCGGTATTCTCTCGGCGGTGCGCCAGTATTCGATCTCCGACTACACCGCGACCTTCCTCGCCTTCTTCTTCCTCGCCGTGCCGGACTTCCTGATGGCGCTCTCCGCCATGTACATCATGTCGGCTTGGTTCGGCCAGAGCGTCGGCGGGTTGTTCTCTCCGGACTATGTCGATGCGCCCTGGAGCTTTGGCAAGCTTCTGGATTTCGCCCAGCATGTCTGGCTCCCGGTGGTCGTCATCGGCCTGGGTTCGCTCGCGGCCCTGGTGCGCATCATGCGCGCCAACCTGCTCGATGAGCTTTCCAAGCCCTATGTCACGACCGCCCGCGCAAAGGGCATGTCGGAGTTGGAACTCCTGTTGCGATATCCCGTGCGGCTTGCTCTCAACCCGCTGATCTCGACGCTTGGCTGGATCCTGCCGGCAGTCATTTCCGGTGAGATCATCGTCTCGGTCGTCATGAGTCTGCCGACGACCGGACCGCTGCTGCTCCGCGCGCTCCTCGCGCAGGACATGTATCTCGCCGGCTCGCTGATCCTGCTGATCTCGGTGCTCACCATCATCGGAACGCTGATCTCGGACATCCTGCTCGCCATCACCGATCCGCGGATCAGGCTGCAATGACAGATATCGTAAGCCTCCCTCCCGAAACGGGGCCTTCGCTCGATCTTCGCGGCAAGGACATGGCCGTTGCCGGCCAGTGGCGTCTGTTCTGGCTCAAATTCAAGAAGCACAAGGTCGCGCTCGTCAGTCTCGTCGTGATCATTTTCATGTATCTCGTCGCGGCGCTCGCGGATTTCATCGCGCCCTACGATCCCAATGCCACCAATTCTCGCTTCACCTACGCCCCGCCGCAGGTGCTGTCGCTTCTGCTCGACGGCTCGTTCCAGCCGCATGTCGACCAGCTGAAGATGACCCTGAACACCGAGTCGATGCGCCGGGAATTCACGCCCGATCCGACGAAGCCGCTTCCCGTTTCCTTCTTCGTGCCGGCCCAGCCCTATCGTCTCCTCGGCTTCATCCCGATGCAGACCAAGCTCTTCGGCCTCGCGAACCCGAAGCCCGGCGACAGCATGTATGTCTTCGGTGCCGACCGCCTCGGCCGGGACATCTTCTCCCGTGTCGTGCACGGGGCGCAGGTGTCGCTGTCCATCGGCCTCGTCGGCGTCTTCATGAGCCTGATCCTCGGCGTCACCATCGGCGGTATCTCCGGATTTTTCGGCGGCTGGGTCGATCTCGGCATCCAGCGCCTCATCGAGTTGCTTCGCTCCATCCCGACCATTCCGCTCTGGATGGGCTTTGCCGCCGCGATTCCCGTCGGCTGGCCGCCGCTGCGCACCTATTTCGTCATCACCCTGATCGTGTCGCTGATCGGCTGGACGAGCCTAGCGCGGGAAGTGCGCGGCAAGTTCCTGTCGCTCAGAGGCGAGGATTTCGTGACCGCCGCCCGCCTCGACGGCATGAGCGAGATCGGCATCATCTTCCATCATCTCGTGCCGTCCTTCATCAGCCATATCATCGCGACCCTGACGCTCGCGATCCCCTCGATGATCCTCGCCGAGACGGCACTCTCCTTCCTCGGGATCGGCCTGCAGCCGCCGATCATCTCCTGGGGCGTCCTCTTGCAGGAGGCGCAGAACATCCGCGCCGTGGCGCAGGCGCCGTGGCTCCTCTTCACCCCGGCTGCCGCGATCGTCATCTCCGTGCTTGCCCTCAACTTCCTTGGCGACGGTCTGCGCGATGCCGCCGATCCCTACGAGTCGGTGTCATGAGCGATACGATCCTCCAGGTCAGGGACCTCAGGACCGTTTTTCCGACCCGCACCGGCCTGTTCAAGGCCGTCGACGGCGTCTCGTTCGACCTGAAGCGGGGCCAGACGCTTTGCGTGGTCGGCGAATCCGGATCCGGCAAGTCCGTGACCGCCCGATCGATCCTGCAGATCGTCGACCGGCCCGGGCGCATCGAGAGCGGTTCGATCCTGCTGACACGGGCGGATGGTTCGATCACCGATCTCGCCAAGCTCGACCCGCGGGGCAGGGACATCCGCAGCGTGCGCGGCAAGGAGATCGCCATGATCTTCCAGGAGCCGATGAGTTCCCTGTCGCCGGTTCATCGGATCGGCACCCAGATCGGCGAAACGCTGCGCATCCATTTCGGCACCTCGAAGCACGAGCAGCGTGAGCGGGTTCTGGAACTCCTGCGGCAGGTGGAAATCCCACGCCCTGAATCGGCCATCGACCGCTATACCTTCGAGTTCTCGGGCGGAATGCGCCAGCGCGTGATGATTGCGATGGCGCTTGCCTGCAACCCATCCGTCCTGATCGCCGACGAGCCGACGACGGCGCTCGACGTGACGACACAGGCCGAGATCCTCGATCTCATCCGGAAGCTGCAGAAGAGCCACGGCATGGCCGTGCTCTTCATCACCCATGACATGGGCGTGGTCGCCGAGATCGCTGACGACGTTCTTGTCATGTATCGCGGCAAGGTCATGGAGACGGGGCCGGTCGAGCAGATTTTCCATGCCCCGCAGGACGAGTACACGCGCCGGCTGATCGGCTCCGTCGTCAAGCTGGAGAAGAAGGCGGAGGCCAGGACGGCGCGTGCCGCGATTCCCGCCGGGACGAAGCCGCTGCTCGACGTCAGAAACCTCTCCATGACGTTCCCGTCGGGCCTCAAGGCCGTCGACGACGTGTCGCTGACCGTCCGTCCCGGCGAGACGCTCGGCATCGTCGGCGAATCCGGCTCGGGCAAGACGACGATGGGCCGCTGCCTGCTGCGGATCTACGACCCGCAGGCCGGCAGCATCGATTATCGCCGCCCGGACGGACAGACAATCGACATCCGCACCGCCGACAAGGCGTCGCTGCAGAAAGTCCGCCGCGAGGTCCGCATGATCTTCCAGGATCCGGTCGGCTCCCTCAGCCCACGCAAGAATGTCGGTCAGATCATCGCCGAGCCGCTGAAGCTTGCCGGCATGCGGGGCAGGGAGCTCGACGACCGCGTCGCCGAGTTGATGCTGCAGGTCGGGCTGGAACCGTCCTGGCGCGAGCGCTATCCGCATGCCTTCTCCGGCGGCCAGCGCCAGCGCATCGGCATCGCCCGCGCCATCGCGGTCAACCCGCGCCTGATCGTCGCCGACGAGGCGACCTCGGCGCTCGATGTATCGCTGCGCTCGCAGATGCTCGATCTGATGATGAAGCTTCAGGATGAGCTTGGGCTCTCCTACGTTTTCATCTCGCATGACATGTCGGTGATCCGCTACATGTGCGACCGCGTCGCGGTCATGTATCGCGGCAAGATCGTCGAGACGGGTGATACCGACCAGGTCATCAACGCACCGGCGCACGACTACACGCGTGCGCTTCTTTCCGCCATTCCCCATCCCGACCCGCGCAATCGGCGCATGCACAACCGGTTCCGGTACGATGCGAGCCGCGCGGCTTCAGCCAACGGATAGATCGATGAAAATCACCGATGTCAAAGTCATAGTCTGCTCGCCGGGACGAAATTTCGTCACGGTCAAGATCTTCACCGATGAGGGGCTGACGGGGGTCGGGGACGCCACGCTGAACGGCCGCGAGAAGGCTGTCGTCGCCTATCTTCAGGATCACCTGGTGCCGCTCCTGATCGGGCGTGATCCGAGCCGCATCGAGGATATCTGGCAGTATTTCTACAAGGGCGCCTATTGGCGCCGGGGCCCGGTGACCATGGCTGCCATCGCCGGCATCGATACGGCGCTCTGGGACATCAAGGCTAAGGCCGCCAACATGCCTCTCTACCAGCTTCTGGGCGGCGCGAGCCGCGAGAAGGTGCTGTGCTACACCCACGCCCAGGGCCGCGACATCGCGGAAGCAGTCGAAGCCGTCGGCAGGCGCAAGGAGCAGGGCTACAAGGCGATCCGTGTCCAGGTCGGCATTCCCGGACTTCCGGATGTCTACGGAACCGGCGCCAAATCGGTCACCAACAACGCCGCCGACGATGCCTTCCCGCATGAGGAGACATGGTCGACCTCGAAGTATCTGCGATACGTGCCTGAGCTTTTCAAGGCGGTACGCGAGGCCCATGGCTGGGACATTGAGCTGCTGCACGACACGCATCACCGCCTGACACCCATCGAGGCGGCCCGGCTCGGCAAGGACCTCGAATTCGCGCGCCTGTTTTGGCTCGAAGACGCCGTCGCAGCCGAGCATCAGGAGGGCTTCCGGCTCATTCGCAAGCACACCACGACGCCGCTTGCGGTCGGCGAGGTGTTCAACACCATCTGGGATGCACGCCTCCTCTTGGAGGAGCAGCTCATCGATTACATTCGCATGACGACGGTTCATGCCGGTGGTGTAACGGCGCTCCGGCGGATCATGGACTTCGCTTCCGTCTACAATGTCCGCACCGCCTGCCATGGCGCGATGGACATGTCGCCGATCTGTCTCGGCGCCAATCTGCATCTCGATCTGTGGGTGCCCAATTTCGGCATCCAGGAATATTCCGGCTACCTGCCGCAGATCCTCGAGGTCTTCCCGGGCGCCTGGAGTCTCTCGGACGGCTATCTGCATCCGGGCGACGCCATCGGCCACGGCGTCGAGATCGATGAGAGGCTTGCGGAAAAATATCCCTATCAGCGCGCGTATCTGCCCGTGAACCGTCTCGAAGACGGCACCCTGTGGCATTGGTAATCCGAGGACGAGATGAAGATCACTGCGATCAAGAGTTATGCCGTCAAAGTCGGCATCCGCAACCAGCTTCTGGTGAAGGTCGAGACGGACGAAGGCATTTTCGGCTGGGGCGAAAGCGGGCTCTCCGGGCGTGAGAAGGCCGTCGTCGGGGCGCTCGAGCATTACGCCGAGTTCCTGCGTGGGCGCGATCCGTTCAAGATCGGCGCGCTGTGGCAGGAAATGTATCGCAGCCAGTATTTCGAGGGCGGCCGAGTGCTGCAGGCCGCGATCTCCGCCATCGACATCGCGCTGCACGACGTCAAAGGCAAGGCTCTCGGCGTGCCGGTCTACGAATTGCTCGGAGGCAAGCAGCGCGACCGCATTCCGACCTTTGCCACCACCTTCGCCGAGCCGGGCCCTGCCATGATCGAGCAGGCGCGGATGCTGGTCGAACATGGCTGGACCGCCATGCGCCTCTCGCCATCGGGGCACGAGCATAAAGAGATATACGAGCCGCGCGAGCATATCGCGACGACGGCCAAATGGTGCGTGAAGGCGCGTGAGGCTCTCGGTGCGGATGTCGTCCTCGGGATCGACTATCACCATCGCCTTAGCGTCGCCGAGGCGGCGAGCTTCTGCCAGAAGATGCCGTCCGGCACACTCGACTTTCTGGAGGAGCCCATCCGCGACGAGTCGCCGAGTTCCTACGAGGCGTTGCGTCGGCTGACTGACATTCCCTTCGCCATCGGTGAAGAGTTCGCGTCGAAATGGCAGTTCCAGCCCTATATCGAACGCGACATCCATCAATATAATCGCCTCGACGTCTGCAACGTCGGCGGCTTGACGGAATCGATGAAGGTCGCAGCCTGGAGCGAAACCCACTACGTCGACATGATGCCGCATAACCCGCTCGGCCCTGTCTGCACGGCGGCGACGATTCACTTCTCGGCTGCCGTGCCGAACTTCTCGTGGCTCGAGACCCGAGCGAGCCCCGCAGAGACCCATCTCGGCTTCGACAATGCCGATTTCTTCCCGGTTCAGCCGAAGCTGGAAGGATCCTATTATCCCGTTCCCGATGCGCCGGGTCTCGGTATCGAGGTCAACGAGGAGTTGATCGCCAGACAGAGCTTCGAGTTCTGGGAGGCACCCCATCTCAAGCGCCGGGATGGCTCCGTGACCAACTGGTAACCGCCCGGACGTTTATTCCCGATCCAAGATCATCGCTGTCGAAGCCCTGTCGGTGAAACCCACTGGCAGGGCTTTCGCACGAAGCGATGAGCCTGTCGACCTCAAGGATTCAATGGGCAACTTATTGTAAGATAAAGGAATTTTTCCGATTAGAATTCATATGATTGACTTATTCAATCATATGAATTATATGTCTTTGGAGCATGAGGTGAAGCGATGGTTCCGAGACAGCAAGCCAAGGTCGTTCGCGGTGACCTGACCCGCGAAAAACTTCTGACAGCCTCCATCGATGTGTTCGGTCGCTACGGCTTCGACGGGGCGACGACCCGGATGCTGACTGATGCTGCCGGCGTGAACCAGCAGGCCATTCCGTACTATTTCGGCAGCAAAGAAGGACTGTACATCGCGACCGCCGAGTTCATCGCCCAGCAGATCGGGGTTCACGTGTCTCCGATGCGAGAGAAGGTGAGGGGGCGCTTCCTCCAGGCCGATGAGAACGGCAAGCCCGTGGAGGAAGGGGAGGCGCGGGCCCTTCTCACGCAGATCGTCGAGACCGTTGCGGCCCTTTTCGTCAGCAAGGAATCGGAGCCTTGGGCCCGCTTCCTGATCCGCGAACAGATGTATCCCACGGAAGCGTTCCGCCGCATCTACGACGCGGTCATGAGCCCGATGTTCGACGTGGTTGGCAGGTTGGTCGCCATCCTGCTTCGCGATGATCCGGTGTCCGAACACATCCGGCTTCGCACGATGTCGCTGCTCGGCAGCGTCCTCGTCTTCCGCATGGCTCATGCGGCCGTGATGACCAAGCTCGGATGGAGTTCGATCGGGCCATCCCAACTCTCCACGATCCAGGCGCACGCCCGAGAGCTGGTCGCCGCGATCGGTCACGAAGGCAAACGGTAATGAACAGAAAGATCGTCGGCATAGGCTTGTTAGCCCTGCTGCTTGGAGGGGGTGCGGCGTGGTGGTTCAACCTGCCCGCGGAACTCGGCTGGATCGAGGCCCGACACGACGCAACGATTCTCTATGGCAATGTCGACATCCGGCAGGTCCAGCTCGGCTTCCGGGTCGGTGGTCGGATCGCCGAGACCCGGGTCGACGAGGGCGACAGCGTCAAGACTGGCGATGTAATCGCACGCCTCGATGCTCAGCCCTACAAGGATGCGGTCGCTGCGGCAGAAGGTCAGGTCCAGAGCCTGCGCGCAACCCTTCAGAAGCTCGAGGCAGGGCCGCGCGAGGCCGAGATCGCCCAGGCCAAGGCCGCACTCGCGGAGAGCCTTGCAGACCAGCAGAATGCCGAACTCGCCTATGAGCGGACCGAGCGTCTGCGGCCGAACGGCGCCGTCTCTCAGGCGAGCCTCGATCTGGCGACAGCCAACCGCGACATGGCGCGCGCGAGGGCCAGACATGCGCAGGAAGCGCTGAACCTCTTGGAGGAAGGTACGAGACGTGAGGACATCGATGCCGCGCGCGCGAACCTCCAAGCCGCTGAGGCCAACCTCGCCGCGAGCAGGACGTCTCTTACGGATGCCGAACTGCGGGCACCGTCTGACGGCATCGTCCTGTCGCGTGTCCGGGAGCCAGGCGCGATCGTGTCTCCGAGCGACATCGTCTATACCGTGTCTCTAACCGGCGATGTCTGGGTGAGAGCCTATGTAGCGGAGCCGGATCTGGGCCGCGTCCACCCCGGCATGATCGTCGAGGTCACGACGGATACCGCTCCAAACAGACCCTATCAGGGGCGGATCGGGTTCATCTCTCCCGTTGCCGAGTTCACGCCCAAGTCGGTCGAGACACCGGACCTGAGGACCGATCTGGTCTACCGGCTGCGTGTGATCATCGATCAGCCCGATACGGGGCTGCGCCAGGGAATGCCGGTGACGATCCGCTTGCCGCAGGACACCGCGACAGCGCGGGCCGACTAGAATTGTCGCGTCGATCATCGTGAAAGCTGCAGGAGCCGGAGAGGCAGGACCATGGCTGACACGCCTACCCATGTCGAGAGTTCCAAGGTCGAGAGTTCTAGGCCGGACTTCATTCGCCTCGCCGAGGTGACCAAGCGGTTCGGGGCCACGCCTCCGGCCCTGGACAAGGTGTCCGGCATCATCCGCGGCGGCGAGATCACGGGCCTTGTCGGACCCGACGGCGCGGGCAAGACCACTTTGATCCGCCTGATGACGGGACTCATGGTGCCGGAAGAAGGCTCGCTCATGGTGCTCGGTTTCGACACGGTCCGGCAGGCGGCCGAGATCCAGGCCGCCATCGGGTACATGCCGCAGCGCTTCGGTCTCTACGAGGATCTCACGATCCAGGAGAACCTCAATCTCTATGCCGATCTGCGTGGGCTTCCCAAATCCGAGCGGCCAGCTGTCTTCGAAGAGCTTCTGACTTTCACGGATCTGAAGCGCTTCACGGCGCGTCTGGCAGGCAAGCTCTCCGGCGGCATGAAGCAGAAGCTCGGCCTCGCCTGCGCGCTTCTCAAAAAGCCGCGCCTGCTGCTGCTCGACGAGCCGGGCGTCGGTGTCGATCCGATCTCGCGGCGTGAGCTTTGGAAGATGGTGGAGGACCTGACTAAGGAAGGCATTGGGGTTGTCTGGTCGACCGCCTATCTCGACGAGGCCGAGGCCTGCGACCGCGTTCTCCTGCTCAACCAGGGCAAGCTGCTCTTCGCAGGTGAGCCGGCGGACCTGACCTCGCGGGTTGACGGTCGGGTGTTCCGGCTTTCGGGAACGGAGGGCCGCAGGCGGCAGGTGCTGGCGCAGGTCCTCAATCGCGATGGCGTCATCGATGGCGTCATTCAGGGCGATGCGATCCGTCTGGTCATGAAGGCTGGCACCGATGCCAACCTTGCCGTGCCAAAAGACGCCGGTGCCGATGTCAAGGTCGAGCCGACGCCGCCGCGTTTCGAGGACGCCTTCGTCGACATGCTGGGCGGCGGGCCCGGAGGGCGATCCAGGCTTGCGGATGCGGCGCGTGCGTTGCCGCAGGAGGGTGACAGGCCGGTGATCGAGGCGCATGGGCTGACCAAGCGCTTCGGCGATTTCACGGCTTCCGACAAGATCACCTTCGATATTCCGCGCGGCCAGATTTTTGGTCTGCTCGGTCCGAACGGAGCGGGCAAGTCGACGACCTTCAAGATGCTGTGCGGGTTGCTGAAGCCGACGGAGGGCGAGGGGCGCGTCGCCGGCTTCGACCTGCGTCGCGACGGCGCGGAGGCCCGCAACCGGCTCGGCTACATGGCGCAGAAGTTCTCGCTCTATGGCGATCTCAGCGTCGCCCAAAACCTCGATTTCTTCGCCGGGGTCTATGGGCTCTCCGGCCAGCGCAGACGCGAGCGCATCAGCCTGATGACGGACATCTTCGACTTCAAGGCACGCGCCGACATGTCGGCCAAGGATCTGCCTCTGGGCCTGAAGCAGCGCTTGGCCCTGGCCTGCGCAGTGATGCACGAGCCGCAGGTGCTCTTCCTCGACGAGCCGACCTCCGGTGTCGATCCTATCACTCGCCGTGAATTCTGGACGCATATCAACGGCCTCGTCGAGAAGGGCGTGACCGTGCTGGTGACCACGCATTTCATGGATGAGGCTGAGTACTGTGACCGAATCTCGCTCATCTATCGCGGCCGTTCCATCGCTCTCGGCTCGCCGGACGAACTCAAGGCGAAGGTCGCCACATCCGAAAACCCCGACCCGACGATGGAGGATGCCTTCATCGCGCTGGTGGAGGCCTCGGAAAGCGAAGAAAGGGCGGCCGCATGAGCCGGACCGATCGCATCCGCAGGCTTGCGACCCTCATCCGCAAGGAAGTCTATCAGATCGTTCGGGACCCCAGCAGCATCCTGATCACGCTGGTGCTGCCAGTCGTCCTGCTGTTCCTGTTCGGCTATGCGGTCTCCCTCGACACCACGCGCACACATATCGGCCTCGTGATCGAGGACATGACGCCGGTGACGCAGGATCTTGCCGCGAGCTTCCAGGCCTCCGCCTATTTCGACGTCACGTATGGACGCGACCGGCGGCAGTTCGAGGAGGACCTGGTGCTGGGCCGAGTCCGCGGCATCGTGATCATTCCGGCAACATTCGCCGCGGATTTCGCCGCCGACCGGAATCCTTCGCTCCAGGTCATCGTCGACGGATCCGAGCCGAACAACGCGAATTTCGTGCAGAACTATACGCAGGGCACCGTTGCCAATTGGGCGGCTTTGCGCCGGTCGGAAAGCACGGCAAAGGCTCCGCCGATCACGGTCGAACAGCGCTTCTGGTTCAATCCCGAGCTGACGAGCCGCTTCTTCCTGGTGCCGGGCTCCATCGCCATCGTCATGACGCTTGTCGGAACCCTCCTGACATCTCTCGTCATCGCCCGCGAATGGGAGCGCGGCACCATGGAGGCGGTGATGGCGACCCCGGTCACGGCCACCGAGCTGCTCATCGGCAAGATCGTCCCGTATTTCCTGCTCGGCCTCGCTGCGATGACACTTTGCGTGCTGCTGGCGGTCTTCGTCTTCGATGTGCCGTTCCGCGGCTCGGTCTTCGCGCTCTATGCGTTGTGCGCGACCTTCCTGATCCCGGCGCTGGGGCAGGGGCTTTTAATCTCGGCTGCCACGAAGAACCAGTTTCTGGCCTCGCAACTCGCCCTGATGTCCGCCTTCCTGCCGGCCTTCCTGCTCTCCGGCTTCCTGTTCGAGATCGACTCGATGCCGACGGCAATCCAGTGGATCACGATGATCGTGCCGTCCCGCTACCTGATTCCGAGCCTTCAGACCGTGTTCCTCGCCGGCGACATCTGGCCGATGTTCGGGCAGGCCATTGCCGTCATGCTGCTGATGGGGGCGATCCTGTTCGTGCTGGCTGCCCGCAATATTCGCAAGAGGATCGTCTGACATGTGGTGGACACGCCTCAAGGCCCTGATCCTCAAGGAGCTTCTCGCCGTGCTGCGCGATCCGCGAGGGCGCATCATCCTGATCGTGCCGCCGGTGATCCAGCTCGTCGTGTTCTCCTACGCGGCGACCCTGGAAGTGCGCAACGTCGACGTCATGGTGCTCAACCGGGATGCCGGCCACTGGGGCTATGAACTCGTGCAACGGATCGAGGGCTCGCCGACGTTCCGCAAGGTGTCGTTCACGGATTCGCCAGAGGTCCTGCATGAGGCGGTCGACCGCCAGAAGGTCCTCGCGGCCGTTCAGATTTCCCCGACCTTCTCGCGCGACATCGAGGCCAAGCAGCCGACGGATGTGCAGATCATTCTCGATGGGCGCCGCTCGAATGCCTCGCAGATCGTCGGCGGCTATCTCAACCAGATCGTCGCCGGTCTCTCCGCCGACACGCCGGCAGGGCAGAAAGCGAAATCATCGGCCGTCAGCATCATGCCGCGCAACTGGTTCAACCCGAACCTGATCTACCAATGGTTCATGGTGCCCAATCTTATCGGAAGCATCGCGCTCCTGATCGGGATGATCGTCACCGCCCTGTCGATCGCCCGGGAGCGCGAACTCGGCACCTTCGATCAGCTGATGGTCTCTCCCTTGAGGACGCATGAGATCCTGATCGGCAAGCTTCTGCCGCCCATGATGATCGGGCTCGTGCATATCAGTCTCTACATCGTTGCCGCCATCGTGGTCTTCGGCATCCCGCTGCGGGGATCGCTCCTGCTGCTCTATGGAAGTTCGATCATCTTCATGGCCTCCATCGTCGGGCTCGGATTGTTCATCTCGGCAATGTCCATGACGCAGCAGCAGGCCATCCTCGGTGCCTTCCTGGTCCTCGTTCCCGGAATGCTGCTCTCGGGCTTTGCGACGCCGATCGAGAACATGCCGGGCTGGCTGCAACCGGTCACCTACATCAACCCTCTCCGCTACTTCCTGGTGATTGTCCGCGGGGTGTTTCTCAAGGATATTCCGGTTTCCCAGGTCGTCACGCTGACGATTCCCCTTGCGTTCATTGCGGCTTTCACCCTGAGCGCGGCCGCGTGGCTGTTCCGGAAGAGGCTTGAGTAAGGCCGCTTTTCCGAAGGGGTTGCAGATAT
This sequence comes from Microvirga zambiensis WSM3693, assembly GCF_016735695.1. Lineage (GTDB taxonomy): Bacteria > Pseudomonadota > Alphaproteobacteria > Rhizobiales > Beijerinckiaceae > Microvirga > Microvirga zambiensis. Next base: position 34,694 of record NZ_JAERQD010000015.1, on the reverse strand, counting down.
GTGTTCGAGTTCAGTCAAGCCCGCGTATCGGCATTCAACGTTCGGGACCCTGCTGCGCAACGTTTGAGCGATCCCGATAACCGCAAGGATTGTTCATGACCGACGACGTTCTGATCATCGGGGCAGGTCCGGTTGGGCTCACCCTCGCCATCGAGCTCGCCCGCTACAATATTCCCGTGCGCATCGTCGACAAGTCCGCCGCCCGGACCGACAAGTCGAAGGCGGCCGCCATCTGGAGCCGATCTCTTGAGCTGTTCGACCGCGCCGGATGCAGTGCCGATCTGATCGAGCCCGGAAATCAGGTCACGTCCGTCAATATCATGAGCGGCCGGAAGACAGTGGCGCATCTCGATCTCAGCACCCTGGAGACCGCTTATCCGTTCTCGCTGATGCTGCCTCAATCTGAAACCGAACGGGTCCTGGAGGAGCATCTCGGACGCCTTGGTGTCACTGTCGATCGCAGTCTCGAGCTGATGGGTTTCCAGGATGACGGCGATGGCGTGTCGGCGGTGTTGCGGCACGCGGTCGGGACGGAGGAGACGGCTCAGGCGTCATGGATGGTCGGTTGCGACGGTGCCCATAGCCTGATCCGCGAGCATCTCGGACTGACGTTTCTCGGCTCGACCCGGTCGGACGACTGGATTCTGGCCGATGTGGAGGTGACGGGATATCCGTTCCCCGAGAACGAACTCGTCATTGTCTGGCACGAGGAAGGGGTGCTCGTGTTCTTCCCCTTCAAGCACAACCGCTACCGGCTGATCGCCCGCTCCGGTCTCTCGCAGGCTGAAAGGCGCCCCGATCCGACCCTGGAGGAGTTCCAGCAGGTCGTCGACCGCCGGCTTCCGAAGGGAATCGTTCTGTCCAATGCCCTGTGGCTGTCGACGTTTCGGATCAACGAGCGGCAGGTGAACCAATATCGATCCGGCCGCGTCTTCGTTGCCGGGGATGCAGCCCATATCCACAGCCCGGCCGGTGGGCAGGGGATGAACACCGGCATGCAGGATGCCTTCAATCTGGCCTGGAAGCTCGCCCTGGTATGTCGGGGACATGCATCGGCCCCCGCGCTTCTGGACAGCTACGAGGCCGAGCGCAAGGTGGTCGGCCGGGAGGTGATCGAGGCTGCCGGACGTATGACCAATATGGCAACCCTCCAAAATCCGGTCGCGCAGGCCGTGAGGGATGTGGTCGGGCATGTCCTCCTGGGACTGAGGCCAGTCCGGCAGGCGATGGAGGATACCTTCGCCGAGATTTCGATCGGCTATCCGTCCAGCCCGCTGAACGGGCCGTCGGTCTATCGGGCCGGCACGCCCGGCGTTGGCGGTCGGATCGTCCCTGCGAAGGGCGAACCACCCTTCGGAGCAGGAGACACGCCGAAATTTGCAGTTCTGGCCGAATACGGCGAGGGCTTCGATGCGGTGGTCGACAGGCATCGTGACCATCTCGAACCCGATCTCCGCTTCCCCCCGTCCGACGAGGGAGTCTGGCTCGTGAGGCCCGATGCCTATGTCGCGATGGTGGCGGAAAAGGGGGATTGGGAGGCCATCGGCCTCTATCTCGACGGTCTTCGTCTGGCCGATGCGCCCTGACGCATGAGATATACGTCTCTCGACAGATGTCCGCTCAACTTGCGGATGGCTGCGCTGACACCGGATCTTCTCAACCGGCGAAAATGAACGGCGCCGCGATAAACGCGGCGCCGGAGAGGCATTCAGGATTTTGCACAGCAGGGAGGGGTTAGTTCTCTCCCGCTTGCCGGGTCTCAGTCATAGAGAACGGCTGCGATCTTCGGATCGGTGATGTTCGATTTGTCGTAGTAGAAGAAGCCGGTATCGATCACCTTGTCGAGCTTATCGCCCTTGAGGGCCTTCACGGCGGCCTCGACGGTCTTGTAGCCGATTCCGACGGGATTCTGGGTGATCGCGCCGGCCATGAGGCCATCCTGGATCGCCTGCTTCTGCTGCTTGCCGGAATCGTAGCCGACGATCACGATCTTCCGGTTCAGCTCCTTGGCTCCGTTAACCACGCCGATGGCGGAGCCCTCGTTGGCGCCGAAGATGCCCTTGAGACGCGGATTGGCCTGAAGGATCGATTTCGTGATTTCCGTCGACTTCAGATGGTCGCCCGAGCCGTATTGGATGCTCACGATGTTGATCTTCGGATACTTCTCCTTGACCCGGTTGACGAAGCCGTCGCGCCGGTCGATGCCCGTGCGGCTGGTCTGATCGTGGACCACGAGGGCGATGTCGCCCTCGCCGCCGATCAGCTCGGCCATCTTGTCGGCGGCGAGCGCCGCGGCCGCCAGGTTGTTCGTCGAGGCGGTGGTCACCGGAATGTCGCTGTCGACGCCGGAATCGAAGGCAATGACGGGGATCTTGGCCGCTTGCGCCTTGCGCAGGAGCGGAATCGCCGCCTGGCTGTCAAGGGCTGCGAAACCGAGGGCTTTCGGGTTCTTGGCCAGAGCGGCCGACAGCATGTCGATCTGCTTGTCGACCATGGTCTCGCTATCGGGTCCCTCGAACGTGATGCGCACGTTGTAGTCCTTGGCGGCCTGCTCGGCGCCGGCCTTCACTGCCTGCCAGAACTGGTGCTGGAAGCCCTTGGAGATCAACGGAATATAGGTCTCCTGCGCCATGACCGGGCTTACGAAGCCCATGAGTGCGCCGATGCCGATGGCACCGATCAGAGTGCGTTTGCTCAACATGTCTTTCCTCCTGGCTGTCGTTATGGGATCCGGCCCTTGCCTCGCTTGGCCGCGCCGGATCGGTGGGTTTCATGTCGTTGTCTGGCCTGCTCCCTCCTGCTCGCGAGAGATGTCGCTTTTCAGGTTCTGCGCCGCAGAATGTCGGCATAGACGGCGAGAATGATGATGATGCCGGTCACCACCGTCTGCCATTCCTGGGCGACCGAGAGAATCCGCAATCCATTGGTGAGGACGCTGATGATCAGGGCGCCGATGATGGTTCCGAGAATGGTGCCGCGCCCGCCGCTCAGGGACGTCCCGCCGATGACGACCGCCGCGATCGCGTCGAGCTCGTAGCCTTGCCCGAGCGCCGGCTGGGCCGAGTTCAGGCGCGAGGCGATGATGAGCCCGGCAATACCGCAGATCCCGCCGGAGACGGTGTAGACCATGATCTTCCAGAAATCGGTGTTCACGCCAGAAAGGCGCACGGCCTCCTCGTTCGAGCCGAGGGCGAAGGTATAGCGGCCGAAGGCCGTGCGCGTCAGGACAAGGCTCGAGACGATGGCGACGATGAACAGGATCAACACGCCGTTGGGGATCGGCAGGAACGGCAGCACCGCGCCGATCAGAGAATCCTGCGAGATCATGGGAAAGTTCGGCGTATCGTTGAAATAGATCGGCCGGGTTCCCGAGATCACCAGGGCTAGCCCCTTCAGCAGCATCATCATGCCGAGCGTCGCGATGAAGGGCGGGATCTTCATCTTGGCGATGAGGGTGCCCGAAACGGAACCGCAGAGGGCGCCCGCCACGATGGCGGCAAGGATGCCGACAGGCATCGGCATTCCCCAATAGGTCAGGAATACGCCGGCAATGACAGCACAAAAGGTCATCAGCGTGCCGACCGAAAGATCGATGCCGCCGGTGATGATGACGAAGGTCGCGGCGACGGCCAGGACCCCGTTCACGGCGGTCGCCTGAAGGATGCCGATGAGATTGTCTGGCTGGAGAAAGTTCTCCGAGGCGACGCTGAAGACGACCATCAGGGCAATCAGGCTCGCGAAGGCCAGGATCTTCTGCCAGGTCCCCTGACTGAGGACGGCAGAGCTGATGACCGACCGGCTTTCCTTGTCGACAATCGTAGTCACGCGATCGCTCCCTCCACCCTCGCGCCGGGCGCATCCGCCGTCAGGCTGCGCCGCTGCGTTGCCAGCCGCATGATGTCCTCCTGAGTCGCTCCCTCGGCCTGAAGCTCCCCGGTCAGCCGGCCCTCGCACATCACGGCGATCCGGTGGCTCATGCGCAGGATCTCCGGCAGTTCGGACGAGATCATCACGATGGCCCGCCCCTGTTCGGCGAGGGCGTTCAAGAGCTTGTAAATTTCGTTCTTCGCGCCGACGTCGATGCCGCGGGTCGGCTCGTCGAAGAACAGGATCTCGCAATCCCGGGCAAGCCATTTCGCGATCACGATCTTCTGCTGGTTGCCGCCTGACAGAAAGCGGACTTCCTGGGCATCGGAGGGCGTCTTGATCCGCAGCCGCGCGATGTAGGAGCGCGCCGTCTCGCGGATTGCGCGTGCCTGCAGAAACATCTTCATGGACAGAAAGCGGTTCAGGCACGGCATCACGATATTGGCCGCCACGTCCATGCCGGTTGCCAGGCCGAACCGCTTCCGGTCCTCGGAGAGATAGCCGATGCCTAGCCGCACGGCATCCCGCGGCGAGCGGATCGTCACCGGGTCGCCTCTGACGATGATCTCGCCGCCATCCAGGGGATCCGCGCCGAAAATCGCCCTCGCGACCTCCGTTCGCCCAGCGCCCATCAGGCCCGCGAAGCCCAGAATCTCGCCCTTGCGCAGCTTGAAGCTGACATCCTTGATGGCATTGCCGCGCTGCAGGTTGCGGACCTCCAGCACCACGTCGTGGCGCGAGAGATCCGGGATTTCCGTCTTCGTTTCCGTCAGGCTGCGTCCGACCATCATCGAAATGATCGTATCGACGCTGGTCGATGCGGTGGGAACCGTGCCGACATACTCGCCGTCGCGCATTACGGTGACGCGGTCGGAGATTTCCTTCAGCTCGTCCATCTTGTGCGAGATATAGACAATGCCGACGCCGTCGTCCTTAAGCTTGCGGATGATGCTGAACAGCTCCGCGATCTCGGCATTGTTCAGGGCGGCCGTGGGCTCGTCCATGATCAGGACTTTTGAGCGGAAGGACAGGGCCCTGGCGATCTCGACCATCTGCTGTTTGGCGACGGTGAGGCCGCCGACCTCCGCCCGGGGATCGAGCTTCAAGTGCATGCGCTCGAAGATCGAAGCCGCGTTCCGGTTCAGAGCATCCTCGTCGAGCAGAAGCCCCATGGCCTGCTTGGGCTCGCGGCCGATGAAGATGTTCTGTGCGGCCGTGAGGTCGTTCATCAGGTTGAGCTCCTGATGAATGATGCTGATCCCCAGATCCTGCGCGGCTCGCGGCGAGGCGATATCGACGGGCACGCCTTCGATGCAGATCTCTCCGGCATCCTTCCGATAGATGCCGGCAAGAACCTTCATCAGGGTGGATTTTCCCGCGCCGTTCTCACCCATCAGGGCGTGAACTTCGCCGGGAAAAAGATCGAAGCGAGCTTTCTTCAGCGCCTTCACACCGGGAAACGACTTGTCGAGATCGGTGATCGTGACGAGCGGGGTCATGGGCGGCGTCCCGCCTTGCTCCCGGCGGCCATGGGATCATAGGGAATGATCTCGAAACAGACCCTGCGTCTCCATGAGGGGACACGCAGGCGCCGAGGGCTTCGAGCTGCGGCTTGGGGCAGGACCTCGTCCTGAATCCGCATGCATTCCTCCCGACCGTCGCCGTTTGACGATCCTCAGCCGTTTCGCACTCCGCCGAGGCTCGGCTCGTCGGCCGAAGGAGGTGAAAGCGCGATGGCTTTTCAAGGATGATATTCATGAAGGTAAAGGGGAAGCAACCGGAAATATGCCGTTGCGATGGGGCATCCCGCGCGGCGTTCCAGCCCATGAAGAACTTGCCGTTGTCGTTGCCTGCGGCGCTTGCCCGTTCGACGGACGCGCAATAGGCTTCAGCTCCTTTCGCTGAGGCCCGGGAGCGGTAGGTTCCGAGGGTCATGAACGGAGTGACCCGATGTCCACCGACCCGATCCGGAAATCCAAAGTGGGACGCACTGATCTCCTGGTGTCGAAGATCTGCTTCGGCACCTCATCCTTAGGCGACATGCCGGGAACCTACGGCTACGGCGTGGATGAAGAGAGAGCCCGGGAAACCGTGAGAGCGATCTTCTCCGGCCCGGTCAATTTCCTCGACTCGTCCCGCATCTACGGGTTCGGCCGCAGCGAGGAGCGGATCGGCGATGTCATCCGCGAGCTCGGCGGGCTGCCGGAAGGCTTCGTGCTGTCGACGAAGATCGATCGCGATCCCGAGACGAACCGGTTCGACGCGGCTCAGGCGCGGCGATCTCTCGAGCAAAGCCTGAAAGCTCTCGGACTGGAGCGGATCGATATCCTCCATCTGCATGACCCCGAACATTCGGATTCGCTGGAGGCAACGACAGGGGTAGGGGGCGCGCTGACTGAATTGTTCAAGATGAAGGAGGAGGGCCTTGTCACCGCGGTCGGCCTCGCCGCCGGTCGTGTCGATATCATGACGCCGCTCCTGCACGATTGGGATTTCGACGCGCTGATCACGCATAACCGGTTCACGCTCGTGAACCGCAATGCGGAGGCCATGATCGACTTCGCGCATAAAAAGGGGATCGCCGTTCTGAATGCGGCGCCTTATGCCGGCGGGGTCTTCGCGAAAGGATCCGAGGCCTATCCGCGATATGTCTATCAGGAGGCCTCCGACGAAGTGCTGGATCCTGTCCGGCGCGTCGAGGCAATCTGCAGCCGATATAAGGTGCCGCCCGGTGCCGTTGCCTTGCAGTTCTCGATGCGGGACGAGCGGATTACCTCCACGGTCTGCGGCGTCAGCAAGCCAGAACGCGTCGCGCAGACGCTCGAATGGGCGCAGTGGCCCATTCCCTCGGAGGTTTGGCAGGAACTTGCCTCGCTTCCGTTCTCGACCGACGACCCGGAGGCGACCCGCCGCTACAATCCGGGATAGGCCGCTTTATCGGACGATCTCTCGCGTTTCGCTTAAGAATTGTAACGATACGTGAATTGACCGGACTGCCTTGCGGGTGGACATTGGGACGTGGCCGACAGCATTGGTTGCTCCCTCTGAGAAACTGAGGTCCCTTCGGGGGCCTCTTTTGTTGGTGGTTCTCGAAGGGGTTGCTACCGTCTGAGACCTTCCAGCAGCGCCTGATAGGGAGCACGCCGCTCCTGATATTTCCGCATCATCTGATCGCGGATGTACTTCTTCTGCTCGATTTCAAGTTCGCTTTGCTCAATGCTGAGGATGTCTTCACAGCATTGAGCGTCAATATTCGTTAGAGTGCGCGAAATCCAAAGTATCTTGAGGTCGTTGTCAGACAGCGATCTGTCCGAAGGTTCTTCGTGCTGAAAGATTGACGTCGGAGTGAGCTGCCTGAGTGACATGGATTGCTGTATATCTCTCGATTCAGTCCGAAAAATATATGACTTTGCTTGACTGCGTCGCAATCTGCATCTCGGCTAAGGATGTTGCGCCGAGTCAGTAATCCGTCGGTAGTAAGCACATTCAGCGTTGTGTGAAATTCTATAACAATTGCAGGCTTCTAAGCCTCACCGCGGATCCCGATGCCGCCATCAAATCGCATTTGTTAAAATTGGATTTAAATTTCAGTGTTCTTACGTGTTAATGCGTACCCCTTTGGGGTTAGACCGAGGTGTTTACCTCTTGATCAAAACCGCATTTTTCATCTTCATAGAACCCACGTGCTGCAGATGTGCAGGGCACTTTCAGGGGTGGGGAATGTTGGATCAAGAACTCGATGAGGCCGCTACGTCTAATAGACAGGAAACGGCCTCTTCTGGCAACGCGAGTCAGTCTTTCGAAACGATGTTGCTTTGTGGAAACGCCCTGCTTCGCGCCGGGCTGACGCATCTTTTGTCCGGCACATGCTTTTCGGTGATCGAGGCAAGGGCCGGTCTTTCTAACGAGGCCTCGGCGCCCGGATTGTATATCGTCGATGCCAGCTCGCCTCAGCAGATGCTCGATTTCGTCCAGCAGGCCAAGCGCTGGCACCCGACGGCTCGGGTTGTCGCTCTTGCCAACAGCTTCGATCTCGAAGCGATTCAGCTTGCGGTGTCGGCCGGGGTCGATAGCTTCTGTCTCGCGACGGCGGCTCGTGAGGTGCTGATCAACATCCTCGAGCTCACGATGCTGGGCGAGAAAATCCTGCCCGGCAGCGTGGTTCAGTCGCTTCTCAATCAGGCCCCGGCGCTGACCAACGCCAGCCAGGTATCTTCCGGCCAGCATGCCCAGGACCCGAGGGTCGGCAAGCTGTCGAGAAGAGAGACGGTGATCCTGCAGTCGCTCATGGGCGGCGATGCCAACAAGGTGATTGCGAGGAAGCTTGAGATCACCGAAGCGACCATCAAGGTTCACGTGAAGTCCATTCTCCGCAAGATCGGAGCGGCCAACCGGACGCAGGCTGCCATGTGGGCGAATGAGAACCTTCGCGCAGGCGAGCAGCCGATTACCAGAAACTGACGCTGAAAAATTCGCCCGAACCCCGATCGCAACGGGGGCGCCGATGGAATCGGCGCCCCCGTGCTATATTGAGGCGACCCGATTTCACACGGCAACGATCTGCGGCCTGACGCTCAAGGATGTCCGAGTTCACGATAGTGCCGGCCGAATCTCTTGAGCAGATCCGGTAGACGCGGAGAGCCGAATCGTCCGCCGAAATGCTCGCACTTCATGGCTGCCGCCACATTGGCCGTTTGAACGATCCGCGCCAGGTCCCAACCGCTGACGAGGCCATAGGCATAGGCTCCATGCCAGACATCGCCAGCGTTGAGAGTGTCGACGGCATCGATCGGTATCGATGGAAATTCATCGATGCCCGCTCCTGAGGAGCCGCGTCTCCATATCAGCGCCCCGGCAGACCCAAGCGTCACTCCAATGACCTTCGCCTGAAGGCCCGATGCGATCTCTTGCAGAGCCTGCCGCGTCGAGACATCACCCGCAAGCGAAAGCAGAGCAGGTTCCGAGAACAGGACGTGGTCGGCCAGGGCTACCATTTCACGGAGCAGTTCGGGTGGGGCGATGTCCGCGTCGAGGATGGTTGGGACGCCGTAATGGCGCGCCGCTCGCAGGACGGCATGCGCTCCTTCCGGCCACCGCATGTCGACGAGAACGGCCTCGGCCCGCGCAATGTCGTCAAGCGGCAGCCAGCCAGGATCGCTGTCGAGCGAGGGATCGGTATAGGGCACAACCAGCCTTTCGCCTGCGCTATCGACGAGAATCGTCGAGAAAGCCGTCCTGGCGCCGCGGACGCGCCGGATACGATCGGTGCGTACGGCCTCGCGGGACAGATCCTGCAAGAAGCTGTCACCGGTGGGGTCGTCGCCGATGCGGGCCCAAAGTTCCACCTTGCCGCCGAGGCGCGCAATCGTGACGGCCGCGGCTGTTGCCATGCCGGAGGCTGCCTGAACCGCCTTTTCGGGCAGGACCTTCGTGCCGTGCTGTGGGATCCGGTTGATCTTGAAGATCGTGTCCCAGAAGGCGCAGCCCAGACAGATGATCGGCTTATCGTTCGTCATCATGAATGCGAGAGGCTTATTCCAGCCGCAGAGCGCGCGTGCGGGCGTTCATGATATGCGCGATCGCGCTGTCGACCGCCGACGCGGTGTCCCGCCGCTTCATGGCGCCGATGATGGCGAGATGTTCGTGCATCACCGGGATGACGAGATCCTCATCCAGGCTCGTCTCGCTCTGCCGGATCAGGCGAACCTTGATCCAGTTCACCCGATACGCCTTCGAGATGATGTCGTTGTTGAGTTCGTCGATCACCGTTTCATGGAATTCGCGATCGACCTGCTGCGCCTCCGCAATCAGCCGGTCGGTGAGGCCGTCCTGCGCTGCCGCAACGATTGCCCGATGGGTTGCTTCGATGCGCTCGATTTCGGCATCGCTGGCGCTCTGGCTGAACGAAGCGATCGCCTCCCGTTCCAGGATCAGCCGGAACTGGAAGGCATTGCGGATCAGGGTGATGTCAAGGGGCAGGATCTGCAAGCCTCGCTGCGGAACGGTGACGATCAGTCCTTCCGCTTCCAGGCGTGGAATCAACTCGCGGATCGCTCCGAGCGATTGCCCGGTGAGAGCCACCAATTCCCGCTGGGTCACGAACTGGCCCGGCTTGATCTCGCTCCGCAGCAACTGCTCCGTAAACACGTCATAGGCCCGCTCGCGCAGCTTGATTTCGGAGCGAGGCGCGTGGCGGGCCATGATCATGCGACGGCCTTGTTCGGCGGCCCGAACGGGTCGAGCAATGCAATCGCCCGCGCGGCTGTTTGCGCATCGACGGAAGGGAGCGGCGGCCGCGCAACGGCCCAGACGGGATCCTGGCGCACATGGGCTACCAGCGCCTTGACCATCGGAATGATGGGATGGCGACAGATTTCCCGCACCAGCTCGACGATGCGTGGATCGTCCTTGCCGGCTTCAGCGAGCGCGATCACGGCTTCGGGAACGATATTGGCGACACCGCAGATAGAGCCCGCGGCTCCCGCGGCGCAAGCGCGGCCGAGATATGTCTCGTCGCCGACAAGGACCTCGAGATCCGGAAAAGCCTTGATCAAGGCGAAGGTCGCCTCGGGATCGCATGCGCTGTCCTTGACGCCGCGGATCGCGCCTGGAAAGCGCTCCCGGAGTCGGGCAATGACGGTGTGAGCGATCGGCACGCCCGTCATACCGGGAATATGGTACAGGAGAATGTCTCTCAGACCGCTCCCGACAGCTTCGAAGACGGCTGCGAACCAGTCGTAGACCGCATCGTCCGGTGCCGGGCGGAAATAGAAGGGAGGCGCCAGCAGGACCGCTTTGGCACCCCGGCGCAAGGCCTGACTCGTGCTGGCCGCAGCTTCCTCCGGCGAGCAGGCAATGACTCCTTCCACCAACTGATTTGCCGGGAAGCCGAGCCCGATCAGCTCTTTGGCAACACGCTCACGCTCGGCCGCGCCGACGGACGGGCCTTCGCCGGTCGTCCCAAAAATCGTTGCACTCCGGCAGCCGCGCGAAAGGCAATCCTTGGCGTGGTTCGCCAAGCGGTGAACATCCACCTTGCCGGCCACAAAAGGAGTGACAAGAGCAGGACTAATGCCAAAGCTGAGGGACAAGAGAGCCTCCGATAACAACCTGAATCGGCGCCAAGCAACTGGCGTGTTGACACTAACATGTTACATGGTGCTTAATCCGTTGCAAGCACAGAAACGAGTCCGAAGGGACCGTAACTTCAGAACACGGAGGAAACTGGCAATGTCTGCAGTGACGCGTCGTACATTTCTGGCAAGCACGGCGGCCGCAGCCGCATACGGCCTCAGCGGGGCCACACCTGCTTTCGCGGATGTGAATTGGAAGAAATACGCCGGCACGAAGATCGGTGTGAATCTGGTCAAGAGCCCGCGCGGTGAGGTGCTGCAGAAGTTCGAAAAGGAATTCACCGACCTCACGGGAATCCAGGTTTCTTCCGAGCAGACGCCGGAGCAGCAGCAGCGGCAGAAGGCGGTGATCGAGCTGAATTCCGGCAGCCCGAGCTTCGACGTCGTCCATATCAGCTATCACGTTCAGAAGCGGCAGTTCGAGAAGGCCAACTGGCTGGCCGATCTGAGCGCGTTCATGAAGAATCCGGAGCTGACCGAAGCCACTTTGACGGAGAGCGATTTCTCGCAGGCCGGTCTGCTCTACGCCAAGAACCCGCAGGGCCAGATGCTCTCGCTGCCGTTCTCGGTCGATTACTGGATGGTGTACTGGAACAAGGATCTTTTCGCGAAGAAGGGCCTCGCCTATCCGCAGACCTTCGAGGAAATGGTGAAGGTGGCCGAGGCGCTGACCGATCCCAAGGAAGGCACCTATGGATTCGTCGCGCGTGGTCTGAAGAACGCCAACGTTCCCGTCTGGACGAGTTTCCTCCTCGGCTACGGCATCGATCCGGTCGATGCCAACGGCAACCTGATGACGGATTCGCCCGAGGCCATCGAGGCGGCGAAGCTCTACCAGCGCCTGCTTACCAAGTCTGCTCCGCAGGGCGTCGCAGGGTTCAACTGGTCGGAGTGCCAGTCCGCGTTCCTGCAGGGCAAGGTCGGCATGTGGCTCGACGGTGTCGGCTTCGCGCCTCCACTCGAGGATCCGGACAGATCGCGGATCGTCGGCAAGGTCGGCTATGGCGTCATGCCGAAGGGGCCGAAGGCTCAAGCCTCGGCGACATTCGGCGACGGCATCGGCGTCACCTCCGCCAGCAAGAACAAGGAAGCGGCGTATCTGTATTGCCAGTGGGCCGTGTCGAAGCTGATGGGCGCGCGCCTCCTGCAGGCAGGCGGTGGTGTTCCATTCCGTCCGTCGATCCTGAGCGACGCCGAGGTCCGCAAGGGCGTGAAGATGCCGCCGGCCTGGATCGACTCGGTGGTGGAATCGGGCAAGATCAGCAAGCTGGGCCTTCCCGTCGTCCAGCCGGTGACGGAGTTCCGCGACATCATCGGCATCGGCCTCACCAATCTCCTCGGAGGAGGGGATCCAGCCGCCGAGATGAAGAAGGCAACCGAGCAATTCAAGCCCATCCTCGAGCGCAGCGAGAAAGCCTGATGAGGAGCGGACCGGTTGGGATGGTGGATACCCATGTCCACCATCGCTGAACCCCAGCTCACCTCCGTGACAGAGGCGGCGCCCGCAACGGGCGCCCGCCCACCGAGCACTTATTGGCCCTTCGTCGTCCCCGCCGTCGCGGTGGTGGGGTCGGTCATCGTGTTCCCATGGGCGTTCACGGTGTGGATGAGCCTGCATGAATGGACGGTCGGCGGTGCACGGCGCTTCGCCGGCCTGTCCAACTACCTGCGGCTGGCCTCGGACGAGCGCTTCCTGACTTCGGTATGGCAAACGCTTGTCTATACGGTCCTGGCCGTAGTGCTTCCCTTGATCCTCGGCACGTTCGCCGCCCTGATCTTCAATTCCAAGCTGCCGTTGAGAGGCATCCTGCGCGGCATCTTCGTCATGCCGATGATGGCGACGCCGGTAGCCATCGCGCTCGTCTGGACGATGATGTTCCACCCGCAGCTCGGCGTGCTCAACTATCTCCTGTCGCTGGTCGGCATCGGGCCCCAGGCCTGGGTGTTCAGTCCCACGACCGTGATCCCTTCGCTCGTCCTCGTCGAGACATGGCAATGGACGCCGCTGGTCATGCTGATCGTACTGGGCGGCCTCGCGGCGATCCCGACGGAGCCCTATGAGAGCGCCGCCATCGATGGGGCGACCGTATTCCAGCGCTTCCGCTATATCACGCTGCCGATGATCGCGCCGTTCCTGATGGTGGCGGTGATCATCCGCACCATCGATGCCCTGAAAAGCTTCGACATCATCTATGCCATCACGCAGGGCGGGCCGGGAACGGCGTCGGAAACGATCAACCTCTATCTCTATAGTGTGGCTTTCGCCTATTACGATGTCGGTTACGGATCGGCGATCGCCGTGGTGTTCTTCGGCCTCGTCATCGCCCTGTCTCTCCTCATGCTCCACCTGCGCCAGCGGACGAAGTGGACTGACATTCAGGGTGGCGCATGAGCATCCGGAAAATCACCGACTCGCTCGGCCTGTTCTTCGTCGGCCTCGTGCTGGTCTCGCCGGCCGTCCTGTTCTTCCTCTGGATGATTTCGCTTTCGCTGAAATTCGAGGTCGACAACGCAGCCTATCCGCCCGTTTTCATTCCTGAGCGCTTCGCCTGGAGGAATTATTCCGGCGTGTTCGAATCGAACCGCTTCGGGCTGTACTTCATCAACAGCCTGATCGTGACCGGTACCGCGACGGGGCTCGCACTCCTGATCGGCGTTCCGGCCGGCTACGGCATCGCCCGGATGCGCGCGACCAAGGCCGCGGTGGTGGTGCTGATCGCCCGCATGACCCCCGGCCTGTCCTATCTCATCCCGCTTTTCCTGCTGTTCCAATGGCTGGGGTTGATGGGCACACTCGTGCCGCAGATCATCGCGCATCTCGTCATCACGGTCCCGATCGTGATCTGGATCATGATCGGCTATTTCGAGACGACACCGCTGGAGCTCGAGGAAGCGGCCGTCATTGACGGAGCCAACCGCTGGGAAGTCTTCCGACACATCGCCCTGCCGATCGCGAAGCCCGGCATCACGGTCGCTTTCATCCTCGCGGTGATCTTCTCGTGGAACAACTTCGTGTTCGGCGTCGTCTTGGCGGGCCGCGAGACGCGAACTTTGCCGGTGGCCGTCTACAACATGCTGTCCTTCGAGCAGCTGAGCTGGGGGCCGCTCGCCGCGGCAGCGCTGATCGTGACCTTGCCCGTGCTGATCCTGACCATCATTGCACAACGCCAGATCGTGGCCGGCCTGACCGCCGGAGCGGTGAAGGGGGGCTGAGGATCTCTCGGTTTGTCGCCAAACCGGGAGATCCCACGCCTTGAGGAAAACTCCTATTCCTGGCCGCGTTCGCGCCGGCGCCGCTCCACCTCCTGTTTGATCAGGACGTCCAGGATCTCGCTCGGGACCGCCTTCGAGGGACGGCTGTTGATGGCGCGCAGACGCTCGATGTCGAATTTCGGCTCTCGGTTCACGGTCAGAAGACCGTTGGTCTCCTGCGCGGTATCGGTGAGCTGCGTATAGCAGAACCCCGCAAGGGCGGTGGAGGCGAGGAGCGCGTCGACAAGCTCTTCGTAGCGGGCGAGCAAAGCGTCGACATCCGCAAACTGGCCGTAGCCGAACCAATCCTCTGAGCCCTGCGGCACGAAACCGAGGCCTCCGAACTCGCTGACCACGATGGGTTCGTCGTCGATATCGACGCCTTCGCCAAGCAGCGGATGATGATGCGGGCGCACTTCCCGGAAGGTGCGTGCGATCGTTGCGCGATCCGCATAGCGTTCCCGCAGCATCTCCCCGGTCGGTGCATAATCATGCACGCCGAAGACATCGCCGACCGCATGCTGCCATCCGTCATTGCCGATCACTGGCCGCGTCGGGTCGAGGGCGCGGGTGAGGTGATAGAGCGCCTGGACGAAATGACGTTGCTGGGCCGAGCGGTCGAGATCGGGTACGCCCCAGCTCTCGTTCAACGGCACCCACGTGATGATGGAAGGATGATTGTAGTCCCGGCGTACGGCTTCCAGCCATTCGCGGGTCAACATCTCCGCCGCACGGTCGGAATAGACATAGGCGTTCGCCGCCTCGCTCCAGACCAGCATGCCGAGCCTGTCGCACCAGTACAGGAAGCGGGGGTCTTCGATTTTCTGATGGATGCGAATACCGTTGAAGCCGAGCGATCGGGCCAGTTCCACCTCGCGCTTGAGCGCTTCGGGACCGGGAGCGGCGAGCAACGAATCCGGCCAGTAGTTTTGCGCAAGCACAAGCCGCAGGAAGATCGGGATGCCGTTGATGATGAAGCGGCCGTCCCGCGCCTCGATGCGGCGCAGCCCGAAATAGCTCTCGACGCGGTCGACGACGTTGCCTTGCTCGTCGATCACCTCGATCACGGCTTCGATGAGGTTGGGATGTTCCGGTCCCCAGAGCAGCGTTCGGCGGCGCCGGACAGCCGCGTCGTTGATGTCGAGGAGAATGTCGCGGCGGAGTTCCTTGCCGGACACGAGGCATGTGTCGTCGGCGAGAACGCGCGCCGGCCGGTCGCCCGACAGGGATATGCGTATGCGCCAGCCCTGCGGCGGCGTGCGGTCGAGCCTGACGACCAGCCCGACGCCGAAACGGTCGACATCGGGTGTCCACCTCAGCTCCGCGACAGCGACCTGCGGCAGCGGCTCGAGCCAGACCGGCTGCCAGATGCCGGTGGTCCGATGATACCAGATATAGCCCGGCTGCTCCTCCCAATACTGCTTGCCGCGGGGCTGCTGCAGGTCTCGCGGTTCGTCCTCGGCGCGGACGACGACGATCTGGGCCTCGCCAGGAACGAGCAAGGGAGCGATATCGGCGAAGAACGGCGTCTGCCCACCGACATGCTCGACAGCCAGGCGCCCGTTGACCCAGACGGAGGCCTTGTAGTCGACCGCACCGAAATGGAGCAAAAACCGGTTCCTGCGATCAGGATCCTCGATCCGGATCTCCCGCCGGTACCAGACCACCGGGTGAAAGCCGGTCTCGTGGATGCCGGAAAGTCTGCTCTCGGGCGGGAAGGGCACCACGATCTCCCGATCGAACGGCTCCGCCTGCTCGAACCAACGCTCCGACAGGCCGATATCGGTATCGTCGAAAGCAAAGCCCCATGACCCGCAAAGATCGATCCAGTGCTCCCGGCGCAGTTGGGGGCGGGGATGCAGATCCCTGGGAGAGGTCGTCTCGGCCATGGTCGCGCCTCCTGTGCTGCGGGAAGCCCGACGCTCCCGCCCGACCAACGCTCCAGCGAATAGGATGTTCTTGGAAGGGGCGACCGGTGCAACTTTCACGGATGTGGGTCGTTTCCCGCGTAATCATATGACGGCCGAGGTTCGTCCACGGCCCAACCGATGGCTGCAGTGGAAGCACTGACGCTCAAGGGATGGCCCCGGTATGACCGACGCGCTTCCGCCTCGATCCCAGCTTCGGCGCCTGACCGAACCGGATGCTTTCTGGTGGTCTACCGGCATCGAG
Source organism: Microvirga zambiensis WSM3693 (assembly GCF_016735695.1). GTDB lineage: Bacteria > Pseudomonadota > Alphaproteobacteria > Rhizobiales > Beijerinckiaceae > Microvirga > Microvirga zambiensis. The sequence continues at coordinate 18,270 of NZ_JAERQD010000015.1, read as the reverse complement.
GACACGTTCATCACTGCTCCGCACCCGGTGACAGGACGGACACTGGACGAGTATGAGCTGACGGGCCATTACGACCGTTGGCGGGAGGATCTCGGTCTTATGGCCGAGCTCGGCGTTCCTTGCGCCCGCTACGGCGTGCCATGGCATCGAATTCAGCCGGAACGGAACGTCTGGGACTGGACCTTTCCCGACAATGCCCTGGGACGCCTGCTCGAGCTCGGCGTCGATCCCCAGGTCGACCTTGTCCATTACGGGCTTCCGGCCTGGATCGAGAACGCCTTTCTCCATCCCGATTATCCGAAATTCGTGGCCGAATACGCCGCCCGGCTCGCCGAACGGTTCAAGGGGCGTATCACCTGGTACACGCCGCTCAACGAGCCTCGCATCACCGGCTGGTATTGTGGGCGCCTCGGCTGGTGGCCGCCCTTCCGGCGGAGCTGGTCGGGCTTCGTCGCCCTGATGCTGGCGATCGCGCGAGGCATGGTGGAGACGGTGAGGGCGCTGCAGAGCGTCGATCCGGAGATCGTGCCCTATTTCGTCGATGCGACCGACCTTTTCGACACGGACGAGCCGGAATTCCAGGACGAGGCCCGACGGCGGCAGGAGATCGTCTTCCTGGCCCTCGATCTCGTCTCGGGCCGCATCGACGAGTCCCATCTCCTGTGGACGTGGCTGCTGAGGCATGGGGCCCGGGAAAGCGAGCTGAAATGGTTCCTCGACAATGCGGTCGAGGTTCCCGTGATCGGCATGAACCTCTACCCGATGTTCACGCAAAAGAAGCTGCTGCGGGACGCAGGCGGGCGATTTCGCATCCGCATGCCCTATGCGGGGGCCGATCTCATCACTCGCCTCGGGCGCCTCTATTACGAGCGCTATCGCGTGCCGCTGACGATTTCGGAGACGGCCTCGATCGGCTCGCTGCGCCGGCGGCTCGATTGGCTCGACCGTTCGGTCGCCGCCACGCGGGAATTGCGCGAGGAGGGCGTCCCTCTGGTCGGGTATACCTGGTGGCCCATGTTTGCCCTCGTCACCTGGGCCTACCGTCAGGGCCGGCGTCCGGTGACCGAGCATCTGGCCCAGATGGGCTTGTGGGACATCGTCCCGGACGAGGCGGATCCGCTGCGTCGGGTCCAAACCTCCGCCGTGGACAGCTATCGGCAATTGGTGATGGGCGGGGCTGATGCCGTCGGCAGGCTATCACGGCCACCCGCTCGCGCGGTTGTCGGGTGAAAAGGGGAGAAGCGGGATGTACCGAAGTTTCTTTCTCGCCGGTTTCGAGGGTTCGACCGGCTATAACCGGCACGGGCAATGGTTCGACCAGGTGGTCGCAACAGGCCATGACCTGACTGTCGATGAGGATTACCGACAACTGGCTTCCCTCGACATTCATGCCGCCCGCGAAACGATCCGCTGGCCGCTCGTGGATCTGGGGCGCGGGCGCTACGACTTCTCCACGGTCGCGCCTTTCGTCGAGGCGGCGCAGCGCCACAATGTGGAGGTGATCTGGGATCTCTTCCATTACGGCTATCCGCGAGGCCTGGACCCCTGGAGCGAGGATTTTCCCAAGCACTTTGCCGATTACTGCTACGCCATCGGCCGCTATATCGCCGCACGCACCGAAGGAACCTGTGCCTTCACGCCGGTGAACGAGCCTTCCTTCATGGCCTATGCCGGGGGCGAAAAAGGTCTGTTCGCACCGCATGAGACCGGGCGCGGCTGGGATCTGAAGGTCGCTCTCACGCGGGCTTCCATCGAGGGCATCAACGCCTTGTGGGCGGCAGCGCCGGAAGCGCGCATCGTCAATGTGGATCCTCTGTGTCGCGTGGCTACGCCGAATGGTCGGCCGGAGATGGCGGAGGGCGCGCGCGACTTCAACGAGCGCCTCGTATTCCAGAGCTGGGACATGCTCTGCGGGCGTCTCCTGCCGGAACTCGGCGGCAGCCGGAAGCACCTCGATGTGGTGGGCATCAATTACTATTGGACGAACCAGTGGGAATGGGGCGCCACGGCGGGTGCCGACGGGGTTGTCTCGCCGCTTGCGGACGATGATCCACGCCGCTGGTCTCTGAGCAACCTCGTGCGCTCGGTATGGACGCGCTATGGAAACGAGGTGATGATCACGGAAACCAGCCATATCGGCGACAGCCGGGGTCGCTGGCTTCGAGAAGTCGCGGAGGAGGCCGAGACGCTTCTCCTCGACGGCATTCCGATCCGCGGCGTGTGCCTCTACCCGATCCTCGGCATGCCCGAATGGCACGATCCCGAAATCTGGACGCCGATGGGGCTTTGGGACCCTGTCTGCCACCGGGACCCCTGTGGCGAGCGCCTGATCTGCGAGCCGATGCTCGAGGCGCTGCAATCGGTTCGTCACGTGGACGAACTCCATCACGCGCTGCTTACAAGACCCGCATGGAACCTCGGTTCGCGTCGAGCCGCAAGAGCGAGGATGACAGCCGGTTAGCTTGCGGCCCCCGGGGTATCACATTTCTTCGAAATGCCGGAGCATCCGTGAGGCGTCGGGATCGAGGCCTGTGAAGAGCCTGAAGGCTCCGACCGCCTGGAAGACCGCCATGCCGCCGCCGGACATGGTGCGGCATCCGCGGGCTCGCGCCTGACGCAGAAGCTCTGTCTCAAGCGGAAAATAGACGATGTCGGCCACCCAGAGATCGGGACGAAGCAGGCCGACCGGCAAAGCAGTTCCGGGGTACTTCGCCATGCCGAGCGGGGTCGTGTTGACGATGCCGTCGGCTGCCGCCACCGCGTTCTCGACCGAGGAAAAGAAGGAGACGCGTCCGCCCCCGAACCTCTCCCGCAGGGAAGCGGCGAGGGTCTCGGCACGGGCCTGATCGGTGTCGATCAGAACGACCTCGCCGACGCCCTGGGTTAGAAGTGCATGGGCGACGGCGGCACCCGCGCCGCCCGCGCCGAACTGGACGACCCTTTCGCGCCGCACATCGTGCAACTCGCGCCGGAAGCTTTCGGCGAAGCCCCGCCAGTCCGTGTTGTGCCCGACACGCCGGCCGTCCTTCAGAACGACCGTGTTGACGGCCCCCAGCGCCGCCGCATCCGGCGACAGGTCGTCGAGGAGAGGGATGACGGCCTGCTTGCACGGATGGGTGATGTTGAGGCCGGCGAAGCCGAAGCGCTGCGCCGCCGTCAGAATGTCCGGCAGCGCGTCCGCAGCGAGGCCGAGCGCCTCCAGGTCGATCGGCTTGTAGACGTAGCGCAGCCCCTGCCGGGCGCCCTCCCGCTCATGGAGCCGGGGCGTGCGGGACGCCTGGATCCCGGCGCCGACCAGCCCCACGAGAATGGAAGGCAGGCTAGCCAGCTGTCCGGCATCGTCATCGAGGTCAGCTGCGGTTGGTCGACCGCCCGTCATGGGGTTCACGCCTTTACGGATGCCTTCGCGATCATGTCGAGGACGGCTTTGACGGCAACCGGATAGCCGTTCGTTCCGAGGCCTGCGATCACGGCCGTTGCCACAGGCGAGACATAGGACTTGTGGTAGATCTGCTCGCGGCGGTGGATGTTCGAGATGTGCAGCTCGATGAGAGGACCGGGAAACATCTTCAAGGCGTCCATGATCGCCATGGAGGTGAAGGTGAAGGCGGCAGGATTGATGATGATCCCGCTCCCCTGATCGATGGCCTCGTGAACCCAGTCGATGATTTCGTATTCCCGGTTCGACTGCTTGAAGACGATGGGATTGTCTCCGGCCGCCTCGCGGCACATGGTCTCCACTTCGGCGAGCGTCGTGCGGCCGTAGATTTCGGGCTCACGCGTGCCGAGGCGATTGAGATTGGGCCCGTTGAGAATATAGATCGGTCTGCTCATCATTGCTTTTCTCTCACGGGAGCCGGTTCAACCCTGGTAGCCGAAGAGGCGCGGCAGCCAGAGCACGGTTTCGGGGACGAATGTCATGATCGCGAGGGCGACGATCATTGCGAAGAGGAAGGGTAGCGTGTCCCGAACGATGTCGCGCAGAGGCTCACCCGAGATGTTCGCCATGATGAACAGGAGCAGTCCATAGGGCGGCGTGATCAGCCCGATCATGATGTTGACGACGACCACGACACCGAAATGCACGAGGTCGATACCGAGCGCCTGCGCCGTCGGGATGAAAACGGGCACGACGATGAGCAGGATCGCTGTTCCCTCCAGCACGCAGCCGAGGAGCAGCAGCAGAACGTTGACGAAGATCAGGAAGCCGATCGGCGAGAGGTCCCAGCCTTCGAGCAGCGCCTTGACGCCTTCCGGAATGTTCTCGACGGTGATGACATAGTTGAACACCAGCGCGCCCGCGATCAGCATGCCGATGGAGGACGTCGTACGCGCGCTGACGGCGAGCGCCTTGTAGAAGTCGCGCCAGCTCACGCTGCGGTAAAGGCCGGCCGAGATCAGGAGCGCATAACCCGCCGCGACGGCCGCGGCCTCGGTCGGAGTCATCACCCCGCTATAGATGCCGCCGAGCAGGACGACCGGCATCATGAGGGAGGGGAAAGCCTCCCAGGTGATCCTCGGAATTTTCCTTAAGGGGACGGGCTTCTCGACCGGGAAATTCTTGCGGCGGGCCGTGATCGCCACGATGATCATCTGGGCCAAGGCCATCAGCAGGCCCGGAATGACGCCGCCGAGGAAGAGAAAGCCGATGGAGGCATCCGATACGAGCGCATAGAGCACCATCGGGATCGAGGGCGGGATGATCGGCCCGATCACGGAAGAGACGGCGGTGAGTGCCGCGGCATAGCTCGGTGTGTAGCGGCCGTCTCGGGTCATCATGACCTGCATCATCCGTCCCGTGCCGGCGGCATCTGCGATGGCTGAGCCGGACATTCCGGCGAAGATGATGCTCTGCAGGATGTTGACCTGGGCGAGGCCGCCGCGGAAGCGGCCGACCAAGGCGTTGCAGAATGCCATGAGCCTGTCGGTCATGCTGCCGATGTTCATGAACTCGGCTGCCAGGATGAACAAAGGCACTGAGAGAATGACATAGTTGGAATACATGCCGTTGAGCAGCTGCTCGGCGGCCGTTCCCATGTCCAGTCCCGCCAGAAGCAGGTACAGGATCGAGCCCGCGATCATCGAATGGCCGATCGGCAGACCGAGAAAGGCGAGGGCGGTGATCGCAACGAGCGAGATTGAGAATGGGCTTGTCAGGTTCATACGCCGGAGCTCGCCTTGGTGGGATCGAATTCATCCGGCGCCACGCCTCGCAGAGCCTGCCAGGCGATCCAGATGTAGCGGATGATGGTGGCGACCGCGAAGACGATGTAGATCGAGAACAGCCAGTCGAATCTGATCTTGAGATAACTCGTCCGCTCCACCTTCATGAAGGTGACGTAGTCGGTGACCGCCGGAAGCGAGATGGTGTAGAGCACGATCACCGCGAATGCGCTGATCAGCGCCATCACGCGGCGCGGTCCGGGGCCGACGGCCCCGTAGATGATGTCGAAGCGGATCTCCTCGCGCTCAGTGACGACGAAGGAGGCGCCCCACAGGACGAGCCAGAGCCAGAGGATGACGCTGATTTCATGCGTCCATCCGATGGGGAGGCCCAAGAGATAGCGGAAGGCGATCTGCAGCAGGAAGGCCGCGAACATCGCGGCCAGCATTGCGGCGGCGATGTTCTCCGCGCGCAAGGCAAGCCACGAGCCGATTGCCCGCAACGATGAGGTCATGAGAGCGCTCCCTTCGTGAGAAGGCGCTGAACAAAAATGGAAAAGGACTGCCGAGCGCTTGGCACTCGGCAGCCGAGATATTGAGCCCTACATCGCGTTGATCTTGTCGACCATGCCGGCCGGCCAGCTTTTCGCCAGATCGGAGGCAAGGTACTTCTTCTGCGCGAATTCGCGGAAGGCCTTCAGGTCGGGGGTATAGACGTCGAGCCCCTTCTCCTTGAAGAAGGTCGCGAGCTGCGACTCCTGCTTCAGGTGCTCCTGCGTGCTCCACTCCATCGCCTTGTCGGCAGCCGCCTGGAAGGCCGCCTTCTTCTCGGGCGACATGGCGTCCCAGACCTTGTTGGATACGGCGAGAAGGTCGAAGCCGACGAGATGCGAGGTCAACGCGATCTGCGACATGACCTCGTAGAACTTCATGTTCTGCACGTTCGGCAGCGGATTGTCCTGGCCGTCGATGGCGCCTGTCTGGAGACCGGTATAAACCTCCGCATAGGCCATCGGCGTCGGATTGGCGCCCAGCGACTGGCCGAGGAACTGCCAGGCATCGCCGCCGGGCATGCGCAGCTTGATGCCGGCGAGATCTTCCGGCTTGCTAATCTTCTTGTTCGGCTTCAGGCCCACATGCCGGGCGCCGAAATAAGTCGGCCCGAGGATGTGGATGCCCAGTTTCTCGGACGCCATCTTTTTCAGCTGCTGTCCGACATCGCTCGCGAACACCTTCTTCAGGTGATCGGCATCGCGGAACAGATAGGCCGAGGTGACGATCGACCATTCCGGAATCTGGTTGGAGATGTCCTGCGGCGCGATGTTGCCCATCTCGAGATTGCCGCGCTGCATGGCGACGAGCTCGGTGCCCTGCTTGAACAGCGTGCCGCCGTAATAGGGCTGCAGGTTGAAGCCTTGCGCCTTCACCGCCTCGCCGAACTGCTTCATCATCCCGGCCCGGATGTCCTGCTCCGAGAAGACGGCGGAGAACCGCAGGTTCGTGGGCGCCTGTGCCGCGGCGGGGCCGGCCACGCCCCAAGCCAGAAGGGCTGCGCCTGCAGCCATCATGACACGCCGATTGATATCAAATCCCATGGTTTCCTCTCCCTATTTTGCCGCGCCTTTTATGCGTCTTGGCTAGAACTATCCGCTCGGATGTTCATAAGATCAATAGGCATTTTAAAAATCATCTGATATTTTCGATTTTAGCAGACAATGATAAGCAGTGTAGCTGGATTGCATATGGGGAGATCCTGAGAGGCTGGCTTATAATGCCTTGACAACCCTCCTCAGCCTTGTGGGGAGGAGTGGGAGGTGGGGGGAGTGGGCGATAGCCAATGACGCTCTGGCGCCGGCACCCCCACCCTCAATCCCTCCCCACAAGGGGGAGGGAGGTGGCCTGTGCATATTTCAATGAATGATGAGCCAGATTTTTGGATCATGGCCCTGGGAAGGGTGACGACCGGATGAGCATTGAACTGCTCGCAGCATCGATTGCGGATCGCGCCTATGACCGGATCCGCGCGGACATCATTTTCGGCCGCCTGGAGCCCGGGGCGCGGCTTCGACTGGATCGGTTAGCGGGCGAATACGGGGCGAGCGTCAGCACCCTCCGGGAGATTCTCAGCCGGCTTTCCTCGGAGGGCCTGGTCGTCGCCGAGGGGCAGCGCGGTTTCCGTGTCACCTCCGTATCGCCTGCGGGCTTCGAGGATGTCGCGGCGATGCGGTTGCTCCTGGAAACCTATGCGCTGCGCCTGTCCTTCGCCGCGGGCGATCTGGAATGGGAGAGCCGGGTCGTCGCCGCCCACCATAAGCTCGCCTTCATGGAGCGGCGGATGATGGCAGGGGATCAGGAGGGGACGGAACTCTGGAAGCGCTATGACCGGGAATTCCACCAGGTGCTGATCGAAGCCTGCGGCTCTCAGACCTTGCTCGACCTCTACGGCGGCGTCTTCGACCAGTATCTCCGCTATCAGATGGTGGCTGTCGTTTTCAGGGGAGAGATCGCGGCGAACGAGCATCGGGCGCTGTTGGATTGCGCTCTGGCACGCGATGCGGAGAAAGCCTGCGAGGTGCTCGGCCAGCATGTGAATGGCTGCGTTGCCTACACGCTGAAGAGCGGGGCCTTGTCATGAACGACGACGTCCAGGTAATTGCCCAGCCCGCAAGCGTGGGGGAAAGCGCCTATCAGAGGATCAGGTCGGACATTATCTTCGGACGCCTGCTGCCCGGCAAGAAACTGAAGCTCGACCGGCTCAAGGTCGATTATGGCGCGAGCGTCAGCACGCTTCGCGAAATCCTGAACCGCCTCCATTCCGAGCGCCTTGTCGTCGCCGAAGGCCAGAAGGGCTTCGAGGTGGCCCCGGTCTCGATCGCGAATCTCAGGGAGATCGCCGCCCTTCGGCAACTTCTGGAATGCCGCGCTCTGGAGCAGTCGTTCCGAGCGGGAGACATGGAATGGGAAGGACGTGTCGTTGCCGCCCATCATCGGCTCGCCCGCATGGAGGAGCGGATGGCGAAAGGCGAGCGGGATCATACCGAGGAATGGAAACGCTACGATTGGCAGTTCCACCAAGCGCTCATCTCGGCCTGTGGGTCGAAGATGCTGATCGACAACCATGCTGCCGTCTTCGACAAGTATCTGCGCTACCAGATGATCGCTCTGAGCTTCCGCGGCGACATCGCAGCGGAGGAGCATGCGCTCCTCCTGCAATGCGCCTTGGAGAGGGATGCCGAGCGTGCCTGCGAGGTGCTGAGGCGCCACGTTGCCGGCGGCGTCGAGCACGCGCTCGCCACGGGAACCATCAGCTGAGCTGACAAGAGAGAAGCGGGCCGGATCGGCATCACGCTTCCGCACTCGAGAGCGACTGGACCCAGCATGCGCAAAGCCATCGACTTCCCATGAGCCGATGGCGGCTGTGCCAGGACGCCCAACCTCCGTTCATCCCGCAGGGCTCGTGCGCGGCGAGCGACCTTCGATCGGATAGGAAGGGTCGTTGTAGCCGGGCGTGGAAGGATGGCCGGCGACGACGAGACCGTCGACGAAGGCTTCGTCCTCCGGCGTGAAGCGGTAATCCAGGGCCTTCACGTAATCGTCCCACTGTTCCTCCGTGCGTGGGCCGCCGATCACCGCCGTGACGAAGCGGTTGTTCAGAACCCATGAGACGGCGAACTGACCAGGCGTGATCCCCCGAGCCTCGGCATGACGTTTGAAATCCTGAGCGATCGCTAACGATTCCGGCCGCCATTCGGTCTGCATCATGCGCGTGTCCTGCCGACCCGCCCGACTGGTTTCCGGCGGCGGAGCATCGGGGCTGTACTTGCCCGTGAGGATGCCGCGGGCGAGGGGAGAATAGGGCACCACGCCGAGCCCGTAAAAGCCGCAGGCAGGCAGATGCTCGACCTCGGGCATCCGGTTCATGGCGTTGTAATAGGGCTGGCTCACGACGGGGCGGTCTATCCCGAGATCGTCGCAGAGGCGGCAGATCTCGGCGACGCGCCAGGCCTTATGGTTCGAGACGCCGAAGTAGCGGATCTTTCCCTGCCGGACGAGATCGCCCATGGCGCGAACCGTCTCGGCGAGCGGAGTGGTATAGTCTTCCCTGTGAATGTAGTAGATGTCGATCCAATCCGTGCCGAGACGACGCAAGCTCGCCTCCGCCGCTTCCATGATGTGCCGGCGCGACAGGCCGCGGTCGTTGGGCCCCTGTCCCATCACATTCGCCACCTTCGTCGCGAGCACCCAGTGAGACCGGGCGGGGGCAATGGCGCGCCCCGTGACCTCCTCGGAGCGGCCCTCATTATAGACGTTGGCGGTGTCGATGAAATTCACTCCCGCCTCATGCGCCTTCGCGATGATCCTCGCCGAGAGAGGCTCGTCCGTCGGGCCGCCGAACATCATCGTGCCGAGGCAGATCGGTGAGACCTTGAGGCCGGAGCGGCCCAGGTTGCGATAATCCATTTTAGGCTCCGTTATATGTCGCGGCAGATTAACCTGCTTCGCTCAGGCTCTCTACCACTGTGTGCCCCCGTCTCATGCCGTATGGGATGGGTTGCCATGAGGCTGAAGCATCCCCATGCCTTGGCGCCGTCATTCCGGGGCGCCGCAGGCGAGCCCGGAACCCATAGCCTCGACGGTTCAAGAAGAGATGAGCAGCGTTGCGCCGCTTTCCGCAAGGGTGGCGGTTATGGGTTCCGAGTTCCGCTGCGCGGCCCCGGAATGACGGCGTAGAACTCAAGCTGAGTCACTACCCATGCCTTGCACACATCTCCTGGCGGATCCGGACAGCAAGCCTGCTCGTATCCAGGTTCACATCGGCCTCCGTTACCGGCGATCCCGCCGCGATGTCGCGCGTCAAGCGGATCCCATGGGCGAGGCCGATCGGCAGCATGCGTTGAGCCATGCTGGAAGCGGCGGTCGTCAAGCGGCCATAGACGGTATAGCCGCCCTCGCCATCGAGCATCTCGCCGGCTTTGAGATCGCGCTTGGCGACGGCAACTGCATCGCCCCGCCACAGGCGGCTCGAGCCGGTGGGCTCGCCGCGCAGGGCAGCGCTCAGAACGGATATCGACAATTCGAGTCCGATCAGATGGAAGGGCTTGTACATCGCCGCATAGCGGCCGGTTGAATCCGTCGGGAGGCCATATTGCTTGAAGCAGGCGGCGGCGTAGTCGTTCGGCGCTTTGAGCACCACATAGACGCCCCAGCGCAGATCCCGGTGGACCGGGCGGCCGTCGCGCTCGAGCGAGGACACCACCTCCACCATGCCGTCATTCTCGAGCTGGCCGCCGACACTGCGCGGCCGCAGGATATGCGAGAGATCGTCGACGCCGCAGGGCGGGAAGCCCAAACCGTCCTCGGGCACGTCAAGGTCGCAGGCATTGGCGATGGCAGCCATCTCGATGGCGGATTTCGTGCCGTCGAGGAAGGAGTTGAACATCTGTGGATTCATGCCCGCGGACTGAGCCTGCTCCGGCGTGAGGCCATAATGCGTCCAGACATCGTCCGGGGTCACATGATGATAGTGCGGCAGGTACTTGGTGCCCTTGCCGGCCGCCGCGACGGTGAAGCCTGTGGCTCTCGCCCAATCCACCATCTCGGCCACAAGGGCAGGCTGATCGCCGTAGGCCATGGAATAGACGACGCCCTTCGCGCGCGCCTTTTCCGCCAGAAGCGGGCCGGCGAGCACGTCCGCCTCCACATTGACCATGACGATATGCTTGCCGGCTTCGATGGCGGCGAGCGCATGCCGGATACCGGCTTCCGGGTGACCGGTGGCTTCGATCACAACCTCTACATCCTCGGCCTGGCAGGCCTCGGTCCCGTCCGCCGCGAAGTGCGTCCGGGCAATCCTGGCCTCGTCCCAGCCGACTGTGCGGCAGGCGCGACGGGCTCTGTCCGGGTCGAGATCGGCGATCATCGCAACCTCGAGGCCGCGAATCGTGGGGACCTGCGAGAGAAACATCGAGCCGAATTTGCCCGCACCGATCAGCGCCACGCGAACGGGGCGGCCGGCTTCGAGTCGTCGATGCAGCAGTGCCGATAGGTTCATGATGTCCCGCCTCCGCTGGTCCGATCGCCGAATGAGGCTCGAAGGTCCGACGGCGGGTGTCAATCGGCTTAAAGGTGAAGGGAGGAACGCGCTCGGTCTCGGAAACTTGAACGGCCCTCCGCCTTGTTTCCTTGTCACATGGTCGGCAAGAATTGGCCGCCGGACAGGGAGAGGTCGATCATGGATCGTCGCCATTTCATCGCGTTTGCCGGACTAGCGGCCATCGGGACCCACAGGGCCTGGGCTCAGCATGCCGGGCATGGCACCCGATTGCCCGAAGCGCCATCGTCGCCCGATCCCTATGCCCGTCTCCAGGGAGGCGTTCCGCATCATCTCACGCCTGAGCAGGAGGCCCAGCGCGTCACCGACAGTCCCGCGCCCCAAGGACCTCAAGGGCGTTGGATCTCCCGCGCTGCCCTGCCCATTCCCCGAAGCGAGATGGCTTGGGCGACAGCACTCGACGGGCGGATGCACATCGTCGGCGGCTATGGCGAGGGCCGGGTCGACCGGGCCTATCATCATGTCTACGACCCCGCCATGGATCGCTGGTTCAATGCCGCTCCGCTGCCACGCGGTGCCAACCATGTGGCCGTGGCTGCGGATGCTGGGCGCGTCTATGCTCTCGGTGGTTTCATCGAGCAGAACCGCAACCCCGATCACAATGCTTATGTCTATGATGCGGCGGCAGACCGCTGGACGACCATTGCACCGCTCCCCCGTCCGCGCGGCGCCGCTGCGGCTGCGGTGCTCAACGGCAAGATTCATCTGATCGGAGGCGCCTCGGTGCCCGTCGTGGAGCGTGCGAGCGTCGGCTGGCACGAGGTTTACGATCCCCAGGCCGATCGCTGGATCCAACTCAAGGCATTGCCCGGTGCGCGCGACCATGTCGGCTGCGTGGCGTATGGCGACGCGATTCACGTCATCGGCGGGCGCTTCAACACCTTCGAATACAACACCAACCTGCATCACGTGTATTTGCCGGCCAAAGACACGTGGGAAGAACGTGCACCGCTGCCGACCGCGCGCTCCGGCCATGGGCTGGTGGTCTATCGCAACCGCCTCTTCGCCATGGGCGGCGAGGCGGGACGCATCGAGCAGGGCAGGCCGATTCAGGCCAAGGTGTTCGGGCAGATGGAAAGCTACGATCCCGCCGCCGATACATGGCAGCAGCACGCGCCCATGACGACGCCCCGACACGCGGTTGGAGCGACCATGATCGGCGACTGGATCTATGTCGCCGGAGGAGGGGCAGTGCTCGGCGGATCGGTTCAGTCCGCCGTGCACGAGGCCTTCACCCTCGGCTGATCGCGACGCCCTTCGACGCCAACTCCGCTTCCGCCTGAGCGACGGAAATTGCCCCCGGCTTGAGTTTCTCGCGCACCATCCGGGCGCCGAGTTCGACGAAATAGGTGTTCGCTGGGACAGGAATGTCGTGCAGGCGGCCGAGCAGCACGATTTCGCCGTTGAGATAGTCCGTTTCGATCGATCCCGCGCCCCGTTCGAGACTCTGCGTCGTCGAACCGCCGGAGCGCTCGACGCCGGGGATCGGACGGGAGCGCATCATCTGGTCCCGGCGGGCATCGGCTGTCCCCACATCCAGCCACGCAATCCCGGCTGCGGTATAAGCGGCCTCGGCTTCCGCCTGGAGCAGGGCTTCGAGATGCTTGTAATCCGCATCGAGACCAAATGAAGCCTGAAGGATGTTGCTCAAGTTGAGCAGAAGCTTGCCGTACTTGCTCTTCATCACGTCAGGCTGCACGAAGGCGGCAATGTTCGCAGCCTCCAGGCATTGTGCGAGGCTCTCGTCGTGGCCGTTGCTGCCACCGGGAAAGAGGCCTATGTCGAAGATACCGTGGCGTGGCGCCGCGAACGCGCTGACCTCTCCGGGTGCCGAGATCGTCGCCGGCATCATCACCGTGACGCCGTGGACCTCCTTGAAACGCCGGAGTGCAAGGCGCTCGTTGGTGACGCCGTTCTGAACGCAGAAGATCGGTTGCTCGACGATTCCCGCCGCGCGCAGCCGTTCCAGTGCGGCAAGGGTGTCCTGGGTCTTCATGGTCAGGAGGATCGCATCGTCCGGGCGAAACGCGATCTCGGACGGATCCGATACGCAGCGAAACTTTGCGCTTACAGACTTCTCGGGAGATCGCAGCAGCAGCCCATCGGCTTGAATGGCCTCGAGCCTGGCGCCGCGCGCGATGCCGATAACCTCGTGCCCTGAAACGGACAGGGCAGCTGCAACCGTGCCGCCGATTGCGCCGACGCCGTAGACAATGATCCGCATCGTGTTCCTCATCTCGTCACGCGCGCCGCGCGTAGCCTACTGGGGGTCGTTCGCTTCATATCGCGTATCCGAGCCATTCGGAAAGAGCGATGGCCGGATTTGAATTGAAATAACAGAGCAACGGCCTTGATGAGCCGGCCTCTCCAACAACCATTCCTGCCGGAGATGCCCGGCGACTTGGCTTGCATTGTCTGCATATTGTTGCCTTAAATAGACCTGTGATTGCAGTTCTTGAGACGGTGTGAAGCCGAGGCTTGTGATGGATTGCCCGCGCTGTGGACGACCTAGCCCCGACGACGCGCGGTTCTGCAGCCAATGTGGCGCGCCCCTCATATCGGATGCTTCCAGCCCGGCGAATTCTCCGGAAGAACCTGCAATCGTGGAGGAGTTCAAGCCGGTCACGATCCTTTTTGTGGATATCGTCGCTTCGACCGAGCTCGTCTCCAATCTTGATGCCGAACAGGCCATGAGACACCTGGCACCCGCGCTCGGTGTCATGCGACGGGTGGCGGAGCAGTTCGGTGGAACCGTCATCCACACCCTGGGCGACGGCATCATGGCGCTCTTCGGCGCTCCCAAGATTCAGGAAGGGCATGCTTTGCTGGCCTGCCAGGCCGCCCTCGACATTCAGTCGGAGCTTGGGCGGATGCTGGGTCCGAAGGCCATCCGCCTCGGCCTGCATTCCGGGATGATCGTCTCCGAGACGAGGTTCTCGGGATCGGTCAACGAAAGAGAGGCTTATGGCGTCGCGATCCATATAGCGAATCGGATGCAGTCCATCGCCGAACCGGGCACGATCTATATCAGCGACGCCTGCTGTCACCTCGTCGAGCGCTATTGCATCGTCAGACCCGTCGGCCGCTATCGAGTCCGCGGCATTTCCCACGAGATCAGCGTCTACGAGCTGCAGGGCCTGCAGCAACCCTCATCGGGACAGTTGTTCAACAGCAGCAATCTTACGAGATTTCAGGCGCGCGAGCGCGAGATCGCGCAATTGGAAGCGGCGTTGCAGGCGGCCCTTCGCGGCGATAGCTACATCGTTGGTGTCTGCGGTCCCCCAGGCAGCGGCAAGTCGCGGCTGTGCTACGAGTTCGCCGAGCGTTGCCGGATGGATGTCATTCCGGTGATCGAAGTGCGGGCGCAGCCCTATGGGAAAGCGGCACCCCTTCAACCGATCCTGGAAATCGTGCGTCTGCTGCTTGGGATATCCTCTGGCGACGATCCTGCATTGGCGCGAGATCAGGTAGCGAGCTACTTGGCGCGCATGAAATCGCCTCCCGAGGGAGCCCTCTCCGTTCTCTGCGACTTCCTCGGCATTGCCGAAAGCGGCGCTGCATCGGCGGTGACGCCGAAAATGCGGCACGCCGCGCTTGTCGACATCATTTCCCGGTTGATGAGCGACCGCGCGGCCCATCCGCTGGTCATCGTGTTCGAAGATCTTCATTGGCTCGACGAGGCAAGCGAGGCATTCGTAGAGGCACTCTGCGGCGCGATTATCGGCTCACATGTTCTTCTCGTCGTCAATTTCCGTCCGTCTTACCGAGCTTCGTGGATGGATAGTGATCGGTTTCGCCTGATGCAGCTGACGGAGTTCGATGCTGGCCAAATGGAGGCATTCGTTTCGTCCGTGGTCGGCTCGCATGCGGATCTCGTCGAGCTGCGCAACCGGATTGCCGAGCGTTCCGGCGGCAATCCGTTTTTCGCGGAGGAAATCATTCACTCTTTGGTGGAGAACGGTTTGCTGGCGGGGCGCCCGGGCAGCTATCGCCTCGGTGGCGTGACGAAGGACAATCCGCTTCCGGTGACGCTCCAGGCCGTCATCGGGGAACGCATCGACCGACTCCCGTCCTTCGATCGAATGCTGCTTCAGATCGCATCCGTGATCGGCAAGGAGGTTCCACACGCGGTCCTCGTCAGCGTCGGAATGCAGGAGCAAAGCGCAGAGGTCGAGCCGGCCATCAATCGGCTATGCGCGCTGGAACTTCTACAGATCCAGAACCGGCCGGAAGGGCGCCACTATGTATTCCGCCATCCGCTGATCCAGGAAGTCGCCTATTCGAGCCAGCTGCGATCGCGCAGAAGCCGCCTCCATGCTTTTGTTGCCCCGGCCTTGGCCAGCCATTATCGGGAGCGGAGGGGCGAATTCGCCGGGCTGATCAGCTTTCATTACGAGGCCGCCGGCGTTCTCTCCAAGGCGGCCGAATATGCGCGCATCGCAGCCGAGTGGATCGGGTCGATGCACCCCGCTCAGGCGATCAGGCAATGGCACGTCGTGCATCGGCTGGCTCGCGCCCAGACCCCGTCCGCGAAGAACAAGGCTCTGCTCATTCTCGCAAGCGGGCAGATTGCCTGGCTCGGATGGCGTGAGGGATTGAGTGTCGAGGATGCAGCGCCCTATATCCAGGACGCCCTCGCGATCGCCCGCGAAACCGACGACACCATGATTCCGCTGCTTCTTTTCGTGGAGGCCCGGATCAGCGGAGCGAGCGGCGGGCCGGCGGATAACTACGTCGCGCGCGTGAAACAGGCGCTGCGGTTTCTGAATGCCGAAGCCGACCAGAGCCGCGCCGCAACGCTCTATGCATCCTTGAGCCAGGCCTATGGCTGGGCCGGCCTGTTCAACGAAGCGCTGGAGGCCAATGACAGAGCGCTCTCGCTACTGCAATATGTCCAGGAGTTCGAAAACCGCTTTCTCGGATACAGCGTCGAGCACTGGACGCTCAGCCTGCGTGCGCGGATCCTCATCCATCTCAATCGTATCGATGAAGGCCGGGCCTGGCTCGATCATATGCTGTCTATCGAGGATGGGCTGATCGACCCGACCGTCCAGTTCATCAGCCATCTGGGATATGTCGACCTTGCCTGGATGTCAGGAGATGCTGAACTTGCGTTGAAGCATGCGCGGCGTGTGAGCGAACTCGCCGAGCGCCATGGTACACCCTACCTTCGTGTCTTCTCCTATGCCTGCATGGCGATGGCGCAGGGGCTTTCGGGGGATAGCCAGTCGGCGATCGCAGCTCTTGAAGAAGGGATCGACTTCATGCATGCGGCCGGAGCGGCACTCGATTATGAGCCAGACATGATGGCATGCTTGGCCGAGTGCCTTGAGAGGGCAGGCCGGTATGACGATGCGCTGTCGACTGCGGAACGCACGATCGGCCTGTCACGGGATCGATCCGCGCGCTTGCCGGAATGCCGGGCCTTGATCGTGGCGGGCAATGCTCTCGTCAAAAAGGATCGGTCGACGCGTCGAGATGAAGCCGAGCATTATTTCAGGGCGGCGGAGGACCTGATGCGGCAGACCGGAGCCCTGATTCTCGCGCCGCATGTGTCGACGGCTCTGAAGCGGGCCGATATCAATCCGGGGATCGTATGAGAAGTGTGAACTCGCTCATGCCATAACCGTCGATGAGCGTCACATCCCGGCTAAACTCGCTCCTGCAAAAATCGATCCAGCGTTCCGGTGTCGTGCCGTAGAGTCCACGCCGGATGTCCTGCCCGGAACGAGGGGCGGTCACGAAATTCACCGCGAAGCCTCGACGGCTGCTTTCATGAAGCTGCGACAAGGTCGTCGCAACAAAGCGCTCCCACATGTCCACCGGTTGGTCGAGCATGACGTTGAAGATGCCGCTGGCGATGCTGTAATCGGCGGTGCGGGAAGCGGCCGGGCCTTGCTCGAACTTATGCGATTGACCGGGCCAGAGCTTCCGCGCTCGGCTAACCATGGCTTGTGAGAGATCGACGCCGAGGTAGTCGATCACGTGATCGGGATGGTAGTCGGCAAGGTATTTGAGCAGAGCTCCATAGCCGCATCCGATGTCGTTGAGTGAGAAAGGCTCGTGGAAATCGCAGACTATGAGGAGCTTGCGGAACCGCAGGGCCTGAGTCGGAGCGCAACTCCAGTCCACCCCGAGCGGCGTCGGCCCAAAGCGGCGAAGGGTGCCGGTGTAGTACTGCGCGACACCCTTGTAGAGTTGCTCCAGATCCGACGCATCATCGATCATCGGTGACGAAAAGCCTACCTTCCGCGGGGCGTTTTGCGGGGAGTCTTGGCTGCTTTTTTCGCTGCCGTCTTGCTTGCGGTCTTTCGCGCAGAGCGGGCGGCTGGAGCGGCCTGCCTTGCGGTCGGCGATGCCGTCTTGGGCCTCATCGGCAGCGAGACGATGACGTGCTCCTGCTCCATGAAGAACGGACCCGTGTTCGACATCCTGACGATCACCCGCTTGCCATCGGGGCCGCGAGAATCATGCGCCTGGAAGAAAACGGGCAGGGGCTCGCTGCGTCCGAGATTTTCGACCAGCATGTTCATGATCCGATCATTGCCGTTCTCGCCGGGGACATCCGACTCGTAGGACTTCAGATCGTCGATGAGCGCCAGCCACCTGTTCTTGACGCGAGCGTTCCACAACCCTCCCATGTTGAGGAGGGCAAAGCAGTCCTTCAGGTTCCGTCCGCGCCGGAAGATCTGAAATTCCTTCTGCAGCTCCTGCATTTCGGCGATGCCGCCATGGGCCTCTTTCGGGCCCTGCGACGGGCCGAAGCGAAGGTAGAGCTGATCCAGAAGCCCCGGGATGAAGACGTCGTCTTCTTTCATGATGCGGCCCATGAAGTCCTCCAATTCCTTCGAAGTTGAGTGGTTGTGAAGTATAGGATTGCTGTCATCGCAACAGTCGGTCGGATAAATGTCAAGGTTTAGAGTCTGACTCAGAAAGACGGGTTTGATTTCAGGGTCTTGCGAGCCGCCTCGTCAGCATCCGAATATGGGCGATAA
>NZ_JAERQD010000159.1 GCF_016735695.1 Microvirga zambiensis WSM3693 | reverse complement strand
GTTTTAAAAAAAACGCTGCGGGCCAGCGAACAAGGACGCTCCGACGTGCGCCAGGCCCGCGAGCATTGGCGCACGAAGCGTCAGCCGCGCATGCGTCAAGAGCCTCATCGTCTCGTGTTTCTCGATGAGACCGGCACCTCGACCAAGATGACGCGCTTGCGCGGCCGCTGCCTCAAAGGGCAGCGCCTGTATGCCAAGGCGCCGTTCGGCCACTGGCTGACCCAGACCTTTGTCGCCGGGCTGCGCTACTCCGGCCTCACAGCGCCCTGGGTGATCGATGGGCCGATGACCCGCCAGATCTTCGAGACCTATGTCGAGACCCAGCTTGCGCCGACTCTGTCCAGGGGCGATGTGGTGATCCTCGACAACCTGCCGGCGCACAAGAGCGAGAAAGCCGCGCAGTGTCTGAAGCAACGCGGCGCCTGGTTCCTGTTCCTGCCCCCGTACAGTCCGGATTTTAACCCAATTGAGCAACTCTTCGCCAAGATCAAGGCGCACCTGCGCAAAGCCGAAGCCCGCACCTTTGACGCGCTCTGGCGGGCCATTGGCGACATCTGCAATGGGATCGAGGCTGAGGAATGCCACAACTACTTCACGGCCGCAGGTTATGGATTCGTCTGAACCGCCGATGCTCTATCTCGCAATTTTCGAAACACAGCATTGAATTTCCTAGGCCGTGTGGACGGATTGGGCTGAGCAACGGGTAGTAGATTCCCAAATCAGTGTCGCGATGATTCATAGCGGGTCGACTTCAGGAGGCTCGACCATGCTGACGGGAATGACGGAGGACGATTGGGCGACAGTGCTGCGAGTGTTTGCCGCCTCGTGCTCCCGGCGCGGCGCCAAGGGGCGCAACGACCGCCGCTTCCTGGAGGCGCTGCATTACTTCACCGTCCACAACATCACCTGGCGAGCCCTGCCTCCATGCTTCGGCCACTGGAACTCGGTCTGGATGGGCGATTCACAAACGACAAATTTTGTCTCAGCCGCCCCGGTCAGTTGGCTCTGACGTGGAGCCACATCCCGCTCGCAGCCCGCAGCCGACCTGTAGCAGTTCTCCTCCCGAGGAATTCCGCCCTCGCGGAGGGGACCATGAACCAACCTCCATGGACAATCCAACGGTGCTGGGTCGAGAACCCGGACGCCCTGCGACGCTGGGACAAGGCCTTCCAGCTTCTCCTGGCGGTCAGCCAAGCACCCAGACCCAGTCCCGACGGCGCGGGGGGCGAACCGCCAGCACAGGAGAGCCGCCATGCCGATCCTAGCCGCTTACGTGCGCGTCTCAACCCCGCGTCAGGTCCAGAGCCAGTCGATTGAGCAGCAGATCGAACGGCTGCGTGCCCATGCTCTGACCCATGGCGAGGATCTGCCTCTCAAGCATGTCTTTCGAGACGACGGCTACAGTGGCGCCAACCTGCACCGTCCGGGGCTCGATGCCCTGCGCGAGGCTGCCACCAATGCCAAACTCGACCGGATCCTGATCACAGCTCCGGATCGTCTGGCGCGCAACTATGTGCATCAGGTGCTATTGGTTGAAGAGCTGCAAAAGCATGGGGCCCAGGTCGACTTCCTCGACCGCCCGATGAGCCAGGATCCGCACGATCAACTCCTCCTCCAGATCCGCGGCGCCGTGGCCGAGTATGAGCGCACCCTGATTGCGGAGCGCATGCGGCGCGGTCGGTTACGCCGGCTGCGGGCCGGGACACTCTTGCCCTGGACCAAGGCGCCGTACGGCTATGAGCTTGATCCCAACCACCCTCGCAATCCCGCCGGGGTGCGCCTCAACGCCGCCCAAGCCGCCGTCGTCCGGGACATCTTCGCCTGGTATGTCGACGGGACCACGATCATCGACTTGGTTCGGCGCTTGGCGCGGCTTGGCATTCCCTCTCCCTTAGGTCACCCGACCTGGAGCCCGTCGGCGTTGCGCTGCCTGCTGACCAATCCAACCTACACCGGTCAGGTGTTCGCGAACCGGAAGCGCTTCGGTCTCTGTCACAAGCGACGCTCAGCCCTGCTCCCGGCCCATCCGGCGGGTGGGACGTGCCACAAGACCGCCCCCGCAGACTGGATTGCAGTGGCCTCGGTGCCGGCCATCGTGACGCAAGAGCAATTCGACGGCGTGGCAGGACGACTGACCTATAATCGCCAGATGGCGCGGCGGAACAACAGAGCCCACCCGTATTGAACCGCGCCGGATTTTCCGGAGGCTGATTGGCTTGAATTCTACGCGGCCATCGGCATGACCTCAAGCTTCGCATAGTAGGCGGCTTCCGCCTCGGCGGGCGGAATGCTGCCGATGGACTCGAGCAGGCGCCGGTTGTTGTACCAATCGACCCATTCGAGGGTGGCGAACTCGACGCTCTCAAACGAGCGCCATGGACCGCGCCGATGGATCACTTCAGTTTTGAAGAGCCCGATGACGGTTTCCGCCAGAGCATTGTCGTAGGAATCTCCGACACTGCCGACCGACGGCTCGATGCCGGCCTCGGCGAGGCGCTCGGTGTATTTTATCGACACGTCTTGGACGGATTCAAACGGTCGTCGCAACACCCTGAAGGAGGAGGTTGCGATGAGCATTCGAAAGCGGCGGTCGGATCG
>NZ_JAERQD010000158.1 GCF_016735695.1 Microvirga zambiensis WSM3693 | reverse complement strand
TGCGGATACCGACGCAATCCGTCCATGTGTACCGACTTGAAGTCGTCCACGCTTCCGATTTAATCCCGTCCACCCTTCCGAATTGAAGCCGTCCATCCTTCCGATTTGATCCCGTCCAGGGATTGGTCGGCAGAACCGTGCTGCACCGGGTCATCCGATTGGGGCATTGCGACCTCTCCACCAGAGAGGGACGCGATGCCGGCAAACAGAGAGATGACTATGCGACAGATGCGGCAAGTGCTGCGGCTCCACGCCAGCAAAACCAGCGATCGCGAGATCGGCCGGATTGTCGGCGCAGCGCGCTCGACCGTGCGAGACGCCATCCAGCGGGCCAAGGCTGCCGGGCTGGCCTGGCCGCTGCCGGAGGACCTGACCGACGCGGCCCTGGAGGAGAAGCTGTTCGCCCGCGCGGGCGCTCGGATCGGCACGCGCCGTCGGCCGGAGCCGGATTGGGCCCACCTGATCCAGGAGCTCAAGCGGCCTGGCGTCAGCATCGCCATCCTGCACGAGGAATATCTCGCGGATCATCCGGACGGCTATGGCTACTCGCGTTTCTGCGACCTGTTCCGCTCCGTCGAGCGCCGCCTGACGCCGACCATGCGCCAGCATCACGTCGCCGGCGACAAAGTATTCGTGGATTACTCGGGCAAAAAGCTGCCCATCGTCGATCCGCTCACCGGCGAGATCCGTCACGCCGAGATCTTTGTCGCCGTGCTCGGCGCCTCCAACCTGACCTATGCCGAAGCGACCTGGACCCAGACCCTGCCGGATTGGATCGAAGCCCATGTGCGGATGTTCCGGTTCCATGGCGGCGTGACCAAGCTCATCGTCCCGGACAACCTGAAGAGCGGCGTCCACAAGGCCTCGTTCTACGATCCCGAGATCAACCGCAGCTACGGCAAGATGGCGGCCCACTACGAGGTCGGAATTCTCCCAACTCGACCACGTCGCCCGAAGGATAAGGCAAAAGTCGAGGCTGGGGTTCGCTTTGCTCAATTCTACATCCTGGGCCGGCTGCGCCACCGCACCTTCTTCTCGCTCCAGGAGGCCAATGCGGCCATTGCCGAGGCCCTCGAGCGGATGAACAGCGTGCCCATGCGCCGTCTCGGCGTCAGCCGGCGCCAGTTGTTCGAGACAATCGAGAAGCCGGCCCTCGCACCATTGCCGGCCGAGGACTACGTCTTCGCGCAGTGGCAGCTCGCCCGGGTCGGGCTCGACTATCAGATCGAGGTCGAGGGCTTCTTCTACTCGGTGCCGTTTGGCCTCATCGGCCAGCAGGTCGACGTGCGGGTGACCCAGCGCACCGTCGAAGCCTTTCACAAGGGCGGACGCGTCGCGGCCCACGCGCGGCGTTATGCCGGACGGGCGCACGGCACGCAGGCCGAGCACATGCCGAGCGCGCATCGCCGCTATGCCGCCTGGTCGCCCGAGCGCTTCCGTTCCTGGGCGGCGGCGATCGGCCCCCACACCGAGGGACTGATTGCCGCCATCCTGGCGGCACGCCGTCATCCCGAGCAGGGCTTTCGCACCTGCATCGGGGTTTTGCAGCACATGCGCGGCATCCCGCAGGAGCGCGTCGAGGCGGTCGCGGCCAAAGCCCTGGCGATCCGGGCGCTGACCTACAAGAGCATCGTGTCGCTCCTCGACACCCACCGCGAGCGCGCTCCCGCCGCCGACACGCCCGTTCTCACCCACCCCAATGTCCGCGGACCGGGGTATTTCCACTGACAGGAGACCGATCATGTTGATCCATCCCACCCTCGACCAGCTCCACGCGCTGGGCCTGCACGGCATGGCCAAGGGCTTCAAGGCGCTCAGCGCCACTCCCGAGGCTGACGCGCTCGGCCATGCCGAGTGGCTCGGCCTGATCCTCGATCATGAAGTGACGACGCGGCAGCAGAAGCGCTTCGAGACCCGGGCCAAGACAGCCAAACTGCGCCACTCCGCCAGCGTCGAGGATGTCGACTTCCGCGCCCCGCGCGGCCTCGACCGGGCGCTGTTTCTCAAGCTGGCATCCTGCGACTGGATCCGCGAGCGACGCAATCTGTTGATTACCGGCCCGTGCGGCGTCGGAAAGAGCTGGCTCGCCTGCGCCCTTGGGCACCGGGCCTGCCGCGAGGACCTGTCGGTGCTCTACCATCGTGTGCCGCGGCTGTTTGCAGCGCTCGATCTCGCCCGCAGCGATGGCCGCTACTCTCGCCTGTTACGCACACTCGCCCGGGCCAAGCTGCTGGTGCTCGACGACTGGGGTCCTGAGGCGCTCACCGGCGAGCAGCAGCGCGATCTGCTGGAAATCGTGGAGGACCGCTATGATGCCGGTTCGCTGCTGATCACCAGCCAGGTGCCGGTCGAGAACTGGTACGCGATGATCGGCAGCATTCCAACGCTGGCGGACGCCATCCTCGATCGGGTCGTGCATAATGCCTACCGGATTAATCTGACCGGCGAGAGCCTGCGCAAGACCCGTCATACGCAAGCCGACGCTTGACCAGCGTCACCACCTCAACCACCATCCATCACTGACCCGAAGAGCGGCACTCAGGTGGACGACTTCAACCTCGGACCCATGGACGGCTTGAAATCGGAATGCCTGGACGGCTTCAGATTGGACGAAGTGGACGGCTTTGTCGGTATCCTCA
>NZ_JAERQD010000157.1 GCF_016735695.1 Microvirga zambiensis WSM3693 | reverse complement strand
CCGGAGTACCCAGTCCCCTGCCCGCGCTTCGAGACAAACACCTGCTTGGCCTTCCACACCTCCAGCACCGGCATGCCGGCAATCGGGGAGTTCGGATCCTCCTGGGCGGCCGGATTGACGATGTCGTTCGAGCCGATCACGATCACCACGTCGGTCTCCGGGAAGTCCTCGTTGATCTCGTCCATCTCCAGCACGATGTCGTACGGCACCCTGGCCTCGGCCAGCAGCACGTTCATGTGCCCCGGCAGGCGGCCCGCCACAGGATGGATGGCAAAGCGCACGTCCTTGCCCTTGGCCCGCAGGCGGCGGGTCAGTTCGGCCACCGCCTGCTGCGCCTGCGCCACCGCCATGCCGTAGCCCGGCACGATGACGACGCTGTCGGCCTCGTCGAGCGCCGCCGCCACGCCATCGGCATCGATGGCGATCTGCTCGCCGGCAATCGCCATCACCGGACCCGTGGTGGCACCAAAGCCGCCCAGGATCACGCTGATGAAGCTCCGGTTCATGGCCTTGCACATAATGTAGCTCAGGATCGCACCTGAGGAGCCGACCAGGGCGCCGGTGACGATCAGGAGGTCGTTGCCGAGCGTGAAGCCGATCGCGGCCGCGGCCCAGCCCGAATACGAGTTGAGCATCGAGACCACCACCGGCATGTCGGCACCGCCGATGCCCATGATCAGGTGGTAGCCGATGAAGAAGGCCAGCAGCGTCATCGCCACCAGGGCCCAGATGCCCGCCCCCTGCACGTACAGCACCAGCAGGACGAGCGAGAGCAGCGCCGCTGCCGCATTGAGCCCATGGCCGCCCGGCAACTTTTTGGCCTTGCCATCGACCTTGCCGGCGAGCTTGCCGAAGGCGACGATGGAGCCGGTGAAGGTCACCGCCCCGATGAAGACGCCGAGGAACACCTCCACCCGCAGGATCGAGATTTCCACGCCGGTCTTGTGCGCCAGCACCCCGGCAAAGCCGGTCAGCGCCTGCCGTGAGGCCTCGTCCATGAGGAGGACCCGCCCGAGCTCGAGGTCGGCGTTGAAGCCGATGAACACGGCGGCGAGGCCGACAAAGGAATGCAGCGCCGCCACCAGCTGCGGCATCTCGGTCATCGCAACCGTCCTGGCCACATACCAGCCGATGGCGGAGCCGATCACCAGCATCACGGCAATGACCGCATAGTTGCCAATGCCGGGTCCGAACACGGTAGCGCCGACGGCGAGCGCCATGCCGGCAATGCCGTACCAGACGGCGCGCTTGGCGCTCTCCTGGCCTGACAGGCCGCCGAGGGAGAGGATGAACAGGATGGCCGCGGCCACATAGGCGGCGGAGACAAGACCAAAGCTCATCGGACGATCCTCACGACTTCTGGAACATGGCCAGCATCCGGCGGGTGACCAGGAAGCCGCCGACGATGTTGATGGTGGCGATCAGGAAAGAGAGCGCGGCCAGTGCTGTCACCAGCCAGTGGCTCGAGCCGACCTGCAAGAGCGCGCCCAGCACCACGATGCCCGAGATGGCATTGGTCACCGCCATCAACGGCGTGTGCAGGGAATGGCTGACGCTCCAGATCACCTGGAAGCCGACAAAGCAGGCCAGCGCAAAGACGATGAAGTGGGCCATGAAGCTCGCCGGCGCATAGGCGCCCACCAGGGCGATCAGCAGTCCACCAGCCACAAGCAGCCCCACCTGCGTCTTGGTCTGGCTCCTGAAGGCCTCTGCCTCGTTCGCCCGCTTCTCCTCCGGCGTGAGCTCCCTCGCCTTCTCCTTGGGCTTGGCGGCAGCGATGGCCTGGATCTTGGGCGGCGGCGGCGGATAGGTGATGGCACCCTGGTGTGTGACGGTGGCGCCGCGGATCACGTCATCGTCCATGTTGTGGTGGATAACGCCATCCTTGTTCGGCGTCAGATCGGCCAGAAAGTGGCGGATGTTGTTGGCGTAGAGCGTCGAGGCCTGGGCGGCCATGCGGCTGGGGAAGTCGGTGTACCCGATGATGGTGACGCCATTCTCGGTGACGACCTTCTCGTCCGGCACGGTCAGGTCGCAGTTGCCGCCGCGCTCCGCCGCGAGATCGACGATCACGGAGCCCGGCTTCATTGCCTCGACCATGTCAGCCGTCCACAGCTTCGGGGCGGGGCGGCCGGCGATCAGGGCGGTGGTGATGACGATGTCGATCTCGGGGGCGAGCTCGCGGAACTTGGCGAGCTGCTTCTCGCGGAACTCGGGGCTCGAGGGCGCGGCATAGCCGCCGGTGGCAGCGCCGTCCTGCGTTTGCTCGAACTCGAGGAAGACGAACTGGGCGCCCATGGACTCGATCTGCTCGGCCACCTCGGGCCGGACATCGAAGGCATAGGTAATGGCACCAAGCGAGGTCGCCGTGCCAATGGCCGCGAGCCCGGCGACACCAGCGCCGACGACCAGCACCTTGGCGGGTGGCACCTTGCCGGCGGCGGTGACCTGGCCGGTGAAGAAGCGGCCGAAGTGATTGCCGGCCTCGATCACGGCGCGGTAGCCGGCGATGTTGGCCATCGAGGAGAGCGCGTCCATCTTCTGGGCGCGCGAGATCCGCGGCACCATGTCCATGGCAATCACAGTGGCGCCGTGAGACCTCGCTAACTCCAGGAGCTCCTGGTTCTGGGCCGGGTAGAAGAACGAGATCAGCGTCTGGCCCTG
>NZ_JAERQD010000156.1 GCF_016735695.1 Microvirga zambiensis WSM3693 | reverse complement strand
GACGGCACCGAGGTCATTCCGATGCCGACAAACAGCGCCGCCTGATCGGCCCCATCACCTAAATTCCGTCATAGCTCGTCACCGCCGAGGGATGCACGATCCTCGCGTTCAGGTCAGGGGCGAAGCGTTCGATCTCCGCCGCCCAGTTGGCCAGCAGCGAGGCTGGGGCGACCAGCAAGCTCGGCTTGTGCTCACTCCTTCTGCGCTTCTGGATCAGCAGCAATGCCAGAATTTGGATGGTCTTGCCCAGACCCATGTCGTCAGCCAGGCAGGCGCCCAGCCCAAGCCCACTCAGGAGGTGAAGCCATTCGACACCCGCCTTCTGGTACGGGCGCAGATGTCCCTTCAATGCCGGGCCAGGGTCAAGCTTGGCACCGTCAGGGTTGCGCAGCGCCCTCAGCGTCTCAGTCAGCCACGCTCCGGCGCTGATGTGCGACCAGTCGGCAGCCGCAGCGGACTCGTCGTCCCCGGTGGCCTCAGTGCCGGCCAACAGGCGCATGGCCTCGGCAAAGGTGAACCCCTCCTGCTCGGCGAGATCCCGCACCTCCTTGAAGCGGCGCATCGCACGCTCCAGACGCGGACGATCAATCTCGACCCATTGGCCCCGCAACAGCACCAGCGTCTCGGTACCAGCGAGCAATCTAGCCATTTCCTCGGCGCTGAGCGGCTCGCCCTCCAGGGTCACGTCCATGTGGAAGTCGAGCAGGGCGTCAAGGCCCGTCCCGGATGGCGGCCGGGTGCCAACTGTGGCGGAGACCTGCGGGCGTGACGGGCGGCCCGCGCGCCAGTGCGCAGGCAGGCGCACGACCACCCCGGCGCTTTCCAGGTCGGGCACGCTGTTCAGCAGCCGTGCGGCCTCGGCTGGGCTCCAGCGTAAGGGATGAAAGATCTCGCCGGCATCGACCATGGCCTTGAGCCAACTGACGCGCCCCGCCGCCCGCTGCACCGGCATCAAGAGCGACAACAGCTTGTCTCGATTGGCAGCGCCGGCGTACTCGCGCAGGGCTTGGCTGAGCGGCACATGCTGGGCCTTTGCCTGGGGCGACAGGCGCGTGGTGTAGGTGGCCAGGAAGGCAAAGGGCCATTCCGGGTCGCGGCGGTTCTCCGCCAGATTGAAATGGACACGGCCGATCAGATTCCAGGCCGGGTTCAGCGCCTTGAGGAAGGTTTGCAGATCAGCGCCGGCTGCAGTGAACGACGCGGCAAACGCGGTGCCGAGATCGACCCACAGCCCACGCAGGATATCGACGGTCAGGTATTCCGCCCCCGGCATCATCGGGGCCGTCAGAACGAGCAAGGCGAGTTCGGCCTCGGGCGGCGGGGCCATGGCGGAGAAGAAAGCGGCGGACAGCGTCTCTCCGCCCCCACCTGCCCCATGAAGACACATTGCCTCAACATAGCGTGCAGCGAAATCGCGCCACCAGACGAGTGTGGGTGGCAAGGATTGGCCGATCTCGCCGGCTCCAAGCTGCAACAACCCCTCCCCAGTGCCACGGCCAAAGGCCTCCGTCAGCCGTGCCGCTACTGTGTCATCCAGGGTAGGCGCGTCGTTCGCCTCCTCCAGCAGGAGGTGCCCACGCGGGGTGAGACGCAACTGGATCCGGGGCATGATGGCTGAACGAGCTCCGAAGTGTTTCAATCCGCACTGCCCGTTTAACAGGAGCCGCAAGACCCACTGAACACGGCTGAGAGCCCTTCACAAGTAGCACGAGAAGTCGCCGGGCCGCCGGTGCCGATCTGGTGCGGATTGCTGCCATTCGACCTGATTAGATCCCACTTAAAGGGACATGGCACCATGGCTCACAGGAATGCTCTACAGATCCTCATGCTCCCACTCTCGTCCCATCGGCATCACCCTGTCGTGCCATGATCGTGCTGTCCCGCGGCCGGTGTCTCGGCGGCACGTCGCAGGATCCCGCGCCGCCGATCATAGAGACGCATGATTCTATCTGGTGCCAGCGCGTCCGGCCAGAGGGTAAAGCCGGCGTGCTGCTGCAGGAACGGATCCCGTCCGCACCCTGGGACTAGGCATTCCCGCTTGCCTTTCGGACATTGCGAGAAAGGGCAGAGTCGGCCCCGATAGGCATTCGCCTCTCCTTGCAGGATGAAGATCTCGAGCTGATGGTGAGCCACCCCGATCTGCTTTTCCTGGAACAACTGCTGGAGGGCCAGGCTGCGGGCCCGGTTGACGGTCTGGAGCCGGTCCAGGCGATCGAGCCACACCGCCAGATCGACATCCTTGCATTCGTGCCAGACCGGGATGCGCCAATATCGGAACGGCTGAAACCGCGGCACCTCCCGCCACAAGGGCCGGGCCACCGAGCCGATCAACGCCACTGCCTCGACCTCGGGCACTTCGACGAGTGCGGCCGTTACGGCATCAGCCGCCAGGCGAAACTGCGCCTGCCGGTCCAGCATCTCGCGGTCCTGTGCGGCAATCTCCCGGTGTGTGGGGCGTCGCATGCTCAAACCCGTTCCAATCGAGCGTCAAACCGGAGAATGCGGATCGTAATTGACTCCAGCCGGGTCAAGATCAAGCCCTCCGCCAGGGACAACGTCATCGGGGCAGTTTTGGGGGCCGGGGGCCTCAGGCTGACCGGACGACGAGGTCGGCGAGCGGCGGAATTCTCGGCTGATCCCCATTCAGGCCGAGCCGGTCGCCGAGATAGGTGAAGAACGACAGCCGGA
>NZ_JAERQD010000155.1 GCF_016735695.1 Microvirga zambiensis WSM3693 | reverse complement strand
AGGTTCTGGCAGGCTCGACACCCGCCTCGATACGTCGCCTTTCTCAATCCGTCATCACCCACATTCCGGTATAGTTCCTCGGCCTGGACCTCCCGGTCCCCGATCACACCACCTTCTCGCGCCGCAGCGCTAACCTAACCGTCGCCAAGGCGGTGAGAACAGCAAGCAGGCCGGTGAGCGTGGTGATCGACCCACGGGCCTGAAGGTGGTCGGGGCCGGCGAATGGCAGCGCGAGAAGCATGGTGGCCAAGGGCACCGGACCTGGCGCAAGTTACACCTTGCTGTTGATCCCGACATCGGTGAGATCGTTGCTTCAGAGCTGACGACCACGGAAGACGGCGATGCCTCACAGGTCGGACCGCTGCTGGATCAGATCTCAGGCCCGATCGCTGCGATTACGGCCGATGGCGCGTACGATGGCGATCCCGTGTACCGCATCATCGCTCAGCGGGACCCTGCCGCCGCTGTGATCATCCCACCGCGATCGGCACCTCCGGATGATCCAGGAGCAGGGTCGGCTCAGCTGGCAGAAGGCGGTCAAGTATGGCCGCCGGTCGTTGAGCGAGGTGGCGATGATGCGCTACAAGACCGTAATGGGGCGCCGCCTCCACGCCCGAAGTCTGCCTCCGCAAAAGACCGAAGCCGCGGCTGGCTGCAAGATCGTCAACGTCATGACCCGCCTTGGCATGCCGGTATACCACCGCATCACCTGAGCCCCGACGTCAGGGCGTTAACGCGACCTCCATCTGAATTACGCACTAACGTCATGCTCCTGCGAGAAGATGAACAGGTCAGCACCAACGACAATGACGATGCCGACAAATGTCAGGGTACCAGGCCACTCGTGGAAGAAAGGCCCAATCCCCAGCGCCCACAGGATTTGACTGTACTGCGCCGACGACACCCGGTCCGCCGGGACATACGGCGTTGCGATCGTAAGCAGCGCCTGTGCGATAAACGTTGTCGCCGCAAAGGCGGTCAGAAGAAGCCACTGGTCTGACGTTGGCCAGGTGAAGCTAGGGATCATGAGAAGCCCGGACAAAGCTGCCGTTGACAGGAAGACGGTGCCAATGAGGGTGAACCGTTCTTCCGTATGCCCGATCATGCGGCCGGTGATCACGACGGCCGCTGAGCACAGCGCACTGGCGAGGGCTACAAAGTGCCAGGACAGAAGTTCCTCGAAACTTGGCTTCACGACCATGAGAACACCCAGGAAGGCCGCGCACAGGGCAAGCCCCCGGCGCCATCTGACTTGCTCCTTCAGCACGAAGGCCGACAGGATCGTGACCAGACTCGGCGTGAGGAACAGCAACGCGAAGGCCTCGGTATAAGGCAGGCGCCTGAACGTCATGACGCTGAGCGGGGTTGCCGCGGCGGCACACACGAGCCGGATCGCCATTAGCCAAGGCCTGTTCCAGCGCACGAGGTCAAAAACACGGCTGCCCGGCGTCATGAAGGCAGGCGCAAAGACCAGAGGAATGACGGAGCCGAAGAAAGTCACCTCAAACGGATCAAGGTCGCTCCCGATTTTCTTCACGACGACATCGCCCCACGCGAAGACCGCGAAGGCCAGGAAAGCGAGAACGAGTCCTTTGACCATGATACCACAACCAAGAGCTAGAAGTTTGCCGCCCGGGCAGTCAGCAGGTACACATCCGCGCCTACCTGCTGATAACCCGTCATTGTGGTTGACTGACCGATGCCCGGCCCCTGGTGAGGGCTGCCTGCTTCCAGCCAAGATTGGCATGCAGCCGGAGCACCGAGTGCGCCTGATCCACAATCTATAACGGCTGAAGCCGTCGATTGTGCACCGTGCAAGTCAGATGATAGGAGAGCGTGCCGCAAGCCCGATTACTCCCAAGCAGGTTCTATGCCAACTCCGTCATTGTATCATCCGAGCGGAGGGCGAACCTTTGAACAAGAGGTCTGGCGAACACATTGCAAAACTGTTCTCCCGAGGCTCATTGTCCGAGTGTGCCGCTCGCTATACCGAGATCTGCAGGGCACTTGGATCGCTTCGATCTGTCGTCTTCTCGTGTATTTGGAGCCATGCCCGGGAGGATGTCCAGATTGCCGACGAATGTGCCGTCCCATAGAACAATACGTTAGATGCACTATCGCTTCTCGGAGGAGGCAATAGAGCGATACATCGGCTGGATCGGCTTGTTCGCCAGTCTGGTCCTGGGTGCGTCAGCTGTCGCCGCGATCGTGTTGCAAATGCGTAGCCTGATGCCAAGCTGGTGGATCTACCTGGAGCGAGATTGGCGACGGCGCGGTGTCGGCGGCTCTGCCGATTGCGATGTTCACGGCGGCGACGGCATTGTCGGTGAGCGTGATCATGGGACGATTTCTCCTCAGTCTGTGCCGCGTTCGCAGCTCAGCGCGCATTTCTAAGCATGTACCGTGCCAAAGGAGAAAATGATTTCAAAACAGCATGATGGCTCTCATACGGCTATGTCGCATGTCTGACAGTGTCGGACATCGGACATAGCCGAACGCGGTTGAATGACGCGCGAATTGCGCTGTTCCCACGGAGAAAACCTGTCCGCCATCCCTGGACAAACGTCGGGTCCCCGACACCTGCTGTCGGGTTTGTCAGGTCCGCGCCACGGTGCTGTGCGGCCCGGCGTCCTGCCGCGCTCTCATGGAAGCCCTTGAATAATCGTAAGCATCCGAGGAGCCGCGCGGACTTTGAGCGTCGCGCGTCATCCGGTTTGTCGTATGATGGTGGATGTTCAGG
>NZ_JAERQD010000154.1 GCF_016735695.1 Microvirga zambiensis WSM3693 | reverse complement strand
TAAACCTGCACCAACGTTAGCAACGATCCCATCAACGCGCGAGGCCTGATCCCGCGGTGTTCCTCGGATGCGTACGTTCCAATCTCTGTTCCAACAGCGGCAAGATGCTGGCGAGCCCTCCGGCAGTACTCAATGCTCAGTGCGCTCATCGTGTCGGTGCCGTGTCCGGCGCGATATTTCATCAGCGCACGACACAGGTCACCGTCGGCCAGCCGCCAAGCTTTGGCCAGATACCCCACGCCATAGCGAAGATTGGTTCTCGGCTCGGCCAACTCGGCAGCGGTCCCTTGAAATCCCAGCAGTGCGGCTGTCTTGGGTCTGACCTGCATGAGCCCGATCTCGCCGATGCTGCCAACGGCGGTTGGATCGTACCGGCTCTCGATACGCACTACCGCATCGACAAGAGCCGGAGGCACCCCGTTGGCGGCTGCTTCCTCGGCGATGGCAGGCAAGTACGTTGAGCGCTCTTTGAGGAGGGCACGGGGAAGAGAAGCAATGTCCAGAACGGCGGATGGTGCAATGGGCTCAAGTCCAGGCGGCAGTGGAAGCGACGCAAGCTGCCAATCCACATCGATTTCCAACACATCAAAGTCAGGCGCAGCCGATCCTGAACTTGAACCAAGCGCGAGGAACATTGTCGCGCAGGCAACAAGACGCACACTGAACATGGCCAGCATCCCTTGAGGGTGGGGCTCTACTCAGCTTTTCGCAAATGTGTTGATGGACGGTTTATGCCGACTGGTTCCGAAACGCGGCGGATGCGACTGATCAGCAGAGGTTCAGACAGCTTTCATGTTTCAGCAGTAACACTGCAGATGTCTGTTCCAATCTTAACAATAAAGCCATTCCAAGGATGGTGAGGAGCAGGACACATCTGAGAATTGGCTGGGAAATATGCTGAAGAGAACTGAAGATATACCTATGTCCCTGAACGGGGAACTGGACCCTTTCGAGCAGCTGATCGCGCAAGTTCAAGAACCACTGCCATCGCACGAGGTCACCCTCACCGATAACTTCATCGATCTCATTGAGGAAAGCCTGACACGAGGATGGATCTGTTCGGCCGCCTTGCAGGAGCTGCTTGCCGCCATGGATCCGCGGCTTGCCGGCCTTTCCATCGACGACTTGGCAGAGATCTTCGACTTCGAGGAAGTGCAGGTCTGGGCCAATGCCACCTGATCGATGCCCACGCGATCGCACGGCGCTGTTGCGCTGCGCAATGCCGCCTTTCTGCTCATCCAGCTCAAAGCGATGGGCTTCAGGGTCGACGATGCGCCGCTCAGTTCCCGAATGAGGCCGTTGCTGACTAGCAAGAAGGTCCTCGTTGGTCGGGAATTCTACGTCTTCTGGCAGCCGAGCTGGAAGCCAAACGGGAAGCGTTCGTTCTCTTCAGCGCGCCTTCTCCGCAGACCGTGACGACCAAAGAAGTGACATTGCCTCTGGGGCACACCATGCGGATCATCGCCGATGGTACGCGCCCTATCGGCATCGAGGTCGCGTCGCCCCCACGTACGACGATAGGCCCAGACTAGCGCTGCCCGACCAGCTCAAGATCGAGAGAGCTTAGAGAGAGAGCTGCGGGCGAGCCTGCTCATTCGGTTCATCGAAGCTCTGAAAAGGGGCCAAGCCCTGTGAATCTCGGGGAGAACGGGGACAAGCAGGAGAATTGTCACCAGCCTTTGCTCGCAAAGGCCCAGAACTCGCTCTTGGCTCTTTGAAGCAAACCCTAAGAAGGTCCAAGGCGCACAAGTCCAAGGCGCACGAGCGCAGTGATGCGCCGTCACTTTCTCGGTCAGCCGGGGGATGAAGCTGGATCTCCGGCCGACTGATGACGAAAGGAGAAGGCCATGAGGCCGTCGGAACAATGGACGCTGTTCCTCGCCCGACCCGGACGAGATCGGCAGCACGTCATCCGGGATCCTCACGGCGAACCCCGGCTCATCTTTGGCGAAGATGACGGCACGCGGATCAACGATCGTCTCGCCCGGTTCCTCCTCGAGAGCCTGAACGCCGGTCTCAACCCAAACGACCCAAACCCCGACGAGGGCTGGTTTCTGGATAGTTCGGGAGACCGCGCCGAGCAGGATCCTGCCCTTCTCATCTGCGATCCGGATTTCGAAGTCAGGCTCGAGATCCTCGAGACAGGTAACCTTGAAGAGGATCAGACACTGGGCCGAAGAGCGACTGCGCTCATCAACACCTATTTCGCCCAGGAAGAGAGTTCACGGCCAAGGCTGTCCTCTTCCAACTCTCGGACCTAAAGAGAGCGATGAGAGGCCAAGCCTGAGTTTTGGGACCGGTCACGCCCGGATGCATCTGCCGGCTTCATGTCTCCGTGTGCGCGCCCCACCACAACAGGATGATCTGTCTGATGTGTCCAGGACAACAACCGGTCGCCCGACGTAAGCACAAAACGGATCCAGGGCCCCAGGAGGACAAGATGCGGCCGCGTTTCCTGGCGGACAACAAAGCCTATGGCTATGTGTCCAAGTTGAATCCGCTTGTCGCTTGGCTCGCGAGAGAACTGAGGGCTTAGAGCACAGGATAGTTCAAGATCCTCTCAGCCTGCCTCACTGCTGGAACCCGGCAGACCAGGCGTTCAGTGGAACCGCACAGATAACATGGCGTTACAAGCGATTGTCAGAAGGTTTAACGACATGAGAAAATTTGCATTCCTAGTGTTGTGACTCTAACGCTTGTTTCGCACGGGCGACCTTTTGCAGGATAGCTGAGGCCGAGGCGGTCCAGAC
>NZ_JAERQD010000153.1 GCF_016735695.1 Microvirga zambiensis WSM3693 | reverse complement strand
GTACGCATCCGCCGAGGACCGCGGAATTTCGGCCGCGGCGTGGTAAAGTGGCCGCATGGAGATTGACCACGACAAGATCGACGAGGCGGTTCTCGCCCTGCTGTGGCTGACGCTGCATGATGGCTATCGGGCCTGGAAGGGTTTTGACTGGGCAACGATGAACAGGCTCTATGAGAATGGCTTCATCTGCGACCCGGTCAACAAGACAAAGTCCGTCGTGCTCACCGATGAGGGGCTGCAGAAAGCCGAAGAGCTGTTCAAGGAGCTGTTTACGCGAAAGCCCTGAGATCAGGCCGCGGCTTGCTCGTCCCGCAGCGCCTTCCAGTTCCAGGGCAGGAGTTCGTCGAGGCGTTTGGCCGGGTGCTCCGGCAGTCGCGTCAGAACGTCAGCCAGCCAAGCGCGCGGGTCAACCTCATTGAGCTTGCAGGTCTCGACCAGCGTGTACAGCGCGGCCGCCCGATGGCCACCCACATCCGAGCCAGCGAAGGTCCAGTTCCGGCGCCCAACTGCAATGCCGCGGATCGCCCGCTCGGCGGCATTGTTCGACAGGCAGACCCGCCCGTCCTCGAGGAAGAGCGCGAACGAAGACCAACGCCGTAGCATGTAATTGATGGCTTTGGCGGTCTCACTCTTGGGCGACAGCCGTCCACGTTGCGCCCGCAACCAGCTCTCCAGATCATCCACCAGAGGCTTGGAGTGAGCCACACGGACAGAGCGTCGCTCGTCAGGCGGCCGGCCGTTGATCGCGCGCTCGATCGCAAACAGTGCATCGATGCGCTTGACTGCCTCGACCGCGATCGGCCCCTTCTTCAACTCAGCCAGTTCAAAGAAATTGCGCCGCGCATGCGCCCAACACGCGGCCTCGGTTGCAGCCCCGATCACGCGGCCTGGTTCATACAGTTGCCCGAAGCCGGAGTAGGCATCCGCCTGCAGGATCCCGCTGTAGCTCTTGAGAAAGCCCTGCGGATGCTCACCCTTGCGATCGGCAGAATAATAGTAAATGGCCGCTGGCGGATCGGCGCCGCTGAAGGGGCGGTCGTCACGCACCACGGTCCAGAGCCGGCCGGTCTTCGTCTTGCCCTTGGCCAGCACCGGCACCGGCGTGTCGTCGGCGTGCAGCCGCTCAGCCGTCATGACGTGGTCGGCGATCAGCGCACTCAAGGGCTGGGTCGCAACGGCGACCGCACCGATCCAGTCGCACAGGGTCGAGACATCCAGATCGACGCCTTCCTGGGCAAACACTGTGCTCTGGCGGGTCAGCGGCAGATGCAGTCCGAACTTACCGACCGTGATCTCGGCCAGCAGGTGGGGACCGGCGCGGCCGCGCGGAATGGCATGGAAGGGTGCCGGCGTCTCGGTGATCGTCTCGCACGCCGCGCAGCTGAACTTCTCACGCACGGTCTGCAGCACGACCCACTTGGCCGGGATGCGCTCGAGGGTCTCGGTCACCGCCTCTCCAAGTTTGCGCAGGCCGCCGCCACAGCAGGCGCAGGCGGTGGGACCAGGAAGGACGATGCGCCGACGCGGCAGGTGTCCGGGCAAGGGCCGGCGGGCGGCCTTGGCCCGCTTCAACTCCGCGACTGTCCACCGGGGCGCATCCGGCGCCGCGGCGGCATCCTTCGCCTCCGCTTCGGCATCCAGGTGGGCAGCGCTCTCCTCCAGGTCTTCGAGCGCAAGCA
Source organism: Microvirga zambiensis WSM3693 (assembly GCF_016735695.1). GTDB lineage: Bacteria > Pseudomonadota > Alphaproteobacteria > Rhizobiales > Beijerinckiaceae > Microvirga > Microvirga zambiensis. Next base: position 1,125 of record NZ_JAERQD010000153.1, on the reverse strand, counting down.
TCAACTGGTCAAGGCGAGCACTGCGTTCCGATGAGGTGCCGAAGTGCTGGCGGCGCAACTTGGCGATCTGCAGCTTGAGCCGTTCGATCTCCAGCTCCAGGGCATACCGGGCGGCATGGGCTTGCGTGGCTTCAAGCCGGGCGACTTCCAACGCAGCCCGAGCGATCTCCAGATCACCCGCGCGGGCTTCGGCCGCCAGACGGGCGGCGCGCTCGGCGCGGATCATCGCGTGAGCGTCAGCCAGACTGGCGGGAAACGGATCAGGGTGATTTGCCACACTCTGAGTCTGCCACGGAAGCGTTGATTTGCAAGGCTTTGATGCTCATCCGGCGGCGGTCGGGCGCCAGGTTTGCTGGGGATTGCGCCAGTCGATGCCCTCCAAGAGATAACCTAACTGCGCGGTGGAAATCGACACCGTGCCGTCGGCCGGCGACGGCCACAGAAAACGGCCCCGGTCGATCCGCTTTGAGAACAAACATAGGCCCTGCCCGTCGTACCAGAGGACCTTGATCAGATCACCTCTGCGTCCACGGAAGACAAACAGATTGCCCGAATGCGGATCACGTTTGAGCATCTCCTGCACCAGCAGAGAGAGGCCGCCGAAGCCCTTCCTCATATCGGTGTGCCCGGTGGCCAGCCACACGCGCACGCCGGTCGGGACCGGGATCATGGCAGGCTCTCCATGACTTGCAGAACCCGCCGGAGGGCCTCGGCATCGACCTCGCGATCCACGCGGATGCGGCACCCGTGCCTCAAAACGATCTCGATCAAGCCAGTGCGCCGCGGTGAGGATGCTATCGGCGTGGCCTGCACCGGCACGGGCGCGATCTCGACCGGCATGAAGGCGGGAGCGGCGTCGCCTAGTCGCCCTTCGCGGGCGAGCCGGCGCCAGGTGAAAACCACACTGGGTGCGAGACCATGGCGACGGGCCACTTCGGTCACCGTCACGCCCGGTTGCATCGTCTCGTCCACGATCCGGACTTTGTCTTCGAAACTCCAGCGCCGCCGGCGCTCTGTGCCGAGAACTTCGATCTTCATCGATCTACTGACCTTAAAGCGAGCCTTAAGGTCAGAACGTCACGCGCAAACAGCGCTCTCACAAGAGGGCGCACACCGAGTGCTTAC
>NZ_JAERQD010000152.1 GCF_016735695.1 Microvirga zambiensis WSM3693 | reverse complement strand
GTTTTCTCGGCATTTGGGTCCTCCTGTCTGCCTCAAGACATACTTCAAGGTGGACCAATTCAATGGGGGTGGATCATGAGGATCCCGGCCCAGACGAAAATGAGTTTGATGATGAGACGGAAGACGACAGCGTCGTCGTGGCCTTCCTCGTGCCGGTTGACCGTGACCACCAGGAGATGGCGGCCATCCCGCCAGAGCTTCAGAGCTGATGGCAAGCACTTTTGGGTGCTGTACCGTTTCAGTATCCTCTGGAAAGGAATTCTCGCGGTGGGCCCTGATCCAAGCGGCCTTCCTGCCTGAGCACGTAGGCTGGGCTGGCGAAATCCCCTGGAGCGCGTCAACCATGTATAAGGGAAGCAGCCCGGACGGGATTGGGCGCGAGGAAATCATGGTTGCTCCGCTCATCCGCAAACTGGAGAACTTCACCCAACTGGCCGAGGAGGAGAAGGCCGTACTGGCGAAAGTCGCCAGCCGCACGAAGAGCCTCGGGCCACGGCAGGACATCGTGCGCGAAGGCGACAAGCCTGATGCGATCCATCTGATCCTCGAGGGCTTGGCCTGTCGCTACAAGGAATTGCCGGATGGGTGGCGGCAGATCATGGCGTATTTCATCCCCGGAGATTTCTGCAATCTGCGCGTTTTCATCATGACGGAGATGGATCACAGCGTTGCCACCCTCACGCCTGTTATCCTCGCCACCATCGCCCACCAGGATCTTCTCACGCTCACGAGCCAGTACTCCCGCATCACGCAAGCGCTGTGGTGGTCTGAGATGGTCGACGAGGCAATCACCCGTGAATGGCTGCTCAATGTGGGCCGCCGCACGGCCACCGAGCGGATGGCGCATCTCATCTACGAGTATTTTGTGCGGATGCGGGCCGTGAATCTCACCGTGGGGAACACCTGTGAGTTGCCTGTCACCCAGGAGGAGATCTCCGACACGCTTGGCCTCTCCACCGTGCATGTCAACCGGACCTTGCAGGACGTTCGCGGCATGGGTCTGATCGAGCTGAAAGGCAAGCGCCTGACGCTTCTCGATCCGCAGGGATTGCAGACCCTTGCGATGTTCAGCCCGACCTACCTGCACTTCCTGCATCAGCCACAGGACCGCACGGCGAACGATCAGGCACGGCGATCGAAGCTGGAGCAGCCAGTCGGTCTACCTATGACGCCACGCTGAGCAACCCAGCCATTAATGGATCTGCCCCAGCGCCAGGGATGCATCATCCCGTGAAAGCAGGTCTCAACGTATGCCGGCCGATTCAAGAGCCTTCAACAGCTTTTGTGAGCGGCGAACGTTTCCTGGGCCACCTCGACCTCCTACGCCACCTCAGCCGTCAAGCGCCGGAGCCGCTCGCACTGCTCCCTGTCCCTCCTCCTGCTTCTGGTCAACATTGTCGGCCGTTGTCCTGCCTGATGATCCAAGGCCTCGGAGAAGGGCAGCTGCAGAACCAGATCACCGGCCGCGTTCATCACCTCAAAGGCATATGATCTCGGGTTCTGACCCCCTACGGAGCCATTCCTGCGACATGTCCTTGGCGGCCTGGAACGGCCTCCAGGTAGGCGGCCTCTGTGTCGGGCAACTCAAGTCCAAGATCATCCAGGCTGAAGCTGTTCGAACCACCCCTGAGGTGAAAGAAGAAATGCATCATTGCTCCCTCGTCATCCTCTGTTGTGATCAAGGCGCTCACAAATCCAGTGCTCGGCTGCATCCAGATCGGCAAAGGTCGGATGATTGGGCCCGTCCAGCCAGCCCAAGCCTGCCTCCAGGTACCAGTGCCCGGGAGCCACCTCGTTCCCCGCCGAGAGATGCGTCAGCACGGCCAGGAGCCGTCGCTCCTGATCGAAGACCAGCATGCCTTCTTCCTCGGCCCCTGTGGCCACCCGCACCGATTGAAGGTGAGGGTCATGAAACGGCCTCGTCCTGTTTGAGGTGCAGGTAGGTCGGATCGAAGTCACCGGCGGTCTTCAACTGCTCCCAATCAGGAATATTCAATCGGCTTCCCTTGGTCTCGATCAGGCCGTCAGCCCGCAGTTGCTGGAGAACCCGATTGACGTGAACGTTCGAGATGCCGAGCGCATCGGCAAACTCGGTCTGGGTGATCGGCAGCTCATAGCCATGGTCGTCAGCCAAGCCCACTGCCCTCAGGCGCACCTGCATTTCGCACAGGACGTGCGCCATGCGATTATAGGCTTCGCGGCGCCCGACATTGAGCACCCACTCGCGGAAGATGGCTCCCTCCACCAGTGTCTCGCGCCAGAAGGCAGCAGCGATGCGGGGATGGCGCGTGCAGAGATCCCACAGGGCCTCATGGGTGATGAAGCCGATGCTGCATGGGGTCAGGGTGGCCACGCTGATGTCCAGTACCTTCAGGTGCAGGCTCTGCAGATCGGGAATGTCGCCGGCCACGCCGAAGGTCACGATCTGGCGCTTGCCGTCGCCGGTCATCTTGTAGGTGCAGGTAAAGCCGCTCAGGATCGCAAACGACCGGGACGGGCGATCGCCTTCGCGCACAATGTCCTGATCCTGCTTGATGACGGCCACCTGCATCGGCAAGTCAAGCAGAGCCTGCCGCTCGTCGTCAGTGAGGCTGAAGATGCTCTCCAGCTTGCGGATAAGCGGATGGTGATCGGTCGGAAACGGCGCAGGTAACATAATGTTTCCAGTTCTGCTGGCCGGAGCATTCGCATGGTCCATCACCCGCAGCGTGGCCTTTGCCAATGATAAAGCCACCCTGTCAGGCAAGTTTCTGCGGGTCTTTGACCTATGTGTCAATCGGCTCCCAAGTTTGACCCTCGATCAGCATCCAATTCTGACCCTGCCGGCATAGATGGAAAGCCGCCTTT
>NZ_JAERQD010000151.1 GCF_016735695.1 Microvirga zambiensis WSM3693 | reverse complement strand
ACACTGTCCGGAATGAAATCGGAATAGGTGTCCGGCTTCACCTTGGAATAAGCGTCCGGCTTCATCGGAATCCGCAGTGAACCGAGCGGCAAATCCGCGGGGCCGCTTCAATAGCAGAATTTCGCTCTCGAAACTAGCCCCATCAATTTGCTATTATTATCGCCGGCCGTACCGACTGCTTCTGAACGAGAGTTTAGTAGAAAGGAACCATGCGCACGAGTGATCTCCAGGGGATGTTCCTAAGGGCCGCCCGCTATGTGTTTATGCCGGACCATTGCTATGATGAGTTTGTTAGGCGGCGCGCGCTGCCGGTGCAGGCGATCCTTCGGCCAGTTCCTCCACCAGGCGGAATTCACGCAAGGCCGCGCTCGCCTTCGTGCCAGAAATCCCATGGGAGTTTGCCATCCGTAGCAAGAGCATCGACGGAACCTTCGGCAGCGGCTTGCGATGCATCCCGAGAATGAACAGCGAATCTCTGATCCCAAGTGTCAGCAGTTCCCGCTCCTGATCTGTTGTCATAACAGTATCGGCATCGACACCGCGATGAGCCAGGGCAGACTCAAGCGCATCGATTGCCCCAAGGATGTTGATCGCTGCGGTCGTGATGTCGTTGATGGTGAACATGTTTCGCCAACTATCATCTGGAGATTCACGGCACGGAGTGGGACTGTCAGGATTTTCGTGTGGGGCCATTACGATGATCATGAGGGAGACATCGCATGGTACGCCGCAAGGAACCCCGGATTCCCGACCACCTGCTCGATCAGCTGCTGGCTGGGGCGGATGCCCAATCCGCCTTTGCCAAGAATGGCCTGCTTGACGAGTTGAAGAAAGCCCTGGCCGAACGCGCCTTGAATGCCGAGATGGACCATCATCTTGAGCAGGAGAATGAGGCCGGCAACACCCGTAACGGCTATGGCCGCAAGAGTGTGCTCACCGACACCGGCAAGATCGACCTGGAGATCCCGCGCGATCGGCTGGCGAGTTTCGATCCGCAGCTGATCGCCAAATACCAGCGCCGCTTTCCCGGCTTCGATGAGAAGATCGTGTCGATGTACGCCCGCGGCATGAGCGTGCGGGAGATCCAGGGCCACCTGCGCGAGCTGTATGGCGTCGAGGTCTCGACGGATCTGGTCAGTGCCGTCACCGATGCGGTGCTGGAGGAGATCGCCGAGTGGCAGAACCGTCCCCTGGAGGCGCTCTACGCCCTGGTGTTCTTCGACGCCATCCGGGTCAAGGTGCGCGATGAGGGCACCGTGCGCAACAAGGCCGTCTACTTGGCTTTGGGCGTCAGGCCCGATGGCGCCAAGGAGATCCTGGGCTTGTGGATCGAGCAGAGCGAGGGCGCCAAGTTCTGGCTGCGGGTGATGAACGAGCTCAAGACCCGCGGGGTCGAGGACGTGCTGATTGCGGTGGTCGATGGCCTGAAGGGCTTTCCCGAGGCGATCACGGCGGTGTTCCCCGAGACCCAGGTCCAGACCTGCATCGTGCATCTGATCCGCTCGTCGCTGGCGTTCGTGGCCTACAAGAATCGGAGAGCGGTGGCTTCAGCTCTGAAGGAGATCTACCGGGCCAAGGACGCCGAAGCCGGCCGAGCGGCTCTGGAGGCATTCGCAACGTCGGTTTGGGGCCGAAAGTACGAGGCCATTGCGGCCTCTTGGCAGCGCAACTGGACGGCGGTGACCCCGTTCTTTGCCTTTCCCGAGGAGGTGCGCCGGATCATCTATACGACCAACGCCATTGAGGCTCTCAATGCCAAACTGCGCCGGGCGGTGCGAGCCCGCGGGCACTTTCCCACCGACGAGAGCGCGTTCAAGCTGTTATTCATGGTCTTGAGGCAGACGCAAAAAGAGTGGAAAATGCCGCCACGGGAGTGGGGCATGGCGAAAGCTCAATTCGCCATTCTCTTCGAAGGCCGCTTTCGGCTAGTATGATGAACCCGGCCCGTACACGGAAATTCCGACAGTCCCCACGGAGTTTCGAAATGAACAAGCACTTTGCTCAGCATCTCTCCTGAGGTTTCGTAGTCCGGGCCAGGCCCCGTCTCCGCGCACGAATTGTTAAGCTTGACCATTCCACCATGCAGGTACCGAGCGCGTCGAGTATCTGCCCGAACAATCTCCATGGCCTCCAATGCTTGGAGTTGGCTCTAGCTGAGAGTTACCCTCTTGGCCGGGGCTTTTACTTGCCAAGCCTGCTTGCAGCGAGATTGCGCTCAACGAAGTTCTTGGGCGAGTCCGATTAGAAGTCCTTCGGGCCCGCGGATATAGCAGAGCCGATACGCGTCCTTATACTGGACGACTTCACCGACGAGCTGCGCGCCGCGCGCGCGCAGCCTTTCGAGCGTCTCGTCTATGTCGTCCACGGCAAACATGACGCGCAGGTAGCCTAGGGCGTTGACCGGAGCATTACGGTGATCTGCGACGACCGGCGGCGTGAGGAAGCGGGAGAACTCGAGCCGGCTGTGGCCGTCCGGTGTGCGCATCATGGCAATCTCGACGTGCTGATCGCCCAGTCCAGTGACACGTCCGGCCCAGTCTCCTTCGATTGTGGCCCGTCCTTCGAGCTCAAGGCCGAGTTCCACGAAAGAAACCAATCGTCCCTCCGAGGTCTTCGACGACGATCCCGACGTTGTCCATCCGCTTGAGCGCCATGTTATTAATCTCCAAGGTGCCGTTCCAGGCTACAACGTGTCGCGTAGCCTAACAACGGAGGCTTGAGGTGTCTCCAACACGTTATAACAGACTATGTGCCCCACTGGGCGGTGTCCCGACGCTGAAGCTAGGTCGTGGACTCATAACTGCGGATCCAAATGCGGGCTGACACCAGCTTGATGGCGGCCAGGAAGTTGTCTGGGT
>NZ_JAERQD010000150.1 GCF_016735695.1 Microvirga zambiensis WSM3693 | reverse complement strand
ACCCATGGACGGCTTGAAATCGGAATGCCTGGACGGCTTCAGATTGGACGAAGTGGACGGCTTTGTCGGTATCCTCACTCTTGTCGGCGGCTGGCAATTGGTCGGCCTCTGGCTTGAGATCGGACAACTTGCCAGTGCTCTGCTGAATGGAGACAATTCTGGTATTGTCATTAAAAAGGATATCGGGGGCCGTATTGGTGTTAAGCGCTGCAATTGAGCGGCTGAACCACTGCTCCGTCGGCATCGAAAGCGACTTTACGGTTACGCCGGGGTGCTCCTTCTTATAGAGTTCGGCCATCTGCTCAATCATGCGCAGGCCGTCTTCGCCCTTGTCGTGCCAAATCATAATCTCCTGGGCATGTGCCGCTGCGGTCGCGAGCAAGGTCACGGCAGTTACGCCGCTGATTAAGGAAAGCAATCGACGTTGGATCATTCTACACCTCCCATTGGCATGCCATTGCGTGATCTAAGCGACCATCTTTTGAGGCTCATCCGAGCTCGCAACAGGATCATTTAACGCAAATCTGCTGTCAACGAAAATTTGCGCAAATTTCACTACACGCTACCCTCTTCGCGACACGGGGAGGATTCCCAAGCCGAGAGACGTCGTTGTGCAAGGAGTTGAGATGTGATGGCGCAATTTGAGATTTGCGTTGCAATTTGCGTGGAAAGCCCCTTTCATAGGTGGAAGCGAATGGTGGGTGATCAATGACAATAGACCTACGTGATTACGTCGAGGCATCTCGTAACATTATTGCGAATCATGCTCTATCGCCAGGAGCGTACCGCCGCTGGAATTGGCAGGACCAAGACGGAACTCGGGACCTTAACATCAACCCCTATGGTTGTGCTGACGCAGCCAACATCCTCTATACGATTGGTTCATTTCCGAGCGAATCTGAAGATCGTGTTAGCTGGATCTCAGCGTTGCAGTCACTCCAAAGCCCTGAAACTGGTTTGTTTGAGGAGGCGACCCATCACACGATCCACACCACAGCCCATTGTATCGCTGCCCTTGAATTGTTCGATGCAAAGCCTCTTCACAAGCTCACGGGGCTAAGGATCTATGCTGAGCCCGACGAACTACGCCACTTCCTCTCAGGCCTAGATTGGCGAGGGAACCCATGGCGTGAGTCTCACCGAGGGGCGGGCCTCTTCGCTGCAATGGTTATTGCCGACGAGGTCGACTTGGCGTGGCAGGACGCATATTTCGATTGGCTTTGGCAGAACACAGATCCAGAGACTGGACTGCTGGCCGGGAAAAACCTCCCTCGGGTCGCCCATAGCGGGACGACGACGATGGTACCCCATATGGCGGGCACGTTTCACTACCTCTTCAACATGCAATGGGCCCGGCGGCCGAGCCGTTACCCAGAGCATTTGATCGATGCCTGCCTCGCTATGTACCGGGAGCGTCAGTTCCCCCTAGGACAGCGGATCGGATTTGCCGAAATCGACTGGTTCTATTGTATGAACCGCAGCCTGCGGCAGTGCAATCACCGCTTCGAAGAAAGCCGCGCCGCGATCGAGGCGCTCGGACGAGAGCTCGCGGAATACGTCTTGAATCTGGATCCAAAGACCGATGACGGACTGAACGATCTGCACGCGCTGTTTGGTAATCTCTGTGCCTTCGCCGAACTGCAGCAGGCACTTCCCGGCCTAGTCGTGACCGACAGACCGTTGAAGCTGGTCCTTGATCGGAGACCTTTCATCTAAGGAAATTTGGGTCATGTCAATTGCAGCAAAGACCTTCGACCTCCGGCTAGTTCGTGAGGCGGTCATGGGCACACTCCACGCTCTGGAAGATCGCGCAGGGCCTTTCGGTTGCTATCGCTCCGGCCGGAAGCGGCGGCCTGATCTCTATTCATCGCTCGACGCTGCACTCATTAGAGTCATCATGGGAGATGACTTCGGATCTTCACTAACAGAGGCGGAGCGGACGTCATGGGTTGACCACATTAATTCGTACGCCCGCCGCTATTACGATCAACCAGGTGATGGATCATACGAAGATACCTATGGCCATGCGCCGCTTCACGCCAATGGGATGGTGATCGGAGCACTAGGGTCTCTCGGCGGACAGCAGCTGTACCCAGTCAGCCTGTACAATTCGTTCGACACCTCTGAGAAGGTCGGGCCATGGCTCGAAAGTCTCGACTGGAGCAATCAATGGCGTTCCTCTCATCTCTTCTGGGGAGGCCTGCATTGCTTCAGCTTCAGCCGCGCCTGCACCCCTGAATGGCGGACGGCTGTGTTTTCTTGGCTGGATAGCTCTATCGACGAGACCACAGGGTGGTGGCGCCGAGGAGTGCCACATGCGGACCGTCATCAGCCACTTGGCGGCAGCGTTCATATCCTGCCGATGTACGAGCATCATGGTCACAGCTTCCCTTATCCGGAGCGGGTTATTGATAGCGTCCTGTCTCTTCAACTTCCGAACGGACGCTGGCTGGAGAGATCAGGTCCTCACGTGATGCACTATCTGGAGCTCGACGCGTTGTATGCGCTGAAGTTCATGCGCACGCTCGCTCCTGCCTACCGCGGAGACGACATCGAGAGAGCCCTTGATGCATATGTCGAGCTAGCCCTCAACGATTGGGCAGTCCATCATGAGTCACTGCTCAGTCAGCACCCACATGTCATCCTGGCCGCTGTGGGTACTTTTGGGCTCTTGCAGCAGCACCGGCCGGAACAATTCCCGGATAGCAGGGCTTGGAGCGACATCTTTACAGATCGCCGGCTGTACCTGACGTCAGCTGTCGAACAAGCCGCGCGTAGCTAAAAGCCTCTATCAAAATTATTTGTGGCGAGGAAACATGGCCTCAGTTGAGATCCGCAACATTCGCAAGAACTTCGGAACCGTCCCGGTCATTCACGGCGTGTCGATCGAGATC
>NZ_JAERQD010000014.1 GCF_016735695.1 Microvirga zambiensis WSM3693 | reverse complement strand
TCCTCAACGCCGTCCTGCGCGAGAACCAGCCATGGCGCCAACAAAACCCTTGACCAACAAGACAGTCGCTCACCCGCGCCTCCGGCGCGACCTCTCCCTCAAGGAGAGGTGAGCCAGCGCCATACCTGCATTGGCGATTGCTTACACCCCCACCCTTAATCCCTCCCCACAAGGGGGAGGGAAAGCGCGTCATGACGATTTATGAGTCGGTCTTCGCGAAGCCCAACCACAGTCCATCAGGACAGTGCCGCCCTCGCGGCCTCTTCCAGTGCCTTCATCATCGTCCGGTAAGGCCCCGGCCCGTGGCTGATGCGGGCGACGCCGAGTTCCGCGAGGCGTTTGGCCGGGGGCGCTGACGGTGTCATCATGATGTTCACGGGCAGGGGCGATTGCTCGACCACGCGGGCGATCAGCGTCTCGTTCACGAGCCCAGGCACGAAGAACCCGTCCGCTCCGGCTTCGGCATAGGCGCGACCGCGCGCGACAGCCTCCGCGACGAGGCCTTCATGCTCCGCTGGCGGCGCGATCAGGAACACGTCGGTGCGCGCGTTTAGGAAGGCGGGCACACCCAGCTTCTCGGCTGCGCTCCGCGCACCCTTGAGCCTCGCCACCTGATCCGCCACATCGCGCAGCGGTCCGCTCTCACGGGAACTGTCCTCGAGATTGCAGCCGATGGCGCCGGCCTGCACTGCGCGCGCGACGGTCGCGCCCACATCGTCCGGCCTCGCACCGTAGCCGCTCTCAAGATCGATCGTCACCGGAAGATCGGAGGCGGCGACGATGCGTTCGAGATTGGCAAGGGCGAGATCGAACGGCATGAATTCGCCGTCGTCGAAACCGTGTGCCGCGGCGACGGACCAGCTGCCGGTCGCGAGCGCTTTCGCGCCGCTCGCCGCAACGGCTTTCGCCGTGCCGGCGTCCCACACGTTGAAGAGAACGAGCGGATTGCCAGTGATGTGGTGCGCCTTGAACGCGCGGGCTTTCGCTGCCTGATCGGACATGGAAACCTCAGAGTTGAGAAGGGGTGGATGCGACGCGCCGCTCGTGTTCCAGCAGCCATTGCTTGCGCCAGATCTTGCCGCCGTATCCGGTCAGCGACCCGTCGGCGCCGAGGACGCGATGGCAGGGAACGATGATTGCGATCTGATTGGCGCCGTTGGCGCGCGCCACCGCGCGTGGTGCATCGGGGCGGTCGATATGCCGGGCGATCTCGCCATAGCTGCGCGTCTGGCCTGCCGGGATCTGCTGCAGCGCATCCCAAACAATTCCCTCGAATGGCGTGCCCTTCTGAACGATGGGCAGACCGAAAGACGTGGAGCGTCCGGCGAAGTAGTCGTCCACCTGGCGGGCAAGCGTGTCGAGCATCGGGTGCTGGCCGAAGCAGATCGGTCCGACGCGCTTGCGCAGGCGCGCGATCTCGGTCGGCAATGCCTTGCGCTCGGCGAATTCGAGCAGATGCAAACCTGCATCGTCCGCGACCGCGAGCATGGCGCCGATGGGCGTGTCGAGCCATTGCGCCGTCAGGATCTGGTGCGCCGTCGTGCGGATCGGCGCGTCGCCGATGAGCCTGCTGACGGCATCGCGAAAGCCGCTGCCGGATTCGTAGCCGGCATCGAGCTGCGCATCCATCACGGTGCCTCCCTGCTGCAATCGGTTCACGGCCAGTCCCAGGCGCTGGGAGCGCGCATATTGCGCGAAGGTCACGCCGTATTCGCGCTGGAAGGCGCGGCGCACGGTGGAGGGGTCGTAGCCCAGCGCCTTCACATCGTCGGTGCTCCACCGCCTGTCTGGCTCGGTCTTGATCCTGTCCCGAAGCGTCTCCAGTGCGCCGGACGTCGGCCGCTTGAGATCGAGCGGCTTGCAGCGCAGACAGGCGCGGAAGCCCGCATCCTGGGCCGCATCCCGGCAGGAGAAGAACACGACATTCGTGCGCTTCGGCTTCCGGGCCGGGCAGGTGAGCCGGCAGAAGATGCCGGTCGTCTTCACGCCCACATAGGCGAAGCCATCATAGGAGGGATCGCGGGCGATCAGGGCGGCAAAGAGAGTGTCGTCGTCGCGGGGAAGTTCCATGGCTCAAATCTAGACCAACGGCGGCGATCCTGTCGCCGGAAACGAGGCGTCTATTTTTCTTTTTGAGCAGACTCCACATTCACGCTCAGGCGCATCTCCGGGTGGATGCCACAGATTACATCGTAATGGCCGGCGCGGTCGAAGCCGATGGTGACGGTGTCGCCGGGGTTCTGGGCATCGGAGTTGAAGCTCTTGTCCGGGCCGTCGACGCGCACGTTGTGGACGCGGATGTCGTCGTTGAGGATGCGCAGGGCCTCGCCCACCGTCAGCACCACGGCTCCCGGCGTGAAGCGCCGGTCCTTCTGGCTCACGGTGGAGGTTGCGACCACCTCCGCGTCCGTGCCGAAGGCCATCGCTTTCGGAGGAATACTGGCGGGGCGCGGCGGATCGTTGCTGGACAGGGTGTTCAGGAACGCGACGAGCTGAGCGCGCTCGGTGGCGCTGAGATCGAGGTGCTGCGGAAGGTCCGCGGACAGGGTAGGGCGCCTGATCACGCGGTCGGCATAGTGGTCGACCACATCCTCGAAACTGGCGAGCGAGCCGTCATGCATGTAGGGGGCCGACCAGACCCGCTCGCGCAGGCTCGGCGTCTTGAAGGCATGATCGGCGGCCGCGATGCCGAGGATGGGGCCGCGGCCCTTGTCGTCTCCCGGCAGGCCGATATCGTGGAAGGCGTCGTCGGTGAAGCGCCAGCCCTTGTGGCAGGCGACGCAGGCTGCCTTGCCGACGAAGAGCGAAAGTCCCGCAATCTCGTCCGGCTCCAGCGCTGCATCGTCGCCCTTTACCCAACGATCGAACCGGGTCTCGGGCGAGACGAGGGTGCGCTGGAAGGCGGCGAGCGCCTTCGCCATGTTGGCGCGGCTGACGGCCGGGTCCTCGGGGAAGGCCGAGGCGAAGGCCTTGCGCATCTGCGGGTCGGCGGAAAGCGCCTGGAGCGAGCGATCAAGATCGCCCGCCATCTCGCGCGTGTTCTCGATCGGCTCGATGGCCTGGGTCTCCAGGCTCTCCGCCCTGCCGTCCCAAAAGAAGGACAGGGCCCAGGCGAGGTTCCAGAGCGGCGGGGTGCGGCGCTCGAGAGGTTGGCCGTCGAGGCCCGGATGACGGTCGATTCCATCGGAGAAGGAGAGGTCCGCCTGATGGCAGGTCGCGCAGGCCACATCGCCGGAACCGGACAGGCGCGTGTCGTCGAACAGCTTCGCCCCGAGCGCCACCTTGTCCGGCGAGGCCGGATTACCGGGCGGCGTCGGGGCGTGATCGGGGCGCGCGAAGGCTTTGCGCCAGTGCTCGACATCGAGCGGCGCGGGCCTGTCGGCCGCGCCACCGAGGATTGTCGCAAGTGCGAGCCCCGCAAGCACCCGGCCCGCTTTGGCGAAGCCGACGCGCCTCATGGCGATCAGCGCAGGTTTCCGAGTTGCAGCTCGATCTTCGAGACGTCGCTCAGGAACTGGCCGATATCCTTGACCGGCTGCTTGGGCGGTATCACGGACGGGAAGATCGACTTCAGGTCGTTGAGGCTGGCCTGCACGGTCTTGGCCGTATCCGCGCTCTTGGCGGCGATCGCCGGCATGATCGTGGAGAGGAGGCGGTCGGCCTCCAGCACGAAGCCGCGGGCGTCCTGGTACTCGACCACGTTGGCGATGCGACCTTTCTCGATCGCTTCCTCGTATTCGTCGGCTGCCTGCTGCAGCACTTCGAGGGCGGTTTCATAGACGAAGTAAGGGCCGTTCGCCTCCGTGCCCCTGACGGCGGTCTCGGCGGCGGCAAGACGCTCGTCGAGGGCTGCGCGGGCGCGGACATAGGCGTCCTTGTTCTTGGCCTTCACCGTCTGCGACAGAGCCTTCAGGGCCACCTGGAAGGGAGCGACGTTGTAGGACTTGAGCTGATCGCGGATGCTCGCATAGATCTCCTCTTCCGGGTGCAGGAAGTGGGGCAGGGCATCGGGCCAGCGGCCGGCCTCGATCAACTCTGCGCCGACGAGCAGATGGCCGCGAATCATCTCGATGCCGCGATAGAGGTGCAGTGCCGGAGGCAGCTGCGGGGCACCGCCTTCACCTTCGCCCCCCTCTCCCTCGCCACCCGCCGTCGCGGCAGGGGCCGCATGGCCCTGGTGCTGGGCGAGCTGGAGCAGGGTCTGGTCCGCCTTGGCTTCGATCCGGGGTTGGGACTGGATCGGCAGGAGGGCACTTTGAGAAGCCGCGGGAGCCGCGACGAGCACGGCGGTGCCCAGGCCCGCCCAGATCTTACGTTTCTTCATGATGTCTCCCTCAGGCAGGCCAAGAGCGCCGCATGCAGTTTAGAATGACTAAAAACTGCCTTTCTTTACAATAACTTAGCTACATCCTATGGGATCCTGTGACAAGCCTTGAGGGTTTTCTTTCCATGCTGATCACGATTGCGAATGTCCTGTCGCGGGACGATCTCGACGAAGTGCGGACCATGCTGGGCTCCATGCGCTTCGAGGATGGTCGTGCGACAGCAGGGTGGAGCGCCCGGCTCGTCAAGGACAACGAGCAGGCGCGCGAGGGCGCGGCCCTCACCCTGCTGCGGGAGAAGGTGTCGGCCGCCATCCTCGGCAACGAGGTCTTCAATCTGGCCGCCCGACCGAAGGCGCTGACGCCCCTGACCTTCGCCCGCTACGGCGCCGGCAAGGCCTATGGCTCCCACGTGGACAACCCGCTCATGCACGGGATGCGGACGGATGTCTCGTTCACGCTGTTCCTGGCCGATCCGGAAACCTATGACGGCGGGGATCTCGTGATCGAATCGGTTTCCGGAGAGGAGGCGATCAAGCTGCCGTCGGGCCATCTCGTCGCCTACGATTCGACGAGCCTGCATCGGGTCGCGCCGGTAACTCGGGGAGAGCGCGTGGTGGCGGTCGGCTGGGCGCAGAGCCATGTGCGCGACAGCGCCAAGCGCGAACTTCTCTTCGATCTCGAAACCGCCAAGCGGAACCTGTTCGCCCAATCCGGCAAGACGCCGGAATTCGATCTTCTGGCGAAGAGCAGTGCTAATCTTTTTCGGATGTGGGCGGAGGTTTAGCCGGCTGGAATTTCCCCCTTACGTCAATCACCGGCCTTGTGCCGGTGATCCCGATGTGAAAGGCGCCGAGCCTCACTTTATCGGGATGGCCGGGACTGATCCCCGGATCAAGTCCGGGGACGGCCATGGAAGCGCAAAGGCTATCGGAGCAAGGCTGAGATCTTATCTCCGGATGCTGAGCGCAAGTTTCGGCTTCACTGCCAGGAATAGTTGAAGCTCACGCTGATACGCTCGCTTTCGGCCTCGTTGAGGGGCACCTCGTGGCGCAGCCAGCTTTCCCACAGCAACACGGTGCCGGGGGCAGGCTTCATATAGGCGAATTGCCGGTTCTCCGGCTTCGCCTTGGCCTTGCGGGGCGGGGCCGCCATCATGAAGCCGAGGCGCGGGTCCTCGAGCTTAAGCGCGCTCGCGCCCTCCGGGATCGTCACGTAATAGGTGCCGCTCACCACCGAATGCGGATGGATGTGCGAGGTGTGGATGCCGCCGGGCGGCAGGATGTTGATCCACAGGCTGTCCATGACGAGCTTGCGGCCCTGCAGGTCGAATTCCAGCTCCTTGGCGAAGGCCGCCACATGCTTGTCGAGCTCCTTCAGGAGATCGCCGAACACCGGAATCCGCCAGGGCAGGTCGTTGAGGGAGGCATAGGACGTATAGCCGGGATAGCCGTGCTTGGCGCACCAGCGCTGGCCCGCCTCGTCGTCCTCGGCGATGGACAGGCAGGCGCCTTCGAGCTCCGCATTGCGGCTCTCGGCCTTGGTGCCGGTCATTTCGGCGCGGTAGACTTTTGTGACGAAAAGCGTGTCGATGCTGGCCATGGCTTGGCTCTATTCCCGCCGCCGGATTCTGTCAAAGCCATTGCCCTTTGGGGTCCGGCATCCCAGTTTTGGAGAACGACACCCCGTGGGTTGAAGGATCCATGGGCGTAACACACCTTGGCCTTATGATGCTCCCCTCCCTCTCGCCACTCAGGTCGGACGATCTGCTGACCATGGCTCGAAGCCTCGATGCCGAAAGCCTGGCGCGCGTCATCGCGCTGAGGGACTGGCTGATCACGGCCGCGGGGCAGATGGAGGATTCGAACGAGGTCCTGTCCGGGTTCCTCGAACGGCTGATCGATCTCGGCCTGCCCATCGACCGGGCGGTCTCGGCCATCGAGACGCTGCATTCGGAATATGCCGGCATCGGCCGGTTCTGGACCCGGGAAGAGGGCACCGTGGTGCGCTACCTGCCGCACGGCGACCGCCGCGAGGCGATCTATCAGACGAGCCCCTTCGCCCATGTGAACCGGACCGGCGAATGGCTCATCCTCGATCTCGCGAACACTCCTGACGATCTCTTCCCGATCATTCCCGAGCTGAAGGAATCGGGCTATCGCCACTACATCACGATCCCGGTCCGCTTCACCAACGGAGCGGAGAATGCGATCTCGTTCGCGACCCGGTCGCCGGAAGGGTTCGGCACGCGCGAGTTGACGATCCTGCGCATGGTCATGCCGTCCTTCGCGCTCGTGACCGAGCTGCGCGCCACGAGCAACCGCCTCGACGAGGTGCTGCGCATCTATGTGGGCGACGATCCGCACAAGGCGATCCTCTCCGGTGCGATCCAGCGCGGGCAGGTGACGCGCATCCGCTCGGCCATCCTGTTCGCCGACATGCGCGACTACACGCATATCTCCTCCACCTTGAGCCCGGAGAGCGCGGTCGAGCTCCTGAACAATTATTTCGACTGCCTCGTGCCGCCCATCGAGGACGAGGGCGGCGAAGTGCTGAAATATCTCGGTGACGGGCTCCTCGCCATCGTGCGCGACAAGGGCGACGACACGGGTGGTGCGGCGCAATCGGCGCTCACCGCCGCCACCAAGGCACTGCGCCGCATCGAGACCGCCAACAACGAGGGTCGTTTCCCGGTGCCGATCAATGTGGGCTTCGCGCTGCATCACGGCGATGCGGCCTATGGCAATGTCGGCTCCGGCCAGCGCCTCGATTTCACAGTGATCGGCCGCGACGTGAACCTGGCGAGCCGCATCGCCGAGTTGAACAAGAGCCTCGGCGAGCCGCTGCTGATGTCGAAGCCTTTCGTGGAGCATCTGTGGGGCAATCCCTCGCCGCTCGGCGCGCATGCGGTCGAGGGGTTCGAAGAGGCGGTCGAGGTCTACAAACCCTGAAGGTGGCTGCGCCCATGCGGCGCATCGAGGTCGATGATCGGCCCGAGCGGAACGATGCCGGTTGGATTGATGGTCTTGTGGCTCTCGTAATAATGGCCTTTGATATGCGTGAAGTTCACGGTCTCGGCGATGCCGTCCGTCTGGTAGATGTCGCGCAGATAGCCTGAGAGGTTAGCGTAATCCGCGATCCGCCGCAGGTTGCATTTGAAATGGCCCACATAGACGGGGTCGAAACGCAGCAATGTCGTGAAGAGCCGGATATCGGCCTCCGTGATTCTCTCACCGCAGAGATAGCGGCGCGAGGACAGGCGCTCGTCGAGCATGTCGAGGGTTTCGAAGAGCGGGCGGACAGCTTCCTCGTAAGCGCTCTGCTTCGTCGCGAAGCCCGCCTTGTAGACTCCGTTGTTGACGTTGTCGTAGATGCGCGCGTTCAGCGCTTCGATGTCGCCTTGCAGATCCCGGGGATGGTAATCGCCGGGCTTCGCGCCGAGCCTGTCGAAGGCCGAGTTCATCATGCGGATGATTTCGGCCGATTCGTTGCTGACGATGGTACCGCGCGCCTTGTCCCAGAGCACCGGAACCGTGACGCGGCCGGTATAATCCGGCTTGGCCGCCGTGTAGACCTGATGCAGATAGCGCGCCCCGTTGATGGGATCGGCAATGACGCCCGGTCCATCCTCGAAGGTCCAGCCCTGGTCCAGCATGCGCCAATGCACGACCGAGAGGCCGATCATGTCCTCCAGCCCTTTGAGCTTGCGCATGATCAGGGTGCGGTGCGCCCAGGGGCAGGCGAGTGACACGTAGAGGTGATATCGCCCCGCCTCCGCCGCGAAGCCGCCGTCTCCGCTCGGGCCGGGTGAGCCATCGGCGGTGACCCAGTTCCGGAAGGCCGCACTGGCGCGGACGAAGCGCCCGCTCGAACTCTTGGTATCGTACCAGCGATCCTCCCAGACTCCCCCGACAAGCAGCCCCATCCGATCCTCCGTTCCTGGATTGCCCCGGGACGCGAAAGGCACCGGCGAGCAGGAAAGCAGAGAGATGGTCGCTCCTGGTGAGGATCAAGGGCCGGTGCGACCATTGAGAGCGCCTCGTGCAGGGATGTAATGGGGAAGGAAGTGGTGGGCCCGGCAGGACTCGAACCTGCAACCAGACCGTTATGAGCGGCCGGCTCTAACCATTGAGCTACAGGCCCTTCCAGAAGGGCAGGGGATCACCCCTTGTCCGGAGAGGCGGCCGCCGAGGTGCCCGGCGGCCTCCCTGTTCCTGTAATACATCGCCGAGGTCGTCAAGCTGGTTATGATCGCCGTGCAGCCTGGACGAATGGCGAGGCTGTCCTAATCTGCTCAGGGCCGGGTAGCCGGAAGTCCGTCGAGAAAGGGAACTCCTGATGACCGGTCGCGCCGAACGCCATCAGAAGACAGTGCACGGGGTCACGGGCCCCGGGGCGGAAAAGACCGTGTCGCTGGCCTTGCAGGGCGGCGGGGCGCATGGGGCCTTCACCTGGGGCGTCCTCGACTATCTCCTGGAAGACGGCCGGCTCGCCGTCGAGGCGATCACGGGGGCGAGCGCTGGATCCATGAACGCGGTCGTGCTCATCGAGGGCTGGATCGAAGGCGGGCGGGAGGGGGCGCGCGCGCAACTGCGCCAGTTCTGGAAGCGGGTGAGCCTCGACGGCGTGCTCAACCCTCTCCAGCGTTCCCTGTTCGACCGCATGCTGAGCTATTGGAGCGTCAGCGAGGTGCCGACCCAGCTCTGGTTCGACGCCTGGTCGCGGGTGGCGAGCCCCTACGATCTGAACCCCCTCGACATCAACCCCCTGCGCGACGCCCTCAACGAGCTGATCGATTTCGACAAGGTGCGCTCCTGCACCGATGTGAAGGTCTTCATCACCGCGACCAATGTCTGGTCGGGAAAGATCAGGATCTTCAAGGGCTCCGAGCTGACGGTCGACCATGTGCTCGCCTCGGCCTGCCTGCCGATGATCTTCCGGTCGGTCGAGATTGACGGGGAGCCCTATTGGGATGGCGGCTATTCGGGCAATCCGGCCCTGTTTCCGCTGTTCTACGAGGCAAAGTCGGACGATATCCTGCTCGTGCAGATCAATCCCATCGAGCGCCGGTCGACGCCGCGGACGCCGCAGGAGATCCAGAACCGGCTCACAGAGATCACCTTCAACGCCAACCTGCTGCAGCAGCTCAGAGCGATCGAGTTCGTGACCCGGCTGATCGACGACGGAAAGCTCTCGACCAAGGAGTACAAGCGCGTGCTCATGCACCGGATCCATGGCGGGCGGAAGCTCGACGAGTTCACGGCCGCCTCCCGGCTCAGCGCGCAATGGGGTTTCTTCAAGGAGCTGAAGGATCTCGGCAGAGCGTGCGCGAAGAGATGGCTCGCGGAGAACTACCAATTCATCGGGCAAAAAAGCACGCTCGACCTGCCCGAGGCCTATTCCTGATGCCGCGACAGCCAAGGTCCGGCATTCCTTGCAGCAATATTCCATGCCTTGCCAGATGGTCCACGCTGCGTAGTATTTCAGCACACAATGAGCAAAAGCTCCGCCGCGTGGCCCTTGCGTCCGCGCCCGCACGCCAAAGATTAAAAGTTTAGTGCTGCGTCGATGATGCCCGATCTGGAGATTACGCATGCGCTCTCCCCAGTCCGTGTTTGTTCTCAGCGTTCTGTTGTTGTCGTTTGCGCAGGGCGGAACCGCCCGGGCGCAAGGTGCCCCCGGCCAGGCTCCGCCGCCCGTGACCGTCGCGAAACCGGTGGTGAAGGACATCATCGAGCGGACCGATTTCATCGGCCGCTTCGAGGCCATCGATCAGGTCGATATCCGTGCCCGGGTCACAGGCTATCTCGACAAGGTCCATTTCCAAGACGGCACCTTCGTCAAGGCGGGCGATCTGCTCTTCACCATCGATCCGCGACCTTACCGCAATACCCTTGAGCAGGCGCAATCCGCCGTCACCTCAGCGCAGGTCCGGCTGGAATTCGCGCAGAGCGACCTCGACCGCGCCGAGCAGCTGCGCCGGACCGGCAACATCGCCGACCAGCTCTTCGACCAGCGCCGGCAGGCCTTTCTGACGGGCAAGGCCGAAATGGACCGAGCCCAGGCCGCCCTGCGGCAGGCGCAGCTCGATGTGGAATTCACGGAGGTGAAGTCGCCCCTGTCGGGCAGGATCTCGCGCAAGCTCGTGTCGGAGGGCAATCTCGTCATCGCGAACCAGACGATTCTGACGAACGTCCTCTCGCTCGATCCGATCCAGTTCTATTTCGACGTGGACGAGCGTTCCTTCCTGGCCTTTTCCCGCCAGACCCAAGGCGGCACCCGGACGTCGACCAATGGCGAGAAAAACGAAGTCACCTTGACCTTGACGGACGAACGTCTCGGTGAGCTGAAAGGCGAGGTCGATTTCGTCGACAACCGCCTCGATGCCGCGAGCGGCACGATCCGCCTGCGCGCCGTGTTCGACAACAAGGACATGTTTCTGACGCCAGGACTCTTCGGGCGCGTGACGGTCGGCGCTTCCGACCCCTATAAAGGCATTCTCGTGCCGGACGAGGCGATCAGCAGCGATCAGGACCGGCGCGTAGTCTATCAGGTCGACGAGAAGAATGTCGTTCATCTCAAGCCCGTGCGCATCGGGCCGCGCATCGACGGCTACCGCGTCATTCGCGACGGGCTGACGGGCAACGAGACTTTGGTGGTCAATGGGATCGTCCGCGTCAGGCCCGGCATGCCGATCACGCCGCAGATGACGACCCTTCCCCCGGTGCGCGAGCGCAACGGCAGCTGATCCCACACGAGGAGAGCGCCATGCGCTTCGCCCATTTCTTCGTCGATCGCCCGATCTTCGCAACGGTCCTGTCGGCGCTCTTCCTGATCATCGGCGGCATCGCCTATACCACGTTGCCGGTTGCTCAATATCCCGACATCGCACCGCCCACGGTCGTGGTGCGGGCAAGCTATCCCGGGGCCAATGCGCAGACGGTCGCGGCCACGGTCGCGACGCCGCTGGAGCAGCAGATCAACGGCGTCGAGGACATGCTCTACATGTCCTCCTATTCCACCGGCGACGGCGCCATGGCGCTGACGATCACGTTCAAGCTCGGCACCGATCTCGACAACGCTCAGGTGCTGGTCCAGAACCGGGTGGCGATCGCAACCCCGCGCCTGCCGGAAGAGGTGCGGCGGCTGGGCGTGACGACGCTCAAGAGCTCGCCCGACCTGATGATGGTCGTGCACATGCTGTCGCCGGACGGCTCCTACGATCAGCTCTACGTCTCGAATTATGCCCGCAATTATGTGCGCGACATTCTCCTGCGCCTCGACGGCGTGGGCGATCTCATCATCTTCGGCGAACGGCAATATTCCCTTCGCATCTGGCTCGATCCGGAAAAGCTCGCCTCTTACGGCATGACCTCGAGCGAGGTGGTCAAAGCCATCCAGGAGCAGAACGTCCAGGTCTCCGGCGGCGCCCTGGGACAGGAACCGACGCCCTCCGATGCCGCGTTCCAGCTCACGGTGACGACGCAAGGACGCTTCGAGGATCCGCGCCAGTTCCGGCAGATCATCGTTCAGGCGACGCCTGGGGGGCGTCTCGTCCGGCTGCAGGATGTTGCGCGCATCGAGCTCGGCGCGCAGGATTACGTGACGAATTCCTATCTGAACGGCAAGCCGGCCGTTGCGCTCGCGATCTTCCAGCGGCCGGGCACCAATGCGCTCGCCGCCTCGGCTCAGATCATCAAGACCATGGAGCAGCTCAAAGAGGGATTCCCGCCCGGGATCGCCTATCAGATCGTCTACAACCCGACGGAATTCATCGCAGAGAGCGTGAACGAGGTCTACAAGACCCTGTTCGAGGCGACGGCGCTCGTGGTGATCGTGGTATTCGTGTTCCTGCAGAGCTGGCGCACGGCGATCATTCCCATCGTGGCGATTCCGGTCTCGCTGATCGGCACCTTCGCCTTCATGGCGGCGCTCGGATTCTCGATCAACACGCTGACCCTGTTCGGCATGGTTCTCGCCATCGGCATCGTGGTCGACGATGCCATCGTCGTGGTGGAGAACGTGGAGCGCAACATCGCCCTCGGAATGACGCCGCGGGATGCGGCGCATGCGACCATGGACGAGGTCGGCACCGCACTCGTGGCGATTGCGCTGGTTCTCGTAGCGGTCTTCGTGCCGACGGCCTTCATTCCCGGCATCTCGGGCCAGTTCTACCGGCAATTCGCCCTGACCATTGCCGTGTCGACGGTGATCTCGGCCTTCAACTCCCTGACGCTCTCGCCGGCTCTTGCCGCATTCCTGCTGAAGCCGCACAGCCACGAACCGTCCCGCAATCCACTCGTGCGCGTCGGCAACAGGCTGGCGAACGGCTTCAACCATGGTTTCGATGTGACCTCCAATGGCTATGCCAGGGCGGTTGGAACGCTGGCGCGGCACAAGCTGATCGTGCTGCCGATCTATGTCGGGCTTCTCGCCGGCACCGTCTGGATCTCCAATCACGTGCCGCGCGGCTTCATCCCTAGCCTCGACCAGGGCTACGCCATCGTCGTGATCCAGCTGCCTGACGGATCCTCCCTGTCGCGCACCGACGCAGTGGTGCAGCGGGCCTCGAAGATCATGCAGGAAACACCGGGCGTTCAGAACGCGGTGGCCTTCGCCGGCTTCTCCGGCGCCACCTTCACAAACGCCACCAATGCGGCCGCGATCTTCGCCGGGTTCAAGCCGTTCGACGAACGGGTCAGGGACGGCAACTCGGGAATGAAGATCATCGGCGACCTCTTCGCCCGCTTGCAGCAGATCGAGGAGGCGTTCATCATCGCCATTCCGCCGCCGCCGGTGCGCGGCCTCGGCAATTCCGGCGGCTTCAAGGTCCAGCTTCAGAACCGCACGGGCGACGACGTCCGCGGCATTCTCGCGGTCGCCTATCAGCTGATGGGCCAGTCCCGGCAGAACCCGAACCTCGCCAGTGTCTTCACCACCTTCTCGGCCAACTCGCCCCAGGTCTATCTCGAGATCGACCGGCAGAAGGCGAGCATTCTCAACGTTCCGATCCCGAACATCTTCGAGACGCTGCGGATCAATCTCGGTACGGCTTACGTGAACGACTTCAACGCCTTCGGCCGCGTTTACCAGGTGCGCGCTCAGGCCGACCAGCGCTTCCGAATGGACCAGGAGGACATCAACCGCCTGCGTGTCCGTTCCGCCTCCGGTGCGCTTGTTCCTCTCGGAACGCTCGTCGAGATGCGGGAGGTGTCGGGGCCGGATCTCGTCCAGCGCTACAACATGTTCACCTCCGTGGCGCTGCAGGGTGATGCGGCGCCGGGCGTATCCTCCGGCGACGCGCTCGATGCGATGGAGAGCCTGATCAAGCAGAGCATCTCGCCGAGCATGGGCTTCGAATGGACGGAGCTTGCCTTCCAGGAACGGCAGACCGGCAACACGGCGGTGTTCATCTTCGCGCTTTCGGTGCTGTTCGTCTTCCTCGTCCTCGCCGCGCAATACGAAAGCTGGTCTCTGCCGATCGCCATCATCCTGATCGTGCCGATGAGCGTTCTTTCCGCGCTGATCGGCGTGATGATCCGGGGGCAGGACAACAACATCCTGACCCAGATCGGCCTCGTGGTCCTGGTCGGTCTCGCCGCGAAGAACGCCATCCTGATCGTCGAATTCGCCAAGCAGGCGGAAATCGAGGGCAAGACGCCGGTGGAGGCCGTCGTAGAGGCCTGCCGGCTGCGCCTGCGACCCATCCTGATGACGGCCTTCGCCTTCATTCTCGGCGTGCTGCCGCTCGTGATCGCGACCGGGCCGGGCGCCGAGATGCGGCAGGCGCTCGGCACGGCCGTGTTCGCCGGCATGCTCGGGGTCACCGTCTTTGGACTGTTTCTGACGCCGGTGTTCTACGTGGCGGTGCGCCACGTCGTGATCTGGATGTTCAAACGGAGAGCATCGAAGCGGCCGGACGCCGTTGACGCCAAGCCCACTCCGGCAGAGTAGAAGGTAGTGCCACAGTTTGAGTTCTGATGGGAGCCGGCACACCGTCATTCCGGGGCGACCATAGGTCGAGCCCGGAACCCATAGCCACGACGGCTCAAGATAGAATAGAGATGAGCGGCGTTGCGCCGCTTTCTGCAAGGCTGGCGGCTATGGGTTCCGGGCTCGCCTGCGGCGCCCCGGAATGACGGGGTGGAGCCAAATTGAGTCACTACCGAGTAGACGGGTGCCTTGATTGCTTGGCCGACTGTCATGAGTTGTCCGCGGATCGGGTCAGGAGGAGCTTTCATGGACAAAGCCCAGGCATCAACAATCGCGCGATGGGTTACCGAGACGGGCCTGAAGGGCACGACGGAGCTCGACCTCCTTCATGGCTTCTGCAACCGTCTTGTCGCCGCAGGCCTGCCTGTCGCCCGCGTGCAGACCGTCATCGACACCCTGCATCCGATCCATGAGGGGCGTGTCTTCCGCTGGCGCCGCGATGATATGGGCGACCTCGATCACATCGTCGAATATGGCCGCACCAATATGGGGGGAGAGGCGGCGGCGAACTGGCGTCGGAGCACCTTTTATTATCTCTTTCACAGTGGTGAGGAATTTCTGCGCCGACGGATCGGGCTTGGCGAGGTTGAGGATTTCTCTATTCTCGAGGAGCTGCGCGCCGAGGGGCAGACCGATTATATCGTCTTGATCCACCGCTTCGCGGCGGAGGGCGCCATCGGCGAGATGGATTGCTTCTTTTCCTCCTGGACCACCGATGCACCGGGAGGTTTCTCGGACGAGGAGGTCGTGATTCTGCGCGATCTGGTATCGCCGCTCATGCTCGCCATGAAATGCGCCTCGCTCGCGCGCATCGCCAAGACGCTCGTCGAGACCTATCTCGGCCGCGATGCCGGCCGCCTCGTCCTGAACGGTCGGATCGCGCGTGGCGTGACCGACCGGATCCAGGCCGTCCTGTGGTTCAGCGACCTGCATGGCTTCACTCACATCACAGAAACCGCGGATCCCGAGCAGATCATCCCGTTCCTGAACGACTATGCCGAGGCCATCATCTCCTCGATCTACGAGGCGGGCGGCGATGTGCTGAAGCTGATCGGGGATGGAACGCTTGCGATCTTCAGATGCGAGGATGCAGCCGAATCCTGCCGGGCAGCGCTCAAGGCCGAGCAGTTGATGCGCTCGCGGGTCCGCGCATTGAACGAGGAGCGCAGGTCATGCAACCTGCCCGTGACCTCGGCCTATCTCGGCCTGCATATCGGCGAGGTCTTCTACGGCAACATCGGCAGCCAGGACCGCCTCGATTTCACCGTCGTCGGTCCCGCCGTGAACGAGGTCAGCCGGATCGCGGCTCTGTCCCGCTCGGTCGAGCGGGATGTGCTGGTTTCTTCGGCTTTCCACGCTATTGCCTCGGCCGATGACCGGGAATGCCTTGTTTCCGTCGGCCGCTACGCGCTGAGAGGCATCGCGCGACCGCAGGAGCTGTTCACGCTCGATCCGTCCACCCTGGAAGAGGGCGCGGGTTCAGGGACTCCCGCGAGCGAAACCAAAGCCGATTGCTGAGATTTGGCCCGGTCCGCTCGCGGCCGTCTTTCTGAAGCGGTCACGCAGGCTTTGTCTTGCGCTCGACAGGGGTGATGGTCACGGTGCGCATCTCGCCCTTCCGGAGGATGACGAGTTCCACGAACCGTCCGATCCGCTCGCCGTTCAGCAGGCGCACGAGATCGTCAACACCGCCGACCGGCTCGCCGTCGAGCGAGAGGATGACATCGCCCTGCTCGAGCCGGGCCGTCTCCGCCGGGCTTCCCGGTTCGACGGCCGCGATCGCCACACCGAAATTTTCCATCAGGCCCGCCGCATAGGTGACGCGCCGGGGGAGGGGAACGGTCTGGCCGGCAACGCCGATCGAGGCCCTGCGGACGCGTCCGTGGCGGATGAGTTCTGATACGACAAAGCTTGCGGTGTTGCTGGCGACGGCAAAGCAGATGCCCTGCGCACCCATGATGACGGCGGTGTTGATGCCGATCACCTGAGCGGATGTCGCGACCAGCGGGCCGCCGGAATTGCCCGGGTTGAGCGCGGCATCGGTCTGGATCACGTCGTCGATGAGCCGTCCCGACTTCGCGCGCAGGCTTCGGCCGAGCGCCGACACGACGCCGGCGGTCACCGTCGACTCGAAGCCGAGCGGGTTGCCGATGGCGATCGCGATCTGGCCGCGCTTCAGCAGCTTGGAATCGCCGAGAGCGGCAAAAGGATGCCCATCGCCGTTGGCGCGCAGCAGGGCGAGATCCGTGTCGGGATCATCCCCGATCACGCGCGCTTCGATGGGCCGACCGTCTGATCCGGTCAGCTTCGCCTCACGTGCGCCCTGCATCACGTGGCTGTTGGTGAGCAGCAATCCGTCGGGCGAGATGATGACGCCGGAACCCATTCCGGCGCCGCGCCCAGATACTTGCGGCTCGACCCGGACGACGGCGGGGCCGATGCGGTCGACGACCGATGTCACTGCCTGCGAATAGGCATCGAGGAGGCTATCGTCGGTCTGTGGATCTGAAGGTGACGTTTGC
The DNA here is from genome assembly GCF_016735695.1 of Microvirga zambiensis WSM3693. Lineage (GTDB taxonomy): Bacteria > Pseudomonadota > Alphaproteobacteria > Rhizobiales > Beijerinckiaceae > Microvirga > Microvirga zambiensis. Next base: position 120,799 of record NZ_JAERQD010000014.1, on the reverse strand, counting down.
GGGGTCGCCGATGCGCCACCGGCATTGAGGATGAAAGCTGGAGTGCGTTCGAGCATGGGGCCCTCCAAAAGGATAACGCTATTTCACATCATGTGGTGATGCGAGGCCCATGAACCAAGAGCGGACAAGGCCGGTCCCGCGCGAGACGGGATCGGCCTGACGTAACCACCAAGAAAAAGGCCCCGCCTTGCGGGCGGGGCCGGTCTTCGTCAGCTGCGCTTCGGCGGCGAGGCGGGCCAGCTCTTGATGAGCGTGTCATAATCCACCGTTTCGCCCTTCGGCTTCTCGTTGGCGAGCTTGGGCTGCGGCGCGATCGTGCCGGCAGCGGCGGCCTTCTTGATCCAATCCTCGGCCGAGGTTTTGGGGTTCAGCTTGGGACCGCATTCGCCTTGGACATTGGCCCGCTCGAGACGTCCGAGCACTTCGTCCTGTGCTGCCGCCAGAGCGTCCATCGCCTGCTGCGGGGTCTTCGCACCCGAGGCCGCATCGCCGATGTTCTGCCACCAGAGCTGCGCGAGCTTCGGATAGTCCGGGACGTTGTTGCCGGTCGGCGTCCATTGCACCCGGGCCGGTGAGCGGTAGAACTCGATGAGGCCGCCGAGTTTCGGCGCACGCTCGGTGAAGCTCTTATCCCAGATATCGCTCTCGCGGATGAAGGTGAGGCCCACATGGCTCTTCTTCAGCGAGACCGTCTTGGAGGTGACGAACTGCGCATAAAGCCAGGCCGCCTTGCGACGGTCGACGGGTGTGGACTTCAGAAGCGTCCAGGAGCCAGCGTCCTGGTAGCCGAGCTTCATGCCCTCCTTCCAGTATGAGCCGTGGGGCGAGGGCGCCATGCGCCATTTCGGCGTGCCGTCCGCGTTCACCACGGGCAGACCGGGCTTCACCATGTCGGCGGTGAAGGCCGTGTACCAGAAGATCTGCTGCGCGATATTGCCCTGTGCCGGCACCGGTCCCGACTCGGAGAAGTTCATGCCCTGCGCTTGCGGCGGAGCATATTTCTTCATCCAGTCGAGATACTTGGCGATCGAGTAGACGGCGGCGGCACCATTGGTATCACCGCCGCGATCGACGGAGGAGCCGACCGGACGGCAGCCTTCCATGCGGATGCCCCACTCGTCCACGGGCAGGCCGTTCGGAATGCCCTTGTCGCCGTTGCCGGCCATGGAGAGCCAGGCATCGGTGAAGCGCCATCCGAGCGACGGGTCCTTGCGGCCGTAATCCATGTGGCCGTAGACCTTGACGCCGTCGACCTCCTTCACGTCGTTGGTGAAGAATTCGGCGATGTCCTCATAGGCCGACCAGTTCACCGGAACGCCGAGATCGTAGCCGTACTTGGCCTTGAACTTCTCCTTGAACTCGGGACGCTGGAACCAGTCGTAGCGGAACCAGTACACGTTCGCGAATTGCTGGTCCGGCAGCTGGTACATCTTGCCGTCGGGCGCCGTGGTGAACGACTTGCCGATGAAGTCGGCGACGTCGAGTGTCGGCAGGGTCACGTCCTTGCCTTCGCCCGCCATCCAGTCGTCGAGGGGGATAGCCTGCTTGTAGCGGAAATGGGTGCCGATGAGATCGGAATCGTTGACCCAGGCATCGTAGATGTTGCGTCCCGACTGCATCTGCGTCTGGATCTTCTCCACCACGTCGCCTTCCTGGATCAGGTCGTGGGTGAGCTTGATGCCGGTGATCTCGGAGAACGCTTTGGCGAGAGTCCGCGCCTCGTATTCATGGGTCGTGATGGTCTCGGAGACCACGTTGATCTCCTGGCCCGCGAAGGGCTTGGCCGCATTCACGAACCATTCCATTTCCTTCAGCTGCTCGTCCTTGGAGAGCGTCGAGGGCTGGAATTCGCTGTCGATCCAGCGGCGGGCTTCCTCCATGCCGGCGAGCGCGGCCGTGCTGCCGAGCGCGATGGCGAGGACGCTTGTGGAGACGAAGAGTTTCAGGCGCCGGTGAGATTGGGTGAGTTTCATTTGTTCCTCCCAAGTAGTGCCCTTGCCGGCTTGTGCGCTGGTCTTGTCCTCTCCGGCCCGGGCAAACCGGATGGTCTTGTTGAGCCTCTTCCTCCTAGACGTAGCGAAACACGAAAGCTGCGTAGAGCAGGGAAAGGCCGGAAGCCCACCACAGGTCCGGGCCGATGAAGCCCAGCCAAGCGAGGTGGATAAAGGCCGCACCAAGAAGCGAGATGAAGAGACGGTCGCCGCGCGTCGTCGGAATGCGCAGGATCCCGACGCGTTCGGTCTCCGGGCGGTAGAGCGCGAGCATCGTCATGACGAGAAGCAGGCTTGCGATCCCGACGAAGAAGAGACCGGTCTGCCAGGTCCAGGCCATCCAGGCGAGATCGGGCATAAAAACCTCCTCAGACCCGACCCAGGGCGAAGCCCTTGGCGATATAGTTGCGGACGAACCAGATGACGAGCGCGCCGGGCACGATGGTGAGCATGCCGGCGGCGGCGAGCAGGCCCCAATCCATGCCGGCGGCCGAGATCGTACGCGTCATGGTGGCGGCGATGGGCTTCGCGTTTACCGAGGTCAGCGTGCGCGCGAGCAGCAGCTCGACCCAGGAGAACATGAAGCAGAAGAAGGCGGCGACGCCGATGCCGGATGCGATCAGCGGCATGAAGATCTTCACGAAGAATCGGGGAAACGAATAGCCGTCGATGGCGGCGGTCTCGTCGATCTCGCGCGGCACACCCGACATGAAGCCTTCGAGAATCCACACGGCGAGAGGCACGTTGAAGAGGCAATGCGCCAGGGCAACGGCCCAAGGCGTGTCGAAGAGGCCGATGGCCGAGTAGAGATTGAAGAAGGGCAGGGCGAATACCGCAGCCGGCGCCATGCGGTTGGTGAGCAGCCAGAAGAACAGATGCTTGTCGCCGAGGAATCTGTAGCGCGAGAAGGCATAGGCCGCCGGCAACGCAAAGGAGATCGACAGCACCGTGTTGATGATCACATAGGTGAGCGAGTTGATGTAGCCCGAGTACCAGCTCGAATCGGTGAAGATCTTGACGTAGTTGTCGAAGGTGATCTCCCGCGGCCAGAGCGTGAGGCCGGAGGTGATCTCCATGTTCGTCTTCAGGCTCATGTTCAGGAGCCAGTAGATCGGCAGCATCAGGAACAGGAGATAAAGGGTCATCACGACGACGCGCCCGCTGACCCGCGGCCCGGACAGGGCGCGGTTGGCGGCAAGGGGCGCCGCGGCGGGCTTCACATCTGTGGGGCCGACGGCGATGGTGCCAGTCATGCTTCGACCCTCTCGCGTTCGGCATCGACATTGGTCATCACCGTGTAGAAGACCCAGCAGATGGCGAGAATGATCAGGTTGTAGACCAGCGACATGGCCGCCGCCTTGCCGAGATCGAACTGGCCCAGCGCCAGCTTCACCAGATCGATCGAGAGGAAAGTGGTGGCATTGCCGGGGCCGCCGCCGGTGATCACGAAGGGCTCGGTGTAGATCATGAACGAATCCATGAAGCGCAGCAGTACCGCGATCAGCAGCACGCGCCGCATCTTCGGCAGTTGGATCGTGCGGAACACCGCCCAGCGGGAGGCGCCGTCGATGCGGGCCGCCTGGTAATACGCGTCGGGAATGGATTTCAGGCCGGCATAGCAGAGCAGGGCGACGAGGCTCGTCCAGTGCCACACATCCATGACGATCAGCGTCACCCAGGCGTCGATGGAATCGTTGGTATAATTGTAGTCGATGCCGAGGTGATTGACGGTCCAGCCGAGAAGCCCGATGTCGCTGCGGGCGAAGACCTGCCAGATCGTGCCGACCACGTTCCACGGAATGAGCAGCGGCAGCGCCATGAGCACGAGGCAGAGCGCCACCGTCCAGCCTTCGCGGGGCATGGCGAGCGCCACGGCGATGCCGAGCGGCACCTCGATCATCAGGATGATCGCCGAGAACAGCAGCGAGCGCCAGAGCGCTTCGAAGAAGCGGCCGCCGAGCTCCGTCGAGGGATCGAGCAGCTCCTGGAACCAGCCGATGCCGTTCCAGAAGAACTGGTTGTTGCCGAAGGTGTCCTGAACCGAATAGTTCACCACGGTCATCAGCGGCAGCACGGCCGAGAACGCCACGATGGCGAAGACCGGCAGGACGAAGAACCAGGCCCCGTTGTAGACGGTCTTCGTCATGCCTTGTTTCCTCCGAGCGCCTCGCCTGCCACCAGATGCCCATTGGCATAGATGTGGACGTGGCGGGGATCGAGCGCGAGGGCAGCTTCGCTCCCCTCGATGGAAATGCCGTCCGGAACGCTGGCGGCAAGGGGGCGTCCCGCCATCTCCACCCGGGCGATGCGCGCCCGCCCGATATCGTCGATGCGCCGCACGTGGACAGGCAGGCCGGAACCTTTCGGCTGGAGCCGGGCGAATTCCGGCCGGATGCCAAGCTCCAACTTCTCGCCGGCGGAGAGGGTGCGATAGCTCCGCAGGAGGGGAATCGCTTCGTTGCCAATGAAGGCGGTAGCGCCTTCGATCCGGCAGGGGAGGATGTTCATGCCTGGAGAGCCGATGAAATGCCCCACGAACGTATGGGCCGGGCGCTCGAACAGCTCATCCGGCGTGCCCGTCTGGACCACCGCGCCGTCATGCATGACCACCACCTTGTCGGCGAAGGTGAGCGCCTCCGTCTGATCGTGGGTCACATAGATCATGGTGATGTCGAGCGCGCGATGGATCTCCTTCAGGGTCGAACGGAGCTGCCATTTCAGATGCGGATCGATCACGGTGAGCGGCTCGTCGAACAGGATCGCCGCCACATCGGGGCGCACGAGGCCGCGCCCGAGCGAGATCTTCTGCTTCATGTCCGCAGTGAGGTTGCTCGCCTTGCGGCCGAGCACGCGGGTGAGATCGAGAAGGCGGGCGATTTCCTCCACCCGCTGCGCAGTCTTCTCGCGCGGCACGTGCCGGTTCTTGAGGGGAAAGGCGAGATTCTCGCGCACCGTCATGGTGTCGTAGACGACCGGGAACTGGAAAACCTGGGCGATGTTGCGCGATTCCGTGGCCAGATCCGTCACGTCGAGATCGTCGAAGAGCACGCGCCCGCGCGTTGGACGCACGAGGCCGGAGATGATGTTCAGCAACGTTGTCTTGCCGCAGCCCGAAGGCCCCAGCAGGGCATAGGCGCCGCCCTGGCTCCACACATGGTTGATTTCCTTGAGGGCGTAATCGTCCGCGGTGCGGGGATCGGGTTTGTAGGCGTGGGCGAGATGATCGAGCGTGATGCGGGCCATCTTTCCCTCCTCAGGCCGCCTGCTGGGCAGGGTCTGCGGCGGCGAGCCGGCCGGCCGCATCGAAGAGGAACAGGTGCCGCGGATCGATATAGGCGGTCACGGCAGATTTGGGCTCGAGCCGCCTCACCCCGGGCACAAGTGCCACGAGCCGGTGATCGCTGGCATCGAGGTGGATATAGCTCTCCGACCCCGTGATCTCGGCGACCGAGACGACAGCCGGAATGGCGATTTCGTCGCCACTGGTCGGCTCGAGGGTGAGATGATGGGCCCGGAACCCGACCGTGTATTCGCCATCGGGAACGGCGGCGAGGGGCCCAGTGGCGCGGATCTGCCCGCCGGTGCTCAAAGTCCCGCTGTTGCCGGCTTTTCGAACCTGCAGCGTATTGAGCGGAGGATCGGAGAACACGCGCGCCGTCGTCAGATCGAAGGGATGGCGATAGACCTGCGGCGTCGGACCGAATTGCGTCACGCGTCCCTGAAAAAGGGTCGCCGTATTGCCGCCGAGAAGGAGAGCCTCCGTCGGCTCCGTCGTAGCGTAGACGAAGATCGCGCCCGACGCCGCGAAGATGCGCGGCAACTCCTCGCGCAATTCCTCGCGCAGCTTGTAGTCAAGGTTCGCCAACGGTTCGTCGAGCAGCACGAGATCCGCGCGCTTCACCAGCGCCCGCGCGATGGCGGTGCGCTGCTGCTGGCCGCCGGAGAGGTTCAGGGGCTTGCGGTCGAGATAGGGTTCGAGCTTCAGGAGCTTGGCGGCATCGCGCACGCGGGTTTCGATCTCCTGTGCCGGCACGCGTGCGACGCGGAGAGGCGAGGCGATGTTCTCATAGACATCGAGGGAAGGGTAATTGATGAACTGCTGATAGACCATGGCCACGCTGCGGCGCTGCACCGGCCAGCCCGTCACATCCTGACCCTCGACGAGGACGCGGCCGCTCGTCGGCGCATCGAGCCCGGCCATGAGGCGCATGAGCGAGGTCTTGCCGGCGAGCGTTGCGCCGAGCAGCACGTTGAGGGAGCCCCGTTCAAGGGTCAGGTTGACATCGTCGATATGAACCGCTGCCGCGACCTTCTTCGAGACGCCTTCGAGAACGAGACTCATCGGCACGTTCCTGGGGTTTTAGCTGGGTCCGAGAGAGCAGGGAAAGCATAGGCGGAGATGATCACGGCGTGATGCTCCGCCGCGTTTCGGGCCATGTCATGCCCGCATGCGCTACCACTCACCGCGACGTCGAACGTCGCCGATTCTTGCGGACCCAAGAGCGCGTCTCCCGGCTGCAGACCCTTCGAGGCCTGAAGCTCACTTTTATTATTATGGTGAAGGTATCTTGCCCCCAAAGCGAAAGCAACAGGCTGGACTTTCGGTGAACTGGTCTTTGACTGGACTGAATTCGCGGCCCGGCGCACAGCGAGATCCTGCCGCCGCCCGGTATTTTTGAACTGAAGCGACTCCCTGGGAGTTCAAGCACCACGTGCCGGTTGCGCTCTTCTCCATTCATGGCCGGAGCATTCCTTCGAACCGGCTGGGAGACAAACATGCCAGACACTGCAAAGCCGTTTGCCATCGTCACTGGCGCCTCTTCGGGCATCGGGTATGAGCTCGCGAAGCTCTGTGCCCAGAACGGCTACGATCTGCTGATCGCCGCCGACCGCATCGGCATCCACGACGCAGCTAGGGAGTTCGAGGCGCTCGGCGCCAAGGTCGAGGCCGTCGAGGTCGACCTTGCCACACCGGAGGGAGTCGACAAGCTTTATGCGGCCGCAAAGGGCAGGCCGGTCGATGCGCTTCTGGCCAATGCCGGGCATGGTCTCGGGCATGCTTTCCTCGAGCAGGATTTCGCCGAGGCCCGCCATGTGATCGATACCAACATCACCGGCACGATCTATCTTCTCCAGAAGGTCGGCCGCGACATGCGCACGAAAGGCGAGGGAAGGATCCTGATCACCGGGTCGATCGCCGGCTTCATGCCGGGCACCTTCCAGGCCGTCTATAACGGCACCAAGGCTTTCATCGATTCCTTCTCGTTCGCATTGCGGGCCGAATTGAAGGATAGCGGCGTGACCGTGACCTGCCTGATGCCGGGTGCCACGGAGACCGAGTTCTTCGAGCGCGCCGGCATGGAAGATACGCAGGTCGGCCAGGCCAAGAAGGATGATCCCGCCTATGTGGCGAAGGTCGGGTTCGATGCGATGATGAACGGCGAAGGCGATGTGGTGAGCGGCTGGAAGAACAAGTTCACGACCGTCCTCGCCAATGTGACGCCGGCCGGCATGCTGGCCGAACAGCACCGCAAGATGGCGGAGCCTGGATCGGGAAAGCGCTGAGTGAAACCTTGATCCGCCGACCCTATGGGCGGATGCACCCTCGCGGATGCCGAGTTGACGATTGGGGCCCGATCCTTCAGGAGCGGTAGCCGCAATTGCAAGATACGGCGACCGCGAGGGAATTCAGATGACCCAGCCGAAGGATCTGCTGCAACGCCTGACCGGGCTCTTGGGCCCGGCGGCCGTCCTCACGGAAGAGGCTGATTTCGCTCCGTATGCTGTCGACTGGCGCAAGCTCTTCCCGGGAAAACCCGCCTGCGTCGTCCGTCCGTCTACGAGCGAGCAGGTCGCCCAGGTCGTGCAGATCTGCCGTGAGGCCGGCGCCGCCATCGTGCCCCAGGGTGGCAATACGGGGCTTGCCGGCGGTGCGGTGCCGGATGCCTCCGGCACCCAGGTTGTCCTGTCCCTCAACCGCATGGCGGCGATCCGCCATGTCGATCCTGTCGGCCTGACCATCGAGGTAGAGGCAGGCTGCATCCTCAAGGTTGCGCAAGATGCGGCGGCCTCCGCGGGCCGGCTTCTGCCGATCAGCCTGGCGGCCGAGGGCTCCGCCACCATCGGCGGGGTCGTTGCGGCCAATGCCGGTGGCGTGAACGTGCTGCGCTACGGCATGACCCGCAGCCTCGTGCTCGGCCTCGAAGTGGTGCTGCCGGACGGCACGATTGCCAATGGATTGCGGAAGCTGCGCAAGGACAATGCGGGCTATGACTGGAAGCAGCTCTTCATCGGCAGCGAGGGCACGCTCGGCATCGTCACGGCGGCGGTGCTGAGGCTGCTGCCGCGGCCGAAGCATTCCGTCACCGCGCTGCTCTCGGTCGCGGATCCGGCGGCAGCGCTGCGGCTTCTGGAACTCGCCCAGGACGAACTCGGCGATCAGATCTCGGCCTTCGAACTGATTTCCGCCACCTCCATGCAGCTTGTCGCCAAGCATGCTGGCCTCAAGCCTCCCATCGCCGAGGGCGAATGGTTCGTGCTGATCGAGGCGGCGTCCAGCCTTGCGGGCCTGCGAGAGGCGGCCGAGGCGATGCTGGGCTCGGCCTTCGAGCAGGAGATCGCTCTCGATGGCGTCATCGCCGAGTCGGGCGCTCAGGCGGCCCAGCTCTGGGCCCTGCGCGAGCATGTCACGGAATCCGAGGCGCGCGAGGGCAAGAGCGTCAAGCACGACGTCTCGGTGCCGCTGACCGAGGTTCCTCGCTTTCTCGTCGAGGCCGGGGAAGCGCTCGCTGCCGGCGCTCCGGGCACGCGCGTGAACGCCTTCGGCCATCTTGGCGACGGCAACATCCACTACAACATCCTCGTCGATGCGAGCCACGACGCGAGCCTCGTCAACCGCATCGTGCACGACGTGGTCGCAGCCTATGGCGGCAGCATCTCGGCGGAGCACGGCATCGGGCAGTATCGCGTCGGCGAACTCGCCCGCTATCGCGCCGCGACCGAGATGGATCTCGCCCGCAGGATCAAGCGGGCGCTCGATCCCGACAACAGATTCAACCCGGGCAAGGTGCTGCTGCCCTGAGATCCGTCAGCCGCGGCCGAGCGCATAGAACTCGTCGTTCGGCCGCATGTTGGTGACGTTGGCGAGCCGGTTCGACATGGCGAAGAAAGCGGCGATGGCCGCGATGTCCCAGACGTCCTCCTCCGTGAAGCCGTGGAAGCCTAGAGCGGCGATGTCGGCATCGCCGACGGAATAGGCTTCGAGCGCCACCTTCATGGCGAAGTCGAGCATGGCCTTCTGCCGGGGCGTGATGTCGGCCTTGCGGTAATTGACGGCGACCTGGTCGGCGATCAGCGGGTTCTTGGCGCGGATGCGAAGGATCGCGCCGTGGGCGATGACGCAATACTGGCACTGATTGGCATTGCTGGTCGCCACCACGATCATCTCGCGCTCGGCCTTGGTGAGATTGCCCGGCTTGTCCATCAGCGCATCGTGATAGGCGAAGAAGGCGCGAAACTCGTCGGGCCGGTGGGCGAGCACGAGGAACACGTTCGGCACGAAGCCGGACTTCTCCTGAACAGCCAAGATTCGCGTGCGAATGTCTTCCGGCAGATCGGAGATCTCGGGGACGGGGAAGCGGCTGATCGACGGCTTGCTCACAGGTGAAACCTCTTCTTGGCGAACTCGGAGGCGGCATTCCTCGAGGGTCTTATTGCCAGATCGAGCTTATTCGGGTTGGATCTGGCAGACAACGCGCCCGTATCGGGAGGAAACCATCATGAGTGCCCAGCAGGTCTTGTCCGACGAGAGCATTCTCTTGCGGGAGGACCGGGATGGGGTCGTGACGCTGACCCTCAATCGGCCGGCCCAATTCAACGTCCTGTCGGAGGAGATGCTGGCGGCGCTGCAGGAAGCCCTCGACGACATCGCGGAGGATGAGTCGATCCGCTGCGTCGTTCTCGCCGCTTCAGGCAAAGCCTTCTGCGCCGGGCACGATCTCAAGCAGATGCGCGCCAATCCGCGCCAGGATTACTATGACGATCTGTTCGCCCGATGCAGCCGCGTCATGCAGGCGATCGTCAACCTGCCGGTCCCGGTCATCGCCCGGGTCCATGGCATGGCGACGGCAGCAGGCTGCCAGCTGGTTGCCACATGCGATCTCGCGGTGGCATCGGAGAGCGCCACTTTCGCGGTTTCCGGCATCAATGTGGGGCTGTTCTGCTCGACCCCGGCGGTCGCTCTCTCCCGCAACATCGCACCCAAGCAGGCCTTCGACATGCTGGTGACGGGACGCTTCATCTCGTCGGCGGAGGCCTTGTCCTTCGGTCTGGTCAACCGCGCGGTGCCGGACGCGGAGCTTGATCGGATTCTCGATACCCTGACCGCCGAGATCTGCGCGAAAAGCCCGGTAGCGGTCCGCACGGGCAAGGCGATGTTCGCCCGCCAGCGCTCCATGAGTCTCGAAGAGGCCTATTCCTATGCAGGCAACGTCATGGCCTGCAACATGATGGCGGAGGACGCCAGTGAGGGCATCGATGCCTTCATCGAGAAGCGCAAGCCCGTGTGGAAAGGGCGCTAAATTCGGGCCTTGTGAGCCCGCGCCATCTCGCGCAGCTGGAATTTCTGGATCTTACCGGTGGACGTCTTCGGCAGCTCCGTGAAGATCACCGTGCGCGGGCATTTGTACGACGCCAGATGCTCCCGGCACCAGGCGACGATATCCTCCGGCGATACGGATTGATCGGGCTTGAGCTCCACGAAGGCGCACGGGGTTTCGCCCCATTTCTCGTCCGGCATCGCCACCACGGCGGCCACCTGAATGGCCGGGTGCTTGTAGAGCGCGTCCTCCACCTCGATGGAGGAAATGTTCTCGCCGCCTGAGATGATGATGTCCTTGGAACGATCCTTCAGCTGCACATAGCCGTCGGGATATTTCACGCCGAGGTCGCCTGAATGGAACCAGCCGCCGTCGAAGGCCTTGGCCGTTCCCGCCAGGTTCTTGAGATAGCCTTTCATCACCACGTTGCCACGGAACATGACCTCTCCGAGGGTCTTCCCGTCGGCCGGCACCGGCTGCAGGGTTTCAGGGTCGAGCACGTCGAGCGCTTCCAGCACTGGATAGCGCACGCCCTGCCTTGCCTTCTTTGCCGCATAGTCGGACGAATCGAGTTCGTCCCATTCCGCATGCCACTCGTTGACCACGGCCGGCCCGTAGACTTCCGTCAGCCCGTAGAGATGCGTCACGTCGAAACCGGCGGCTTTCATCGCGGCCAGCACCGCCTCCGGCGGCGGTGCCGCCGCCGTCATGAATTTGACCGTATGGGGCAGGGGCCTCTTCTCGGCTTCGGGTGCATTGAGCAGGGTCGACATGACGATCGGTGCGCCGCACAGATGCGTCACGCCGTTGTCGGCGAGGGCATCGTACATGGGCTTCGCCCGCACCGCCCGCAGGCAGACATGGGTGCCGGCGACGATGGACAGCGACCAGGGGAAGCACCAGCCGTTGCAGTGGAACATCGGCAGCGTCCACAAGTACACCGGGTGCTGTCCCATCCCGGCAGTGAGGATGTTGCCCATGGCGAGCAGATACGCACCCCGATGATGATAGACGACGCCTTTCGGATCGCCGGTGGTGCCGGAGGTATAGTTCAGCGCAATCGCATCCCACTCGTCCCGCGGCGGGCTCCAGGCAAAGTCCGGATCGCCACTGGCGACGAGTTCTTCATATTCCATCGAACCGAGCCGATCGCCGGGCCCGGTGAATTCCGGATCGTCGTAGTCGATGACGAGCGGCTTGTTCGAGCTCAGTTCGAGAGCGGCCTTGATGGTGGGCGAGAACTCCCGGTCGGTGATCAGCACCTTGGCCTCGCTGTGTTCCAGCGAGAAGGCGATGATCTTGGCGTCGAGGCGGGTGTTCAGCGTATTGAGCACGGCGCCGGCCATCGGCACGCCGTAATGGCACTCGAGCATGGCGGGCGTGTTGGGCAGCATGACAGACACCGTATCGCCGCGCCCGATGCCGCGCCGGGCAAGGGCCGACGCAAGGCGCCGGCTGCGGGCATAAAAGTCGCGGTAGTCGCGCTTCAGCGCACCATGGACGATGGCGATGCGATCGGGATGAACGGCGGCGGCGCGCTCCAGGAAGGACAGCGGCGTCAGCGGCTGATAATTCGCCGGGTTCTTGTCGAGGTTCGTGTCATAGATCGAAGCCACCGCAGATCCTCCCTAGAGCATCGGAGCCAAAAGTGGACCCACTTTTGGGATCCCATCCGATGCTCCACTCTTTGAAGAGCGCATCGATACGCTAGCAGGCGAGTATTGCTACAGCGGTGAGGGCTGACAATCCTACGAAATGTCAGCGCCGGACCGATCAGTCTTTGACGGAGACGACCGCCCGATGGGCTTTCGCAGTAATCTCGTCCCAGGCCTGAGCGCGGATGTCGGAGGTCGGGCAGACCCACGAGCCGCCGACGGCAACCACGTTCGACAAAGCGAGCCAGTCGCGCGCATTCTTCTCGTCGATCCCACCTGTCGGGCAGAAGCGCGCCTGCGGGAACGGACCTGCGAGAGCCTTCAGAGCCGGAATGCCTCCGGCTGCGACCGCCGGGAAGAACTTGACCGTCTGGAAGCCGTGGGCCAGGGCCGCCATGAGCTCTGACGCGGTGGCGATGCCCGGGATGAAAGGCATCTCGCTCGCCGACGCCGCTGCGAGGAGATCCGGCGTGGCCCCGGGGCTCAGGGCATAGCGCGCACCGAGCTTCTGAGCGCGCTCCAGGTCGTTGGGGTTAAGAACGGTGCCGATGCCGACGATCGCCTCGGGCACTTCCTGGATGATCGCAGCAGCGGAATCCGCGGCTGCGGGGGTGCGTAGGGTGATCTCCAGAAGGCGCAGCCCGCCGGCCACGAGGGCCCGCGCGAGCGGGACCGCGTCCTCGACACGCTCCAGGGTGATGACCGGAACGATCGGGCCATGGCGCAGCAGATCGGCCAGCTTCTTGTTGCGGGAGCCGGAGATGTCTGTCGGGTTCTGTGTCATGGGAGAGGCTCCTTCATGGACTGGCTGGCAAGCGCATTATGGCATAGCCTCGCGCGGAATGATCGCGCCGCGATAGCGCACGACCTGACCGGCGAGGCGATGGCCGGCTTCCGCCGCCCGTCGCGGATCGTGGCCCGTGAGGCGGGCGTCGAGATAGGCCGCCGCGAAGCTGTCGCCTGCCGCTGTGGTGTCGACCACATCTTCGGCGGGCTTGCCCGGCACGAGAATATCTTGGCCTTTCGTCAGGACACGGCAGGTCAGATCCGGATGCTTCAGGACGATCTCCGCCCTGTCCGAGAACGTCAGGACCTCGTTCGCGCCGTCCGCTCCGAACAGAAGCTCGAGGTCCTCCGTCGAGGCGAGGATGATGTCGGCGCAATCGAACGCCTGGCGGAAGGCGGCGCGCGCGATGTCCTTCTCGGGCCAGCCGCGTGGGCGGAAATTCGTGTCGAAGGCGACGCGCCTGCCATTCTTCCGCGCTTCGCGAAGGATCGCGAACAGGCGCTCCCGCCCCTTGTCTCCGTAGAGCGAAAGGGAGATGCCGGAGAAATAGATCAGGTCATAGGCCGGGAGTGCTGCGACGATGCTCTCGGCTTCTGGAGCCTGGAACAGCAGACGCGCGGCCGCAGTGTCGCGCCAATAGGAAAAGCGGCGCTCGCCTTTCGGATCGGTCTGAATGATGTAGAGGCCAGGCAGACGCCCAGGCAGGCGCACGACCCGGCCCGTGCCGACGCCCTCGGCCTCCCAGGACGAGACCAGCTCGTCGCTCCAACTGTCGTCGCCGAGTGCGGTCACGTAGTCGACCGGCGTGCCGAGACGGGAGAGGTAGATGGCCGTGTTGAGCGTATCGCCGCCATAGCCGCGCGACAGCCTCCCGTCGGCCTCCTCCCGCAGCTCGATCATGCATTCTCCGATGCAGGCGACCTTTGTCATGCTTTCACCGTGGCGTGTTTCCGATCCCTATGGGGGCAGTCTCAGGATCTGTTCTTGTCGATCCCATAGCTGCAACCATGCGGTTTGACGACCGTTAAAGTGACATCCGTTCGTATAGGGTTGTCCAGCCCCAATGGCCCTCGAGACTCAAGCATTCCCGAAATATTTGGCATCCGCGCATCCGGTCGATGATTCTGCCTCAAGACCAAGCCTTGTCGATCATCCGAGAACGGGGCTCAACGGCTTCCAGGGCAGCATTCAAGCCTGAATTGACGAGAAATCGACAAGTATCCCTAGACTATTGTGCGTAAAACCGACTTTGCCACTTTAAATCTTGGGTGAAACCGCTAATGAGAATCTGCTGTCTTACGCATCCACTGTCTACGAGAAGGAGTTCCTGATGGCCAAGACTGCAACCAAGGTTTCCAAGAAGGCTCCGGCCAAGAAGGCTGCGGCGCCGAAGGCTGCAGCAAAGGCAAAGACCGCGAAGGCGCCTGCCAAGGCTGCGAAGAAGGCTTCGGTGAAAGCACCTGCCAAGAAGACCGCGAAGTCTTCTGCCGCAACGTCTTCTCCGATTCTGACGCTGCGCCACATCGCGGAGCGCCTCTCGGAGCTGCACGAGGTTCCCAAGCGCCAGGCCAACGAGATGATGGGCCAGGTGGTCGAGATGATCGCCAAGAGCCTGAAGAAGGGCGACAAGATTCGCCTCGCCGGCCTCGGCATCCTGCAGGTGCGCAAGCGCGCCGCTCGCATGGGCCGCAATCCCCAGACCGGCGAGCCGGTGAAGATCAAGGCTTCGAAGAAGATCGCCTTCCGCGCGGCCAAGGATCTCAAGGAATCGATCTAAGCGCCTGCGGCTGAAGACGGCGTTGCGCACGCGCGCATGGCCGATGCCTTTTCATGAGCAAGGCGGGTTTGCCCGTCTTGCTCATTTTTGTTTGCAGCAGTGGCGGAGCAGCGCCATGAGGCTTCCATCTGGTTTCGAATTCAGACAGCCCTAGAACGAAAACGTGCACGCCGATTCTCCCCAGCCACCGCCCCGGTCTAGGATCGTCCCGGTTATTCTGGGCCGGCTGGCCCTTGCTGCGCTGCTGGGCCTTGCGATCGTCGCCGGCCTGATCTGGGGCCAGGCCATCGAGGTCCCGAACCGCCTCAATCCCTTCACGCCGCTGCGCGTCACAGACAGTGCCAATTGGCTGACGCGCTTCAAGCTCGCCCGTCTCGAGCGGAACGATTCGAAATGCCTTGCGGTGTTGGCGGATTCGCCCATCGCGCACAGGTCGGTGCCGGATCGGCCGATGGAAGAGGGCTGCGGCTTATCCAATGCGGTCGAGGTGTCGAGGACATCCGTCGTCCTCAGCCGAGGATTTACCGCGACGTGCCCGCTCGCGGTGGCCATGGCTCTGTTCGAAACTAATGTTCTGCGTCCGGTCGCACGCCAGCATTTCGGTCAGGATGTAGTGCGCGTCGCCCATCTCGGCACATATGCCTGCCGCAACATCAATCATCGCACGGAAGGGCGGCGCAGCGAGCACGCCACGGCGAACGCCATCGACCTTGCCGGGTTCGTTCTCGCCGACGGGCAGCAAATCACGCTGAAAGACGATTGGTCCGGCGGCAATGTGCGCCGATCCGAGTTTCTACGTGCCCTGCGGGATGGCGCGTGCGACTTCTTCGATGTGGTGCTCAGCCCCGATTACAACGAGGCTCACCGCGATCATTTTCATTTCGACATGGGCTCGCACCGGACGTGCCGGTAGAAGCCGGAGCCGATCCCGATATTGGATCAGGCGCAGCGATCAGTTGAATGCGTAGCTTGGAGCGTCGCCCATCTGGGCGGCCCGCGCTGCCAGGATAAGCGCCTCGCCGAGTTCGAGCGCATGCTCGGGCGTCATCGCGACGGGCATCTGATGCCGGATCCCCTGCTCGTATTCCTCGGGCGTCGTCGCGATTTCGATCACCATCATCGCATCCTGGCCGTCGAGCGTTCCGACGGAAAAGCTGGTGAGAGCGCCGATCAGATCCATGTCCGGTTTCATGTTGTGCCCCTTGCGTAGCGTAAGAAATCTGTACCCGAACGGCCCCTCCCTGTCTGCTCTGCGTATAGAGAGTGGATTTTGTTACGTCTTTTCGGCCGGTGCGGCACCTTCTCTCCGCCCCCTGGGGCAAGACGCCTTGCAAGGGCCTTGAATGTGCCTGAAAGGCCGTCGAAACCTTCGTTTCCGAGGCAGGGGAAGCTGCTTTTATCGGCAGGCGTGGCGCATCGAAACCCTGACTGGCGCGTTGATCAGAAGCAATCTTGGCTGCGAATCGCAGGATTCCGGGCCGGGGGCGGAGGTCGTCATGGCGAACAGGCTCCTGAGTACTCTCGCGTTTCTGCTCCTTACCGGCAACGCCCTGGCAGGCGCTCCCACCGATGCCGAAACGCAACTCGATCTCGCCCTTGTCATTGCCGTTGACGTCTCGTCCTCGATGGAAGCCGATGAGCAGGGCATGCAGCGCGAAGGCTTCATCGAAGCCTTCCGGTCCTCTCTCGTCCACGATGCCATCGAGAACGGCGCCTATGGCCGGATCGCGGTCACCTATATGGAATGGTCGGGTGTGAAGGACCAGCGGGTTCTCGTGCCATGGACGATCATCGACAGCCCTGAAGGCGCCACATCCTTTGCCAATCGGCTTGCCTATCAGCCGATCCGGCAAGCCGGAATGACATCGATCTCCGGCGCGATCGATCAGGGGAAGAAGCTGTTCGAACAATTGGAAGGCGCTCCGGTCCGTCGTGTGATCGACATCTCCGGCGACGGTCCCAACAACGATGGTCGTCACGTGATCTATGCGCGGGACGAGGCCGTTGCCGATGGTGTCATCATCAACGGACTGCCGATCATGTTTCGGCGCAACTCCGGCAGCATCGAGCAGGACGACCTCGACCTTTACTTTCGGGAATGCGTCATTGGCGGTATCGGAGCCTTCGTCCTGCCGCTGCACGATCCCGAGCAATTTGCCATGGTCATCCGCACGAAGATCATGCGCGAGATCGCGAGCATCGGTGACGCGTATCCCTTGATCGCCCCGGCGCAGACACCGATGTCCCGCATGAACTGCGTGACGGGCGAGCGGCGCAAGCAGGAGGATCTGCTCAGCCAGGAAAAGAAATGACGCCTCGCGCAGAGAGGCTCACTTCATCAGCCCTGCGGCTCTGAGAGCCTTGGTGATGACCGCGCCTATGTCGAGATGCGATTGCGCGGATTTGCGGCCGCCGTCTTTGCCGTTCTGCGTGAACGGCGCTTTGGGCATCTGTACCTCAGGCTCCTGCATATCGGGTTTGCGCACTTCAGGCTTATGCACCTCGTGCGCGTGCACGACGACCGGATGGGCTTCGTGCACCACCTGCGGAGCGGGTGTTTCTTCGGCCGGCTCCTGCACGTCGTCGATCGCGGTTTCCGTCAGGCCCCAGAACTGCGCGATGCGATAGCTCGACGAGATTCCGACATCGAGCAGGAAGGGTCCTGCCGCGCCATAGCTGTTCTCGTCGTTGCCGACTGCCAGCGGCGTGCCATGCGCCATGCCGGTGATCACATATTCCTCGATGACCGTTCTGCCCGCTGCGTCCGTCCAGGTACGATGCGGATACCCGTTTACCGTATCGCTCGATGTCGGATCGGAAGAAATCGCATGCACATTCGTCCATTGCTTGATGATCTCACCGGCATTCATGGGCTTCACGGTGGCGTCGGCACTGCCATGCCAAACGGAGATCGTCGGCCACGGCCCGCGATGCGGCGAAGCGTTGCGCACCAGGTCGCCCCATTCATGCGCCGATCGGGTCTGACCCTGGAACATGCATTCGAAGGCTTCCGGAACGCTGGTGGCGCAGTGATAGGGCAGGCCCGCGACGATGGCGCCGCCGGCGAACACTTCCGGATAGGTCGCCAACATGGTCGACGTCATCGCTCCGCCGGCGGAAAGCCCGGTGACGAAGATGCGGCTGCGGTCGACGCCATGCCGTCGAACCGCATGCTCGACCATCTGGCGGATCGAATGCGTCTCGCCGCGGTCGCGCTCGATGTCGCCGGGCTGAAACCAGTTGAAGCAGCGCTTGGGATTGTTGGCTTCCCTCTGCTCCGCATAGAGCAGGACGAAACCATAGCGGTCAGCCAGTGCGGACCAGCCCGAACCATGATCGTAGCCCGCAGCATTCTGCGTACAGCCGTGGAGAACTACCACCAGAGCCGGGGAGGGAGAGGCGCTGTCCGGCACATAGGTCAGCATGCGCAGATTGCCCGGATTGGAGCCGAAGTCGGCGATCTCCGTCAGTCGGCTCGGAGCGTCCGGCATGCGCAATGGGGCTGTGGCGGCACCGGATGCTTCCATCACGGTTTCCCACTGGCGCCGGTAGCGCCCCATCTGCTGAATCATTTTGCCTAAGCGCTGCATAATCGATTGGCCCTTTGGGTAACGGTTCTTTCGAAGAACGTCTTACATGGGGGGCTATGTTGCAATGCACAATATATTTGTTGCGATGCAATGAATCAAATTCGACCCGGGCCTTGATTCCCTTACGAGCTTGGCCGTTCACGATCGGGCTCGGTGGCGATGAAGGCCGTGTTCAAAGGTGAAAAGCGGAACGAGCGTCTCGGTTCCTAACGAAAAAAGGCCGGGACATGTCCCGGCCTTCGCTCTCATCAGGAATGCTTGCTCGAAGCTCGCTTCTTATCCTTCGGCCCCTTGCGGTCCTTGAACGGCTTGCCGTCCCTCTCGCCCTTGCGGGCCGGGGGATGAGCATCGCGCTTGGGGCCGCCTTTGCCCTTCGGCCCGCTCCACGGTTTTGCATCGCGAGGTTTGCCGGGTCCGGCTTCTGCCGGCTCGATGCGGATATCCTCGTCGTTCGTCTTGCGCACGGCGGAGGCGAATTTCGGTGCGTGGGACTTGACGATCTCGAACTTCGTCTCGCGGTCGAAGATCTTGATCGAGCCGATCTCCTTCTTGGTCACATGACCGAGACGGCAGATGATCGGCAGAAGCCAGCGGGGATCGGCGTTGTTGCGCCGGCCGACGCTCATGCGGAACCACACCATGTCTTCCGAGGAACGCTCGAACCCGCCCTCGGACGAATCCCGGCCCCTGTCCTTGAAGCCGCGGGTGCGCTCGTCCTGCCGCTCGCGCTTGTCCTTGCGCTGACGCGGCTCGCGGTCCGCACCGGTATCCAAGATCTCCTCGGGTGCGGGCAGCCGCGAGCGGTTGAACCGCACCAGGGCATTGGCGATCTCCTCGGCCGAGCGTTCGGCCAGAAGCGCCCGCGCCATCGCGAGATCCTCCTCCGTCGTCTCCTCGGTGAAGATCGGGTCCTGCATCAGGCGATCCCGGTCGCGCAGACGGATTTCGTCGGCGGAGGGAGGGCCTGCCCAGGTCACGTCGACGCCGGCATTGTCGATCAGCCTCTCGGCCTTGCGGCGGCGCGTATAGGGAACGAGCATCACGCAGATTCCCTTGCGCCCGGCGCGACCCGTACGGCCGCTGCGGTGCAGGAGGGTCTCATGGTCGTTCGGAAGATCGAAATGGATCACGAGGCCGAGATCGGGCAGGTCGATGCCGCGCGCCGCCACGTCGGTAGCGACGCAGACCCGGGCGCGACCGTCACGGAGCGATTGCAGGGCATTGCTGCGCTCGTTCTGGGTCAGCTCGCCGGACAGGGAAACCGCCGCGAAGCCGCGCTCGATCAGGCTGGCATGCAGGTGCCGCACCGCCTCGCGGGTATGGCAGAACACCATGGCGCCGCGGCTCTCATAGAAGCGCAGCACGTTGACGACGCCATGCTCGACCTCGTTCGGCGCGATCCTCAAGGCACGGTATTCGATGTCGCCGTGCGGCTCATTCTCGACCAGCGTGTCGACGCGGTGCGCCTCACGCTGGTAGCGCCGGGCCAACGTAATGATGTTCTTCGGCAGGGTCGCGGAAAACAGCAGGGTACGGCGGTCCTCCGGCGTGGCATCGAGGATGAACTCCAGATCCTCGCGGAAGCCGAGATCGAGCATCTCGTCGGCCTCGTCGAGGACCACGACGCGCATCTTGGAGGTGTCGAGGCGGCCGCGCTCCAGATGGTCGCGCAGGCGGCCCGGCGTGCCGACCACGATATGGCAGCCATCGGCCAGCGCCCGCTGCTCGCGGCGCACGTCCATGCCGCCGACGCAGGAGGCGACCCGGGCGCCCGCCGGGCCATAGAGCCAGATCAGCTCCCGGTGGACCTGGAGCGCGAGCTCGCGGGTCGGGGCGATGATGAGCGCCAGCGGCTCGCGGGGGGCATCGAAGCGCTCAGAATCGCCGAGCAGCGTGGAGGCCATGGCGAGGCCATATGCGACGGTCTTGCCCGAGCCGGTCTGGGCGGAGACGAGGAGGTCGCGTTCGAGCGCATCGGGCTGGAGCACCGCCGCCTGAACGGGGGTCGGGTCGTTGTAGCCCCGATCGGCGAGGGCGCGTTCAAGGCTGGGATTGGACTTGGGAAAGGGCATGGGGGTGTGGCTGAACCGTGTCTGGGGAGCCTGCGAGGGCCCCGAATAAGGATGATCAGCCGGAGGCAGCGGCGTCGTCTATTTCGTCGATGGACACCAGGAACACGACATCGATATCGAGGTCGTCGTCATAGCCGTCGTCGTCTTCGACCTCGTCCTCTTCGTCCAGGGCCTCATAAAAGGCATCGATCTCGTTTTCCGATGCGGGCCGTGTCGTCAAGGCAGCTGAGCCGTCCCAGAGGGAGCGGCCCTCGCTCTTAAACGACTTCAGGTCATCTTTAAAGCTCTCACTGAGAAAGAGTTCTCGGGCCTGCCCCTCATCCGCATTCGTCACGGCAACGGCCTTGCCGGCTATCTCCAGGGTGATCATGGGGCTTCCCTTCACCACGATGGGTTCATCAGAGCACTAACGCTCAGGTTTAAAATTGGATCAAATCGAGCCTGGGCAAGCCCTTCAGGCTTTCGGAAGTGTGTGAAAAGCCGTTAAGACCAGTATGGACATGAGGCGACCAATATGAGACCAGTTAGCCTGTGAACGAGACTGGCCGCCCCATTCCTGTTTTCCGGTCCCTCGACCGGCTTTCCCTGGCAGGCTCCCGCATCAACGAGGACGGGGCCGGCCTGCGCGGCCGCTTTGCCTGGATCGTGGATGGGGCCACGGGTCTCTCGGACGAGCCGGTCACCCGAGCGGGCAGCGACGCCTCCTGGCTGGCGCAGGCGATCGGCGACGGGCTGACCGAATTGTCCGGCGGGACCGGTGAGGTCCTCAGCCGCCTCGATGACGATTTGCGGTCAGCTTTCGAGGTGGCGACCGCTCATAGGGCCGGGATCGACGATCATCACGCCCCTTCCGCCTGCCTGGGCCTGATCGAGGCCGGGCCGAGCGAAAACGGGTGGATCGGCATCCGGGGCCGCTTCCTTGGCGATGTGGTTGCCCTCGTTCCGTCGGAGCGAGAGGTTCTGCGCTGGAGCGACGAGAGGGCCAAGCCCTTCGAGCGCAAAACCCTCGCTGCGCTCGGCGCCATGGAACATGAGCCCGGCACCATGCCCGACGCGGTGCGGCGCCAGATCGGCGAGAACCGCACCAGGCTCAATCGGCCGGACGGCTATTGGGTGGTGAACCCACGCCGGCCGTGGGCGGGTCACGAGCTGACCTTCGAGACGGTTGCGGAGCCGGGAGCGGCCATCGTGCTCGCGACGGACGGCTTCATGCGGCTGGTCGACGTGTTCGGGGCCTATTCGGACAGCACGCTCCATGCCACGCTCGCCGCCGGCAGGGGAGGCGAACTCATGCAGGAATTGCGGGAAAGGGAGCGAGGCGACCTTATGGCAGGCGCTTATCCTCGTGTTAAAACCCACGACGACGCGACGTTTCTCGTGATCGCAGCCGGGCCACAGGGCTGAAGAAATTCCGCGAGGGTCCGTGCGAAAGGCGGGACCTCGCGGTGGGAGGACAAGGACTTCAACAATGAGGGAACTGACAATGAGACTGACCCGACGCATTCTGATGGGCGCTGCCGCTGGCAGCTTCCTGCTCTCCGGCACTGCCGCCATGGCGCAGACCGAGCTGACCTTCTGGAGCTGGCGCCAGGAGGACAAGGCCTTCTACACGGACGTCATCAAGAAGTTCCAGGCCAAGGAGCCGGGCATCACGGTGAAGTTCGAGACCTACGCGCCGGAGAACTATCAGACGATCCTCTCCACTGCGCTTGCCGCCGGCCGCGGCCCGGACGTGATCCAGGTGCGCGCCTACGGCAACCTGGAGACCATCGCGACCCCCGGCTACCTGCTCGCTCTCGACAAGCAGAACGTGCCGGAACTGGCGAACTTCCCTGAAACGGCGCTCGCAGCCGAGACGCTGCGCTCCGACGGCAAGGTCTATGCGGTGCCCTTCGCCACGCAGGCCCAGCTCGTGGTCTACAACAAGAAGATCTTCAAGGATAACGGCGTGAACCCGCCGAAGACCTGGGACGAGATGATGGCCCTGACCCAGGCGCTGAAGGCCAAGAACGTCACGCCGTTCGGCAACGGCACGGCGACCGCCTGGCAGAACGAGACCATCGTCGGCGGCCTGCTCTCCTCCATGCTCGGCAAGGACTTCGAGGCTGACATCATCTCCGGCAAGGCGAACTTCACCGATCCGCGCTTCGTGAGCGCGCTCGCCAAGCTGAAGGACATCAGCCAGTACTTCTCGCCGAACTTCACCGGCGTGGATTATCCGTCCTCGCAGCAGCTCTTCGTGGCCGGCCGCGCGGCGATGTTCGCCGGCGGTTCCTATGAGGTGGCGAACTTCAAGAACCAGAACCCGACCCTCGACCTCGGCGTGTTCCCGGCTCCCGTCCTGAAGGCGGGCGACCAGGCGCTGATCGCCACCTATTACGACGGCGGCTATGCGGTGAACGCGAAGTCGGAGAAGAAGGATGCGGCGCTGAAGTTCGTGCGCTTCCTGGCCACGCCCGAATACGGCACCTCCTTCACCAACACCTTGAAGAACCTGTCGCCGATCAAGGACATCAAGATCGAGGACCCGATCACGCAGGATGTGGCGAAACTCGCCGACAACTCCATGTCCTACCTGATGCTCGTGCGCTTCCGCTATCAGGAGCCGAGCGGATCGGTGCTGCTGCAGTCGAACGTGCAGAAGATGCTCGCCGGCCAGCAGACCCCGGAGCAGGCCGCTGCCGAGATCAACAAGGGCATCGCGACCTACTACAAGCCGTTCCAGAAGTAAGACTAACCCTCGTCATCCCCGGGCTTGGCCCGGGGATCCACGTCTTTGTGGCGCCGCGGCTCCCAAGACGTGAATGGCCGGGTCAAGCCCGGCCATGACGGCTGGGGTGATCCTCAAGGATCTATCAAGGTCAATTCATGCAAGCCTCGCGCCAACAGCCCCGCACGCTGAAGCACCAATTGTGGGTGGCATTCCTCGTCGTTCCGCCGCTCGCCTTCATGTCGCTGTTCGTGGTCTATCCGATCCTGTCGGCCTTCGCTTATGCCTTCTACGACTGGCAGGGTCTGGCACGCGGCGAATTCGTCGGCATCAAGAACTTCAAGGAAGTGCTGTTCGGCGTCACCATGGCGCCCGTCGTCTGGAACGCCTTCCTGCACAACGTCTATGCCCTCGTGGCGCTGATGATCATCCAGAACGGCGGCGGGTTCCTCCTCGCCTGGCTGCTCTACAAGGAGCCTTTCGGCTTCCGCTTCCACCGGGTGGCGGTGTTCGTGCCGGTGGTGCTCTCCACGATCATCGTCGGCTTCCTCTGGAAGCTCTTCCTCAATCCGAATTTCGGCATCGTCAATCAGGCGCTCTATTCGCTGGGCCTCGATTTCCTGGCCAAGCCCTGGCTCGGCGATTCCTCGACCGCGCTCGGCGCGTTGATCCTCGCCAATGCCTGGCACTTCGTGGGCTTCCCGACGCTCGTCTATCTCGCCGGCATGCAGCGCATCCCGCCTGAGATCATCGAGGCGGCGCGTCTCGACGGCACCAACGAATGGCAGCTTCTGAAGAACGTGGTCTGGCCCCTGGTGGCGCCGAGCACCACCATCCTCTTCACGCTGCTCTTCATCGGGGCGTTCAACTGGTTCGAGATTCCCTACGTGATGGTCGGGCTCGACGGCTCGCCCTTCGGCACCACCGACGTGCTCGGCCTCGTCTTCTACCGCACGGCCTTCGGCAACCAGAGCGCCAGCATCCAGAATTTCGGCCTGGGCTCGGCGCTGGCTACGCTCCTCTTCCTCTTCATCGTCGTCTTCGCGTCCATGCTGACCCTGTGGCTGCGCCGTCGGGAGATCCAGTTTTGACCGCCATCACCTCCGATACGCCCGCAACGCGCCAGCCGATCTCCTTCGCGTTGCTCGCGCAGGTCATCCTGATCGCGAATTCCTTCATCATGCTCTATCCGGTCCTGGTGATGGTGCTTTCCGCCTTCAAGACGACGGGCGAGATCTTCGAGCATCCCTTTGCGCTGCCTGATTTCACGCAGGTTCAGAACTTCACCAAGGTTCTCGGCGAAACGGCGATGCCGACTTACTTTATCAACTCGATCCTGGTGACGGGCACCTCGATCATCCTGATCCTCGTGCTCGGCACCATGGCGGGTTATGCGGTGGCGCGCTACGAGTCGCGCACCAACACCTTCATCCTGCTGTTCTTCCTCGCCGGCCTGATGCTGCCGCTGAAGCTCGCGGTCATTCCGCTCTTCATCCTGCTGCGCGATCTCGGCCTGCTCGACAGCCGCTGGAGCCTGATCGTTACCTACACGGCCATCGGCCTGCCCTCGGCCGTGTTCATCATGGCAGGTTTTTTGCGCACGCTTCCGGCGGAACTCGAGGATGCGGCGCGCATCGACGGGGCCTCGGAACCCCGCATCATGTGGTCGGTGATGCTGCCGCTCGCCCGTCCGCCGATGGCGATCGCCGCCATCCAGAACGCGGTGCCGATCTGGAACGACTTCTTCTTCCCCCTCGTCTTCATCCAGACCGATGCGCGAAAGACCCTGCCGCAGGGCCTCACCACCTTCATGGGCGAATACACCACCGATTGGGGCATGCTGTTCGCCGGCCTCACCATCGCGGCAGCGCCGATCACGCTTCTCTACATCGCCCTGTCGCGCCAGTTCATCCAGGGCATGACGGCCGGCGCGGTGAAGTAAGGAGCATCAGATGCTGATTCCGAAAGGTGCCCTCGTCGTCTCCTGCCAGGCCCGGGCGGACAATCCGCTGCACGGTCCGGTTTACATGTCGGCCATGGCCCAGGCGGCGGAAGCAGGCGGCGCCTTGGGCATCCGCGCCAACGGCGAGGCCGATGTGGCGGCGATCCGGGCCGTGACGAAGCTTCCGATCATCGGCATCGCGAAGGTGTTCGACGAAAACTTCCCCGTCTACATCACGCCCGGTTTCGAGCAGGCGGCACAGGTTGCGAAGGCTGGTGCCGAGATCGTCGGCATCGATGCGACGCCGCGTCCGCGCAGCGGCGAGCCGGTAAGCCGCCTAATCGGGCGGATCAAGGCCGAACTCGGCCGGGAGGTTTTTGCGGATATCGCCACGCTCGAAGAGGGGCGGGCTGCCCATGCTGCCGGCGCGACCTATGTCGCGACGACGCTTGCCGGCTATACGGAAGAAACGGCGTCCCGCAAGACCGACGGCCCCGATCTCGACCTTCTGTCGGCTCTCGTAGCGGAACTCCCGGTGCCCATCGTCGCCGAAGGGCGCTTCGATACCCCGGAGCTTGTGGCGGAGGCGTTTCGCCGAGGGGCTCACGCCGTGGTGGTGGGCACGGCCATCACCAACCCGCGCGAGATCACGAAGAAGTTTGTGCGGGCCATATCCTGAGCCGCCGCTTGGGTAAACTTGTAACGGAAACGTGAGAGCCCCTCTGGCGTTCTCGGGTGTACCCATTCACAATGGGTTTCAAACGAGGTGATGCCGTGCTGATCCGCCGCCCTGCCGATATCCTGCCTTCCGAGATCACACCCCGGGAGATCTATCTCAACCGACGTCAATGGATGGCGGGCGCCGCCGGTCTGGCCCTCGCCGCCGGGCTGCCAGGGGTTCTCAGCGCAGCCACGCTGAACGCCGCCAAGAGTCCGTTCTCCACGGACGAGAAGAAGACGAGCTTGGAGGACGTCACCAGCTACAACAATTATTACGAGTTCGGCACAGCCAAGGAGGATCCGGCTGCAAAGGCCAAGTCCCTCAAGACCTCGCCCTGGACGGTGAAGGTCGACGGGATGGTCGGAAAGCCGGGCGAGTTCGCCGTCGAGGATCTCATCAAATCCTCGGCGCTCGAGGAGCGCATCTACCGCATGCGCTGCGTCGAGGGCTGGTCGATGGTCATCCCCTGGGTCGGCTTTCCCCTGGCGGATCTCGTCAAGCGCGTGGAGCCTCTGGGCAGCGCGAAGTATGTCGCCTTCGAGACCGCCTATCGTCCCGATGAGATGCCGGGCGTGGATTCCTTCTTCCCGGTGCTCGAATGGCCCTATGTGGAGGGGCTGCGCCTCGACGAGGCCATGAACCCGCTCACGATCCTGGCCGTCGGGCTCTATGGCGAGACCTTGCCGAACCAGAACGGCGCGCCGATCCGGCTGGTGGTGCCGTGGAAATACGGCTTCAAGGGCATCAAGTCGATCACCCGCATCAGCTTCGTCGACAAGCAGCCCGAAACCTCCTGGAACAAGCAGGCCGCGAACGAATACGGCTTCTATGCCAACGTGAACCCGAGCGTCGACCATCCGCGCTGGAGCCAAGCGACCGAACGTCGTATCGGCGAGGGCGGATTGTTCGTGAAGCGTCGTCCGACCCTGATGTTCAACGGCTATGCCGAACAGGTGGCGAGTCTGTATACGGGCATGGACCTGAAGAAGTTCTACTGATGGCGGGACAAGCCTCCGTTCCGGCGGCCAAGAAGGGCTTTGCGCTGCCTCAGGTGCCGAAGATCCTGGTTTATACCGTGGGTTTCATCCCGGCGGTGTGGCTGTTTTATGCCGGCATCACCGATCAGCTCGGCGCCGATCCGATGCGCTACCTGGAGCAGGCCCTCGGTCTCTGGGCACTGCGCTTCCTCATCGCGACGCTGACCGTGACGCCACTGCGGCAGCTCTTCAACATCAACCTGCTGCGGTATCGCCGGGCGCTCGGTCTGCTCGCCTTCTATTATGCGATCCTGCACCTCACCACCTATCTGGTGCTCGATCAGGGCCTCGATGTTGCGGCCATCGTCGCCGACATCGTCAAACGGCCTTACATCACCATCGGCATGGCGACCTTCGTCATTCTCGTGCCCTTGGCGGTCACCTCCAACAACGCCGCGATCCGGCGCATGGGCGGGCAGGCCTGGGCGAAGCTGCACCGCCTCGTCTATGTGGCGGCCATCGGTGCGGCGCTGCACTTCATCCTGGTCGTGAAATCCTGGCCGCCCGAACCGCTGGTCTACGCGGCGATCGTGGCCGTGCTCCTCGGCTACAGGCTGGTCCGCAGGACGACGAAGCGGGCCTCGCCGCGGCAGCGCCCGGCTTGAAGACCTGAACCGCTTCGATAGGATGTCTATCCGAGGCGGCCCATCGCCGATCCGGAGACGAGACATGCGTTCGACACGACCATCAGTCGGCAAGGCGACTTGTCGCTCGTGACGGACTGGCTTTCTCCCGAAGAATGGACGGCCGTTCGCCTGAGCCTGAAGGTCGCCTTCGTCGCAATGGCCGCGAGCCTCGTTCCCGGCATCGCCATCGCGCTGCTTCTGGAACGCGGCCGCTTCTGGGGACGACAGTTTCTCGACGTTCTCGTCCACCTCCCTCTCGTCCTGCCGCCGGTGGTCGTCGGCTGGTTCCTGCTGATCGGCTTCGGCCGGCGCGGGCCCATCGGTTCCTTCCTCGCCGAGCAGTTCGGCATCGTTTTCTCGTTCCGCTGGACGGGCGCGGCGTTGGCCTGCGCGATCATGGGCTTTCCGCTGCTGGTGCGCGCCATTCGCCTGTCCATCGCGGCCGTCGACCGCAAGCTGGAGGATGCCGCGGGCACGCTCGGCGCGCATCCCGTATGGGTTTTCGCCGTCGTGACGCTGCCGCTCATCGTGCCGGGCATCATCGCCGGCATGGTTTTGTCCTTTGCAAAGGCCATGGGCGAGTTCGGTGCGACGATCACCTTCGTCTCCAACATTCCCGGCGAGACGCAGACCATTCCCTCCGCCATCTACACCTATACGCAGGTGCCGGGCGGCGAGAGCGGCGCCATGCGCCTGACGCTTGTCTCCATCGCCGTCTCCGTGGCGGCTCTCTGGCTGTCCGAATGGCTGGCGCGACGGATGCGCGGGCGGATTCACGCGTGATGCTCGACGTCGACATCCAACACAGGCAGGGTGCTTTCAGCCTTAACGCGCGCTTCCAGTCGGATGGAAAGCTCACCGCGCTCTTCGGCCCGTCGGGATCCGGAAAGACCACCGTCGTGAATGCCATCGGCGGCCTCGTGCGGCCCGATCATGGGCGTATCGCCGTGCAGGGGCGAATGCTCGTCGACACGAAGAAGGGTGTCTTCGTTCCCAAGCACCGCCGTCGCATCGGCTACGTGTTCCAGGAGGGACGCCTCTTCCCGCATCTCAACGTGCGCCAGAACCTGCTCTTCGGACGCTGGTTCACGCCGCGCCGCGAACGGACGACCGGTTTCGAGAGCGTCGTCGAGCTTCTCGGCATCGGCCACCTTCTCGAGCGGCGGCCGGCGACCTTGTCGGGCGGCGAAAAGCAGCGCGTCGCGATCGGACGCGCGCTTCTCGCCGATCCGCAGCTTCTGCTGATGGATGAGCCCCTTGCATCGCTCGACGAGGCGCGCAAGGCCGAGATCTTTCCCTATATCGAGCGGCTGCGCGACGAGGGCGGCGTGCCGATCGTGCTCGTCAGCCACTCGGTGCCCGAGATTGCCCGTCTTGCGACGACGGTGGTGGTCCTGTCCGAGGGGAGGGTGGCCGCGTCCGGTCCAGCCTCCGACATTCTGCGGCATACGATTCTGTTCAGGCAGACCGGCCTCACCGAAGCGGGAGCGCTGATCGAGGCGCAGGTCCTGCGGCACGAAGCCGATTTCGGCCTCACTGTTCTTCAGGCTGGGGCCGGAACGCTCACCGTCCCGCTTCTCGATCATCCCACAGGCTCCAGGATGCGCGTGCGCCTTCGCGCCCGTGACATCATCCTCTCCCTGCATGAGCCCAAAGGCATGAGCGCGCTCAACGTGCTGCCGGGATTTATTTCCTCGATCGAAGAGGCCGAAGGACCGAGCATGGACGTGCAGCTCGATTGCGGCGGCGATGCATTGGTTGCCCGCGTCACCCGTAAATCGATTGCCGAGCTTGGCCTGAAGCCGGGACTTCACGTTCATGCGATCATCAAGAGCATCGCCTTCGATCCGGATGCCCTCGGCGGTGCAAAGCCTGAGAATATGTGACATTTCAGCCTTCGAGGTTGCACCGGCGGCAGAGCCGTGTAGCCTCTCCCGCCATTATTCGACCTGCGAGAGAGACGAGGATCATGAACGAACAAGTCCGGAACCTGGCGGATGCCTCATCCCATGCCCAGCTTCTCGACCGTCTGGCGGAAGTCGCCGTTCGCGTCGGGCTCGGGCTGAAGCCCGGGCAGGAATTGGTCGTGACCGCGCCGCTCGAGGCGGTCGCACTGGTCCGGCGCATCACAGAGCATGCCTACAAGGCCGGCGCCTCTCTCGTGACCACGATCTTCTCGGATGAGGAGAGCACGCTCATGCGCTACCGCCACGGGCGTGACGAGGGCTTCGATACGGCGCCCGCCTGGCTCTACGAGGGCATGGCGGAGGCCTACAAAAAGGGCGCTGCCCGGCTCGCCATCGTCGGCGAAGATCCGTCTCTTCTCGCCAAGGAAGATCCGGACAAGGTTTCGCGTGCCAACCGGGCGCGCTCGAAGGCCTATATGCCGGCGCTCAACATGATCGCCGGCTTCGACATCAACTGGACCATTGTCTCCGCTGCCACGCCGTCCTGGGCCAAGACCGTGTTCCCGGACGATCCGGAGGAGGTGGCCGTCGCCAAGCTCTGGCAGGCGATCTTCTCGGCCTCCCGCGTCGATACGCCGGATCCGATTGCCGCCTGGGAGAAGCACAATGCGGCGCTTCAGGCACGCACGCGGACGCTCAACGAGAAAAACTATGCCGCGCTGCACTTCCGCGGTCCCGGCGCCGATCTGCGTGTCGGTCTCGCAGAGGGGCACGAATGGAACGGCGGCTCGACGGCGGCCAAGAACGGCATCGTCTGCAATGCCAACATCCCGACCGAGGAGGTCTTCACCACGCCGCACAAGGACCGGGTCGATGGCATCGTCACCGGCACCAAGCCGCTCTCCTATAACGGCACGCTGATCCAGGACATCCAGGTCAGGTTCGAAGGCGGGCGCATCGTCGAGAGCAAGGCGCGCACTGGGGAGACCGTGCTCAACAAGGTGCTCGATACCGACGAGGGTGCGCGCCGCCTCGGCGAGGTGGCCCTGGTGCCGTATTCCTCGCGGATCTCGCAGAGCGGCCTTCTCTTCTTTAACACCCTGTTCGACGAGAATGCCTCGAGCCACATCGCGCTCGGCCAGGCCTACAGCAAGTGCATCCGGGGCGGCGGCTCCATGAGCGAGGACGAGCTTGCTTCCCGCGGATCGAACAAGAGCCTGATCCATATCGACTGGATGATCGGCTCCGATCGGGTGGATGTGGATGGTATCACACAGGACGGCAGGTCCGAGCCGCTCATGCGCGGCGGCGAGTGGGTAACTTCATAACAAAAGACTCGCACTTCTTGTCGTGCTGGATCTATGATCCCGCCGACTGCCTGATCTGATGCAATTCGGTGCTTGACGTATCGGCATCGTGGCTGTGATGGATAACAGGTATCAAAGAGGTACCGATCCGTGTATTTCGCCGGACCGGTACCTTTGCAAGAGCGTGGATGGATGTCGGACACAGCCAATCGTCAATCTCAAGCTCTCCTGTCGGTCCGCTCCCTTTCGGTGGAGTTCGGCACGGGGAGCGGAGCCTTCAAGGCCGTCAAGGAGGTCAGCTTCGATGTGCAGCCGGGCAAGACCCTGGCGGTCGTCGGGGAATCCGGATCCGGCAAATCGGTCACCTCTCTCGCGATCATGCGCCTGACCGATTACACGGGCGGGCGCATCACCAACGGGCAGGTGCTGTTTCGACCTGACGGCGGCGAGGCCATCGATCTCGTCAAGG
This sequence comes from Microvirga zambiensis WSM3693, assembly GCF_016735695.1. Taxonomy (GTDB): domain Bacteria; phylum Pseudomonadota; class Alphaproteobacteria; order Rhizobiales; family Beijerinckiaceae; genus Microvirga; species Microvirga zambiensis. Next base: position 89,611 of record NZ_JAERQD010000014.1, on the reverse strand, counting down.
CCTCCGACAACAAACTCCGGGAGATCCGCGGCAACGACATCGCGATGATCTTTCAGGAGCCGATGACCTCGCTGAATCCGGTCTTCACGATCGGCAACCAGATTTCAGAGACCCTGATCCTGCACCAGGGCCTCACCGGGCGCGATGCGCGCCTGCGGGCGAAGGAACTGCTGCAGAAGGTACGCCTGCCGGATGCGGACAAGCTGCTCGACCGCTATCCGCACCAGCTCTCCGGCGGCATGCGCCAGCGCGTGATGATCGCCATGGCGCTCGCCTGCAATCCCAAGCTCCTGATCGCCGACGAGCCGACGACGGCGCTCGACGTGACGATCCAGGCGCAGATCCTCAACATCATCCGCGACCTGCAACAGGAAATGGGCACCGCCGTGATCTTCATCACCCATGACATGGGCGTGGTGGCCGAGATGGCCGACGACGTGGTGGTGATGTGGAAGGGCGAGAAGGTGGAGCAGGCGCCGGTGCGCGACATCTTCTCGGCACCCCAGCACCCTTACACCCGCGCGCTTCTCTCCGCCGTGCCGCGCCTGGGCAGCCTCACGGGCCAGCCCCTGCCGAAGCGCACGCCGGTGATGGTCATGGACGGTGGTGTGGCAAAGCCCGTCGGCGGCACGCACGAGCAGAACACCGCCGATTACACCAAGCCCATTCTCGAGGTGGAGAAGCTCACCACACGCTTCGATGTCGGCAAGACATTTTTCGGCCGGGTGACTCATCGCGTCCATGCGGTGGAGGAAGTCAGCTTCGATATCTATCCCGGCGAGACGCTGGCGCTGGTCGGCGAATCCGGCAGCGGCAAGTCCACCATCGGGCGCACCCTACAGCAGCTCGTCGAGCCGACCGGCGGCACGGTGCGCTTCGACGGGCGCGACATGGCGGCCATGAGCCACGGCGACCGGAGGCGCCTGCGCCAGGAGATCCAGTACATCTTCCAGGATCCCTTCGCCTCCCTCGATCCGCGCCATACCGTCGGCTACAGCATCGCCGAGCCGATCATCGTCCACGGCCTGATCAACGACAGAAAGGCGCGCGAGCGGCGCGTGCACGAACTTCTGGAGCAGGTCGGCTTGCAGCCGCAACATGCCAAGCGCTACCCGCATGAGTTCTCGGGAGGCCAGCGCCAGCGCATCTGCATCGCACGCGCGCTCGCCAGCAATCCGAAGCTCGTGATCGCGGACGAATCCGTATCGGCGCTCGACGTGTCGATCCAGGCGCAGATCGTCAACCTGCTCATGGAGCTGCAAGAGAAAAGACGCCTGTCCTATCTCTTCATCACCCACGACATGGCCGTGGTGGAGAAGATCAGCCATCGCGTCGCCGTGATGTATCTCGGCCAGATCGTCGAGCTCGGATCGCGTCAGGCGATCTTCGAGAACCCGCAGCATTCCTACACCCGCAAGCTGCTCTCGGCGGTGCCCATCGCCGACCCGCAGCGCGAGCGGGCGAAGATGCGGATCGAGGGCGAGATTCCGAGCCCGGTGCGCCCTGTCGGTCAGGAGCCGGCCATTCATCGCATGCGCGAGGTCGAGCCCGGTCACTGGGTCGCGATCGAGACCGATCAGCTTCGCGGAGCGGCATGACAATAGGTTTTCCAGAGGGAGACAATAAGATGAAGTTCTCTACCACCATCAAAGCGCTCGGCCTCACGGCCGCTGTCGTGTTGGCGCCGCTGATGGCGTCCGGTGCACAAGCCGCCGGCACGATCACGGTCGCGACGACCATCGATCCCGGCAGCTGGGACCCGATCGATACGTTCATCGTGCCGTGGTCCTCCGCAGCCAACAACATCTATGACGGCCTGACATCGCGCGGGCCGGACATGAAGCTCCAGCCGGCCCTGGCGACGTCCTGGGAATTCCTCGACAACAACAACCGCATCCGCTTCAAGCTGCGCCAGAACGTGAAGTTCCACAACGGCGAGCCCTTCAACGCGGCGGCCGTCAAGTTCACCTTCGACCGCCTGCTCGGAGACGAAGGCAAGAAGGGACCGCAGCAGTCGAACTACACCTCGATCACCAAGGTCGAGATCGTCGACGACTATACGGTGGACTTCATCATGAAGCAGCCCGATCCGGTGCTGCTGACGAAGCTTGCAGGCTATGGCGGCATGATCGTGCCGCCGAAATACATCCAGGAAAAGGGCGATGCCTATTTCAACCTGAATCCCGTGGGCACGGGGCCGTTCAAGTTCGTGGAATACACGCCGAAGGTGAACCTCGTTCTCGAGGCCTTCCCTGAGCATTGGGCCGGCGCGCCGAAGCTCGACAAGGTCGTGACCCGGTTCATTCCCGAAGCCAATACGCAGGTTGCCGAACTCCAGGCAGGCCGTGTCGACGTCGCGACCCTGATCCCCTTCGGCCTTGCGCCGACAGTGGAGAAGAGCCCGAACCTGACCCTCGTCAGCATCACCGGCCCGACTGTCGTTTCGCTTCGCCTGAACACCAAGGAAGGCATCACCAAGGACGTGAATGTGCGCAAGGCGCTCATCATGGGTGTCGACCGTGACGCGATCATCAAGGCGGTCCTGCTCGGCCACGGCAAGCCGATCGCAAGCTTCCAGTCCGATCTGTCCTTCGGCAACGATCCCGCCATGAAGCCGCTGCCCTTCGATCTCGCCAAGGCGAAGCAGATGCTGCAGCAGGCAGGCGTGCAGCCCGGTGCGCCGGTGCGGATCGACTTCCGCGGTAACGACGCGACCTTCCGCGAGGTGGCGCAGGCGGCGGCCGGCTATTTCCAGGCGCTCGGTCTCAAGCCCGCGGTTCAGCCGCACGAGGTTTCGGTTCTGCTCAACGACATCATTCCGAACGGCAAGACCGGTGAGGCCTGGCACAATGCCTGGGGCGGCTGGACCTTCGACTACGACAACACTGCTTATCTGATGTATCACTCGGGCGAGAAGTGGAATCCCTACGACAACGACCCCAAGCTGAACGCTCTCCTGGAGAAGCAGCGCACGATGTATGACGTGAAGGAGCGCGAGAAGGTTCTGCAGGAGGTCGCACGTTACGTGGCCGATCAGGCTCTCGAAATCCCGCTCTACAACCAGAACACCGTGATCGGCGTGAACAAGCGGGTGAAGAACTTCGTTCCCCCGGCCGATCTGCGCTTCCGCTTCAACGATGTGACGGTTGAATAAGCGCGGTCACATCCGCAATCGAGAAGGCGCCACGCTAGCGCATCGTGCGGAAAAGTGGATTCGGTTTTCCGCTCCGGGCGATGCGCTGCTTCAGAGATTGAGCATCGAATGGATCCCAAAAGTGGTTTCCACTTTTGGGTCCGATGCTCTGGCGGCGCCTTTTTACAAGAACAAGAAGGAACCCCCGTGGCGGGATTTATTCTCAAGAGATTGCTGCAGGCCGTTTTCGTGGTCCTCGCGGTAACGCTGATCGTCTCTTTCGCGATCAGATTGTCCGGCGATCCCGCCGTGATGCTGGTGGGTGGCGCCGGCAGCGTGAGCGAGCAGGACCTGCAGAACATCCGGCAGGCGCTCGGTCTCGAACGACCGTTCTACGTGCAATATTTCAGCTTTCTCGAAGGAATTCTGACCGGCGATTTCGGCAAGAGCTTCATGGGCGGCACGCCGGTGTCCCTGCTGATCAAGAATGCGCTGCCCGCAACGCTTCTGTTGGCCTTCGCCTCGCTGATCACGTCGATCATCCTTTCCGTCCCTCTCGGCATCTATGCCGCCGTGAACCGCGGCCGCTGGCCGGATCAGGCGATCCGCATCCTGTCGCTGGTCGGCCTGTCCTTCCCGAATTTCTGGCTCGCCATCATGATGGTTCTGTTTTTCTCCATCATGCTCGGGCTGCTGCCGCCGAGCGGCATGGAGGGTCCCGAGAGCTTCGTCATGCCGGCGCTCACCATGGCGATCATCCTCACCGCCACGAATGTGCGCCTCGTGCGGACCTCCATGCTGGAGACGCTGTCGCAGCAATACATCATGGTGGCGCGCTCGAAGGGGCTGCGCGATCGCGTCGTGCTCTACAAGCATGCCCTGCGCAATTCGGCCATTCCGCTCGTTACCTATATCGGCCTGCAGTTCGGCGGCCTCATCGGCGGCATCGTGATCATCGAGCGGGTGTTCAACTGGCCGGGCATGGGCACGCTCGCCTTCGATGCCATCGCGAACCGCGATTATCCGGTGCTGCAGGGCACGATCACGGTGCTCGCGCTCTTCATCGTTCTCATCAACCTCCTGGTCGATATCGCCTACGGGCTGATCGACCCGCGCATCCGGACGGAGTGAGCCCATGGCTGCCGCTCAGGCCCTATCGTCGGCGCGCCGGCACTTCCGATCCCTCGAGCTCGTTCTCGGCCTCCTGCTCGCCGGCGGCATGGGACTTGCCGTGCTGTTCTCCGGCTTCCTCTTTCCTGATGGCGGCGAGAGCATGGATCTCATGGCCCGCCTCATCCCGCCGTTCGAGAGCCTCGCCCATCCTCTCGGCACCGATCCGCTCGGCCGCGATGTGCTGGCGCGGGTGATCGTCGGCGGAAAGATTTCGCTCACCGTCGGCATTTTTTCCGTCCTGGGAGCCATGACCCTGGGAACGCTCATCGGCCTGATCGCCGGCTATTACCGGGGCTTCACCGAGGTCCTGCTGATGCGCTTTGCCGATATTCAGCTGGCGCTTCCCTTCATTCTCGTCGCCATCATGTTCCTCGCCATTCTCGGCACCGGAATCGACAAGGTGATCTTCTTCATGATCGTCGCGCAATGGGTGCAATATGCACGCCTCGTGCGCGGCTCCGTGCTGGCTTTGCGGGAACGGGAGTTCATCCTGTCCGCCCGTGCGATCGGCGTCGGCAATGTACGCATCATCTTTACGCATGTTCTGCCGAACGTGCTCGGTCCCATCGTCATCCTGATGACGCTGCAGGTGGCCAACAACATCCTTCTCGAAAGCAGCCTCACCTTCCTCGGTCTCGGTGTCGATCCGCTCATCCCGAGCTGGGGCGGCATGCTGGCCGACGGACGCACCTATCTTCAGACCGCCTGGTGGGTCAGCGTCTTCCCGGGGCTTGCGATCATGTTCACCGTGCTCGGCCTGAACCTTCTGGGCGATTGGCTGCGCGACCTTCTCGATCCGACAGGACAGACTTCACGATGACGATTTTGCTCGACGCGCGTATCCCGCGCACTCTCGATGGCCTCGTGCGGGATTGGGCGGCCGGCGACCATCGCGGCGTCACGCTCGAAGCTTGGCTCTTCGAAGACGAGGCTGCGCGGCGCAGGGCCGAACAGGTCTTTGCCGCTTCAGGCATCCATGCGCGGCTGCGCAGCGCCTACAAGCCTCTGCTCCATGCCTTTCTCGAAGAGTTCGACACGGCCGGGCTGGCGCGCGTGAGCGTGCGCTATCCGGTGCATGAAGAGGCCGACCGGTTGCGCTTCCTTTCGGAGGCCTATCCGCTCGCCGCGCTGTTCGACGGCGTCGAGATGCATTTCGAGCCGGGTGCCGCGGACATGACCTATTTCGTGACGCTGGAATACGGCAATGGCCGTGTCGCGGAGCATTCGGTCTTCGCACCCAACCGCCTGCGCACCAACCACCTCGATCAGATCGACCTGACCCTGACCGGTTGGCTGAAGGTCGCGGGCCGCGCCGATGACGGTTCCGATCTCGACGAGCCGCTGGAGACGGAGATCGAGCAGGTCTTTCACAATGTGATGAATGCCATCGCGGCGCATGACTGGCCCGCCAACGAGCCCTATGCGGAAACGATCGCCATCGACGTGACGATTCCCGGGATCGAGCGGGCGCTCGATTACGGCGACGAGGTCATGAGCACGCGCGAGGCGCTGCACGAGGATTTCTACTTCTCGCTGCTCGAGTTCTTCAAGCGGAAGTCGGGCCGTCCGCCCGAGGATCGCGGCGTGCAGCCGGGCCAGATCGTGCCCGACATCCGCGCAGGAGAGGGCGACGCGCATGTGCGCGTGGCTTTACGCCCCTTCGGCGTGCCGATGGATCCGGAGCGGCCGGAGCAGGATATCGAAACGGCGGACGCAGCGCCCAGCCTTGCGCAGATCCAGCGTGAACTCGCGGCTCTTCCCGGCGAGACATTCGAGGGCAATTCCCGGGAGGGGCGTCCGGTGCGCGGCATCTACCGCGCGGGATCGCGCCCGGCGGTTCTGGTCACCAGCGGCCAGCACGCCAACGAGACTTCCGCGCCTGTCGGCACCTTGAGGGCCGTGCGCCGGCTGCTCGCCAATCCGGAGGCCAACATCGCCTACATCCCGGTCGAGAACCCGGACGGCTATGCTCTGCATGGGCGTTTGTGCGAGGGCAGTCCCCGCCACATGCATCACGCCGCGCGCTACACCTCGCTCGGCAGCGATCTGGAATATGGCCGCAACGACCCTCTCTATGAGATCGGCGCCCGCAACCAGGCGCTCGCGATGTCCGGCGCGCAGCTGCATCTCAACCTGCATGGCTATCCCGCCCATGAATGGACGCGCCCCTTCACAGGCTATCTGCCGCGCGGCTTCGAGCTCTGGACGATCCCGAAAGGCTTCTTCGTCATCATCCGCCATCATCCTTCCTGGGCCGAGACGGCGCGGACATTGATCGAAGCGGTGACGAAAGGCCTTTCCGCCGTTCCGGGCCTTGCGGAGTTCAACCGTCGCCAGGTCGAGATCTGCTCGATCCATTCCGGCGGCGCGCCCTACGAGATCATCAACGACGTTCCCTGCCTGCTGACGCCTGACGAGCGGCACCCGACGCCGCTGACGCTGATCACGGAATTTCCGGACGAGACGATCTACGGCGATGCCTATCGCTTCGCCCACACCGTCCAGATGGCGACAGTCATCGCCGCCGAGGAAGCGTTCGCGTCGATCATGGCGCGGGTGGCATAATGCCTGCGGACAGGGCGATTACGTTGAGCAGCTCAACGACGCCCTGTCCGTGATCGCGCCCCTTTGCCGTTAGCGTCGGAAAGCCGCAGACAGGCCAGAATGCAAGGAATTCTTAGCAGAGGTCTCTTCTTTCGCACTTGCGAGCATATAACATAACGTTATATCAAGAATGTCATTCAATGGTGCTTGGCCGCCGAAGGCATTATCGCAGGGGCTTTTTTCATGCCGAAATTGTTCGATTTCCAGGCCGAAAGCCTTCCCTCCTGGTGGGACGGCAATTTCCGCATGCCGTGGACCAAGACCAATATCGACCTGATCCAGGGCGACGGCGCCTCGCAGCTGGTGATCGTGCCAACCGTCTATATGGATACCCTCACCTCGACCCGGGTCTACCGCGATAACGGCGACCCCGGCGGGTACAACACCGACGGCGCCCCGCGCACCGAAAGCGACGGCTCTATCGAAGAGGCGCTCAAATACGCACAGTCCCGCGGACTTGAAGTGATCTTCAAGCTGCACGTCAATATCCAGAACAGCGACTGGAACGCCCTCATCGGCCCGCCCGAGGGCTCGACTCCGGCTCAGGCCAGGCAATGGGCCGATGCATGGTTCGCTTCCTAAAAGGAGGCCGTGGTTCACTACGCCAAGCTGGCCCAGAAGAACGGCGTCACGGCTTTCGCCATCGGCAACGAATGCGAGAGCATGACCGGGTCGCAATATCGCGCATATTGGGTCGACATCATCGAGGCGGTGCGCGAGGTCTACAGCGGCCAGCTGACCTATGCCGCGACCTGGACCGAGGCGCTCCATGTGAGCTTCTGGGACAAGCTCGACTACGTCGGCGCCAATCCGTATATTTCGTTCACCGACAATCCCAACCCCACGCTGCAGCAGCTGATCGATGGCTGGACAAAGCCCTCGCCATTCTTCCATGTGCGCGATCCGATCGAGCAGGCCTTCGGCGAGAACATCTCCGCCATCGATGCCCTGCGCCGCGTGGCGCAGGAACATGGCAAGAAGCTGATCTTCACGGAGACCGGTTTCCGCAGCCTCGACGGCAGCAATTACGATCCCTGGACCTGGCGCAGCGGCCGCGTCGACGTGGTCGAGCAGGCCAACATGTTCAAGGCCTTCTACAAGATCATCACCGACCGGCTCGACGAAGGCTGGGTCGGCGGTTATTGGTTGTGGAACTACGATGCCGGTCAGATGGTATCCGATCCGAGTCCGGATGACGGCTACTACACCCATGGCAAGCTGGCCGATGTCATCGTCGAGCAGTATTTCAAGAACCCCGTTGCGGTGAAAGGCCAGCTTCTTTCCGGCACGGCCGGCAGCGATGCGCTGAGAGGCGGCTTCAACCACGACACGCTTTCCGGAGGTGCCGGCAACGACACGCTGCAGGGCAATGGCGGCGCGGATGTCTACATCTATGCCGGCGGCGAGGGGGCCGATGTCATTTTCGGGTTCGATCCGGTCCCGGGTGACCGGATCGTCCTGAACAATGTCGGGGTCACGCGCTTCGCTGATCTACAGATCAGCCATATCGCCGGTGGCTACGTCATCGCCTTCGGCGGCGGCAACAGCCTGACGATCATGACCGTCGCGACGCTGGATGCAGCGTGGTTCTCGTTCAACGGCAGCGGCCAGTCCGGCGCCTCGACGAAGCCGACGACCGGAAATGACGAGATCACAGGCGGTGCGACGAAATCCGATCTGATCGACGCCCTCAAGGGCGACGACCTGATCGACGGTCTCGGCGGCAACGACACGCTCCGCGGCGGCGAGGGCGACGACACAATCTATGGCGGCACCGGCAACGACGCGCTCTACGGCAATGCCGGTGACGATTATGTGGAAGGTGGCGACGGCATCGACCGGCTCTATGGCGGCGATGGCCTCGACATCCTCTATGGCGGCGCCGGCAACGACCAGGTGAGGGGCGAAGAAGGCGACGACATGCTCTACGGAGACGACGGCACCGATATCCTGCACGGGGACAACGGCTACGATCTTCTCGATGGCGGCAACGGCGACGACAAGCTTTATGGCGAAGCGGGCGACGACCAGATCGTCGGAGGCGAGGGCAACGACGTCATCCAGGGTGGCGCCGATAACGATACGCTCGAGGGCGAGAACGGCGACGACAAGCTCTATGGCGGCGACGGCAAGGATGTGCTCCTCGGCTGGTTCGGCATGGACCAGCTCTGGGGCGGCGCGGGTGACGACGTGCTCGATCCCGGCGCCGGCAACGACAAGCTCTGGGGTGGCTTGGGCGAAGACCGCTACGTTTTCAACTCCGACATGGGCCAGGACATCGTCTACGACTTCAAGCCGAAGCAGAATGAGATGCTGCTGATCCGTCACAACATCAATCATTCCGGCATCGTCGATTTCGACACGCTCAAGCCCCACATGAAGCAGGCGGGTGCCGACGTCGTGATGGATCTCGGCAAGGGCGAGTATCTCGGCGGCGACGATCGGCTGACGCTGGTCAATGTCCGGCTTGCAGACCTCAAGGCCGAGCATTTCTACTTCTATTGGTAGTCGCTCCCGATAGAGAATGACGAACGGCCGGGACATGTCCCAGCCGCTGCGCTTTGTGCGCCTCGGATTGCGATGGGAACAAGCGCCGCTGCCCTGTCGTTCTCCGCGCAACGATGGGCATCCGCCCGGATCTCGGGAGATGGCGCATGGCCCGCCTGTCATGGAAGCAGAGCGAGAACGAAGCGTCGATCCGCGAAGCTGTCGATCTCGTCCGCGAGCACGGTGAGTCATTGCCGCCGATCGAAGAGGATGAAGCCTTCGGCGGCATGTTCGACCGCTTCGCCGACGCCAAGGTTGTGCTTCTTGGAGAGGCGACCCACGGCACGTCGGAATTCTATCGCGCCCGCGCTGCAATTACGAAGCGGCTGATCACACGGCACGGCTTCGACATCGTCGCCGTGGAAGCCGACTGGCCCGAGGCGGCGCGCATCGATGCCTATGTCCGACATCGCCATGTACCGAACGGCGACGACGCTGCCTTCGAGCGCTTTCCGACCTGGATGTGGCGCAACGAAGAAGTGGCCGATTTCATCAACTGGATGCGCGAGTACAACCGCGACATCGCCGAGGACGAGCGCGCAGAATTCCGTGGCCTCGACGTCTACAGCCTGAGCGCGTCCATCCGCTCCGTGCTTGATTATCTCGACCGGGTCGATCCCGGAGCCGCGAGGGAGGCGAGGGGACGCTACGGTTGTCTCAGTCCCTGGCAATCCGACCCGGCACGCTATGGCCGCGCGGTCCTCACCGGGCAGAAGAAGCCCTGCGACGAGGCATTGCTGCGCCAGCTTCAGGATATTCTCGACAAGCGGATGGAGTATCTCCAGGCCGATGGCGGCGAGGAATTCTTCGATGCCGTCCAGAACGCCAAGATCGTGCATGCCGCCGAGCATTACTATCGGATCATGTACGAAGGCGCGACGGAATCGTGGAACCTGCGCGACCGCCACATGTTCGAGACGCTGCAGAGCCTGCTGGCGCGTCGCGACAACGCCAAGGCCGTTATCTGGGCGCACAACTCGCATATCGGCAATGCAGCTGCGACCGCGATGGGCTGGCAGGGCGAGTTCAACATCGGCGAGCTCTGCCGCAAGGCCTATCGCAGCGAGGCGGTGCTGATCGGGTTCGGAACGGATCGCGGAACGGTAGCCGCTGCCGACGACTGGGACGAGCCCGTGCAGGTCAAGGATGTGCGACCCGCCCGGCCCGACAGCCACGAGCGCATCTTTCGGGATTCTGGCCTCGGGTGCTTCCTGACCGATTGGCGGGAGAACGGCCAGGCCGAATTGACTGCGGTTCTCTCTCGGCCCCGTCTGGAACGCGCCATCGGCGTGATCTACCGGCCGGAGACGGAACTCTACAGCCATTATTTCGAAGCCATCCTGGCCGAGCAGTTCGACGCTTTTGTCTGGTTCGACGAGACGAAGGCGGTCACGCCGCTGAGCCATGCCCTTGGCAAGGGCATGCCGGAGACCTATCCGTTCGGGCTTTGACGCGGACATAACCCTCCCCCCTCTGCGGGGGAGGGTGACCCTCGCGTCGGCGAGGGTCGGGGGAGGGGGATTGACTTATGTCACACGCCCCCTGCGACGTCATCACCGTACCCTCGACGTCATCCCCGGACTTGTTCCGGGGACCCACGCCTTGGATGCACTGCGGTTCTCGAAGACGTGGGTGGCCGCACCAAGTGCGGCCATGACGGTGACGGGCGAAGTGCGAACCCTCCCCCTCTGCGGGGGAGAGTGGCGAACGCCAGTGAGCCGGGAGAGGGGGGCACCATGGTCAAGCACAGCCCCTCTCCCGGCCCCCTCTGCCGTCATTCCCGCGCTTGTCGCGGGTATCCACGTCTTCTGCAGCGTTGTGGGTCCAAGACGTGGGTGGCCGGGACAAGCCCGGCCATGACGGCGAGGGGCGGGGATGGGGGCGAGGGCAACGTTATGTTCTTTCTTTGTTCTTGACATAGTTCCTAAGCTGGGCTATATCATTCGCCATCCCCGCCTGACGAGGGGCGCGCTCGCGAGGCGTCGCAAGAACGGGGCGGAGAACGGTCCCGCCGCAGGCCTCGCAAGCCGGTGATCGCGGGTGGCCGGCCCGGGCTTGATCCGGGTCAGCTGAAACAAACCGTGTGCGACGAGCAATCCGGCTCTGAGCATTTCACACACAAAAGCGAGCCGGGCTGCCATTCGCGCCTCCCTCGACCTTGACGGCTCGCAGCACCCGCTGCGGGCCAAAAGGTGCTGGCTCATGCTCTTTGGCACCCTCATCGTCATGGCCGCACTTGTTGCGGCCACCCACGCCTTGAGGAACCGCCACGCTGCAGAAGACGTGGGTCCCCGGCACAAGGCCGGGGATGACGTTGGAGGAGAGGGATGACGGGGGAGGGTGTCATCCCGGACGAAGCGGAGCGGAGATCCGGGATCCATAGCCAAGACCTCGAACCAGCCTGGCACCGTCGGCGCATCTGTATTCGCCAGTCAGCTGGCAGGGGATCATGGCGGCACTCCCCGCCTTGCCCCGATCGCCTGCCCCTGATAACTGACGCCCAACTCCATTCACATCTCGATCAAGCAGGGCTTTTCCCGTGTCCCGTCAGTTCATCTACCACATGCGTGGCCTCTCCAAGACCTATTCGGGCGGCAAGAAGGTCCTGGATAATATTCATCTCTCCTTCTATCCGGATGCCAAGATCGGCGTGCTCGGCGTCAACGGCGCCGGTAAGTCGACCCTGCTGCGCATCATGGCCGGCACCGATACGGACTGGACCGGCGAAGGCTGGGTCTCAGAGGGCGCTCGGGTCGGCTACCTGCCGCAGGAGCCGCAGCTCGACCCGTCGAAGAACGTGCGCGAGAACGTCATGGAGGGTGTGGCCGCCAAGAAGGCGATCCTCGACCGCTACAACGACCTTGCCATGAACTACTCCGAGGAGACGGCGGACGAGATGACCCGTCTCCAGGACGAGATCGAGGCCAAGGGCCTGTGGGATCTCGATTCCCAGGTCGATCAGGCCATGGACGCCTTGCGCTGCCCGCCGGACGACTGGTCCGTGGACAAGCTTTCGGGCGGCGAGCGCCGCCGCGTGGCCTTGTGCAAGCTGCTCCTGGAACAGCCCGAACTGCTGCTCCTCGATGAGCCGACCAACCATCTGGATGCCGAGACGACCGCCTGGCTCGAAGGGCATCTGCGCAACTATCCGGGCGCGATCCTGATCGTCACCCACGACCGCTACTTCCTCGACAACGTGACGGGCTGGATCCTCGAGCTCGACCGCGGCCGCGGCATCCCTTACGAGGGCAATTACTCGTCCTGGCTCGAGCAGAAGCAGAAGCGCCTGGCGCAGGAGGGCCGCGAGGAAGAGGCCCGCCAGCGGACTCTCGAGCGCGAGCGCGAGTGGGTGTCGGCCTCGCCGAAGGCCCGCCAGGCCAAGTCGAAGGCCCGTATCCAGCGCTACGAGGACCTTGTGGCCAAGGCCAGCGAGAAGGGCCCGACGACCGCCCAGATCATCATCCCGATCGCCGAGCGCTTAGGCAACAACGTCATCGAGTTCGACAACCTCGAGAAGGCCTTCGACGACAAGCTCCTCATCGACGGCCTGTCCTTCAAGCTGCCGCCGGGCGGCATCGTCGGCGTCATCGGTCCGAACGGCGCCGGCAAGACGACCCTGTTCCGTATGATCACTGGGCAGGAGCAGCCGGACGAGGGCTCGATCCAGATCGGCGAGAGCGTGAAGCTCGGCTATGTCGACCAGAGCCGCGACTCGCTCGATGCCAACAAGACGCTGTACGAGGAGATCTCCGGCGGCAACGAGATCCTCTATCTCGGAAAGCGCGAGATCAACGCCCGCGCCTATTGCTCGGCCTTCAACTTCAAGGGGGCCGACCAGCAGAAGAAGGTCGGCGTGCTCTCCGGCGGCGAGCGCAACCGCGTGCACCTCGCCAAGATCCTGAAGTCGGGCGCCAACGTCCTCCTCCTCGACGAGCCCACCAACGATCTCGACGTGGACACGCTTCGCGCGCTCGAAGAGGCGCTGGAGGATTACGCAGGCTGCGCCGTGATCATCTCGCACGACCGCTGGTTCCTCGACCGCATCGCCACCCACATCCTCGCCTTCGAGGGCGACAGCCACGTGGAATGGTTCGAGGGCAACTTCGCCGATTACGAGGAGGACAAGAAGCGCCGCCTCGGCACGGATTCCACGATCCCGCACCGGATCAAGTACAAGAAGTTCTCGCGGTAAATGGGGACATATCTCGTCACGGGCATCGGACGCGGGATCGGGTGTGAGCTCGCCCGCATCCTTTTGCATCGTGGCGATCGCGTGATCGGCACTCTGCGCGATCCGAACCAGACGCTGCCGGAATGGAGCGAGTTCATCGCAGGCGGACAGCTCATGCTGCTCGCGCTCGATGTCCGGGATGACGCTTCCATTCGCGCGGCGGCTGCAAGTCTCGACGGATCCATCGACGTTCTCGTCAACAATGCCGGCGTGATCGGTTCGCAGCGGCAATCGACGCTGGATATGGACTTCAACGGATTTCTCGAGATCCTGAACGTGAACACCCTCGGCCCCTTGCGGATAGTCCAGGCGTTCCTGCCGCACTTGAAGCGCTCGAAGGCGGCCAAGATCGTCACCATCAGCAGCCGCATGGGCTCCCTATCCTACGCGAAGTCCGACCGCATCGCCTATCGCGCCTCCAAGGCGGCCGTGAACAAGGTGATGCAGGGACTTGCGACCGATCTCCGCGAGGATGGGATCGTCGCGATCTCGGTGCATCCCGGATGGGTCCAGACCGATATGGGCGGCTCGGGCGCGGATATTTCCGTAGGGGAAAGTGCAGCTGGTCTGGTGAGGCTGATCGACCGGCTGAGCCTGGATGATACGGGTGGGTTCTTCGACTGGCAGGGAGCGCGAGTCTCATTCTGACCGCTCAACCCGGTTGGGTTCTTCGGCGAAACAGTGTATGACCCTTGAGGCACGAGAGACATAAGAAGAGAAGATATTACGTGCCAGCCGATCAGATCTCCACCTTCCAATCCGTCGCCACACCCGAAGAAGCCGTCGAGCGGCTCATCGCGCTCCATGACAGCGCCATCGAGGCCCAGCGCCAGGCGCTGGAGCATTTCTTCGCCACCGGGGTCGCCCCTACGCCCCTCGAACGATCCCGCTTCCGTTATCCGGAGCTGCGCCTCCACTATCGCTCGACATCCCTGCCGCCGGTGAAGCAGCGGGCCTATGCCAAGTTTCAGGGGCCGGGGATCTACGCGACCACGATCACCCAGCCGGCCTTCTACCGAACCTATCTGCTGGAGCAGCTGCATCACCTGGTGCGCGATTACGGGGCGACCATGGAGGTCGGGGTCAGCGATCAGGAAATCCCGTATCCTTACGTGTTCGAGCGGGGTGATGAGCTCGGTCGCGGCGCGCATTCCGCATCGGAACTCGCCCAGCATTTCCCGACCCCGCTGCTCGCCAAGGTCGGCGACGAGATTGCCGACGGCACCTGGGTTTTCCACGACGACGAGCCGCGGCCGCTGGCGCTCTTCGATGCCGCCCGGGTGGATTATTCGCTGCGCCGTCTCGTTCACTATACCGGCAGCGACTGGCGCTGCGCCCAGCCCTGGATCCTGCTGACCAACTACCACCGCTATGTGGACCAGTTCATCCGCTGGGCAGTCAAGGAGCTGGCGAACGAAGAGGGGCCCTATACAAGACTCGTCCTGCCCGGCGGGATCACCATAGAGCGGGGCCTCGACGAGTCGGTCGTCGAGGAGCTGATCGGCTCCTCGCCCTGGCACCGCTTCCAGATGCCGGCCTATCACCTGGTCCACAAGGACGGGCATGGGGTGACGCTGGTCAATATCGGCGTCGGGCCGTCGAATGCGAAGAACATCACCGACCATCTGGCGGTGCTGCGGCCCCATTGCTGGCTCATGGTCGGGCATTGCGGCGGCCTGCGTCAGTCCCAATCCATCGGCGATTACGTTCTCGCCCACGGCTATCTCCGGCGCGACCATATTCTGGACAGCGCGGTGCCACCGGAAATCCCGATCCCGGCGCTGGCGGAAATTCAGGTCGCCTTGCAGGACGCGGCGGTCCAGGTAACCGGCGAGCGCGGCGAAGAGCTGAAGCGGCGCCTGCGCACCGGCACGGTGGTGACCTATGACGACCGCAACTGGGAGCTGCGCTGGAGCCAGGAGCGGCGCCAGATCAACCTCTCCCGCGCTATCGCGGTGGATATGGAAAGCGGCACCATTGCGGCCCAGGGCTACCGCCTGCGCGTGCCCTACGGCACCTTGCTCTGCGTCTCCGACAAGCCGCTGCATGGGGAGATCAAGCTGCCGGGTGCGGCCAATGCCTTCTACGAGCGCGCCGTGAGCGAGCACCTCATGATCGGCCTGGCGGCGCTCGATATCCTCAAAGGGCAAAGGTCGTCGCTTCATTCGCGCAAGCTGCGCAGCTTCGACGAGCCGCCGTTCCGGTAAAGCACTGATGCGCTTCCACGTCATCACCTCCTCGGACTTGATCCGGGGATCAGTGCCGGTGATCTCGATTAAGAAAAGCGCGGCGCTTTACCGTATCGAGATGGCCGGCACAAGGCCGGCCATGACGTGACGGGTGTTATCCCCGGCGGCCGAAGGCCGGGAAGGGGATCCACGACCGAGCGCGACACTTTGAATTCCCTTCCCCTCCGCTGACGCTCCGGCCGGGAATGACAAGGATAGTCACTTCCGGGGCCAAGCCTCCGCTTGCTCTGCTTTCAAAATACATATAAATATATCTTTATATGTAAGAGCGAGTTTTGGCTGTGCCCGACACCCCGTCTCCATCGCTGGATCTGACCCTGGATGTCCTGCGGGCCGCCGCCGAGGAGACGCGTCTGCGGATCCTGGCCCTGCTGACCGAAGGAGAGCTCTCCGTTTCGGATCTCACGGACATTCTGGGGCAGTCGCAGCCGCGCATCTCCCGTCATCTCAAGCTTCTGGTCGAGGCCGGCCTCGTGGAGCGGCACCGGGAAGGAGCCTGGGCCTTCTTCCGGCTCACCGACCGTGGGGTGGCACTTAGCATCATTCGCCCGACGATCGAGAGCCTCGACCGCTCCGACCCGCAGCTGCTGGAGGACAGGACCCGGCTCGACGCCGTGCGCGCCCAGCGCTCGCAGACCGCGCAGGCCTTCTTCTCCCGTCTTGCCCCGGAATGGGACCGCATCCGCTCCCTGCATGCGCCTGAAGTCGTGGTCGAGGCCGCTGTGCTCGATGCGCTGGGACCGGCCAGGATCCGCAACCTCGTCGATCTCGGCACCGGCACCGGCCGCATGGTACAATTGCTGGCACCGCGTGCCGGTAGGACGGTGGGACTCGATGCCAGTCACGCCATGCTCTCCGTGGCTCGTGCCAATCTCGAGAAGGCGGGCTTGAGGGGCATCGAGCTGCGCCAGGGCGACATCTACGCGCCTCCATTCCCGCGCGACACTTTCGACCTCGTCGTCATCCATCAGGTGCTGCACTACCTGGACGATCCGGCTCGGGCGATCCGCGAGGCTGCGCGCCTCGTGGCGCCGGGCGGACGCATCCTCGTGGTCGATTTCGCGCCTCATAATCTCGAGTTCCTGCGCGAGGCCCAGGCCCATCGCCGCCTCGGCTTCGCGCCTGCCCAGGTCGCCGGCTGGCTCGACGAGGCGGGGCTCGACTGCACCCTCAGCCGCGAGATCGCTCCGCCGAGAAAAGGCGACGAACAATTGACCGTATCACTTTGGCTTGGCCAGGATCGCCGTGTGGTGACGGATTGGCCCATGAACGAACCCGACAGAGAGGTCGCCTGATGTCACCGCTCACCCTCCGCCCCAGCCGGCAGATCGCCGCGCCGATCAAGGTGTCCTTCGAGTTCTTCCCGCCGAAGACGCCGGAGATGGAAACGACCCTCTGGGCGTCGATCCAGCGTCTCGCGCCGCTCAATCCGCAATTCGTTTCCGTGACCTACGGCGCCGGCGGCTCCACGCGCGAGCGCACCCATGCGACAGTCTCCCGCCTCGTGCAGGAAACGCAGCTGAAGCCGGCGGCGCATCTGACCTGCGTAGCCGCGACCAGCGGGGAAGTGGACGACGTCGTGCGTTCCTATTGGGATGCGGGCGTGCGCCATATCGTGGCTTTGCGCGGGGATCCGGCCGGCGGCATCGGCACGGCCTATGCGCCGCATCCCGGCGGATACCGGCAGACCTGCGATCTCGTCGCCGGCATCAAGGCCATCGGCGACTTCGAGGTGTCCGTTTCCGCCTATCCGGAGAAGCATCCCGAAGCGGCCTCGCTCGAAGCGGATATCGACGTGCTTCAGGCGAAGGTCGATTGCGGGGCGGACCGGGCCATCACCCAGTTCTTCTTCGACAACGATCACTACTTCCGCTATCTCGACCGCGTCCGCGCGCGCGGCATCGACATCCCGATCGTGCCCGGCATCGTGCCCGTGCAGAACTTCAAGCAGACGGCGAATTTCGCCTCGAAGACCGGTGCGAGCGTGCCCGATTGGCTCGCCGCCCGCTTCGAGGGCCTCGAGAACGACGTCGAGACCCGCAAGCTCGTCGCCGCAGCGGTCGCCGCCGAGCAGGTCATCGACCTCGTCGACCGCGGCGTGAACGAGTTCCACTTCTATACGATGAACCGCGCCGATCTGGTCTATGCCATCTGTCACCTCCTCGGCCTGCGCGATCAGAGCGTAAAGGTAGCTGCTTAAGTGTTTCGATGCCCGGCCCTGGCGCCGGGCATATCCGTGTTGGTTTCAAAAGTGCATCGCCGGTCGCAGCGACCTCGCGGCGATGAAAAAGAGAACAGATCGAATGACTGCGTATAATCCTCGCCCCGCCAACGGCGCCGATGTGATCAGGGCGCTCCGCGAAGCCGCCGCGAAGCGGATTCTCGTGCTCGACGGTGCCATGGGCACGGAGCTGCAGAACTCGCGCTTCTCGGAAGAGGATTTTCGCGGCGAGCGCTTCAAGGACTGGAAGCAGGATGTCAAAGGCAACAACGACCTGCTGATCCTCACGCAAGCAGATGCGGTGCGCAAAGTGCACCTCGATTACTTCCGCGCCGGCGCCGACATCGTCGAGACCAACACCTTCTCCGGCACCTCCATCGCTCAGGCCGATTACGGCATGGAGGAGATCGTCTACGACCTGAACTATGAGGGCTCGCGCCTCGCCCGCGAGGCGGCGCTGATTGCGCAAGATGAAGACGGCCGCCGCCGCTTCGTCGCCGGTGCCGTCGGGCCGACGAACCGCACGCTCTCGATCTCGCCGGACGTGAACAATCCGGGCTACCGCGCCGTGACCTTCGACCAGGTGCGCGACGCTTATGCCGAGCAGGTGAGGGGCCTGATCGACGGCGGTTCCGAGATCATCCTCATCGAGACGATCTTCGACACGCTCAACGCCAAGGCTGCCATCGTCGCCACGCACCAGGTCTTCGCCGAGAAGGGTGTGAAGCTGCCCATCATGATTTCGGGGACGATCACGGATCTCTCTGGCCGTACCCTCTCGGGCCAGACGCCTACCGCCTTCTGGCATTCGGTGCGCCATGCGGATCCGTTCTCCATCGGCCTCAACTGCGCGCTCGGCGCGCGCGAGATGCGCGCACATATCCAGGAGATCGGCAGGGTCGCCGATACGCTGGTCTGTGCCTATCCGAACGCGGGCCTGCCCAACGAGTTCGGCATGTATGACGAGCGCCCCGAAGCGACGGCGCGGATGCTCGCGGAATTCGCCGATGCGGGCCTCGTGAACGTGGTCGGCGGCTGCTGCGGCACGACGCCCGATCATATCCGGGCGATTGCGGAAGCGGTTGCGGACAAGGCCCCGCGTTCGGTGCCGAAGGTTCAGCCGCTCATGCGCCTGTCCGGTCTCGAACCCTTTAATCTTACCTCCGATATCACCTTCGTGAATGTGGGCGAGCGCACCAACGTGACCGGCTCCGCCAAGTTCCGCAAGCTCATCACCAACAACGATTATGCCGCTGCCCTCGACGTGGCGCGCGATCAGGTGGCGAACGGCGCGCAGATCATCGATATCAACATGGACGAGGGCCTGCTCGATTCCGAGAAGGCCATGGTGGAGTTCGTCAACCTGATTGCCGCCGAGCCCGATATCGCCCGCGTGCCGGTGATGGTGGATTCCTCCAAGTTCCACGTGATCGAGGCCGGCCTCAAATGCATCCAGGGCAAGGCCATCGTGAACTCGATCTCCATGAAGGAGGGCGTGGAGTCCTTCATCGAGCACGCGAGGATCTGCCGCTCCTACGGTGCTGCCGTGGTGGTCATGGCCTTCGACGAGCAGGGGCAGGCCGATACGCTGGAGCGCAAGGTCGAGATCTGCACACGCGCCTACAGGATCCTGACCGAAGAGGTCGGCTTTCCGCCGGAGGACATCATCTTCGATCCGAACGTGTTCGCGGTCGCTACGGGCATCGAGGAGCATAACGGCTACGGCGTCGCCTTCATCGAGGCGACCCGCATCATCCGCGAGACCCTGCCGCATGCGCATATCTCCGGCGGCGTATCGAATCTTTCGTTCTCGTTCCGCGGCAACGAGCCCGTGCGCGAGGCGATGCATTCCGTGTTCCTGTACCACGCCATCAAGGTCGGCATGGATATGGGCATCGTGAATGCGGGCCAGCTCGCGGTCTACGACGAGATCGATCCGGAGTTGCGCGAGCTTTGCGAGGACGTGGTGCTCAACCGTTGTGACGACGCCACCGAGCGCCTGCTGGAGGCCGCGCCCCGCTTCAAGGGCGATGGCGCGGGTGCGGTGAAGGCCGCCGATCTCGAATGGCGCTCCTGGACTGTCGGGAAGCGCATCGAGCACGCTCTCGTCAACGGCATCACCGAGTTCATCGAGCAGGACACGGAAGAAGCGCGCCAATCGGTCGAGCGTCCGCTGCACGTGATCGAAGGCCCGCTCATGGCCGGCATGAACGTGGTCGGCGATCTCTTCGGCGCTGGAAAAATGTTCCTGCCGCAGGTGGTGAAATCCGCCCGCGTGATGAAGCAGGCGGTCGCCTATCTCATGCCGTTCATGGAGGCGGAGAAGGAGGCCTCCGGCGTCACCGAGCGCTCGGCCGCCGGCAAGGTGCTGATGGCCACCGTGAAGGGCGATGTGCACGATATCGGCAAGAACATCGTCGGCGTGGTTCTCGCCTGCAACAACTACGAAGTCATCGATCTCGGCGTCATGGTGCCGGCCCAGAAGATCCTGGAGATCGCCCGCAAGGAGAACGTGGACGTGATCGGCCTCTCCGGCCTCATCACGCCGTCCCTGGACGAGATGGTGAATGTTGCGAGCGAGATGGAGCGCGAGGGCTTCGACATTCCGCTTCTCATCGGCGGTGCCACCACGAGCCGCGTGCACACGGCGGTGAAGATCCACCCGAACTATAACAAGGGCCAGGCCGTCTATGTGACCGATGCGAGCCGCGCGGTGGGCATCGTGTCCTCGCTGCTATCGTCCGAGATGAAGGACGGCTATGTGGAGACGCTGCGCTCGGAATACCGCAAGGTGGCCGATGCGCATGCGCGCTCCGAGGCCGACAAGCAGCGTCTCTCCATCGAGAAGGCGCGTACCAACAAGCTTTCCATCGACTGGCAGGCCCATCGGGCGCCAAAGCCGACCTTCACCGGCGCGCGCGTGTTCCGCAGCTACGATGTCGGCGAGCTCGTACCCTATATCGACTGGACGCCGTTCTTCCAGACCTGGGAGCTCAAGGGCCGCTTCCCGGCGATCCTCGATGACGAGAAGCAGGGCGAGGCCGCGCGCCAGCTCTGGGAGGATGCTCAAGGAATGCTCAAGCAGCTCGTCGAGGAGCGCTGGTTCAATCCGAAGGCGGTGATCGGTTTCTGGCCGGCGAACACAGTGGGCGACGACATCCGCCTCTACACGGGCGAGAGCCGCACGGAGAAGCTCGCGACCTTCCACGGCCTGCGCCAGCAGCTCTCAAAACGCGATGGCAAGCCGAACATCTGCCTGTCCGATTTCGTCGCTCCCGCCGAGAGTGGGACGCCCGATTGGGTCGGCGCGTTCGTGGTCACCTCGGGCATCGAAGAGGTGCGCATCGCGGAGCGCTTCGAGCGCGCCAACGATGATTACCGTTCGATCATGGTGAAGGCCCTGGCCGACCGTATCGCAGAAGCCTTCGCCGAGCGCATGCACGAGCGCGTCCGCAGGGAGTTCTGGGGCTATGCCGCAGACGAGAACCTCACCAATGAGGGGCTGATTGCGGAAGAATACCATGGCATCCGCCCGGCTCCCGGCTATCCCGCGCAGCCCGATCACACGGAGAAGGCGACGCTGTTCAGCCTGCTTAACGCCGAGCGCAGCATCGGCGTGACGCTCACCGAGTCCTACGCCATGTGGCCGGGCTCCTCTGTGTCGGGCCTCTACCTGTCGCATCCGGCAGCCTATTATTTCGGCGTCGCCAAGGTCGAGCGCGATCAGGTGGAGGATTACGCGGCGCGCAAGGACATGAGCGTGGCGGAAGTCGAGCGCTGGCTCGCCCCGATCCTCAACTACGATCCGGCAAGCTACCGCGTGATGGCGGCGGAGTGATTGCTCGACTCAGGGCGTCCGGCGCAGCCCGACGCCCTGGCGGGCCACCTTCAGCGCGTCGATGATCAGCCGTCGCTTGGATTTGAACAGCATCAAGACGGCAGTGTTGACCGCGTAGGTGAGGAGGAGCGCTCCGCACAATTCGACCGGCGAGGGGGTGTGGAGCGCTGCCTTGATCGGAGCCAACGCAGCCGCGCTCACGAGGAGTGAGCAGGCATGAGGGCCGACGATTCTGTAGATGTCGCCAACCCTGATGAAGCCGGCCCGGCCGGTCATATACCAGGTAAAGGGAAGCCTTAACACGTAGTCGCTGACCACGTAGGAGATCGCAACGCCAAGAGGCCCCCAAGGCAATCCGACGGCAAACGAGGCTATCGTCGAGGTCGAGCCCACAAGACCGACGATGCTGAGGTCCCGCATCCGCCCTTGGCTGATGAACAGCCAGCCCATTGTCGAGGTGAACAGCTGGTGGAGCCCTGCAAATCCCAGCCAAGCGAATATCGGCGCGGCTTCCGCCCATTTGCTTCCGAGGAGCAGGGCGACGGTTGCGTCGGAGAACATCACCGCGCACAGCACGCCCGGCTGCACCGCAAGCATCAGAAGGCTCACGCCGCCGGTATAGGTGTGGCGGTACTCCTCCGGTTCGTCCTGCAGCCTCGAAAGAATTGGCGTCATGATGCGGCTCAACGGCCACGTCGCCTGTGTGAGCGGCAGCAGCATCAGCTTGTAGGCCCGATCGTAGAAGCCGAGCGCGACCGCGCCGTGAGCTTTGGCAATCATCAGGTTGTCCGCGCTGCGCGCGAGGAAGTTCAAGACGTTGAACGTCGACAGGCCGGCGCCGAAGCCGAGCATCTGCCGCGCCGCCTCGTCCCAGACCGGTCTTCCCGGTAACCACCGGGCCGCATGGGCCGAGACGATCAGATTCAACACCCGCGCACATGCGAGCGGCACCAACAAAGCCCAGTAGCTGCGTGTGTACCACGCGACGGCGACTCCGAGGGCCGCTCCGATGACGATGCCGAGAATGTCGATAGCGGCGAGAAGCTTGAAACGAAGGCCTCGCGTGAGCAGCGCCATGGGCTGCTCGGCAATGACGGAAACCACGGTGAGCATCGCGGCAACCCAGATGACGGCCGTCAGGCGCGGCTCCTGGAAGTAGCGTGCCAATACGGGCGCCAAAACGGCCAGGCCGGCGGCGAGCGTGAGGCTGAGAAACAGGGACAGCCAGAACAGCGTGTTCGTCTGTCCTTTCGTGATCGTCTTGCGTTGAATGATCGCCTGGGTCAGGCCCAGATTTTGAATCATGGTCACGAAACCGATGATCGGCGCCGAGGTTGCGATCAGGCCAAAATCAGCCGGTTGCAGCAGCCGGCCGAGGATCGGCGCGGTCAGAAACGTCACCACCAATCGGCAGGCCTGAGCCGCACCCATGAACACAACCGCTCTCGCCGCCGATACGTCCTTAGTCATGGGGCGACCTGTGACGAGACGGCGGATCGCTCGTCCATTTCTGCGCTGGCGTTCATGAGGACCTCAGATCGAAAGCCGAGAGGCTTGCGTCGATCACGGCGCGATATTCCATCAGGCTGCGGTCGTGGGAGAAGTCGCCGGCGCGCTTCCGTGCCACGGCCGCGAAATGCTGGCGATTGCCAGGCTCGCTCATCGCCTGAAGCGCGGCACTCATGGCGCTTTCGTCGTCGGGCGGAACAAGAATGCCAAACTTGGCCCTCGTCAGTTCCGTGACTTTGCGCGTCTCCGTTCCACCCTGGAGGATCTCGGAGGGACCGGACTCGCAATCCGTCGAAACGACAGGCAGCCCGATACACATGGCCTCGATCATCGCATTCGGAAAGCCCTCCGCGTTGGACGGCGACACATAGAATTTCGCCCGCGCAGCAATCGCGTGCGGATTCTCCGTGAATCCCAGCAGGCGGACCTTGCCGGACATGCCGAGTTCGGACGCGAGCGCATCAAGGCGGGACCGTTCCGGGCCGTCTCCGAGGATCACGAGCGAGCTGGGGATATTCGCAGCCGCATAGGCACGCAGGAGCATCGGAAAATTCTTGTTCGGCACGAGGCGCCCGACCGCCACGATGAAGTCATCGGGCAGGTCCACCGCAGGAGTCGCCAGAGCAGCGCGTCTGATCCCCTCCATGTCGACCGGGTTGTGGATCGTCACGACCTGTGCGTCCCCCACTCCATAATGGTCGACGAGGTCGTCCTTGATGCCGTGGGAAACGGCGATGATGCGATCCGCATAGGGATAGAGGCGCCGGATCATCGCTTTCTTCAATCGGCGGCCCCGGTCGGAGGAAAGATGGCTCGTGGTATGGACGCGTTCGCTGACCACGCATGGCACTCCCACCAGCCGTGAGCAGGCAATCGCAGCGCAGTTCGATCGCGTCAAAAAGCTCACGATGACATCGGGGCGTTCCGTACGAAGCAACCGGCGAAGGCTGATCACGCTCCGGAGCAGGCTGCCACCTGCATTCAGTCGAATACGGGTCACGCGCCCCGTGAGGGCATAGCTGTCGCGTGTGCGATCAAGGGTCGCCAGGGTGATCTTCCAGTGTTTCTCCGATTCCGCCAATCCACCGGCCACGATACACATCATCCGCTCCGCCCCGCCGCCCTCAAGGGAATTTATGACGAAAAGGATCCTGCGGGCGCGAGCGTCGTCGTTCATGAGAGGGCATCTCCACCCTGTCGGATATGGCCAAGCTTCCTCCACGAGGAATGATAGCACAGGCTTGTGAGCCCGCCTGTCCGATAGCGCGCGCAAGGCCGGTTCGGCGAGCGCTAATTTAGCGGCACTGACAGCCAAGCCGGTCGTCCGCCGTCGCAGGCTATCCGCGGCGCAGGCTGAAACTCATGTGACCATCTGGAGCAAGCGAGAGCGCATCGAAAACCCAGTGCCTGGCAAGACAGAACTCGTGGACGGCTTGGATGACGCCGTAGGGAATCCCGGTCACGGCGTTGCCTTCGCAATAATCGTGCCCGGCAATTCGTCCATCGGGCTTCATGAGCGGCTCGCATAGCGCAAGCTCTTCCGCCGTGAGCGCGTAGGCATGCGTCGTATCGATGTAAGCCATGTCCAGGGAAGCGGGGGCGAAGGTCCTCAGGGCATCCGTCGAAAAACCCCTGCGTATTTGGACACGCCCCGATGTGATGTCCGCGGCAAATCGTGCGGACACGTGTTCGAAGCCGGGCGCGAATCGCGATGTATGCCAGGCATCCACCAGATAGAGGCGCTCCGGCTTTGCCAAGCGCAGGATGGCGTCTGAGAAGTCGCCATTGGCAACACCGATCTCCGCGATCGTGCCGCCCTCGGGGATCGTCGGGAGCCAGGCTTCACGACTGGGAAACAGGCGGCATTCGCGCACATGTTCGCTCGCAAGTTCCGGTGCCCGTACGGGAAGTCTCGATGAATTTGCAGGCGGTGTCAGTCTGACGATCTTGAACCCGAGGCGGCGAAGCGGTGCGTGAACGGTCTTCGTGAATACATTCATGGCGCCACCAATCGAGCTCCGCTGACCTGACCGGAATGCATCTAGGACAGCATGCGAGAAAGTGCACCTCGCGTGATTTCTCCGGCGTCGGCAGTGAACAAGGCTTGCAGGAGCGGATAAACGTTCTAGTTTCGGTCGTGGAAGTCCATCATCGCCAACGAATCCCGAATTACCTGTCCTTCGGCGAAGCGGTGCGAGGCCGCTAAACTAGCGGGGACAAGTCCTGCTTGAATAATTGCACTGCCTGCATGCGCAGGGTATTGCCGTTCATCGGATCAGCGGGCGACGAGTTCGACTGCCTCGCCTTTTATGCATGATCGCGATGCGGCCAGTCGGTGAGGACAGTTCCGGCCACGGCTGACTGACCGACATTTTCCGTTCGCAACAGGATCCTGGCAGCGTGTTTGCGTCCGCTTCTCTTTTGGAGGACGACACCATGACGACACATGCGTTCAAGATTGGCCAACATGTCCAGGCAAAGGAGGCACGTGTTTGCAGCATGCCTCACGGCATCTTCAGCATCGTCAGTCTGCTTCCGTCGGCCGCCGATGGCGTTCCGCTCTATCACATCAGGCGCATTCCCGATGGCGATGAAAGAATCGTGCGCCAGTATGAGATAGAGATGGCGGGAAGCGGCTTGGATGGCGAACCCGAACGGGACGGCAGACCGCATTGAACCTCGAGATTGCCGCTCTGCGCAGCTAGAGCATTTTCCAGCGAAGTGGTCCTGTTCGCCGTCAAAAAATGCGGCAAATCAAAGAAGAGAGGTGCTTCCACGCGAGTGGAGACAGCTTTAGCGTTCGGGCTCCCCACCGCAAGAGAGGCGGATCGTCTCTCTGATCTCGGCCGCCGTTATGGCACGCTGTACCTTGAGCAGCCCGGTCGCGAGTTTCTTTTCCTCAGATCCTGCTTTGCGCAGATCGCGGTAGCGTGACCATCCGCGTCTGAGAACATGTCTTAGAAGGCGCAGCGGCTTCAGGCCGCTCGGAGTGCGACTCCACGCGCCGCCTATCGTGCGACGGTGCTTCCGCAGGAGTTCCTCAAGCGTGGACCGCGTAGGATGTCGCACAACTGCCTTCGGCGCATAGATCAGGCTATAGCCGGCCGCTTTGACGCGCCTTGAAAGATCGCCATCGGCGCCGGAACGCAGCGAGGCGTCAAAGCCGCCCAGCTCGGTGAGGATGTCGCGGGTCGTCAGCCAATTGGCCGTCACGAATGAATCCCCGCTGCCGTTGACCATGCCGAGATAGCTGAAGCGCATCTCGTAAAGCGAGACAGCGCCCTGATCGGCCGGAAAGAGCGCTACGGGACCGGAGACCACGCCGGCATGCCTATGCGCGTCCCAGGCTTCGACTGACGCCTCGAGCCATTCCGGCAGCGGTTGGCAATCCGCGTCCGTAAAGGCGATCAGCTCACTCTGCGAAAGGAGGAGGCCGGCATTGCGCGCATGGTAAGATCCGGGTTGCCGACATCCGATTCCACGCACCCGCAACCCTGACGACGCGAATTCGGCAATGACGGCGCCAATTGCCTCACCGACATTGCCGTCTTCCGCGGGCTCGTTGTCGACAACCAGGATCTGGAAGTCGCGGTAGGTTTGCTGGACAAGGCATGCGAGGCACTGCCGCAGGTCCGCTGCCATCCGATAAACCGGGATGATCACGGAAAGGCGCGCGGCGCGCGCATCGTCTGCCGGGCCCGTCCCGACCGGGCCGGCTGCCACCGTCACTGCTGCTTCCGTCACCCCATCTATTTCGAACCTTGTGACCCCGCTCGATCGTCCGGCGGCTTCGTGGGAACCAAATCCTGCTGAACCAGAAGTGCGTACAGGCGATCCGCGAGCAACCGATGCCCCTCCGCGTTGCTATGATTGTCCCACGGTGCGACCCAGAGCGATTGCCGGTCGCGGACTTTCGCGAACGCCCCTTGAAGATCGAGTACAGGAAGTCCAGCCGTGCGACCGATACTCGCCAGGCGGTCGAACTCCGGCCTCCGCGCTCGCCCATCCTTCGGAATTTCAAGCAGAACGAGCGCCGGACTGGCGTCGTGCGCCAGCGCTTCCTCACGGAAGCGGCGCAGCAAAGCTGCCAGGGCATCCTCTGCAAAGGGAGCCAGCTTTCGTGCGAGCGCCTCGTCATCAGGAAGAGCCGCGGAATTCAATCCTGCGCGCTCGATTGCGTCCGCGACATAAGGAAACTGATCGAGAAGGGCATTGCGCGCAAGCTTCGATGCGGACTTGAACATCCACAGAAACTCTGTCGTGTTCGCAACATACAGGACGGCATCCGGGCGGTAGGGGAACATTCGCTCCTCGATGACGGCGAGCTTCTGGGTCGGGCCGTATCCTTTGTAGGAGAAGTTCATGATCTCGAACTTCTTTCCGGTGACCGGACCGAGCTCCTTGTTCAACCGGTCTTCGACAACGTTCTCGTATGTCTGGTCGCCGCTCACGCCCCACCCCATGTCATGCGACGACCCGACGAGACCGATCCTGAAAGTTCCGGAATCGTGAGCACGCGGGTACTCGCGGTCTCGCAGGCCGAAGCTGTTAATCGCAAAGACCGTGCCGGTCGCGGGCGTTGTAGTCGAAGGAATGAACTGCACCTCGACGGCATCCTTCGTTTCCTTTGTCGGGATCGTTCCCTTCCAATCTGCCGGCGCAACACCGAACATCATACCCAGCTCGTTGTTGAATCGACCCGCATCGCCGAGATCCTCGTAATATCCACGCACCATTTTCATCTCGTCGGCTGCATTCAGCTGGTTGCGGTCACGCAGATCGGTGATCAGATTAGCCAGGGCCGGCGACACCGGCTGGATCAGGGAGGGATACAGCGCCAGGCCGATGAGGAGACAGGCTGTCAGTGTTACGGCGCCTGCTTGAACCATGAATGTCCTGTCATCCGTGCGCGTTCCCGCCGTCTCCCGCTTCCTGTTCCGGAACAGGGCGCCCAGGATGCCCACCGCCGCCGGGATGCCAAAAAGGACCAGCAGGTCCTTCGGGCCAGAGTTGAGAATGGCACGCCAGAGATTCGTAAGCTCCGCCACATTGGGCGTGCTCCAGATGGTCCACAACACGCAGATCGCGACAAATGTGGCCGCAATCTTCGCAGCGAGCACGGCATCGTCGCGGAACGTCCGCACGGGCTTCACAAGGGTTCTCTGGCGTCCCTTGCGAGTCTCCAGAAGGACGTTCACCAAGACGACTACTCCCAGTCCAAACCAGAACACGATGTCGGACCAAACGATCGGAAAGTCGCCTCTGATCCAGAACCACTGGTAGGAGTGAAGCAGCCACGTTGCCGCAAAGGCAATCAAGGTTGCGGTTGCGACTGCGAATGTCTCCCCGTGCTTGCGAAGCCGGAAGTACGCGGGGTTGAAGATGATCTTCTGGATGAAGTCCTTCCAGTAGATGTTGATTCGGCGCCAGAAGTCGGTGAAGCTCGACGAAAAAAGATAGAAGTGGTGCGTTTCTGCGAGGCCGAATCCATACAAGTGAAGGAGGCCTACGATGATGTGGAACAGGCCGGAAATTTTTAGGTACAGGAGGAACGTCGAGACCATGTACCTCGCCGCGTCGGTGCCGTTCAGGACGCTTCCTGGCTCGACCACCGCCAGGAAATATACAGCCTTGTACAGGAGCAGGTGGATCAACCCTCGCAGGATCCATTTCACGCCCGTTTGGTAGAGCTGCAGGGGATCCGCATTGTAGAAACTACGCTGGAAGGTCTTGTAGTCGACCACTGGAAAAAGCGGCATGCACACGCTCGGCAGCATGAAGAAATAGGCAGCGGCGCGGATGGCGCTGAAGGGTGCAGCTTCGTGCTTGAGATCGTAAAGGTAGACGATCAGCCGAAACATGAACATCGATCCCAGGATCGGCCAGATCGTCGGTGGGATCGCCGCGAGTAACGGCAGAACCTGCTTGCGTGCGAGAGCGAGTGCAAGTGCCAAGGCGACGATCAGCGCCACGCGGACGTGAAACGCGACGGGGATGTGGCAGAGGGCGATCAGAAGTCCCCCTAAGGCGAGCAGCCACATGCCAGCCTGCCATCCAAACACGAGTGGCACCGTTGCCATTGACAGGGCCGCGAAAAATGCAATGCGCCAGGATGCCGGCAGGAAGTGATGGACAAGAAATCCGGCGAGAGCCAGTGTCAGCACGGATTCGAATGCTGGGCTCTCGATATTGAGGAGCCTGACCGCGACCGCGACCAGCGCGAGTTCAAAGACGATGATCCCGAGCCTCAGAAGGCGACTGACTGTCAGATCGCTTCGCACCTGCTCCCAATAGGCCCCGACGCTGTCCCATCTGGAGCGGGACTTCCCGACGAGAATCTCGTCGGCCTCGCGTGATTGTGCCGAGCGCACTGATGTGACTGGAGCCTCCACCGCTGTGGCCTCCGTTATTGTCGATCCCGAATGTCAGGTTCTCGTGGACGGCAGATAGAGCATCGATCCCAAAAGTGGACCCCGGTTTGGGACCGGCCCGATGCCCGAACCCTGAGCGTCGCACCGTCCCGCGTGTCCAAGTGTTGCGCGAAGAGCTTGCCGTGCTGATCTTTGATCGCGGGCCGGTGGAGGTCCAGTACATGCCGGGTGCTAAATTAGATGTTCTCTGGCTGAATAATTGAATCTTGGCAGATCGGCCATCGTCCATGCGCGAAAGCGACCGGCACTGCGAGTATATCGATTTGCAGAGACTGTCGTCATGCGCACCGATGCAGTGCGAGCCGCTCGCGCGTCTAGTCCAAGTCGTTCTCCGGTTCCTGGGTGCCACTGGTTTTTGAAAGAGAGCTATCTAGAATTGGAAATCGTGTAGATCATTTGACGCTGCAGGCCAGCTGGAGCAGCCTTCATGACAGATCAGAGCGCCACGATGGCCGTCGTCAAGGCCTATATCCTTGAGGAATTCCTTCCGGGGGAGGACCCGGCGCTGCTCACACCCACCACACCAATGGTATCGACAGGTATCCTTGATTCCTTGGCGATGCTGAAGCTGGTTGCCTTTCTCGAGCGCGAATTCGACATTCCAATCAAAGCCCATGAAGCCGATGAGGAGCACCTGAATACGCTCGAGGCGATTTGCGAGCTCGTTGCCTCGAAGCGTTCACTCGTCCGCTAAGCGCATCGTGCGGACCCAGAGGGCCGCGGCAGCGAAAAGCTGACCCGGTTTTTCGCACCAAACGAGTTCGCTGGAGGATCTATCGGATGAAACTCCATCAATATCTTCTCGATGCTGCGCATGACTGGCCTGAAAGGGTCGCGATTCAGGAACTTGACGGCAGCTTCGTGACATATGGGGAACTTGATGCACGGTCCGACCGGTTGGGCGATCGCTTGATCAGCCTCGGCGTTCGGCCCGGCGATCGCGTCGGCTTCTGGCTTCACAAATCGATTGATTCCGTCGTCACATTGTTCGCGATCCTGAAGGCAGGTGCTGCCTATGTGCCGATCGATCCAACCGGTCCGGCGGCACGCAACAATTACATCCTCGCCGACTGCAAGGTGGCAGCCATCGTGTTGGAGAAACGCTTCGAGCCGGTGCTCGAAGCGCACGACGCGGAAGGCTGGCATCCCACCATTCTCGCGGTCGATGAGGCGGGTGACGCCAGCCAGGCGCACGCCGCACTGGCCCGGAATTTCAAGGCAGGGGCGTCCCTTGCCGCGTCTGCCGAGGGAACGGATGATCTGGCGTTCATCCTTTACACGTCCGGCTCCACGGGCAGGCCGAAGGGTGTTCAGCTCACTCATGGAAATGCCATCAGTTTCGTCGAGTGGTGCGCAAAAACCTTCTCGCTGACGTCATCGGATCGGTTCTCCTCCCATGCTCCATTCCATTTCGATCTGTCTGTCTTTGACATCTTCAGCTCAGTGAAGCACGGCGGAACCCTCGTCATCATTGGCGAGGAGGTTGGAAAGCAGCCTTACGAGCTCGCAGAGTTGATTGCGGATCAGAAGATCACTGTGTGGTACTCGGCTCCATCGAGTCTGAGCCTTATGGCCCAGTTCGGGAAGCTCGATTCGCGCGATTATTCGTCGCTGCGGCTGGTTCTGTTTGCCGGTGAGGTCTTTCCCATAAACCACCTCAAGCTCCTGACAACGTATTGGCCGCATCCGCGATATTTCAATTTGTACGGTCCGACCGAAACCAATGTGTGCACATCCTACGAGGTCCGGACGCCCATCCCAGCCGAGCAGATGGAACCGGTGCCCATCGGAAAAGTCTGCTCGCACCTCGAAGGAATTCTCCTTCAGGCCGATGGAGCCGAAGCGGGGAAGGGCGAAGAGGGCGAGCTGTGCATATGCGGGCCGGCGGTGACAAGAGGCTACTGGAACCTGCCCGAGCAGTCACAGCGCTCCTTCGTCGAGATGCGCGGCAAGAACTACTACCGGACCGGCGACATCGTTCGGGAGGAAGCGGATGGCAATCTTCGCTACCTCGGTCGAAAGGACAGGATGATCAAGAAGCGCGGATTCCGTGTCGAACTGGGTGAAATCGAGGTCTGCCTCTACCGTCATCCAAGCATTCGCGAAGCCGCCGTGGTTGCACTGGCGGACGACGCCGTCGGAATGAGGGTTCATGCCCACGTCGTGTCCAAGGAAGGGAAGGCACTGTCGTTGATCGACATGAAGACATTCTGCTCAGAGCACATTCCGATCTACATGATTCCGGACCGGTTCAGCTTCCATTCCTCGCTTCCCAAGACCTCGACCGACAAGATCGACTATCAGACGCTGAGAATCTGGAGCGGGAGCTGAGCCGTGGACTTTGCCTGGTCCGACGAACAGATGCAGATGCGGGAAGCCGTCAAGAGCTTTGCCGGCGACGAGCTGAATGCGGACCTTCGCGCGCGGGACAAAAGGGGCGAGTTCAGCCGCGAGTGCTGGAACAAATGCGCCAGGTTCGGGATTCATGGGCTTCCCGTTCCGGCTGATTACGGCGGAATGGGTGCCGATCCTCTGACGACGGTGGGTGTGCTGGAGAGCCTGGGTTATGCCTGCAAGGACAATGGTCTCGTGTTCTCGATCAACGCTCATATGTGGACGGTCGAGGCCCCGCTGCTTGAATTCGGATCGGAGCAGCAGAAGCGAAAGTACCTGCCCGACCTGTGCAGTGGCGCCCTGATCGGCGGCAACGCGATGTCGGAACCGGGTTCGGGTTCGGACGCGTACAGTCTTCGAACGACGGCGGAACGGCGTGGCGATCGGTATGTGCTGAACGGCAGCAAGACCTTCGTCTCCAACGGCAATGTCGCCGACGTTGTCGTTGTATACGCCACGCTCGACCGGTCTGCCGGGGCGAATGGAATTTGCGGCTTTCTCGTCGAGAGGAAGTACCCTGGCTTTCAGGTCGGGCGCCCTCTCGAAAAGATGGGTCTTCGTACATCGCCGATGGCGGAACTGTTCTTCGATGATTGCGAGGTGCCCGTGGAAAATCGCCTGGGGCGTGAGGGAGGCGGCCAAAGTCTCTTCACGCATTCCATGAATTGGGAGCGCGCCTGCATTCTTTCCAATGCCGTTGGAGCGATGCAGCGGCTCCTCGACATGTCCATCCGCTACGCAAGGGAGCGCAAGCAATTCGGTCAATCGATCGGGAAGTTCCAACTGGTGAGCAGCAAGATCGTCGATATGAAGATGCGGGTCGACCAGGCCCAGGCGGCTCTGTATCGGACGGCTTGGCTTCAAACCAAGGGGCGGAACG
This sequence comes from Microvirga zambiensis WSM3693, assembly GCF_016735695.1. Classification (GTDB taxonomy): domain Bacteria; phylum Pseudomonadota; class Alphaproteobacteria; order Rhizobiales; family Beijerinckiaceae; genus Microvirga; species Microvirga zambiensis. The sequence continues at coordinate 56,401 of NZ_JAERQD010000014.1, read as the reverse complement.
TCTATCTCGAAGCGGCCCTGGCGAAGCTCACGATCAGCGAGAACTGGGTTCGGTGCGCGGAGGACGCCATCCAGATCCATGGCGGCTACGGTTACATGGTGGAATCGGAGGTCGAGCGCGAGTTGCGCGATGCGCTGGGCAGCCGGATATACTCGGGAACCTCGGAAATTCAGCGGGTCCTCGTCGCATCGCTGCTCGGCCTATAGAGGCCCGGTCATCCAGTTGACTCCGCGATTGGCCCCTCCAAATGCTCACAAGCAAGGTCATAGGGTCGAACCTGTCGCGGTAGTCACCGCCTGCCTTCGACAATCCGCCGGGTTGCGGCGGTTACGATACGGAGGGATCAACCTTGGAAACCGCACCGGATCGCGCTCGGGAGCTGTCGCGGGCAACTGTCCGGGAGGAGCCTGGGCCCGCGCGCGATACGGCGACCTCGCGCCTTCTCAGGAAGGCGCAATGGCGTCTGGACCGCCTGGCATTGAACATCCGGTCCGGTGGTGCGCGCGCGGCGATGGTATGGCGGATCCGCGGCGCCGGTCGTCGACGGCACCCGCTTCCGGGAGAACTCGTTGTGTCCCTGACATCCTATCCCCCGCGCTTCGCCAGCCTTTTTCTGACGCTGCGATCGCTGCTATGCCAGACGGTCAAGCCGGACCGTATCGTTCTCTGGGTGTCCTACGGCGACGAGCCGGCAATCCCGGATGCCGTGCGCAGGCTCACCTCGTACGGCCTCGAGATCCGTACCACCAACGACATGAAGTCGTTCAAGAAAATCATTCCGGCTTTGAGAGCTTTTCCAGACGCCTTCATCGTGACGGCGGACGACGATGTCTATTACGGGCCGCGCTGGCTCGAAGACTTGGCGATGGCCTCTTCCGGTCGCAGCGGCGTGATCGTCTGTTATCAGGCACGTGAAATCCGGCTGGATGATCAGGGTCAATTGCAGCCCTACGACCGGTGGCCGTACCTGAGAGGGCCGAGGGAATCGACAGCGGCGTTTCCCGTCGGACGCGGAGGCATTCTTTATCCCCCAGGTGCGTTGTCATTCGAAGTCGCCGACGAAGCGACGTTCCTCGCGCTCTGCCCGCAAGCGGACGATGTCTGGCTGTACTGGATGGGGAGGCGCGCCGGAAGCACCTACAGAAAAATTCAGTCTTCGGGAGGCCTATGGGACTGGCCGGGCTCGCAGAGGACCGCGCTTTTCCGCAAGAATCTCCTGGCGAACATGAACGACCGTCAGATCGACGCGGTTGCACGGCGCTATGGATATCCTGATTTTTGAGCCTACCTGCCTACCTTGGCACATGTCGATGCACGGACCTTGTGAGGGGCAGTGATGCCTGAGACCAACGCGCCTTTTGGGCCAGTGCTCTTTCCATTCACAGGCTCGACCGTGGGCGGAAGTCACATCTCGACCTTCCACCTTGCGCGATCCCTGACGGAGGATCATGGCATCAAATGCATCGTCCTGGCGCCGCCGGCATCGAATGTCGCGCGCCAAGCCGAAGAAATGGACGTTCTCGTGCATTCGAGCGGCGATGCACCGGCAACCGCCCGCGATCCCCTCGCAGACATTGCGAGGCTGGCCCGTCGCATCCGGGCATTGAAGTCCTATGGGACCGGTACCATCGTTCACTGCAACGACATCTGGAGTCTGCAGTCATGGGGCATCGCGGGACGGATGATCGGGCTGCCGCTCGTCTACCACCACCGAGCGCTCTTGAAGATGCGGTGGTTCGACCGATCGCTCGTGCGTCAATCGCACGGCATCATCACCATATCGGATCCCTGCCGCCGCGACCTCCGGTTTCTGTCCGGCGATCGCGTCGCATCCGTTCTCAATCCTTTTCCGGATCCGATGCTCGAGCCTCCCAAAGGGTGGCGGACGGAGTTCCGTGCCCATGCCCCAGACGGAGCGGAGCCGATCCTCATAGGATTCATCGGCAATTTCCAGTTCAGGAAGCGGCCGGACTTTTTCCTCAAGGTCTGTGCGGACATCGCCGCACGGGAGCCCCGCGCCAAGTTCGTCATCTTCGGCCGCGAACGGGATTTCCGAAGCCGCGACCTGGAGGCATACGCCAGGGACCTCGGAATCGCCGACAGGCTCGTCATGGCGGGCTTCCGGACGCCGCCCGAGATGAACATCGCGACCCTGGACATCTTGCTCGCGCCGGCTTTTGGGGAGCCATTTGGCCGGACTCTCGTGGAGGCTGTGCTCCTCGGCGTTCCGTTCGTCGCGACAGACGATGCCGGTCACTCCGAGATCGTGGCCCGCTGGCACGGCGGTGTCCTGGTCGATCCTCAGGCGACGGTGAAAGACTTCGCCGATGCAGCCATGCGAATCCTCGCCGCGCCAGAGAAAGTCGTCCTGTCCCTCGATGCCCGTCGCAAGGTGGCCGACGAACTCTCTCCAAGAACGCATGCGGCCAAAATCATGGCGGTATACCGCAGCATCAACGAAGCCAGGGGATGAGCCGGTTCGAAGCGCCATCCCTCGGAGCCCGATGCAGGGCTTCATACACCGCGCTCGTCTCATCGCTGATTCTGTCCCAGTCGTAGTTGCGCAGGAAGGCGGTCGAAGGGACGCAATATGTCTGATGCGGCGCGAATAGCTTTGCTCGAAGGTCGTCCTCATCGCCGGATCTAAAGTAGCTTGCCTTCGGAAGGCCGAGATCAAGATTGGCCTGAATGTCGCTCAAAAGGACCGGGCACCCCGAGGCCGCGGCCTCCAGCGCGGCGATTGCCAAGCCTTCGTGCCGGGAAGCGAGGACGAACAATGCCGCGTTCGCTAGGAGCACACGAACATCGGGGGGCTCGAGGGCTCCCGTGAAGAGCACCCGCTGATCGGACTCGCGGTGCAGATAGTCAGCATACCGATCTTCCGACGAGCCTCCGACGATGACGAGTTTCGACGGGCGAGGAACGCCACGATATGCGTGGATGAGAGTCTCGACGCCTTTTTCCGGCACGAGCCGCCCGACGGTGATGAGGTAATCGCGAGGAGCCAGGCCATACCGTGACAAGATCGCCTGATCGGCGCCGTCGACAGCGTCGTCCTCCGTCACATGATTTGAGCCGTTGGGTATGAAAGAGATATGCGACGACCGAGACCGATGGCGCTGCTTTAGCTGATCAGCCGCCGATGGCGAGACTGAGATGATATGATCGGCAAAGCGAAGGGCACAAAACTCGCCGACGCGCAGAACCGCCTTGGCGAACGAATTCCAACGCGTTCTGTTGTAGTCTGCACCGTGATGGGTCACGAGAACCTTCATCCCCAGCATCCTCGCCAGCGGAGTGACCAGAGCCGGACCGATCGCATGGATATGGATGATCTCGGCATGAAGGCGAAACCTGGCGTAGAGGAGACCGATCAGCGCGCTCGAGATCGCCTCGAGGTATTTCCCCCTCGCATGAGCCAGTGCCACGATCCGCACGCCGTCGAATTCAGAGACGTCCCTGGGACAATATAATCTGCGGCCGATGATCGTGAACTGATCATCCGGCCGGCGCTTTTGCAGCCGCGGGATGAGTTGCTCGCAATGTGTCTCGACACCGCCGCTGACATTGGGGATGCCTCTAAGTCCGAGAACACAGATCTTCACGGCGTACCTCGATCTGGCTGTTACTGGCTTGGCGTGATCTCGAGACGGCCGCCCTCACGGACCAGCGACGCCTTTCCATTGGTCTTGATGGAGGAGTTCTGGACCGTGAGCGATCCTCCGGGTTCGATCTCGAACGCCGTGGTCCGCTCATCAGAATCCTCTATCTCGCAGCCGGAGACATCCGCTCTGGCGCCCTTGGCAATCCAAAAATGATTCTGAGAACCGCTTCCACCACGTTTGTGCGGATCGCGGCTGACACAGTCGATGATCGCGGCGTCGCCCCAGATGCGGTAATTGCGCTTATTGTCGCCGGCAATGGGACGACGCAGCGTGGTCGCGGAGGATTTGAGGTCATATCCACCATCGGTGGACCCGGATGCCGTCGTGTCTTCGAAGCTGACATTACGGACACCGCGCTCTGTCGTGAAACCGTCGCCGTTCCAGTATTCGTTCGTGCTGTCATGACTATTCATCATTTCCACGCGTCGCAGGGCGACATCATGAACCGTGTCCTCGAGGGCGATACCGATCGCGAAATTGTCGCCATCCTGGCGCTCGCTGTCGCCAAGAACATCTTCGATTACGATGTTGCTTGAATCGCCCCTGATGCGAATTGCCCCCTTGGAAAATCCTCGGACATCCACGCGCCGGATCGTCAGATCGTCGACCTGGGCCTTCTGCTCCGTGCCACTTGGGTTGACGTCGAAGAAGCGACGAACATTCCGGGCGGAGACGTCCTCGATATGCAGGCCGCGGATGTTGCCCGCCACGCGGAAGCTGCCGTCACCCGTGTTCCGAAACGAGATATTCTTGAAAGTGAGATGGTTTGCCCCGGTCAGGAGGCGAAAGATCTCGGAGCCGGCCTGAGCGCCCTTTTGCCAGGGTTCTGCACGCAATCCAAGGATCTCCGCATTCGCGGGATTTCCCTTCGAGTCGACACCGTGGATCGTGATCGACGCGCGGTCGCCGCCGCCGTTCCGGATCGCGATCTGCCTGTCGACCCGATAGGGTCCGGCATCAGCCTTCAGCTGAATCGAACCTCCCGGCGCAAGTCTCGCGATGAACTCGGGAAGTCGATTGAGCGAGCCGGCATTCGACCAGTCGGTTCCATCTTCTGAGCCTGCCGGTACGGGTGAAATGTACAGGATCTGCGCTCCTTGGCTCAAGGCGAGGCAGGATTCACTAACGATTGCCAGAAGCGCTATCCCGGCAAGCGCTCGTGTGAGTGCGCTGCCGAGGCTGGATGCCAGGCCCGCATAGGCGAAAGGTCGAAATCGGCATCTCGCACCGCACGTCGACATCAATCTGTCCGGTGAGATCGGCATTCGGTTCTCCCATTGATACGTCTCGACGTCAGAGCGTTTGAAAATGGGTCGATCCGAAGCATCTGCGACGACGATCCAGTCACGCCGGAGAATTGCCAGCTTCAACGCCCGATTCAGCTGATCGCCAGCTGGATCGTTTCGCTAGTATGCGTTCGTCTGACGAAGCACCTCACGAATTGTCCGAACAAGGATCAAGAGGTCGAGGCGCAGATTGCAATGCGTAATATACTCAATGTCGAGATCGACACGTCTCTGGATCGCGTCCACCGTCGATACTCCGCCGCGAAGGCCGTTAACTTGCGCCAAGCCCGTGATTCCCGGCTTCACCTGGTTCCGCAGTGCATAGCCGTCGACGATCTTTCCAAATTCTATATCGTGCTGAAGTGCGTGCGGACGAGGTCCGACCAGTGACATTTCCCCTCGGATGACATTCAGCAGTTGGGGGAGTTCGTCGAGACTTGACTTCCGAAGGCGCCGTCCGAGCGGCGTAATGCGTGGATCGCCGCGCGTCGCCTGGGTGATCGCTCCATCCTCTTCGGTGACCGACATCGTGCGGAATTTGTACATCCGGAACGGACGGCCGTTCATCCCTCCGCGGGTCTGCCGGAACAAGATGGGCCCGCGCGAGTCGAGACGTATTGCAACGGCGATGGCGAGCAGAATCGGCACTACGGAAATGAGTATCGCGCTGGCAAAAATCAGATCGAACGCGCGCTTGCACAATTCCCCCCGTCGCGAGCGCGATGAGCGATGAAAGTCGTATGGGACTGTCAGCCTCGATGTAAGCATGGCCATGTGCGGTCCTACTGTCATCAATGTGCAATCTCGTGGTGCGGAGAAGCAGCAAGCTGACGCGCAACGGAATTGTTACCGGGGCTGCACGTAGCGAATATGAACGCACCGTTACTGCAAAATGTTCAGCTGACCCACGCGCGGTTGTGGGCCTTGCTCGGCAAGCATAAAGTTGTCGCTGGGTTTTATAATGCGGTGCTCGACAAGAACAACCGCCGGAGCCCGTCCGGCATAGATGCTCGCGATGCGCTAAATTAGTCTCACGCGATCCTGTCCAGTATTGTGAGCCTTGGCTTTATTATCCGAACCGCAAAGGAAGATTCGGGCGCGACTTGAACTGTTCGTCTCAGAGATGGTTCGGTCATTCTGAGTGACCCGATACTCGTTCGGGTGGAAAATCTGTACGAACTGCCGCTGGCACCTGTTTCCCATGCCATCATCCGTTCGCAAGGTTTGGCAGCCGCCGGCACTCGTCTCTCCATCGCTGGCGGGTTGAGCACGATTCGAACGGCAGGAATGGGCAAGCGTCATCACGCTGTTTGAATGAGAGCTAATTTAAACTTGCCCGAGGCAAGCTAGAGCGTCAGATGGAAGGCGTGCTACATTCTTCCTGACCGAGCTCTCTCATGATGCGGTTGGTCGGGGCGATAACGACTGGCTATGCTCCGTCAGCGCCATAGATTGATAAGAAGAAGACATTGGAACTGCTGGGTCTAAAGGGCGCCGTGGCATGGGATGCCGTGGCTGCGAGGGTTTCATTGCCCCCCTGGATCCCACCTAATCGAGAAGTGTAGTCCTTCTGTGCCTGTGTGAGTTGCGAGGAACCGAATGCTGCAGCTATTCGCGCGAAATACTCTCGACGAGCCGACATTGGCCCTTCCTCATGGGAGAGATCAGGACGATTACTTCGACGTGAGGTTCATTCTCTCGGCTATCAGACGGCAGTTGAAAATAATCCTTCTCTTCGCACTATTGGGCGCGCTGGTCGGGCTCGTGTTCGTGTCAACATCTGTGCCCCTGTTCACGGCTACCACCAGCATCATGATCGATCGGCGTCAGGTCCGCGCCGTTCAGGACGTCTCGGCGGTTACGGAGATCGGCTCGGTGGATTCCTCGACCGTGGTCGATAGTCAGGTCGAGATCCTGAAATCCGAAAAGATTGCACTCGCCGTCGTCGACGGCCTGCGCCTCGTTGACGATCAGTTGTTTTGGACGGATGACGGCTGGGTCCTCACCTGGGTAAGCCGTTCGATCGACCGAACCATTCGCTCCCTCGTCGCACTGATTCAGGATGCCCCCCCAACCGCTCCCGATGAAGCGCGGGCACGGGAGGCCGCGCGATGGACCGCGGTGTACCGCCTCCTGCGTCGGACGGCAGTTACGCGGGTGGGCAAGACCTATCTCATTTCGATCAGCTACACGGGAGCAAATGCCGAGCAATCGGCTCGCATCGTCAACAGTTATGTCGAGGCATATCTCGCTGATCAGCTGGAGGGAAAATACGATTCTACGCGGCGCGCCAATGCATGGCTCCTTGCTCGGCTCGAAGAGCTTCGACAGCAGGCCGTCGATTCGGACCTCGCCGTTCAAAAGTTCCGCGCCAGCAACAATCTCATTGCCGTCGGAGGGCAACTCGTCACGGACCTGCAGCTTTCCGAACTCAACGGTCAACTCGCTGCAGCTCGTGGGGAGGTGGCGCGCACGAGCGCTCGGCTGGACAGAATTCGCTATGTCCTGAATTCAAATCAGGTCGAAACATTGGTCGGCGAGGGCCTCAAGGACAATGTCATCAACGACCTGCAATCGCGCTACATAGAAGCCGGGAGGCGGGAGGCGGAGATCAGTGCGCGCTTTGGGCCGGAGCATGAACGGGCGATCCAGTATCGAAACGAAAAGGCCCTGGTCCAGCACCAGATACTCACCGAACTGGCTTCCGTCGCACAGAGCTACGAAAGTGACTTCGAGGTTGCGAAGGCCAGACTGGAGCAGCTCGACCGCAATGTGAATGATTTGATTTCGATTGCCGCGAACGCAAACGCCAAGCTTGTCCAACTGCGAGAGCTCGAGCGTGCGTCGGACACCTACAAGGGCCTCTACGACACGTTCTCGCAGCGCTATCAGCAGACTATTCAGCAGCAATCCTTCCCCTTGAGCGACGCCCGGGTTGTGACCGCGGCGGCTCCGCCGCTGCAGCCCAGCCAGCCGAAGCCCTTCATCAGCATCGTTCTCGCTACACTCGTAGGTGCGGTCGCCGGCGGGGCCTGGGGCGCCGTGCGCGAGTATCGCGACAGGTCGGTCCGAACTGCTAAGGATGTCAGGGAAGAGCTCGGGTTGCGGTGCCTCGGGCTGCTGCCGGCCATTTCCATCCCCCCTGGCGCGAAAAGACACGGATATGGCGTTACTACCAGAAAGCAATCGAGCGATCGAAACGGGGTGTCTTATGACCTTGCCAGATTCGTCGATCGTTTTCCTGCCTCGAGATTTGCGGAAACACTCCGATCGGTGTCACTTTCGATTGCTGAAAGGGGCTTGGAAAGCTCGAAGGTCATTGGTGTCCTGTCAGTCGCTCCGCAGGAAGGCAGGTCGCTGGTCGCCGCAAATCTCGCGATGTTTCTCGGGCGAGAGGAAGGGCCAACCCTTCTGATTGATGGCGATACGAGGAATCCGCATCTCAGTATGGTGCTTGCTCCGGAGGCCAAGCTCGGTCTTCTTGATGTCCTCGCAGGTTCATGCCGGTGGAATGACGCATGGCGCTGCGGCCCGGTTCCTCGGGTCGCGATGCTTCCCCTGGTCAGGCGTCCGGACATGCCGCATCCGAGCCACCTTGTGGCCGGTGAGCAGTTCGACGAGATGCTTCGGGATGCGGCATCGCACTTCAAGTACATCGTCGTCGATCTGCCGCCCTTGAATGATGGGAGCGAAGCGAGGATTCTTGCGAGAAAGGTCGATTGTGTTCTTCTGGTCGTCAAATGGGGCGAGACGTCGAAGGAGCTCATTCGCGAGGTCCTGGCGGCTGAAGAAAGCATAAAGCCTCAATGCGTCGGCGCCATCCTGAACGGCGTGGACATGAGACGAATCCGACACTACCAGGAATATGGTCACGCACAGGACGCGACGCGCGGGACTTCGCATGGCGGACGCGTACATGCCACGTTCCCGTCGCTGGCCGGTTCTGCCCGTGACAGGTTGGGCGCATGGGTTTCTAAATGACGACGTCGAAGGCGCAGTCCAGGGGGCGAGGCGTTAGGGCAGTCGTGTTCCCGTTCGTGGGCAGTGAGATGGGCGGGAGCCATGTTTCCACCTTTACTCTCGCGCGAACGCTCCAGGGGGAGTTCGGACTTCAATGCTGCGTCCTCTGCTCGGCAGGCACTCTGATCGCCCGCCAAGCGATCGAGAGTGGGCTTCGCGTCATCCCGACGAATGAGGCGCCGACATCCCGTCATCATCCGCTGTATGACGCGCGTCGGTTGTTCGCGCGCCTGCAAATCGCAGGGACATTTCCAGCGGAAAGCGTTGTTCATTTCAACGATTTGCGGACGATGCAGTCCTGGGGACCCGTCGCGCGGCTTGCCGGAAAGCGTGTCGTGTATCACCACCGCTCGCTCAATCGGATGACGCTTCCGAAGCGCCTTCTCATTGGTCTCGCCCATGAGGTCATCTGCATCTCGGCGTCATGCCAGGACAATATTCCATTCGTCGCGCCGGCCAGAAGCACGCTGGTGCTCAACCCGATCCACATCGATGCCAAGAGCGCACAGCGGGCGGACGCGCGCCGGTTTGCAGCCGAACATGGCTGCCCGTCGGATCGAGTCCTGATCGGGTTTGTCGGCAATTTCCATTTCTGGAAGCGCCCGGACCTGTTCCTGCAGATCTGCTCGAGATTGCTGCGGGTGAGAGCCGATTGCCATTTCGTGGTCTTCGGGCGTGACGGCAACTGGACGGAACGCGACCTCGCGCGGATGGCGCAGGATCTTGGGATTGCCGAGCGGGTGACATTCGCTGGGTTTCATCTGCCGGGAGAACGAAACATCGCGGCACTGGACCTTCTGATCGCGACCTCCGTTCGTGAGCCATTCGGCCGCACACTCGTCGAGGCAGCCATCGTTGGAACGCCATACGTTGCTACCGACGATGCCGGCTATCGGGAGATTTGGAATGCCTGGCGTGGGGGCCGTCTGATCCCCATGCCGGGCGCCGCGGACGAATTCGCTCAGGTCGCACTCGACATCCTGATGGCGCCTGAAGCCGTCGCTCTCGGAAGCCATGAGCGCGCCCGGGTTGCCATTGATGTCTCGGCAAGCACGCATGCGAAAAAGGTCATGGATATTTACGACCGTCTTTGCCCTGCTGTGCGTGATACCAGTGCCGACCCTCAGGAGGTGAGGATCTGAGAACCTTCATTGCCAGGCCTGATGCTCCATTCACGATCGCCCCTAGATGGGGAATGGCCGCACCTGAGGCGGATTGCTAACGACATGAACATATCTGGGCCTCTGCACGTGCAAGGTATAGGCTAGCGTCAAAGCAAGAAGGATATTTCCTTCGATCAGCCAGAGCGGCATCGTTGCCAGGTTGAGAATGAGAAATCCCACATGCGCGCCGACAACGAGAGGGCGATATGCGGGCGCGCTGGCAAAGGCGAACCTGAAGTTCGACACGAACAGGACGATCATGCTGGCAAGGCCGACGACTCCAATCTCGTAGAGCGACGATATGAATGTGTTGTGAGCATATCGCGTGAAGACATCCTCCCAGGAATCTGGACCAAAACCGAAGGCAAGGTTGAGGAGCGAACCTTCGAGATAGGCGCTGATATACCGGCTCCAGATGACGGCACGGGCCGAGAGCAGCTCCTCGTCGGACGCGGTATAATACTCCGGCGGCTTCACGAGGTCGGAGAGGTTGGCCAGCGTGACGAACAGATCGTTGAAGCGCTCTTGCAGGGCAATGACCGCGACATAGAAAAGCATGGCGCCCGCAAGACAGAACACGCCGAGCACGTATGGTCGGTCGGACGGTGAAACGCGCCGGACCGCTCCCATAAGCGGGGCCGCAACGACAACAGGGATCGCAGCGAGAAGCGAGGTTCGGTAGTTGGCCAGAAGCAGCGCGACGAGTGCAATGGGGATGCACACCATGGTGAGGATCGGCCGCTTGGGCTCGAGGAAACATGCGCAATAGAGGAAGGTCAGCAAGATGATCGAGAATGCGGCCTCATGATTGTACCCGCCGATAAAACATATCGAGCTATCGGATGTACTGAACTTGCCTAGGCCGACGACGACGGACAAGGCCTGGAGGGTGAGAGGAGGCAGGAAGGCAACGATCAAGGTGCCAAACACGGCGCCGGAACCGTGGCGACCGAGCGCTTGGAAGGCCGCCGCCGTGAGGACAACGAAGTATCCCCATTTTGTCAGGCTGCCGACAACGTCTGCAGGATTGTTGATGCTCGCGCTGGCGACCGTCGCGGCGACTACGAGATAGACCCCTCCAAAGACCTTCAGCAACAGAAGGCGCCGGTCGATGATCAGGAGCCCGATCGCCGTGACCATGATCGAGCCCAGCGCATTCAGCGACAATCCACCCGCCATCGGCGGGTATGTGTATGGGTGGAGCGCCGAGAGGAGATAGCGCAGCCACAGAGCGAGAACCAGAAAGCGTGTCGCCGCATCTCCGTGGCGGAGCAGCGCGAACAGAGTCAGCGGAAGAAGAGCCAGGTATACGCCTCCGACAACGTAGGGGGAGAATGTCGGGACATTCAGTTCCATGCTCATCGATCTCCGATAGCGATGCTACTTCCCGCCGATGACGGCCTCTGGCTCCGCGCAATATGTTCGCGACATCGCATGTTCCGGCCTCTCCAGCGGAACCTTCAGTGTCTTTCGGACAGCGAGCTCACCCCATGGGTGACGCTCCTCGGTGGCGAATGCCCCGAAATTTGCACGTCTGGTGCGGGCAGCAATTGGCTCAGCTCCGCGCGGATCTGGTCTCTGATGCTCTCGACTTGGCTGATGCGCATCGTTCCAGCGTATACTGCCGCCCGCGTCTGGATCGCGGCCAGCTCGATCGTATCGAATGCCTCCAACAGGGCAAGCCCGCTATCTCTCCAATGGCCGTTGCTGTGGAGTACCTCGCACAGGGCACGGATCATCCGCGAGGTCAGCGCGCCCGGCTTGTTGTTTGCAGTTTGGGTGACACATTGCAGTGCCGTAATCAACGTGTCCGGACCGAAGCGCTTCAAGCATTGCGTGATCGCGCCAACGGCCATGGTCTGCCCAGGGCGCTGGCGCTCGACAGGAAGCGGATAACGAAGCAGCTCGACGTCGGCCCTGAGGCAGATATCGGCGGTGTCGATGGCCCAGGGCTCGCGGGCCACGACCGCGGCGGCATGCAGAGCCATTGGCGAGATCGCCACGGTGATTCCGTTGATGGCTTTGAAGGCGGCTGCTTGCTGCTCCCGCGAAGCGATGACCACTTGGCAGGGGACGCTGTCGAAGCCGATAAGCGCCGCCGCTGTGGTCCGATGCTGCCCATCGATGATAACGAACTTTCCCCCCTCGATCGGTGAGACGACAACGGGGGAAAAGCAGGACCAGGAGAAGGATTTCGCAATTCTCATAACATTGCGCCGGCCTTGGCCGACGATCGGCCTTTGATACGCTGGATCAACCAGCAGATCTTCTATGCGCAACCATTGTAGCATTGGAACCGCGCCGGCGCTGACATTGTCCGGCCTTTCGAGCCCTTCCGTTGAGATCGATCTCATGCCGCTTTCCTCTAGATGTCGACCTTGGCGTAATGGTTCTCCTTGAAGCTCTTCCTTCGAACCCACCCTCGGTGGTGCCCAACTCACTCCGACGGGTTGTTCGATGCATTTCCTCCAATTGTTTGCCTCTCTATCGGGCATTCATTCTTATCGGGTTAGTGACTCTTCTGTGGCGGCCCTCATGCTGGCTTTCCCGGGTGAGACGCTCTCTCCAACGACTTGGTCGACCTGCACCACATCTCCTGGCTCGATCATTGCCGTGTCATCGACGACGGTCTTGACAGTGTTGGTGCCAACCCGGCGGATGACGGTGAACACCGTCGTCGGCTTTTCGAGCGGCTTTTCGAGGAGAAGCTGGGGCGTGATGTCCGTCGCTGCGTTGATAAGACTCAAAGCGGTCGTGAGACGTGCCTTGGATTGGTCGATCTGCGCTTCGGTATCCTGCTTCTCGGTAACGATCCTTGCCTTCCGCTCGGCCTTCAGGTCGTCTGCGGCGCGCTCCGCCTTGCTAATCTCCTGCCTGGCGCGGAGGACGGCCGTCGTGTAGTCGAGCAGCTTGCTCTCGAGGTCCGCCAATGTGCGCTCCAGGGCGAACTCTCGGGAGGTAACTGCCAAGCCCTTGTTGACCAAGGCACTGACGGTCTGCTGTTCACGGCGGGCAAGGGCAATTTGCCTGTTCTGGACCTCGATCTTTTGCTCGAGAGCCTCGACCTCCCTGGAGAACAGGTTCCTGATTTCAGAGAAGGCCAGCAGCTGCGACTTTAGCGCCTCGCTGCGGGCATTCATGACGGCTGACTCGGTCTCGATCAAGCGCGCGACGTCGGCGTCATTGCGCAGTTCCTCGGGTGTCGCGATCTGCCTGGTCTCTTCGAGCTCGGCGCCGAGACGCGCTCGACGGACGAGCAGCCGACGAGCGTCGAGACGCGCAATTTCGTGGACCCCTTGTGCCGTAATGCGGTCTTTCTCCGTACGACCGGCCTCCGTTCCGGGCTGCTGGAAAATGCCTCCCGCCAAACCTATCGCCTGCAGGACCGTCATCCCGGGCCGATAGGGATATTCCCCCGAATGCTGCACGGTCCCGACAACATAGACCGGCCTGTACTGAACGATTTCGACTGTGGCTTCCGGCGGGCGCAAGAGTCCGGCTCGTTTCTGCAATGTCTCCGCAACGGAGGTCGCGAACTCCTCCGTCGTTCGTCCGGTTGCGGGAAGGCTTCCAATGAGCGGTAAGGAGACGGTGCCGGAGGCGCTGACGGCATATTCGTTGGCAAAGACTGCCCAATCAAAGTATTCGGCGCTACCAGCCCGCCATTCGACAACTCTGATGCGCAATTTGTCCTGCGGGCCGAGTCGATAATCGTCGGCAGCCGCGCGGATCGGGAGGCCGATCATCGCAATGGAACAGAGCAAACCGCAAAGTGTCGATGTGTTGAAGCGCATGACTTCGGCCTTTGCTCGATCAAAAACGAGAGCGCATCTCCGTCCTGCTGCTTCCCGATATGAATCACGCTACGCGGGCTGTGGGTACATGCCGCTCACGGGCGGCGCCCGAAAAAAGTACGCTTTGGTTATCGAGACCTAGTTGCGAGTCAACGATGTTCGGCCTTCTGTGAAACAACGTACTGATCAACAAATATGCAATGTAGTCAAAAGCAAATCCGGGCCGAACTGCTTGCGGCCAGATGACACCCTATACCATCGATTGTCAATCCCCGAAGAACATCTTGGGACGACTGATAGCAAGGGGCGCGACAGCTTGGCGGATCATGCTGGCTCTCGTCGCCTGAGGTTGCGGGCGTGCTCGACGAGCATCGACTACATCGGACGAAGTACCTCTGTGGCGCCTCGATGAGGGGCCTTGTATGAACGAAATGTGCCTCAAGCCGGACGATCGTTCTCGGGTTCGCGCGGAAAATCCAGCCTCTCACGCAACAAGCGGCAATCCAAAAGAGCGTCGATACCACCAAAGTGGATGCATTAGAAAAATCCGCCGGCAGTTTGCAGAGCCGACGGATCGCTCGCGTTGTTGCCGGTAGCATTGGATTGCTCCCAAAGTAGACGACATTTGGGGACATATCCGATGCTACCGTCTCACACGCTAGAGGATGAAATCTTGGGCGGTCAGGCGCAATGCACCACTCAGCTTGACACAGATATCGACATGACCATCGCCGTTCACATCGCCGTGGACCTCCGTAACGCCATTGACGCTGAAGGCACGCAGCTCACCAGCCACCTTGCTGAATTTGGCGTCGCCGATGAATACGAAGGACTGATTGCCCGTACTCTTGGTGCTCGCGTCGATCGCCGAGTAGTCGATCTTGTCCTCACCGATCACGAAATCCTTGATCGTGTCGACAGTTTTGGATGATCCCGACTCGCTGGTGGCAGTAAAACAGAAAAAGTCCTTTCCGCTGCCGCCGGAAAGTATGTCCTGACCAAGGCCGCCCGTCAGCCTGTCGCTCCCTCCGCCGCCCGAGAGGGCATCGTTACCGCCTAGGCCATCGATCGTATCGCTGCCCGCGGTGCCGTGCAGCTCGTCATGACCCGCCGTGCTCGTGATCGTCTGCGGAACGGGCGAGGGAGCAGGCTCGGGCGCGGGCGGCGTGATGATGACAACCTGGGAGTTCGATCCGAGCCCCGACCACTTCCCCATCGTGTCGATCGTCGTGCCGTCGACTTCCAGCACCGCACCCGTCTTCCACAGATCGAATACAGTTACGTTGGCATTCCGATCCAGGATGGAGCCGCCGCTGATCTTCGCATGAGCGCCGTCTGCGAGCCAGAAATGATCGGTCGAGGCGCTGCCGCCGAAATAGCGAGGATCGAGACTTTGCCCGCCCTCCATGCTGATCGACGTGCTCCAGAAACGGTAGTTGCGGTTGTTGCCCTCCGCGATCGTGTTGATCAGAACCGTGCTGCTCGACTTGAGATCATAGCCGGCATCGGTATTGCCCGACGCCATCGTGTTCTCGAACCGAATATTGTAGTTGCCGGTCTCCGTGGTGAATCCGTCGCCGTTCCAGTATTCGGTGCTCGAACCTCGCGCGTTGCTGCTGTGCATCGCGACATTTCTGAATACGACATTGTGTGCCGTGTCGTCGAGCGCGATACCCTGCACGTACTTCTCGGGTGTATTCAGATCACCGTGCCCGGTGACGTTCTCGATAAGAATGTTGCTGCTGTCATACCTGAGCTTGATGGCATTCTGAGAGAATTTGCCGATGGTCACATCTCTCACGGTGAGCCCGTCGACACTGGCACTCGCATATCCGCTCGAGACCGTATCCTCGAGGAATCGCCTTACGTTGTTTGCCTGCATGTGCTCGAGGGTCAGATTCCTGATGTCTGCACCGATCCGGAACGCGCCGTTGCCGATGTTCTCGAACGCCATGTTCTGAAATTTGAGATGGTCGGCGCCGGCCAGGAGACGGAAGACCTCCGTTCCTTCGGGTTTGCCTGTTGTCCAGTCGGCCGCCCGCGTGCCCACGAACTGCGCATCCATGCTCTTGCCGGTCGCATCCACGCCACGGATCGTGACGGGCGCTCCTGCTTCGCCACCCGCCCGGATGGTTGTCTGACCGGTCACCTTGTAGGCGCCCTGATCGGCGCGCAGAAGAACCTCTCCGTTCGCGCCGGCCTTGGTGATGAAGCTTGAGAGGCTGGAAATCGTACCTGCATTGGCCCAGGAAGAACCGTCCCTGGTGCCGGATCCGGTTGGAGAAACATACAAAGTCGTCAAAGCAATACCTTTCCGGCGACGTCGGCAGCGGGTGCCTCGGTCGGCAAAATGCGTGCGGCCCCCAAAGAGCGCCGCGTGAGCGTCATGAAATTGAGCAGAACGCAGAAGCCGATGCGGAATATGTCCGACTTCTGCTAATAATGTTCTAGCAAGGACAGAAGTGTTGCCAGATGTCTCTTAATGTCAACCCGCTTCGACGCGCTGCGGTCCTGACAAAGACCTTTGGAGGGCGACCAGAGAAATCCTTCCATCTCAGGCCGTTGCAAGCAACGCCCCGACACTGGCGCAAGGTGGTAAACTGCAGGCTCGCGACGATGCGCTCTTTTGGCGCGTGCCATGAAGTGGATGCCCCTCAGGATTTTCTTCCGCAAGGTCGCATGAGCATCGTTCTCGTCCCTGTTCGGTCGCATCTCCGGCGCCGCCCGACCCCATGATGCCCACCGGCCGGCTGGCTAATTTAGACTGGTGCGCCTTCACCGCTCCTCGACATGTTCTCAGCGGCTGATCCCAGTCACTGGGGCAGATCGAAGTGGAGGCAGATCGATGCCGGTTTCCGAACTTGGGTCAAGCTGACCCGATGCGATGGTGGCCGGGCCCATGGCATCGAAAGCGAGGGCGGGTCCACTTTTGAATCAGGTGCTCTATCCTTTGTTCAAGGGCGGGCCGCAATCGTCCGTGCGCGATGCGTGCCGCTACTTGGCAGCGCAGAATAATGACGCCGCTTTGCTGCTCCACCAAACGCGGGCGGCCTGCGTATCGACGGTTCAAGACTGCATACATCACTCGTTTCAGGGATAGGCAGCGCCACTCAATGCACTATCGCTCCGAAATAGATGGTTTGCGAGCCGTGGCCGTGCTCCCGGTGCTGCTGTTTCATGCCGGGCTTCCGTTCTTCGCCGGCGGATATGTCGGCGTCGATGTGTTCTTCGTCATCTCCGGATATCTGATCACGGGAATCATCGCGTCGGAGATGGGGGAGGGCCGCTTCTCGGTGATCGCATTCTACGAGCGCCGCATTCGCCGCATCATCCCATGCCTCACGGCGGTGATCGGATTCTGCCTGGCTGCTGCGGCGATCCTGTTTTTGCCGGAAGATTTCATGAGTCTTTCGAAAAGCGCGATCGCGACTGTCCTGTTCTCGTCAAACATTCTCTTTTGGCGACAGTCTTGGTACTTCAACGCCCAGATGGACCTGATCCCGCTGCTGCATACCTGGTCATTGGCGGTCGAGGAACAGTTCTATATTCTCTTTCCGCCGGCGCTCGCTCTGCTCCATCGCTTCGGCCGGTCAAGGCTCATTGCGATCATTGCAGCGATGGCGGCCGTGTCGTTCCTGCTGAATATCTGGAGCCTGCCGAGGTCACCGTCCTTCGCGTTCTACATGGCTCCGACACGCGCGTGGGAACTCCTGCTCGGATCGCTGCTTGCGCTCGGCTTCGTCCCACCGCTCAAGAGCAGGATCCTGCGCGAGGGTTTGGCCCTTCTCGGGATCGCGCTCATCGCATTTGCCGTCTGCCTCTTCTCGGCGCGCACGCCGTTCCCGGGCTACCATGCGCTCGTGCCGGTGCTGGGGGCCGCGCTTGTCGTCTATGCATCGCACGACACGACATGCGGTCGGATCCTCAGTCTTTCGCCGGTCGTGTTCATCGGGCTTATTTCATATTCCCTCTATCTCTGGCACTGGCCGATCATGGTGTTCGCGCGGTATTATCTGATCGACGAGCTCTCGGGCTGGAATGTCGTCTCTGTTCTTCTTCTCTCGTTCTGCGTTGCCATTCTGTCTTGGCGATACATCGAGATGCCGTTTCGTCGGAAGGGCATCGTCAACCGCCGATTCGTTTTCTCGGCGGCTCCAGTGGCGATGGTCTTCCTCATCGCCGCCGGGCTGGCGGGCGTTGTGTCCAAGGGCTGGGTGTCTCGGGTTCCTGCCGAAGTGGCATATCTTGAAAGCTTCAAGAACGACTCCAGTCCCCGGCGCATGGATTGCCACCGTCTCGAAAACAGCGCGCTTCCATTGCCGCGATCCTGTGTCTTCGGCACATCCGTGCCGCCGGAATTCGCCATCTGGGGCGACAGCCATGCGGTGGAGCTCGCCTTTGTGCTGGGTCAGCTTGCCGAGCAGCATCAGCGATCATTGATGCAGGTCAGCTACTCCTCCTGTCCTCCCGTGATGGGGAACGGAAGCGCCGGCTGCCGCAAGCACAACGAGGCGACGCTTCGATTTCTGACCGATCATCCCACCATCAAAACGGTCTTCCTCATCGCCTTCTACGACAATGACAAAGACAATCGCTCTTTCACCTATGCAGATGGCCTTCGCGCTTCCGTGAGCAGGTTAGCCGAGTCCGGAAAACAGGTCGTTCTCATCTATCCGATTCCGCGGGCGACGATCGACGTGCCGAGCGCTCTTGCCCGCTACGCTTGGAATGGGATGGGAATCGATGCGCTGGGCTCCAAGAAGAGCGCGTACCTTCGACGCAACACGGAAATCCTCAATCTCCTCGACACGCTGGCAGGTCAGCGCAACGTTGCCCGCGTCGTCCCGCACGAGTCTCTATGCCGGGAAGAGACATGTTCCGTCATGCTTGAAGGGAAACCGTTGTACTTCGACAATCATCATCTCAGCCTGTCGGGTGCCCGGCATATCGCCCCCTTGTTCGAGAGGTACCTGGCCATCGATGAGCAAAGGGCCGGCTTACGGTAGCCTCTCTCGTCGCTCCTCCGGGATGACGCTCCTAAAATGTCACTCCCGTCTCAGCGCCTCGATGGGATCGAGCTTCGCCGCGCGCTGCGCCGGATAGAACCCGAAGAAGATTCCCACCAGCGCGGAGAAGCCCACCGCAATGAGGATCGCGTTCGTCGAGACGAGCGAGGGCCAGCCGGCGAGCTGCGCCACGAGATAGGCGGCGCCGGCACCAAGGCCGATGCCGAGCGCGCCGCCGAGGGTCGAGAGCGTCGTCGCCTCGATCAGGAACTGGCTGCGGATGTCGCGCGGGCGCGCGCCGACCGCGAGCCGCAGGCCGATCTCGCGCGTGCGTTCCGTCACTGAGACAAGCATGATGTTCATGATGCCGATGCCGCCGACGAGGAGCGACACCGCCGCCACCGCCGCGAGCAGCATCGAGAGCGTGTTGGCGGAGGCCGAGGCGGTGTTCGCGATCTCTGTCAGGTTGCGGATCGAGAAGTCGTCCTCCTGATAGCCGATGATGCGGTGACGCTGGCGCAGCAGCTCCGTCATGCTCTCGATGCCGGGCTCGATATCGCTCTCGTTGGCGAATTTCACGAAGATCGAGCCGACGGAGCCGTCCTTGGCGTAGTTGCGGCCGATCACGCGGCGGCGGCCCGCATCGAGCGGCACGAAGACCACGTCGTCCTGGTCCTGCCCGAAGGCCGACTGGCCTTTCGATGCCATCACGCCGATGACGCGGAAGGGCACGTTGCGCACGCGCACATTCTGGCCGATGGGATCGTCCTCGCCGAAAAGATTGCGCGCGACCGTCTGGCCGAGAAGGATGACGATGTCGCCGCGGCGCACCTCTTCCGGATCGAAGGTGCGGCCGGTGGCGACGTCCCATTCGCGGGCGGAGAACCAGTCGAGATCGATGCCGTAGATGCGCGTGCCCCAGTTGCTGCCGCCGGCCACCACCTGCACGCCGCCCTGCACGAAGGGCGCTGCCGCGACGACGCCGTCGACCTCGCGCCGGATGGCATGCGCATCCTCGTCGGTGAGGGACGATGCGGCCCCGGCGCCGAGCCGCGCGCCGCCCTGGGTCACGTTGCCGGGCGTGACGATGGCGAGGTTCGCGCCGAGCGAACGGATCTGCCGGTCGACGAGATTGCGCGCACCGGAGCCGATCGCCACCATGGCGATGACGGCGGCAACGCCGATGACGATGCCGAGCATGGTGAGCAGGCTGCGCAGAGCGTTTGCCGCGATGGCGGAGAATGCGGAGCGGATCGCCTCGATCAGTCTCATTCGGCGGCCTCCGCTGCGAGATCCCGCGCATCGACGGGGGTCTGGCGGTGATCCTCGATCACGCGGCCGTCGCGGAAGCGGATGAGGCGGCGGGCATGGCGTCCCACATCGGCATCGTGGGTGACGAGCACGATGGTGGCGCCTTCCCGGTTGAGTTCCTGGAACAGGCCCAGGATCTCCTTCGCCGTGCGGCTGTCGAGCGCGCCGGTCGGCTCGTCGGCGAGGAGCAGGCTCGGGCTGTTCACGAGCGCCCGCGCAATCGCCACGCGCTGCTGCTGCCCGCCCGATAATTGCATCGGCCGGTGATGGGCGCGCTCCGCGAGACCGACGCGGCCGAGCGCCTGCAGGGCGCACTCGCGGCGGACCTTGCGGTCGAAGCCGGCATAGATCATCGGCAATTCCACATTGCTCAGCGCATCGATGCGCGGCAGCAGGTTGAACTGCTGGAACACGAAGCCGATCTCGCGGTTGCGCAAATGCGCGAGGCCGTCCGCGTCGAGGCTTTCGACCTCGGTGCCGGCGAGGCGGTATTGCCCGCCCGAGGGCCGGTCGAGACAGCCGACGAGATTCATGAAGGTGGATTTGCCGGAGCCCGACGGGCCCATCACGGCGACGAAATCCCCCTGCTCGATATCGAGGGAGACGCCGTCGAGCGCGACCACGCGACCGGCATCGAGGTCGTAGACCCGTCTCAGATCGCGCGTTTCAATGAGTGCCACGACATCACCTTTAGAACATCCGCGGCGGGCGCGGACGGCGCGTGCCGGAGCCGGCGCCTGCATCCTCGCCGCCGTCGGCGCGCGGCGCGCCGACGATGATCGCTGCGCCTTCCTGCACATTGCCTCGGAGGATCTCCGTGTAGGTGCCGTCCGTCACGCCGAGCCGCACCGACACGGCCTGCGGATTGCCGTCGGGCCCGAGACGGTAGATACGTCCGACCGTACCCTCGTTCGCGCCGGCCTGCGCCTCCTGGCTGCGCATGCGACGCCTGGGCGAGGCATCATTGCGTGCCTCGCTTGCCGTGTCGCTCGAAGCGACACTCATCGTGGGCCGGAAGCGCAGGGCTGCGTTCGGGATGCGCAGCACGTCCTCGCGCTCGTCGGTGACGATCTGCAGGTTCGCCGTCATGCCGGGGAGCAGCGCCTGGTCTTCGTTGCGCACGCCGATCACGGCGGTATAGGTCACGACGTTCTGCACCGTCTGCGCCGAGAGGCGCACCATGCGCACGCTGCCTTCGAAGCTGCGGTTCGGATAGGCGTTCACGGTGAAGGAGACCTTCTGGCCCTCCTTCATGCGCCCCACATCCGCCTCGTCGATATTGGCGTAGATGTCGATCTCGCGCAGATCCTGCGCGATGGTGAAGAGGGTGGGAGCGGAGAGCGAGGCGGCAACGGTCTGGCCGAGCTCGATGTCGCGCTTCACGACGACGCCTTCGACCGGGGATTTGATGTCGGTGCGGGCGAGATCGATCTCGATGTCCTTCAGCTTCGCCTGGCGTTGCAGGATGATCGCCTCCGCCGATTTCACGCCGGCCTCGGCAAGGGCAAGGTCCGCCTTGAGGCCTTCGGTCTCGGCCTTGTTCGATGCGATCTGCGCATGAGCCGAGGCGAGGTTCGCATTCTGGATGTCGACCTGCGTGCCAGCCTGCTCAAGGGCGGTCTGCGTTCCCACGGAACGGGTGGTCAGTTCCCGCTGCCGGTCGAGATTTCGCTGCGCCTCCGTGAGTTGCGCCTGGCTGCGGTCGCGCTGCGCCTGAAGGTCATTGGCCTGCGCCTCGGCGCGCAGGAGCAGCGAGCGTGCCTTGTCGATCTGCGCACGCTTGGTGTCGAGGTCGGCTTTGGCCTGGGCGAGATCGGCCAGAGCCGCGTCCCGGCGCGACTTGATCTGCTCGGAATAGAGCCGGGCCACCACTTGGCCTTCCTTCACCGGCGTGTTGTAGTCGGCGAGGATTTCGACGACCTGGCCGGAGAGCTGCGAGCCGACAAGAACCGTGGTGACCGGGTTGAGCGTTCCGGTGGCGCGCACGCTCGCCGTGATCGGGCCGCGGTCCACTGCTCCGAGGCGGTAGGCCTGATCGGACGCATTGCCGCCGGTCGGCTTCCACAGGACGACGCCTATACCTCCCGCCACGAGGACAATGCCGATCAACCACACCCAGACGCGCCGCACCGAAGAACCCTCTGCCAGACCGGATTTCATGCAGGGCGATTGTGGCCGATTTCCTACAATGTTGCGAGTTAACTCTTTGCAATAAAGCAACAATGTTTTTCTTTTAATTCCCGGTCGGTTGGCGGGTTTTAGCCGGCGTTCCGAGCACCATCCTTTCCTCTCCGCAATGCAAGGAGGTGATCGGTGCCCGAGCGGATGATGGTCGAGGGAACTCGATCAAGGTGTAGGTCGGCAATCGCCGCTTATAAGCCGATCTGGCGTCAGTCCGTGGTTATGAAACAGGACAGCTTTTGAGCGCCTGCGCGGCATTCCCTGGATGTGGGCAGAAAAAGTACGTTCGCCGGGCGCTGGGAGTGGTGCTTATACCGGTTTACCGGTGTCCTTCTCGGCGCCTCGCTTAAGGATCTCCGCAGCCTTGGCCTCCTCCGCCTCAAGCGAATTCGGTTGCGGCGCAGTTTCTGGCTTGGCCCGCAGCCCCTGGTCGCTGGCCTTCTTCGATCCGGATCTCGCGGCATCCTCCAGCGATGCCACCGCTTCCGGCTGCTGCCCGCCGGGATCGGACGATTTCTTGTCGGACATGGGCGCTCTCCTTGACCTTCATTAACAAGTGCGGGCTCACGTGAGAGTTCCTCTGCCGACAGCCCCGATAAATCTAGGACTTAGATAGGGCGCAGAATTCCTGGGAAATGCGGATTCCGGCGGGCGCTCGGCGTAGGGTGACGCGGCTGCCAAGTCCTCGAAATCGTGCAGGTCAGCGTACTGGCGCGGACTGCATGGACCGGTGTGCGAAAATTCTCTTTGTCATGCGCTGGCCCCTGGCCGCGTGGCGATCAGGTTGCGCAGGGTCATGATAGTGGAGGCGTCCGCCACGCCGTCGACGCGCTCGGGCCGGAAGTGGCGCTGGAATGCGGCGACCACCTTCTCCGTGTCCTCGTCGAAGGTTCCGTTGATCTTCAACCCGTAGCCATACATGACCAGCATGGCCTGCAGCGCCTCGATCGGCATGCCCTGATCGCCGCGGGCGAAGAAGCGCCCGTCGCTGGTCGCCGCCGGCGTGACCCAATGGCCGACACCCGCCTCATGCAGCCGCTGCCAGGGAAAGTTCTCGCCCGGATCGACCTTGCGGCCGGGAGCAACGTCGGAATGGCCGAGCACCCGCGTTGCCGGAATGCGCCAGCGCGCGACGATGTCCTTGGCCAAGGCCGCGACGCTCTCGATCTGCGCATCGGGGAAGGGTGGCAGTCCGCCCGGATGGCCGGGATTGGCGATCTCGATCCCGATGGAGCAGGAATTGGTGTCGGTCTCCCCATCCCAGGAGGAGCGGCCCGCGTGCCAGGCGCGGCGCATTTCCGGCACGAGCTGGAGTACCCGCCCATCGCCGAACACGAAGTAATGCGCGGAGACCTGCGAGACCGGATTGCACAGCCATTGCAGCGCCTCGCCCTCGTCCGGCATGCCCGTGTAATGCAGGATAAGCATGGTGGGACGCTGGCCGTCCTTGCGCTCCCCGTGATTGGGCGAGGGAAACACCTTCGCGGCGATCGGGCTCTCCGGGGGCAGCGCGCTCATCCCGTCACCTGATCTTCCGCTCTGCCGCAATGCGTTCCCAGGCAGCGTTGATGGCCGCCACGCGCTCGGTTGCGATCTTCACCGCCTCCGGCGGGAGGCCGCGGGCGATCTCGCGGTCGGGATGGTTTTCGGCGACGAGCCGGCGGTAATGCCGCTTCAGTTCCTCGTCGCTCATGCTGCGGTCGGCCTTGAGGATCAGATAGGGATCGTCCTGGCGCAGCACGTGCCGGGCGGCGATGCGCTCGAAATCCATATCCGAGAACGCGAAGATCGTCGCCACATCCTTGAGATAGGCATATTCGGCCTCGTGGATCGCCTCATCCGCCTTGGCGATATGGAAGAGGCCGTCGAGCACGTCTTCCAGCAGGGCAGGCTCGTCCTTGAACTCATCGGCGATCTGGCGGGCGTAGGACTCGAACCCGTCCGAGGTCTGCATGGCGAGGTTGAAAAGGCGTTCCACGCGGGCGTGCTCGCTCTCGGGCACCTCGACGAGCTGCTCGAAGGCCTGGATCTCGACGTCGACGACGACGCCGTCGGCCTTCGCCATCTTGGCGGCCAGCGCCACGAGACCCATGGTGAAGAGAACGTCGCGCGGCGGCTTCCCGAACAGGGAGCCTTCCCGGTCAATGAGAACATGGCCGGCAACTCCGCCGAGGAGCGCGCCAATCGGCCCTCCAAGCGCCAGCCCGATGCCGGCACCGCCCAACTTACCCCAGATCGACTGAATCATCTTGAGATTAGTCGTACGCTCAAGTGCGGGCAAAAGGAAAGGGGCCGAGAATGCCTCAGCCCCTTAAATTCTCGTGTGGAGCGGATCAGCGGCAGTAAACGTTGCCGTAGACGTCCTGATACGTGCCGTAGGGGCAGGCCGGGCCGCGCGGAGCCGTAGAAGCGCCGACAATGGCGCCGCCCGCACCGCCGATGGCTGCGCCGGCAAGAGCACCGCCTGCGGTTCCGGTTGCTGCGCCGCCGATTGCCGCACCGGCAAGGCCGCCGATCGCTGCGCCGCCGACTGCGCGCTCGCCGGGGGTGTTGCAGGCTGCCATCGAGAGGGTGAGAGCACCGGCGGCAATGGCTGTCATGATCTTCTTCATGGAGGCTTCCCTGTTATGATCGGGCGGGGCTGCCCGGTCCTGTTTAGCTTGACCTTACGCTGTCGCCAACTCCCGGGCGGAGAAAGAGTTCCTCCCGACAGGTCGGCCGGCGAAATTTTTTCAATCCCTCCAAGAGGGTAGAATCGTCGCCATAAAGCCAAGAATTAGAAGGATAGCACAGTCAAGCTTGAACGCATTCTGAACGAAATTGCGTCGAGATGTGCCACATCTTTGCCCCATTTCGCCTCCACCCAGCCCGCCCTTTCGATGATCGCCGGCTGGAGTTTTCGGTTTGACTTGGCAGCATTTCCTCAGAACCCTGGCCGTTGCGTTCATTGGTGCGGTTATACTTGTTGTTGCTTCGCAGGCCAGGGCGGAGGGCGGAGATTCCGGCAGCGTCATTTCTCCGGACAAGGCCCAGGAATTTCTGGATGCCGCCGCTGCCGAAGCTGCCGTACCCTTGGAAGAGGCTGGCGAGGAGCCCGATGCCAAGACGACCGCGAAGGCGGCCAAGGGTGCCGACGGCAAGAAGGCGAAACAGGTGGCCGCGGCGGGCAAGTTTCAGAAAAGCGCCGACGCGGTTCACCCGTCCGAGGACGATGCGAACGAAACCGCCTCGCTGCCTTCGGTATCGACAGAACCCCGCCTGAGGCTTCGAACCTCCGATGCCGCGCGGGCCGGCGCGATCAAGCCGCTGATCGTCCGCTACGCCTCCGAGAACGGCCTGCCTTACGAGTTGGCGGATGCCGTCGTCAGGCTCGAGAGCCGCTACAATGCCGGCGCGCGCAACGGTTCTCATATGGGCCTCACCCAGATCAATCTGCGCACGGCCCAGTCGCTGGGTTATGCCGGCCCGGCTACCGGCCTTCTCGATGCCGAGACGAACCTGCGCTACGGCCTGAAATACCTCGCCAAGGCCTACAAGCTCGCCGGCGGCGACACCTGCGGCACGATCCTGCGCTATCAGTTCGGCCATCGCACGCAGACGATGACGAGCGCTTCCCGTGCCTATTGCGCCAAGGTGAAGGTGATCACGGCCGCAGCCGATTGAGTAGTGACCCTGTTTGACTCTGCCCCGTCATTCCGGGGCCGCGCAGCGGAACCCGGAACCCATAACCACGACATCTTAGAAAAGGGCGACCAGCGTCGCGCCTCTTCTGCACCATCGGCGGTTATGGGTTTCCCCACCTTCGGTGTGGCCCTTCGGGTCGGGTTCGCCTGCGGCGCTCCGGAATGACGGCGTGCCGACCCCGATCGGGACTCAAACTTAAGTCACGATCGCCGATTGAATGTCCTTGACGGCAGGGGCCATTTGGCACCACATCCGCACCGTCAGCTGGCCGGGCGGCCGCTTCGAGTTCGTCTCGGAGAGGAAAGTCCGGGCTCCATGGAAGCAAGGTGCCGGATAACGTCCGGCGGGGGAAACCCCAGGGAAAGTGCCACAGAAAGCAGACCGCCCCGTATTCGGGGTAAGGGTGAAAGGGTGCGGTAAGAGCGCACCGCGGACGCAGCAATGCGGACGGCAAGGTAAACCCCACCGGGAGCAAAACCGAATAGGGACGACAGGCGTTCGCGCCAGGCCCGTTTCCAGGCTCGTCGTCCGGGTTGGTTGCTAGAGGCGGTCAGCAATGATCGTCCCAGAGGAATGGTCGCCACGTCCAAAGTTTCTTAGACTTTGGGCCCTACAGAACCCGGCTTACAGGCCGGCTGACGCCATCTTTCCACAGGTTAGAATTTGCAAGAAAGCGGGGCAAACCGTTGCCCTGCTTACGATTCATTAACCGTAAATGCGTCTCATGGGGAACACATGCCATGAGGCGTGCACTCCATCCCCGTTCCGTTGACGCCCATATTATCCCATGTTATCCCAAATCATCCCGTCGACGGTGTCTTCCGAAGGGAGCGTCAAGCACTCAAGAGATGCTGACGCGCTGCTTCGGAACGTAGCGTCATCACCGGCTGCGGGTGGCGGATCCTCAAGATCCGCCGGGGGGCTGACAATCAGGAGCGTGCGAGCTGCGGCCAATGAACCGCTTCGTGTCCAATTTTACGAACAAGTTGGATTCGAAGGGTCGCGTCTCGATCCCCGCATCCTTCCGGGCCGTGTTGGCCAAGGACGGATTCGAGGGACTCTACGTGCATCCGGCGCTCGACTCGCCGGCCTTGGACGCAGGCGGCAACGTGCTTCTGAACGAGATCGATGCGTTTTTGTCGACGCTGTCGCCCTATTCGGACGAGCGGGATCAGCTGTCGACGGCGTTGTTCGGGACAAGCGAGATTCTGAAGGTCGATCCGGAAGGGCGTGTCATCCTGACGGATACGGTAAAAGTGCATGCCGGGATCGGCGATACGGTGACGTTCGTCGGACTCGGTCACAAGTTCCAGATTTGGGAGCCCGAACGCTTCCGTGCGCATCTGGAGGAGGCGCGCACGAAGGTCAGAGACCTGAAGAAGACGTTGGGAAGTCGAATGATGGAGTCGCGTACAGTGCAGAACACCTCACCAGGAGTACGGGAGCGATGACGGGACGCGGCGACGGCCCAGGAGCCGGAGCCGCTGGCGGACTGTCCCGTCACGTTCCCGTTCTCCTGGCGGAGGTTCTCACGGCGCTCGATGCGAAGAGCGGCGGCGTCTTCATCGATGGAACATTCGGCGCAGGCGGCTACACGCGCGCCATCCTCGATGCTCATCAGCAGAACAAGGTCGTTGCCATCGACCGCGATCCCGATGCGATCGCGGGCGGAGCTTCGCTGTCGTCCAAATTCAAGAAGCGGCTGATGCTCGTGCCGGGACGCTTCGGCGACCTCGATGAGATCGCGCGCGGGCAGGGCTTCGATGCGGTCGACGGCGTCGTGCTCGATATCGGCGTGTCGTCCATGCAGCTCGATCAGGCCGAGCGCGGCTTCTCGTTCCGCAACGAGGGGCCGCTCGACATGCGCATGGAGCAAAGCGGCCCGAGCGCGGCGGATCTCGTCAACGAATCCTCCGAGGCCGAGCTCGCCGACATCTTCTACCATTACGGCGAAGAACGCCGCGCCCGCGCAGTTGCCCGCGCCGTCATCGAAGCGCGACGGCGCCAGCCCTTCGAAACCACGCGGCAGCTCGCCGATCTCGTCGCGTCGCTCATCCGCCAGGAGCCGGGCGGCATTCACCCCGCCACGCGCGTGTTCCAGGGCTTACGCATCGCCGTCAACGACGAGCTCGGCGAACTCGTGCGCGCGCTGCATGCGGCGGAGCGCATCCTGAAGCCGGGCGGGCGCCTCGTCGTCGTGACGTTCCATTCCCTCGAAGACCGCATCGTGAAGCAGTTCTTCACGGCTCGCACCGGCCGTGCGCCGGCGGGCTCGCGCCACCTGCCGACGGCAGCGGCACCCGAGCCTACATTCGACGCGGTTACACGGGGACCGGTGGGGCCGAGCGACCAGGAAATGGCGCAGAACCCACGGGCGCGCTCGGCAAAGCTCCGCGCCGGCGCCCGCACGGAAACGCCGCCGCAGGAACCCTTGAGTGCCATCACCATGCTGGCCGAGCTTCCGCAGACAGCCGAGAAACGGGGAGGGCGCCGATGATCAGGCTGCTCCACATCATCGCGATCTCCGCCCTCATCGCATCGGCAGGCTATGCCTATTCGATCAAATATGAGACGCTCTTCTACGTCGAGCAGGTGGCGAAGCTGAAATCGCAGGTCAGCCGCGAGCGCGAGGCCATCGCGGTGCTGCAGGCCGAGTGGCAATATCTCGACCGTCCCGATCGCCTCCAGGAGGCGGTGGACAAGCATCTCGATCTCCAGCCTCTCAAGATCCAGCAGCTCGCGCGCCTGTCCGACCTGCCGAACCGGCCCTCGCGCGAGGACGAGATCGGCCGCAAGCTCGAAGCGCTCGGACTTCTCGAGCCGACGGCGACGCCGAAGGATCGAAGCTCGGACGCCCGTACCCCGACGACCCAAACCCCGAGACGGTGAGCCTCGTGTCGCAAGAGCAACAAACCGAATGGCAGGGCAGGACTGTAGCGCAGAAGCGCGGCGTGCTCGGTCATGCCCGTGAGCTTTTTCGCCTGCGCCACGACAAGAGCACCTCGCGCGTCGGCTTGGCCGCAGCCTGCTTCGTCGGCCTGTTCAGCCTGATCGGCGGACGGCTCGTCTTTCTCGCCGTGACGAGCGAGAACACCAGCGAAGTGCGCCGCGCCGCTTCCTCCGAGATTTCCGCCGCCCGTCCCGACATCGTCGACCGCAACGGCGAGGTTTTGGCCACCGACGTGAAGATGGTCTCGGTCTTCGCCGAGCCGCGCAACATCATCGACAAGGACGAGGCGGTCGAGCTTCTGACCGCCGTGCTGCCGGATCTCGACGCCACGGACCTGCGCAACAAGCTCGGCACCAAGAAAGGCTTCGTCTGGGTCAAGCGCGAGATCACGCCGCGCCAGCAGGCGGAAGTGCATCGCCTCGGCATCCCCGGCGTCGGCTTCCTGCCCGAGAACAAGCGCGTCTACCCGAACGCGGAGGCTGCGGCCCACGTGCTCGGCTTCGCCAACGTGGACAACGTGGGCATCGCCGGGATGGAGAAATATATCGACAGCATGGGCCTGCAGGATCTCAACGGCGCGGGCTTCAACATCTCCGCCGCGGATCTCAAGCCCGTGCAACTCTCGCTCGACCTGCGCGTGCAACACGCGCTTCGCGACGAGCTCGCGAAAGGCATGGCGAAGTTCAAGGCGAAGGCCACGGCAGGCGCGGTCCTCGACGTGAACACGGGCGAGATCATCGCTCTCGTGTCGCTGCCGGACTATGATCCCAACAACCCGGTCGACGCACTCGAGAAGGACCGGATCAACCGCATCAATGTCGGCGTGTTCGAGATGGGCTCGACCTTCAAGGCATTGACGGTCGCCATGGCGCTCGATTCCGGCAAGTACAACATCAATTCGAGCTTCGATGCGCGCTCGGGCCTGCGCTACGGCAAATTCACCATCGGCGACTACCATCCGACACGCCGCGTTCTGACCACGCCGGAAGTCTTCGTGCATTCCTCCAATATCGGCACCGCGCGCATGGCGCTCGGCATCGGCGTCGAGGGGCACAAGGCCTTCCTGCGCAAGATGGGCCAGCTCACGCGTCTCGAGACGGAGCTGCCGGAAAACGCCCTGCCGATCGTCCCGCCGCGCTGGGGCGAGCTCAACACCATGACCATCGCCTTCGGTCACGGCCTTGCCGTCGCGCCGCTCCAGGCTCTCATGGCGGTCGGTGCTCTCGTCAATGGCGGCGTGATGATCAAGCCGACCTTCTTGAAGCGGAATGCGGAAGAGGCGCGGCAGAACGCCATGCAGGTTCTGAAGCCCGAGACGAGCGAGGCGATGCGCTACGTGATGCGCCTCAATGCCTCGACGCCGGAAGGCTCGGCAGGTTCGGCCTCCATCGCCGGCTTCTTCGTCGGCGGCAAGACCGGCACCGCCGAAAAAGTCATCAACGGCCGCTATGCCAAGAACAAGAACTTCACCACCTTCACGGCGGTGGTACCGGCGGACAAGCCGAAATACGTGTTCCTGACGATCATGGACGAGCCGCAGGCGGTGGAGGGCACCTATGGCTTCTCGACCGCGGGCTGGAATGCAGGCCCGGTCACCGGCAACGTGATCGAGCGCGTTGCTCCGCTGCTTGGCGTTCCGCCGCGCTTCGAGCCGCCGTCGCAGCCCTTCCCGCTCATGTCGCGCCTCGGCGCCTGGGGCAGCAACCGATGAGCGCGTCCACCAGGCATCTCGGCGACCTGGTCGCTGAAGCGCGGGGCCACAAGGAGGCCTCGCTTTCCGTTTCGAAGATCGCCTCGGACAGCCGCAAGGTCGAGCAGGGGACGCTGTTCTTCGCCGTGCCCGGCACGAAGGTGGATGGCATGAGCTTCGTGCCGCAGGCTCTCGCCGCCGGCGCCGTCGCTATCGTCGGCGAGGCTGCGCGTCCCGCGGATCTGCCGGGTCATGTGGCCTATGTGCAGGTCGACGACGTGCGCCAGGCGCTCGCGCTCGCGGCATCGCGCTTCTATCCGAAGCAGCCGGAAAAGATCGTCGCCGTCACGGGGACGAGCGGCAAGAGCTCGGTCGCCGATTTCACTCGCCAGCTTTTCGCGCATCTGGGCTACAAGTCGGCGAGCGTCGGCACGCTCGGCATCATCACCTCGGACGGTGCGGCCTATGGCTCGCTGACGACGCCGGACCCGATCTCCCTGCACGAGAGCTTCGACCGCTTGGCGAAGGACGGCGTGACGCGCCTTGCGATGGAAGCCTCTTCCCACGGCATCGACCAACGCCGCCTCGACGGCGTGCGCCTCGATGCTGCGGGCTTCACCAATCTCGGCCGCGACCATCTCGACTATCACGCGACGACGGAGGCTTATGCCAAGGCGAAGATGCGCCTGTTCGACACGCTTCTGCCGGGCGATGCGCCGGCTGTCATCAATGCCGACGGACCCTATGCGGACGTCTTCCTGCAGGGCGTGCGCGATCGCGGCCTGAAGCTTGTCACCACCGGGAGCACGGGCGAAACCCTGCGCCTGGTCGAGACACGCACCGAAGGCTTTACCCAAATTCTCACCGTGGAGGCTTTCGGGCAGACGTTCCGTACCAAATTGCCGCTTCTCGGCGCCTTCCAGGTCGAGAACGCCCTCGTTGCCGCCGGCCTCGTGCTCGCGGTCGAAGGCGAGGGCAGGGCGGCCGAGGTCTTTGAAGGATTCAGGAACCTGAAAGGCGTGTCGGGGCGCCTCGAGCAGGTCGGCGATATCGACGGCGCCATCTGCATCGTCGATTACGCGCACAAGCCCGACGCGCTCGCTCATGTGCTCGATGCCCTGCGGCCTTTCGTGAAGGGAAAGCTGTTCTGCGTCGTCGGCTGCGGCGGCGACCGGGATCGGGGAAAACGGCCGCTCATGGGACGCATTGCCCACGACAAGGCAGATGTGGTCATCGTCACGGACGATAATCCTCGCTCCGAGGATCCAGCCTCCATCCGCGCCGAGGTGCTGAAAGGCGCTCCTGGAGCGCGCGAGATCGGCGACCGCGCTCAAGCCATCCGCACCGCCGTCAGGGAGCTTCAGACGGGCGATATTCTGGTCGTGGCCGGCAAAGGTCATGAAACCGGCCAAATCATCGGCGACCGGACCCTGCCGTTCTCGGACCATGACGAGGTCCGGGCGGCCATTGCGGAGAGGCAGGGATGAATTCGCCCCTTTGGACAAGAGACGAGATCGCAGCCGCCACCGGCGCGCGGATCGGCGGCGGCTTCGCGCAGGCGACCGGTGCCTCCATCGACACGCGCACGCTCGAGCCGGGCGATCTCTACTTCGCCATCAAGGGCGATGTGCATGACGGGCACGATTTCGTGCAGGCGGCGCTGGAGAAGGGCGCTTCCGCCGCAATCGTATCCGAGGAAAAGGCTCCCACCTTTGCCGGTTCCGACAGGCTGATCGTCGTTCCGGACGTGCTCGACGCCATGCGCCGGATGGGCCGCGCTGCGCGCAGGCGCACGGATGCGAAGATCGTCGCCATCACCGGCTCGGTCGGCAAGACCGGCACGAAGGAGGCGATGCGACTTGCGCTCTCCCGCCAGGGCGTGACGCATGCATCGGTGGCGTCCTACAACAATCATTGGGGCGTGCCGCTGACGCTCGCCCGCATGCCGCGGGAAACCGAGTTCGGCGTGTTCGAGATCGGCATGAACCATGCGCATGAGATCCTGCCGCTCACCGGCATGGTCCGCCCGCATGTGGCCGTGATCACCACCATCGAGCCTGTCCATATCGAATTCTTCCCCTCGCTCTGGGGCATCGCCGATGCCAAGGGCGAGATCTTTTCCGGCCTCGAGCCCGGCGGCACGGCGGTCATCAGCCGCGACAACGCCTATTTCGAGCGCATGCGCGCCCATGCCTACGCCTCTGCGGCGGGCCGCGTCGTCACCTTCGGCGAGCATGAGACGGCGGATGTCCGCGCGCACCGCATCATCGTGAAGCCCGATCATTCCATCGTCGATGCCACGATCTTCGGTCAGCCTCTGACCTACAGGATCGGCACGGCGGGCCGGCACATCGCGCTCAATTCCCTGAGCGTGCTTGCAGCCTCCCATGCGCTCGGTGCCGATCTCGCACTCGTGGCTCTATCCTTTGCCGAACTGAAGCCGCCGGTCGGGCGCGGCGAGCGCACCATGCTCGCTGTCGGTGACCGCGAGGTCCTGCTGATCGACGAGAGCTACAACGCCAACCCGGCTTCCATGCGCGCGGCGCTCGCCAATCTCGGCGCGGTGGAACTCGGCCGCGGCGCCCGGCGCATCGCGGTTCTCGGCGACATGAAGGAACTGGGCGAGACAGGCCCACGCCTGCACGCCGAGCTGGCGGAAGCGGTCGAGACGAACAAGATCGATCTGGTGTTCGCCGCCGGACCCCTGATGCAGAGCCTCGTCGATGCCCTTCCGAAGGCGAAGGTCGCAGCGCATGCCCAGACATCAGCCGCGCTGATCGATGCGGTCCGCGCGGCCGTGCGTCCTGGCGATGCCGTCACCGTCAAGGGTTCGCTCAGCATGAAGATGGCCTTGATCGTCAAGGCTCTGAAAGACAGTTACGGCGCGGGCCCTGCCGCCAACGCGCTGAAAGGATGACCGATGTTGACCTGGTTGGCTGAGTTCAGCCCCTATTTCAGCCCCCTCAATGTCTTCCGCTACATCACGTTCCGCACCGGCGGCGCGACGGCCACCGCCTTCCTGCTCGTCTTTCTGTTCGGTCCGTGGATGATCTCTCTGCTGCGCTTGCGCCAGGGCAAGGGCCAGCCGATCCGCGAGGACGGCCCGCAATCGCATCTGCTGACCAAGCGCGGCACGCCCACCATGGGCGGATTGATGATCCTCGCCGGCGTGCTGATTTCGACCCTGCTCTGGGCCAATCTCGAAAACCACTATGTCTGGATCGTGCTGTTCGTGACCGTAGGCTTCGGCGCCATCGGCTTTTATGACGATTATCTCAAGGTGACGAAGCAGTCGCACAAAGGCTTTTCCGGCCGCTCGCGCCTCGCCATCGAGGCGCTGATCGCGGCGATCGCCTGCATCGCGATCTCCTACATGGCGACACCGGGCCTTGCCAACAAGCTGGCTCTGCCCTTCTCGAAGGACCTGATCTTCAATCTCGGCTGGTTCTACATCGTCTTCGCCGCCTTCGTGATCGTGGGCGCGGGCAATGCGGTGAACATCACGGACGGTCTCGACGGGCTTGCCATCGTGCCGGTGATGATCGCCGCCGGCACCTTCGGCTTCATCGCCTATCTCGCCGGTAATGCGGTGTTCTCCAACTACCTGCAGATCCATTTCATTCCCGGCACCGGCGAGCTCGCCGTGCTCTGCGGCGCGCTCATCGGCGCGGGATTGGGCTTCCTGTGGTTCAACGCGCCGCCGGCGCAGATCTTCATGGGCGACACGGGCTCGCTCGCGCTCGGCGGCATGCTCGGTGCCATCGCGGTGGCCGCCAAGCACGAGTTCGTGCTCGCCATCGTCGGCGGCCTCTTCGTGCTGGAGATCATGTCGGTGATCATTCAGGTGACGTCATTCAAGCTCACCGGCAAGCGCGTCTTCAAGATGGCGCCGATCCACCACCATTTCGAGCAGCTGGGCTGGACCGAGCCGCAGGTGGTGATCCGGTTCTGGATCATCGCCGTCGTGCTGGCGCTCACCGGCCTCGCCACCCTCAAGCTGCGGTAAGGCGCATGACACCCGTCACCACCTTCGCCGGCAAAACGGTTGCTCTCTTCGGCCTCGGCGGATCCGGGCTGGCGACGGCGCTTGCCCTGAAGGCGGGCGGGGCGCATGTAATCGCCTGCGACGACAATCCGGCGAAGATGACGGAGGCCGAGGCGAAGGGCATCGAAACCGCCGATCTGCGCAAGGCTGACTGGTCGCGCTTCTCGTCCTTCGTTCTCTCACCGGGCGTGCCGCTGACCCATCCCGAACCGCATTGGTCGGCGACGCTGGCAAAGGACGCCGGCGTCGAGATCATCGGCGATATCGAGCTGTTCTGCCGCGAGCGCGCGAAGATCGCACCGAACGCACCGCTCATTGCGATCACGGGCACCAACGGCAAGTCGACGACGACCGCGCTCATCGCGCATATCCTGCGCGAAGCCGGCCGCGACGTGCAGATGGGCGGCAACATCGGTACCGCGATCCTCTCGCTCGAGCCGCCCTCCGACAGCCGCATCCACGTGATCGAGTGCTCCTCGTTCCAGATCGATCTTGCGCCCTCGCTTAACCCCACCATCGGCGTGCATCTCAATCTCTCGCCGGATCACATCGACCGGCATGGGACGATGGAGCTCTACGCGGCCATCAAGGAGCGGCTGGTGGCGAAGGCGGGGCTTGCGGTCATCGGCGTGGACGATCCCATGAGCCGGGCGATTGCGGACGCCTGCGAAGCGAGGGGCGTGAACGTTGCCCGCGTCTCGGTCGAGCCGCTGAGCGGAAAAGGCGTCTATGCGGATGGCGAAACGCTTGTCGGCGTCACCGGGACTGATGCCGCACCAATCGCAAATCTCTCTGGCATCGGTTCGCTGCGCGGCGAGCACAACGCCCAGAACGCTGCCGCGGCCGTCGCCATCGCCCTGGCGCTCAACGTTTCTCCGGAGCAGATCCGCTCCGCTCTCCTCACCTTTCCCGGCCTGCCGCATCGAATGGAGGAGGTCGGCCGCATCGGGCAGACCCTCTTCATCAACGATTCGAAGGCCACCAACGCGGATTCCACCGAGAAGGCGCTGAAGTCCTTCGATGACATCTTCTGGATCCTCGGCGGCAAGTCGAAGGAAGGTGGCATCGAGACGCTGACATCGTATTTCCGCAAGATCCGCAAGGCCTATCTCATCGGCGCGGCGTCCGACCAGTTTGCGAAGACGCTCGGGGATGCGGTGCCGCATGTCTTCAGCGGCACCCTCGACAAGGCGGTGGAACAGGCGGCATCGGATGCGCGGGCGCTGGGAGGCGCTGCCGTGGTGCTGCTGTCGCCGGCCTGCGCGTCCTACGATCAATTTCCCAATTACGAAGTGCGCGGAAACCATTTCCGCGATCTGGTCCGGGCCTTACCCGGCATCGAAGCCAAGGGGGCTTGAAGATGGTGTCTCGCGCGGAACGCTCGGCTTTCGGCGATTGGTGGTGGACGGTCGACCGTCTGCTGCTCGCAGGCCTCGCCATCCTCATGCTGGCGGGCCTCGTCTTCCTCATGG
The DNA here is from genome assembly GCF_016735695.1 of Microvirga zambiensis WSM3693. GTDB lineage: Bacteria > Pseudomonadota > Alphaproteobacteria > Rhizobiales > Beijerinckiaceae > Microvirga > Microvirga zambiensis. Next base: position 20,134 of record NZ_JAERQD010000014.1, on the reverse strand, counting down.
CCGGCGGTCCGCCGGTCGCGGAGCGGCTCGGCCTCTCGACCTTCCATTTCGTGAACCGGCAGGTGATGTTCCTCGTCCCGGCCCTGTGCATCATGGTCACGGTCTCGTTCCTGTCCCTGCGCCATTTGAGGCGACTGGCCCTGCTGGTCTACGCGGTGGGCATGGTGATGATTCTGCTGGCGTTCCAGTACGGTCCCGAGATCAAGGGTGCGCATCGCTGGATCATGATCGGCCCGCTCGGCCTGCAGCCGTCCGAATTCGTGAAGCCCGCTTTCGTGGTGCTCTCCGCCTGGGCCTTCTCGGAGGGCGCGCGGCGCAAGGACGTGCCGGGCACGCTGCTCGCCTTTATGCTTCTGCCTGCCACGATCATTCCCCTCATTCTCCAGCCGGATTTCGGCCAGACCATGCTCGTCACCATCGTGTGGTGCGGCCTGTTCTTCGTCGCCGGCCTGCACTGGTTCTGGGTGATGGGCCTCGGCGGCGCCGGCCTCGTCGGCATCGTTGCGGCCTATGAATTCCTGCCGCACGTGCGTGCCCGAATCGAGCGCTTCCTCGACAAGGATTCCGGCGACACCTTCCAGGTCGACACGGCGATGGAGTCGTTCTCTCGCGGTGGCTGGCTCGGGCGCGGTCCGGGCGAGGGCTCGGTCAAGCGCATCCTGCCCGATGCGCATACCGACTTCATCTTCGCCGTCACGGCGGAGGAGTTCGGCATCGTCGTGTGCATCGCGCTGCTCATCGTCTTCGCCTTCATCGTGCTGCGCGGCTTAAGCCTTGCGCGCCGCAACGAGGACACGTTCTGCCGCCTCGCGGCCACGGGCCTGATCTTCATGTTCGGCCTGCAGGCCTGCATCAACATGATGGTGAACGTGCACCTCATGCCGGCCAAGGGCATGACGCTGCCCTTCATCTCCTATGGCGGCTCGTCGCTGCTCTCGCTCGCCCTCGGCATGGGCTTTCTCATCGCGCTCACGCGCCGCCGGCCGCGGGCCGAGATGATGGATCACTTCAATCAGGATCGGGCCTAAAGGATGAGCGCACCGCTGATCCTCCTGACCGCCGGCGGCACCGGCGGTCACCTCTTCCCGGCCGAGGCGCTGGCGAATGCCCTGAAGGCGGCCGGCGCCAAGGTGGCGCTCGCCACCGACAAGCGCGCCAACGCCTATGCGGGCTCGTTCCCGGCCGACGAGATCGTCGAGATCCCTTCCGCCACGCCGTCCGGCCGCTCGCTGCCGCAGATGGCGAAGGCGGCTTTCATGCTGGGGCAGGGGACGCTCAAATCGGTCTCGATGATCCGCCGGATGAAGCCGGCCGTCGTCGTCGGCTTCGGCGGCTATCCCACCGTGCCGCCGGTGCTGGCTGCATCGTTCATCAAGGTTCCGAGCGTGATCCATGAGGCGAACGGCGTGATGGGACGCGCCAACCGCCTGCTCGCCCGCCGCGCTACGGTGATCGCGACGGGATTTGCCGATATCAGGGGCGTGCCCGCGAATGTGCCGGGCAAACAGGTCCACACGGGCAACCCGATCCGCCCCGCTGTGCTGGAAGCGGCAAGGCAGCCCTACGCGACGCTGGAGCCGAACGGAAAGCTTCGCCTCCTCGTGGTCGGCGGCAGCCAGGGCGCCCGGGTGATGAGCGACGTGGTTCCGCCCGCCGTCGAACGCCTTCCGGCGGAGCTGCGCGCCCGTCTTGCGATCACCCAGCAGGCGAGGGGCGAGGATCTCGACCGGGTCCGCGAGCAATACCGCACACTGGGTGTGGAATTCGAGGCGGAGCCCTTCTTCAAGGACCTGCCGCAAAGGCTGGCTCAGGCCCATCTGGTGGTCTCCCGCTCCGGCGCTTCGACGGTGGCGGAGCTTGCGGTGATCGGCCGCCCCTCGATCCTCGTGCCCCTGCCGGGCTCCCTCGATCAGGATCAGGCGGCCAACGCCAAAACCCTTGGAGACCTTGGCGCTGCCATCGTTTGTCCGCAATCGGACTTCACCCCTGAGCGGCTGTCGCAAGAAATTCAGCTCTTTTTTCAAGAGCCTGACCGCTTGACGAGAGCCGCCGCCGCTGCACATAGCGCCAGCATCACGGATGCGGCGGAACGTCTGGCGCAAGTCGTCCTTACCCTCATTCATTCGCACAATAACGGAAAAAACCCATGAAACTGCCGCCGAAGCTTGGTCCCATTCATTTCATCGGAATCGGCGGCATCGGCATGTCGGGCATCGCCGAGGTCATGCACAATTTAGGGTATACGGTGCAGGGCTCGGATGCCGCCGACAACTACAACGTGAAACGCCTCGCCGACAAAGGCATCAAGACCTTCATCGGCCACAGGGCGGAGAACGTGGAGAATGCCGAGATCGTGGTGGTGTCGACCGCCATCAAGCGCGACAACCCGGAGCTGATCGTCGCCCGCGAGAAGCGCCTGCCGGTGGTGCGCCGCGCCGAGATGCTGGCGGAGCTCATGCGCTTCAAGTCCTGCGTGGCCGTCGCCGGCACCCACGGCAAGACCACCACGACCTCGCTCGTCGCGACCCTGCTCGATGCAGGCGGGCTCGATCCCACGGTCATCAACGGCGGCATCATCAACGCCTATGGCACCAATGCCCGCATGGGCGACGGCCAGTGGATGGTGGTCGAGGCGGACGAATCCGACGGAACCTTCCTGAAGCTGCCGGCGGACGTGGCGATCGTCACCAATATCGACGCCGAGCATCTCGATCATTTCGGCACCTTCGATGCGATCAAGGATTCGTTCCATTCCTTCATCAACTCGATTCCGTTCTACGGCTTCGCGGTGATGTGCATCGATCATCCGACGGTGCAGGATCTCGTCGGCCGCATCGAGGATCGCCGCATCATCACCTACGGCGAGAATCCACAGGCCGACGTGCGCATCATGGATGTCGATCCGCGCGGCGGGCAGACCAAGTTCCGCGTCATGATCCGCGATCGCCGCCCCGGCTTCCGCCTGGAACTCGAAGACCTCGTCCTGCCGATGCCGGGCGCGCACAACGCGCTCAACGCCACGGCGGCGATCGCGGTCGCGCATGAGCTCGGCGTCTCGCCCGATGCGATCCGCAAGGCGCTCGCCGGCTTCGGCGGCGTCAAGCGCCGCTTCACCCGTACCGGCGAATGGAACGGCGTCACCGTGTTCGACGATTACGGCCACCACCCCATCGAGATCGCGGCGGTGCTCAAAGCCGCGCGCGCAGCGACGGACGGGCAGGTCATCGCCGTCGTGCAGCCGCACCGCTATTCGCGCCTTTCTTCCCTGTTCGACCAGTTCTGCACCTGCTTCAACGACGCGGATGCGGTCATCGTCGCGCCGGTCTATGCGGCGGGCGAGCAGCCGATCCCGGGCGCCGACCGCGACGGCCTCGTCTCGGGCCTCAAGGCGCGCGGCCACCGGAACGTGATGGCGCTCGAAAAGTCGGAAGACCTCGCGGGCCTGATCAAGGGCATCGCGAAGCCCGGCGACTACGTGCTCTGCCTCGGCGCCGGCAACATCACCCAATGGGCCTATGCCCTGCCGGGCGAGCTCGATCATCTGGGCGAGAAGGCGGCGTAAAACGAATGAGCCTCGGCACAAGTTCTTCCATTCCAACCTCTCCCCTCATCCTGAGGAGGATTGCGTCAGCAATCCGTCTCGAAGGAGGATCAAGAGAGCACTGGAACCTCCTTCGAGACGCCGCTGCGCGGCTCCTCAGGATGAGGGCGGAGAGAGCCGATAGTTTCATTCCTCAGGATGAGGGCTATGGGGTGCTCCATGTTTCCTGACATCGTTCCCGATCTGGGGGCCGGCATGCCGGAACTGCGGGGCAAGCTGGAGGCCAATGCGCCGACGGCGCCACTGTCGTGGTTCCGCACCGGCGGGCCGGCGCAGGTTCTGTTCACGCCGGCGGATGCGGACGACCTCGCGTATTTTCTGCAGCATCTCGATCGACGGGTGCCCGTGCTCGTCGTCGGCCTGGGCTCGAACCTACTGATCCGCGATGGCGGCTGGGAAGGCGTCATCATTCGTCTCGGCAAGGGCTTCGCCGACGTGTCGGTCGAGCCGGGTCATCGCGTTCGCGCCGGTGCAGGAGCGCCGGATGTGAAGGTGGCCCGCGCGGCGGCGGAGGCCGGCATTGCGGGCCTGTCGTTCCTGCGCGGCATCCCCGGCGCCATCGGCGGTGCCCTGCGCATGAATGGCGGTGCCTATGGCGGCGAGACGAAGGATGTTCTGGTCGAGGCAAAGGGCATTGCGCGAACCGGCGAGGCGGTAAGCTTCACCAATGCGCAGATGGGCTTCACCTATCGCCATGCTGGCGTGCCGGAGGACGTGATCTTCACCGAGGCCCTGTTCGAGGGCCGGCCCGGCGATCCGGCCGAGATCCTCGCCGAGATGAACGCGATCACCGAGGCGCGCTCCTCGACGCAGCCGGTCAACACCCGCACGGGCGGCTCCACCTTCAAGAACCCGCCCGGCAGGAAAGCCTGGCAGCTGGTCGACGAGGCCGGCTGCCGCGGGCTTCGCATCGGCGACGCCCAGGTCTCCGAGATGCACTGCAACTTCCTGATCAATCACGGCTCCGCCTCTGCCGCCGATATCGAGGGCCTGGGCGAGGAGGTACGCCGCCGCGTCCGCGAGGCCTCCGGCGTGGAGCTCGAATGGGAAATCAAGCGGGTCGGGATCGCTAGAGCATCGGACCCAAAAGTGGACCCACTTTTGGGATAGATCCGATGCTCAAATCGTTAAGCAGCGCATCGTTCTTCGCGGAAAACCGGATCCACTTTTCCGCACGATGCGCTTAGACCTGATTCGCATTGTCGTTTGATATCCGGTGAAACCGGGGCATTACGGGGAATGATCATGGCGAAGCATGTTGCCATCCTTTATGGCGGCTGGTCGGCAGAGCGCGAGGTGAGCCTGTCTTCGGGCCGGGCCTGTTGCAAGGCGCTCGAGGATCTGGGCTACAGGGTCACTCCCATCGACGTTCAGCCCGATATCGCCACCGTCCTGCAGGCGGTTGCGCCGGATGTGGTGTTCAACGCGCTCCATGGGCGCGTGGGCGAGGACGGGACCATTCAGGGTCTGCTGGAAGTCTTAAGAATTCCCTATACCCATTCCGGCGTCCTCGCCTCCGCGCTCGCCATGCAGAAGGACAAGGCGAAAACCGTCATGGCGGCGGCCGGCGTGCCGGTTCCGCGCGGCATGGTCGTTAACCGCTCTGAGGCGGCGAAAAGCCACGTCCTGCCGGCTCCTTACGTGATCAAGCCGGTCAACGAGGGCTCCTCGGTCGGTGTCATCATCGTTCGCGAGGACCGCTCCCATCCGCCCCAGGAACTGACCCGGGAGGATTGGGCCTATGGCGAGCAAGTCCTTGTGGAATCTTATGTTGCGGGCCGCGAACTGACCTGCGCCGTCATGGGCGACAAGGCCCTCGGGGTCATCGACATTCAGCCCGCCACCGGGGTCTTCTACGACTACGACGCAAAATATGTGAAGGGGGGCTCCATTCACGTCCTCCCGGCAGAAATTAAACCGAATATTTACCAAAAGGTCCAAGAGTTGGCGTTAACGGCGCATCAAGCGCTCGGCTGTCGGGGAATCAGCCGCGCCGACTTGCGATACGACGATACTCCGGGAGGAACCGGGGAACTCGTCGTACTCGAGGTCAACACGCAACCCGGCATGACCGAGACGAGCTTGGTGCCAGAACTGGCAGCCCATGCGGGCTATACGTTTGGCGAGCTTGTGCAATGGATGGTGGAGGACGCTACCTGCAACCGATGACGGCCTACCCGGCCGGTCATTCCGTTGCGCGCGCCGCCTCCGGAGGCAGGGGAGCGGGTGCCTCCCACTTCAAGAAGCCCTCGCGAATCAGGAAGATCTTCGGCGTGTCCCGTGGCGTGCGCCGGCGCGCTCCGGGCGTTCCGATCGAGCAGCGCCTCCCGCGTTTCCTCGGCTCCGGCCTCGCCCTCGGCTTTTTCTCCGCCGTCGTCGGTCTCGGCCTCTGGCAGGGCGGCCATATCGACGGCTTCATCCGCGATTACGGCGAGCCGCATCACGCGGTTGCACGCGCGGTCGGCCTCGCTCTCGAGCAGGTCACGATCTCCGGCATCTCGCAGATGGGCGAGAACGAGGTTCTCGCGGCCGCCGGTCTCAACTCGAAGCTGTCGCTCCCCTTCCTCGACGTGAACGACCTGCGCGAGCGCCTCGAGCGCGTTCCGATGATCAAGTCGGCGACCGTGCGCAAGCTCTATCCGAACGAACTCGTCATCACGCTCACCGAGCGCGAGGCGCACGGGATCTGGCAGAACAACGGCGAACTCTTCGTCATTGCCGCGGATGGAACGGTGATCGACCTGATGCAGGACGAGCGCTACCTCAACCTGCCCTTCGTGGTGGGCGAGGGTGCCAACACCCGCAGCAAGGATTATCTCGCGCTGCTCGAAGCCGCAGGCCCGCTCAAGAACCGCATTCGCGCGGGCACGCTCGTCGCCGGGCGGCGCTGGACGCTCAAGATGGACAACGGCATGGACGTGCGCCTGCCGGAGCTGAAGGCCGCCGATGCGCTGGCCCGGCTCGTGAAGCTCGAAAACGAGCAGAAGATTCTGGAAAAGGACGTGCTGGCGATCGATCTGCGCATGGCTGATCGCGTCGTCGTCCGCCTGACGGAAGAGGCAGCCCTGGCCCGCGCCGAGGCACTCAAGAAAAAACCAATGCGCGGCAAGGGGGTCGACACATGAGTCTCTCGGGTCACGGTTTGACGCCCCGCTTGAAGCCGCTTTCCGCGCGCAAGAGCGCCATTCTCTCGGTCCTCGACGTGGGCACGAGCAAGGTCGTCTGCGTCGTGGCGGAACTGCGGCCGGCCGACGAGGTCGAGTCGCTGCGCAGCCGCACCCATGTGGCGCGCATCCTCGGCATCGGACATCAGCGCTCGGTCGGCCTCAAGGGCGGCGTGGTCGTCGATCTGGAAGCGGCCGAATCCGCGATCCGTCAGGCGGTGCATGCGGCCGAGCGGATGGCGAAGGTCGAGATCCAGTCGGTGATCGTCAACCTCACCGGCGGCCGTCTGGCCTCCGAGCATTTCGAGGCGCATGTTCCCGTGCGCGGCACGGTCAACGAGGGCGACGTGCATCGCGTGCTCGATGCCGCATCGAGCTACGACCTGCGGCGCGGCCGCACCGTCCTGCACGCTCTGCCCACGGGCTTCTCGCTCGATCAGCAGCACCACATCGTCGATCCCGCCGGCATGATCGGCGAGCGGCTCGGTGCGGACCTGCATGTGGTGACTTCCGAAGCTGCGGCTGCGCGCAACCTGATGCTCGCCGTCGAGCGCTGCCATCTCGGCGTCGAGGCGGTCATCGCAACACCTTATGCGGCGGGTCTTTCCGCGCTCGTCGACGACGAGGCCGATATGGGCTGCGCCGTGGTCGACATGGGCGGCGGCACCACCAGTGTCGGCATCTTCTCCAACGGGCATCTGGTGCATTCCGATGCCATCGCCGTCGGCGGTCATCACGTGACCATGGACATCGCGCGCGGTCTCACGACTCGCGTCTCCGCTGCCGAGCGGCTCAAGACTTTCTACGGCTCCGCGATCGCTTCGAGCGCGGATGACCGGGACATGATCGCGGTGCCGCAGGTCGATGAGGACGAACGGGACGTTCCGAATCATCTGCCGAAATCGCACCTCGTTCGCATCATCAAGCCGCGGGTCGAGGAGGTTCTCGAACTCGTGCGCGACCGGCTGAGGGCCGCGGGCTTTGCGGCCCAGGCCGGACGGCGGGTCGTGCTGACGGGCGGCGCAAGCCAGCTCGTCGGGCTGCCGGAAACGGCACGCCGCATCTTGCAGGGCCAGGTTCGTGTCGGGCGTCCGCTCGGCATCAAGGGTCTGCCGGAAGCGGCGAAGGGCCCCGCCTTCTCGGCGGTGGTCGGCCTCCTGGTTTATCCGCAGGTGGCGCATATCGAGTATTTCGAGCCGCGGTCGAGCGGCTTGTTTCAGAGTACGGGAACCGACGGCTACTTCTCGCGAATGGGCCGGTGGATTCGCGATAGTTTTTAAATGCGTAACGCGTTGGCGCGGCGGGCCATCGTGAAGAGTTCAAGTCAACAAAGGTCAGCGTCCGCCAAACGCTCATCGGTATAAGGCCAGAAGAGGCACAGGTCATGGCTATCAATCAGCAAGCTCCGGACATCCGGGAACTCAGGCCGCATATCACGGTTTTCGGCGTCGGCGGTGCCGGCGGCAATGCCGTGAACAACATGATTGAATCCGGTCTGGAGGGCGTCGAGTTCGTGGTGTCGAACACCGACGCTCAGGCACTGGCCTCGTCCAAGGCGCAGCGCGTGGTCCAGATGGGCATTCAGGTGACGGAAGGCCTCGGCGCCGGCTCGCAGCCGGAAGTCGGGCGCGCCGCCGCCGAAGAGGTGATCGACGAGATCCGCGATCAGCTCGCAGGCTCGCACATGGTGTTCATCACCGCCGGCATGGGCGGCGGCACCGGCACGGGCGCCGCTCCGGTGGTGGCCCGCGCGGCCCGCGAGCTCGGTATACTGACTGTCGGCGTCGTCACGAAGCCGTTCCAGTTCGAAGGCGTGCGCCGCATGCGTTTGGCTGAGGCCGGCATCAACGAGCTGCAGCAGGCGGTCGACACGCTCATCGTGATTCCGAACCAGAACCTGTTCCGCGTCGCCACCGAGAAGACGACCTTCGCGGACGCCTTCGCCATGGCCGACCAGGTGCTCTACTCGGGCGTCGCCTGCATCACCGACCTGATGGTGAAGGAAGGCCTCATCAACCTCGACTTCGCCGACGTCCGCTCCGTCATGCGCGGCATGGGCAAGGCGATGATGGGCACGGGCGAAGCCTCCGGCGAGAAGCGCGCGATCCGCGCGGCCGAAGCAGCCATCGCCAACCCGCTCCTCGACGACGTGTCGATGAAGGGCGCGCGCGGCCTGCTGATCTCGATCACGGGCGGCAACGACCTGACGCTGTACGAACTCGACGAGGCCGCTACCCGCATCCGCGAGGAAGTGGACCAGGATGCCAACATCATCCTCGGCGCCACCTTCGACGAGAGCCTGGAGGGCATCATCCGCGTATCCGTCGTGGCGACCGGCATCGATCACGCTCTCCTGGAGAGCGGCGGCGACCTCACGGCGACCGAACAGCGGATCTCCGAAGTGGCCGAGCGCCTGCGCGCCGAAGCCCGCGCCCGCGCCACCACGACCACCCAGGCCACGCCGACCTTTCGCGCCGCCGCCCCAGCCGAACCGGTGAAGGCGGCTCCGATCCTGAGCCAGAGCGCGCCCATCCATGCCCCGGCTCCGATCGCCGCCCAGCCGGTGGAGTCCGCTCCTCAGCCGGTGATCCGCGACGACGTGATCCTGACCCCGGCTCAGCCGCGCCATGCGGTGGCCTACGACGCTCCCGCATCCCAGGCCCCTGTCTACGAGGAGCCGATGGAGCAGGGCGCCTTCATCCCGCCGCAGGCGGAGCGCGCCATGCGCCCGGCCCGGATGCCGCGCATCGACGAACTGCCGATGCCGGCCCAGAACCAGATCCGCGCCAGCCGTGGCGAGGAGAGCCAGGAGCACAAGCCCTCGCTGATCCAGCGCCTTGCGACCATCGGCTTCGGCCGCCGCGAGGAACCGCAGCAGGCACCGGCCGAGCCGCGCCAGGAGGCCCCGCGCCAGCAGATGTCCTCGGTTCATGCCGAGTACGCCCGCCGGCCGGCTCCGCCCCAGGCTCAGCGTCCGCCGCAGGGCCAGATGGCACCGGCTCCCCGGGCCTCGTCGGAAGACGATCAGCTCGAGATTCCGGCCTTCCTGCGCCGACAGGCGAACTGACCGGCCGCCACGTCCTGCCACGGTTGTTACAAAAGGCCCCCAGCCCGCAACGGCTGGGGGCTTTCATTTGTTAAAAATGTATTAATTTCAATGCCTTGCCGGTTATCCAAATTGTAACACACGGTAAGAAAGCGTGATTTGGCCTAGCCTGACAGCGGGACTATGGTGCCTACTCATCAAACGGGGCAGCGCTAAGAGAAGCCTGCCGGACGGAAGCAAAAGGCAGAAAATGCGGCTTCCCCGGCACAAACAGGCTCTAGAGGCGACAAGGGTAGTTGAGGTTCGGGAATAATGAAGCAAAGCCAGCAAACCACGCTTCGCGCCGCCGTGACCCTCATCGGGACCGGAGTCCATTCCGGGGATGAAGTGAAGATGATCCTTCATCCGGCTGAAGCGAACCATGGCATTGCTTTTCTCCGCACGGGTCTTCCGGGCGGCCTGGACCGACTGATCGACGCTCGGCACCTGGCGGTCACCGCCACGGAGCTCTGCACGGTCATCGGCGACCGCGATACGGGCGCGGTCGCCACCATCGAACATCTCATGGCGGCCCTGACCGGCCTCGGCATCGACAACGTGCTCGTCGAGATCGACGGGCCCGAGGTTCCGATCCTCGACGGCAGCTCGGCTCCCTTCATCGATGCCATCGACCAGGTCGGCATCGCCATGCAGGGCGCAACCCGCCGCTACCTGAAGGTTCTCAAGCCCGTGCGCGTCACGCAGGGCAAGGCCTTCGCCGAGCTTCTTCCCAACGACCGCGGCTTCCGTCTCGATGTGGAGATCGACTTCCCGACCCCGGTGATCGGCCGCCAGCGCAAGGTCGTGGACCTGTCCCCGTCGGTCTTCCGCCGCGACATCTCCCGCGCCCGCACCTTCGGTTTCATGCGCGATGTTGAGAAGCTCTGGAGCGCCGGCTTCGCGCTCGGCGCCTCCCTCGAGAACACGGTCGCCATCGGCGATGACGGCATCATGAACCCGGAAGGGCTGCGCTATGCGGACGAGTTCGTCCGCCACAAGCTTCTCGATGCGGTCGGCGACCTTTCCCTGGCCGGCCTGCCGCTGCTCGGCACCTACCGCTCCTATTGCGGCGGCCATCGCATGAACTTCTCGGTTCTCGAGGCCCTGTTCTCGAGCCGCTCCAACTACGCCATCGTCGATGCCGTGCCGCGCCGCGAGCCCGGCTATGCCGATCTCGGCAGCGTGGCCGCCTCGGTCCTCGCACCCGAGATGCACTGAGAGCGCATCCGGGCCGTCCGGCTCCCGGCAGGAGAGGGCGAGCGCCCATTGGCCGCATGGGATCATGCAGGCTTTCTTAATTCCTATTGGGTAAACCCGAACGCAAGGGCTTGGCTCTGCCCCTATGCTTGGGCTAAAGAACCCGTAGTGCATCGTTGAAACATCGGGCACGGTTTTTGGAGGACCGCGAGGCATGTCGTTCGCGAAGGCTTATTCGGGTATGAAAGGCGCGGCCGGCCGCGCTCTGATCCTCGGCGTCTGCGCCCTGGGACTCGCCGGCTGCGAATCCCTTTCGGCGCTGAACCCGTTCGACAAGAGCGAGACCTACAAGCCCGAAATCGTGGCGAATGCCCCCGCTGAGGAGATCTACAACGACGGTCTCGCCCGGGTGCAGAAGGGCGATTTCGACGGCGCCGTTAAGAAATTCAGCGCCCTCGACAAGCAGTACCCGTATTCCGAGTGGTCCCGCAAAGGACTGATCATGGAGGCCTACGCCAATTACGAGGGCGGCTTCTATGAGGAATCGATCACCGCGTCCAAGCGCTACCTCCAGAGCTATCCCAACACCACGGACGCGGCCTATGCCCAGTATCTGATGGCATCGTCCTATTACGACCAGATCCCGGACATCACCCGCGACCAGGAGAAGTCCGAGCGCGCCATCCTGGCGCTGCAGGAGCTGGTTCAGCGCTATCCGACCTCCGAATACAGTGCGGATGCCCGCAAGAAGCTCCAGGTCGCCAGCGATCAGCTCGCCGGCAAGGAGCTGGAAGTCGGCCGCTTCTACCTGCAGAAGCGCAATTACGCAGGCGCCATCAACCGCTTCCGGACCGTGGTGTCGCGTTATCAGACCACCCGCCACGTGGAAGAGGCGCTCGAGCGTCTGACCGAGGCCTATATGGCCATGGGCATCGTCAACGAGGCACAGACCGCAGCCGCGGTCCTCGGCCACAACTTCCCCGATTCTCCCTGGTACAAGGATGCCCACGCCCTGCTGACCAAGGGCGGCGTCGAGCCGCGCGAGGACTCCCAGTCCTGGATCAGCAAGGCTTTCCGCGGCGTTCCCCAGGTCAGTCAGCGCACGGGCTAAGCCTCACCCTCCATGCTCATCCAGCTGGCGATCCGCGATATCGTCCTCATCGACAGGCTTGAGCTTCATTTCCATGAGGGCCTGAGTGTCCTCACGGGTGAAACGGGCGCTGGCAAGTCCATCCTGCTCGATGCCTTCGCCCTGACCCTCGGCGGCCGCGGCGACGGCACTCTCGTGCGCCACGGCGAGAACCAGGGCCAGGTCACGGCCGTGTTCGACTGCCCCCTCGACCATCCCGCCCGCCGCATCGCCGCCGAGGCCGATATCGATGTCGACGGCGACCTGATCCTGCGCCGCGTCCAGGTGGCGGACGGGCGCACCCGCGCCTTCGTCAACGACCAGCCCGTCAGCGTGCAGGTGCTGAAAGCCATCGGCGCGACCCTTGTCGAGATCCACGGCCAGCACGACGACCGCGCCCTGGTCGACCCCGTCTCGCACCGAACCATCCTCGATGCCTTCGGCGGCCTCGCGGCCGAGGTCCAGGCCGTTTCGGAGGCCGCACGGAAGGTCCGTGAGGCGCGCCATATCCTGCAGGAGCATCGCAGCCGCATCGAGAAAGCGCGCAAGGAGGCCGATTTCCTGCGCCATGCGGTCGAGGAGCTGACGAAGCTCAACCCGCTTGCCGGAGAGGAGGAGGCGCTTGCCGAGCGGCGCGTGCTCATGATGCAGTCGGAGAAGGTGGCTCAGGATCTCAACGAGGCCTATGACGTCGTCGCCGGAAACACGTCTCCCGTGGCCGAGCTTTCCGCCGCCCTGCGCAAGCTGGAGCGCCGCAGCGCTCAGGCGCCGACGCTGGTCGAGCCCAGCGTGAAGGCCTTGGATGCCGCCCTCGTCGCCATCGACGAAGCCCGCGCGGCGCTCGAAGAGGCGATCCGCGCCACCGAATACGATCCGCGCGAGCTGGAGCAGACCGAGGAGCGTCTCTTCGCGCTGCGCGCCGCTGCCCGCAAATACGACGTACCCGCCGACGATCTCGCCGCCCTGCGCCAGCGCTTCGAGGAGGATGTCACCGCCATCGATGCCGGCGAGGAGAAGCTTGCCGGCCTGGAGAGCGCGCTGAAGGATGCCGACAAGGCTTACGTGAAGGCGGCAAAAGCCCTGTCGGCCGGCCGCAAGAAGGCTGCGCAGGCCCTCGATGCGGCGGTGCAGGCCGAGCTGCCGCCGCTCAAGCTCGAGCGGGCGCGCTTCATCACGGAAATCACCACCGACGAGGACAGCCGCGATCCGAGCGGCTTCGAGCGCGTCGAGTTCTGGGCCCAGACCAATCCGGGCACGCGGCCAGGGCCGCTGATGAAGGTGGCCTCGGGCGGCGAGCTATCGCGCTTCATGCTGGCGCTCAAGGTCGTGCTGGCTGACAAGGGCTCGGCGCCGACCCTGGTCTTCGACGAAATCGACACCGGCGTCGGCGGTGCGGTGGCGGATGCCATCGGCCAGCGCCTGGCGCGCCTGGCGAAGAAGGTTCAGGTCATGGCCGTGACCCATGCGCCGCAGGTGGCAGCGAAGGCCGGCAGTCATTTCCTGATCGCCAAGGAGGGCGTGCGCGGCGTCAAGGACCGGGTCGCGACCCGCGTGATCCCGCTGGAGGCAACCCCGCGCCGGGAAGAGATTGCCCGCATGCTCGCCGGCGCGACGATCACCGAGGAGGCCCGCGCCGCTGCGGCGCGGCTGCTGGAAGCGGCGGCGCATTGACGCCTGATCTGATTTTGCACGACATGACCGAAGCTCGTCGTCTTCAGAACGAGTCGCTTGTCCAGTAGCGGGACATGGTCAGATAGGTGAAAGACGTCGACCATCCGATCAGCACGATGCCGTTCAGGGATTCGAGGCTCGCAATCAGTCGCATCATCCCGAGCGGAAAGATGTCGCCGATGCCGAGGGTGCTGAACGTTTCCGCGGAGAAGAACAGGTAATCGGCAAAGCTGACGGCTCTGTTGCCGCCGAAATCGCCGATGTTCAGGCCTGCATCGGCAATCCAGTATGTCAGCGCATAAATGGCGATCTCCGTGAAATGGGCCGTGATGACCCCGAAGACCACCACGAGAACCTTAGGGTGGGATTGAATCGTCGATCTCTGCAGCAGCTTCGACAATCCGCTGAGAGCCTCGTAATGCACGACGACGGTCAGCATCAGTGGGGTTGCCGTCAGAGCGATCGTGGCAATCAATGCTTCCATGAAGATTGCCCACCGAGATGCCTATCGAGAGGCAAGCCTTGAAAAAAGGCGCTCCCGGTGAGGGAGCGCCAGGCAGGATGAAGGGAGGAACAAAGCTAGAGTACTATTCGAAAGCTGGAGATGCTTTCTCCGGGTACGCGGAAGCGTCAACTTCCTCGAGCTTATGCTCCGGCAATCGGATCCACATCGCCGAAACATCTTTTGGAGCATCGGACCCGAAAGCGGTCTCTGACTTTGGGCTCCGATGCTTACATGTTCGACTGGCGCGTCGCTCGGTGCAAACCGAAGATCCGTGTCAGCGAACAATCGACATCACTTGACGGAACCTGTCGATGACGGCTGGCATGCCGCGCTCGTCGATCCGGCTGGGCATGAGGCGTGGTTCTTCGCCTGATTCATGTGGCCCTTGCTTGCATTTGCATGATGTCGGACGGTGGCATGCTTGGCGCTATGATGTTCTGCCGACGATGTCGCCGCCTGCGCAGCCAGCGGGGCTCCTGCGAGGAAGGCCAGGGTCGACATGGCAATCACGAGATGCTTCATGGATTCTCTCCGTTCGATGACAGCACCTGACGGTACCTGGCATCGATCCTACGGCGCCTGAATTAGGGGAGAATGAGGATCGGGCCGCGAGTTCAACGAGCCTCGAACACGGCCCGGCTTCGCGGACGAACGGTTCCGCGGCCTCAAGCGGCAAATTGCGCGATTGAATGTCACCGGCATTCGGGTTGAACTTGCCCCTGTATCGAGAGCGGCAAACATGCGGGTTCTCCTGGTCGAAGACGATCCGTTGATCGGGCGCAGTCTGACCCGGGCCTTCGAGGGGTCGGGAGCCGCGATCGACTGGACCCGTACGGGGGACGACGCCCTCGCGGCCCTGACGGCGAACCGCTATTCGGTCGTCCTGCTCGATCTCGGTCTTCCTGACAAGGCCGGCCTCGACGTGCTCAAGGACATGCGGTCGGGCAAGGATGCGACGCCGGTGCTGATCGTCACGGCGCGCGACGATGTCGAGATCCGCGTGGCGGGTCTGGATCTCGGCGCCGACGACTTCATCGTGAAACCATTCGACTTCGATGAGCTCGCCGCGCGGATCCGCGCGGTGATCCGTCGTCATGCAGGGCATCCGACATCGCAGATCCGCTCCTCCGAAATCGTTCTCGACCTCGCAGCGCACGAGGTCAACTACAAGGGCGTCACGCAGCTTCTCCCCGCGCGGGAATTCGCTCTCCTGCAGGCTCTGCTCGAGCGGCCGGGAACGATCCTGTCGCGCCAGCAGCTCGAGGATGCTCTCTATGGTTGGGGAGAAGAGGTCGAGAGCAATGCGGTCGACGTATTGATCCATTACATCCGCCGCAAATTCGACAACGACATCATCCGGAACGTCCGCGGTGTCGGTTGGATGGTGATGAAATGAAACGCCGCAACTCGCTCCGCGCACGCCTCACGGTCTGGTTCACGGCCCTGTTGATCCTGTTCGGTCTGCTCGGGGGGCTCGGAGCTTACATCGCGGCCCAGCAGGATCCGGACAATCTCCTCGACGATCAGATGCGGGAGATCGCGTTCAACGTGGTCAGCTCCGTCGACGATCTCGCGCAGATGCCTGCACCGCCCCTCGAGGCCGAGGACATGCTCGTCGTCCAGGCCTGGGACGCGGACGGGCACCTGCTCAAATCTTTTCCGCCGGGTTCCGATCTGCCGCGTCAGGCGCAAACCGGATTCTCGAATTTCGATGCGCCTGGCGGGCAGTGGCGCAGCTACACATGGGTTTTGGACGACGGCACCGTGCAGGTCTCGCAACGAGCAAGCGTGCGCCGGGAGCTTGCGCTGATGGCGGCGTTGCCCGCCATCATCACGGCGCTGCTGCTCATTCCCATATCGGCCCTGCTGGTGCGCTGGCTCGTCGGTCGGATCCTTGCGCCGGTTGACGCCCTGGCTCTTCAGCTCATGACACGCGAGCCCGATTGCACGCAGCAGCTGGCCGTGTCGGATGTGCCGAGCGAGATCGTTCCGCTGATCCAGGCGATGAACAAGGCGCTCGACCGGGTCGCGGAGATGCTTGCGTCGCAACGGCGGTTCGTCTCCAACGCGGCACATCAGCTACGCACGCCTTTGACGGCGCTTCGGATCCAGTCGAGCAATCTTCGGCACGCCCGCACGCTTGGAGATGCCAAGGAGGTCCTTGACGACATGGATCTCGGCTTCCGGCGGATGTCGGCTCTGACGAGCCAGCTCCTGGCTCTGGCACGCGCGGAAGCGCCGTTGCCGGTCGATGCGCCGCAACCGCTCGACTTGGCCAAGGTGCTGCAGGAAGCCGCGCGTGGTGTCATACCCCTGGCGGAGAGCAAGCACATCGCGCTCGCGCTCACGGATCTGCCGATGGCTCACGTGCAGGCCGAGCGCAACGATCTCATCGTCATCTTCTCAAACCTTCTCGATAACGCCATTCGCTACACGCCTCCCGGCGGGCAGGTCAGGGTCACCGCGCATTGCGAAGCGGGAAGGGCGCTGGTCGAGATCGCCGATACCGGTTCCGGGCTGTCCGACGCCTTGCTCGACCGCGTGTGCGATCCCTTCGTCCGGGGGAACCACGAACAGGACGGGACGGGACTTGGACTCTCGATCGTCAAGGCTCTCACGGCTCGTATCGGGGGCCGCATGTCGCTGCGCAATGACGTAGACCGGGGCGGACTTGCCGTCCTGGTCGAGCTTCCCGTCTCTCCGGAGCCGCGATCTTCGGATGGCCCCGATCGCCTGCCTCAGGTCCCGTAATTCAGCTTCGGATACCAATCGGTGCCACGCCCGTCCGGCGTGGTGTCGAGCACGTTCCAGAGCGGCGCGAAATCGGGCGCACCGCGGGGATCCTGGCCGGGATCGGCGGAATCGCCGGTCATCTCGCCGCTCCAGAAATGGCGGATGGTTCCATCGCGGCGGGTGAAGACGTTGAAGCTCGGGATTTCCGAACCGTCTTCCAGCACGCCGTGATAATCGCGCGAATAGTTGCCGTTGAGATCGGTGTAGAGCTTCAGGCTCTTCCAGCCGCGCTCCCGCTTCCAGGCCTTCAGCTTCTCGATCGGCGAGCGCGCGACGACGGCGAACGCCATGCGCTGCTGGATATCGGCGGCATTGCCTTCGATGGCGCCGAGCAGGTTGGTGCACATGGGGCAGGGGCGTTCGCGCTGCGGGCCGAACATGTAGCTGTAGACGGCGAGGTTCTGCTTGTCGCCGAAGAGATCGGCGAAGCTCACCGGACCTTGCTCGCCTTCGAAGCGATAGTCGCCCGTCACCTCGCCGCCGGGCGGCAGGGCGCGGCGCTGGGCGGCGACGCGTTCCAGATGGCGGCGCAGCTCGATCTCTTCCGCGAGCAGGGCCGTGCGCGCCGCGCGATATTCGGCGCTCTCGTTCGGAAAGCGCACCGGCGAGCGGTGCGCGAGCTCTGCGGCGGGCACAAGTTTATCAGCCATGGAAAACTCCTTGGACGGATTCACGTGTTGCGACGGCTAAAGCATCGGACCCAAAAGTGGACTTGCACTTTTGGGATGAATCCGATGCTTTCTCCTTGAATGAGAGCATCGATCGAGACGGACCCTCTGGGTTCGTCCGATGCTCTAGCCGGATCAGGCCGGTATGCGTGGGCCGACGAGGCCGAACATGGCTCCCTGCGGATCGCTGGCGACGATGATGAAGATGCCGCCCGGCACCTCGGCGGGTCCGTAATGGATCGTGCCGCCGTTGCCCGAGACGGCCCGGGCGGCGACGTCGATATCCGCGACGCCGAAATAGAAGGTCCAGGCCGGCGGCGGCCCGTCGGGCGTGCGCCGCATCACGGCGCCGATCGTCTGACCGTGATGATTGATGAACTGATAATCGCCCATCTCACCCATGGGCATGGCATCGCCCTTCTCCCAGCCGAAGCGGGCCTTGTAGAAGGCGAGCGCCGCTTGCTGATCGCTGGTGTTGAGCTCGTTCCACTGGCAATGCCCGCGCCCGTTCGGCGAGAACGACGTGCTCGTTTCCTCCGAGGCGCCGCGCATCACGTAGAACGGGACGCCTTGCGGGTCGGCCAGCATCGCGAAACGGCCGACGCCCGGGATGTCCGCCGGCGGCATGTATTGCGTGCCGCCGACCTGGACGATCTCGGCCGCGATCTTGTCGACGTCGTCGACGCCGACATAGCCCAGCCATCCCGGCCGCATGCCCTTGGCATCCGCCGGGATCGGCATGAAGCCGGCCACGTCCGTGCCGTCGATCGAGAAGAGCCTGTAGCCGATCTCCGAGCCTTCGAAAGCCCGGGATTTCCAGCCGATGACCGCCTCGTAGAAACGGGCCGCCGCATCGGCGTCGGTGGTCAGGAGTTCATACCAGATGAAATCGCCGTGCCGGTTGGCCATGGTGCATCTCCTCGCTGAAAAGTGGACCGTGTTTTCGAAGGCTGATCTTGGCTGATGGGAAGCTAGCGCATCGTGCGGAAATGTGGACTCGATTCTCCGCTCCGTACGACGGCGAACCGGATCCACTTCGCCGAAAAGCGCTCTAGACGTCGAGGATCGGCAGGAAGCCGCCGAAGATCATGCGCTTGCCGTCGAAGGGCATCTGCTCGCCCATGGCCTTCATGCGCGGATCCGTCATGATCTTTTCGTTCGCGGCGTCGCGGACTTCCTTGGACGGATACTCGATCCAGCTGAACACCACGACCTCGTCGTCCTTGGCCTGCACGGCCCGGCGGAAATCGGTCAGCTTGCCGTCCGGCACGTCGTCGCCCCAGCACTCGACCATGCGGCTGGCGCCGAATTCCTTGAACAGGGGCGCCGCATCCGCAGCGTGCTTGCGATAGACCTCCTGCTTGTCGGCCGGAACGGCGATCACGAAACCATCGACATACTTCATCGCGTATCTCCCTGGGTGGTTTTCTCGGAAGTGCTGGGAAGGGAAGCATCAATTCGTGACGCTTCGATGCAGGTCGTTCTTGACAATTTAAGTTGATATCAACATAATTCCCCCATGTCAAACGGCCGCCCCGTCCCCTTCGAGACCACCCTGCAGGTGCGCGATACCTGCCTGTGCCTGCACGCCCAGCGCGCCGCCCGCACCCTGTCCCGGCTGTTCGACGACGCCCTGCGCCCGGTCGGCCTGACCTCCGGCCAGTTCTCGCTGCTGAATGCGCTCAACCGCCCCGATCCGCCCTCCATCGCCCCGGTGGCGAGGCTTCTGGCCATGGACAGGACGACGCTCACCGCCGCCCTGAAACCGCTGGAGCGGGAGGGCTTCGTCACCATTGCCAAGGATCCCGAGGACGGCCGCAACCGCCGTCTGCACCTCACCGACAAGGGCCTGCAGGTGCTGGCCTCCGCCGTCCCGATCTGGCGCCATCTCCACGCCGTCATCGAAGCCGGGCTTTCCGGCCTCGATCCCGACAACCTGCGCGGGGCGTTGACCGGGCTATCCCGGCAGAACGCTGCCGTTGCTGGGTGAGCGGCCACCGGCAGGTGCCGACGATGGGCACTCTCCCGCTGTCGTCCCCGGCGAGCTCGGCGAGGGAATGGGATCCCGATCAAGCGGAGCACTATGGATTCCCCCCTCCGCTAACGCTCCGGCCGGGTATGACACCTTCTCACGTCATGGCCGGCCTTGTGCCGGCCATCCCGGTCCGATGAAGCGCGATGCTTTTTCCCATCGTCATCCCCGGACTCGTTCCGGGGATCAGTGCCGGTGATCGCGATCCTAAGGGCGCCACGCTCGCCGTGACCGGACCGGGAATGACACCCGCGCCGTCATGCCCGGGCTTGTCCCGGGCACCCACGTC
>NZ_JAERQD010000149.1 GCF_016735695.1 Microvirga zambiensis WSM3693 | reverse complement strand
ACGTACGCATCCGAGGAACACCGCGGGATCAGGCCTCGCGCGTTGATGGGATCGTTGCTAACGTTGGTGCAGGTTTAAGGGGCGGCTTTTTGTGATGCGACGGTCCTGCGAGCCTCGATGATGTACTTGAGGTTCTCGATGCCATCCTCGGTGAAGAGGACAATATGCTCGGTCAACTCGGAGGCCGGAAAGGTGTCATAGGCACTGAGGCGGCCGTCCTCCGAGAACATTTCGATGGAGCACTCGTGCAGGAAGTCTTCGTCTTCTCCGAGCATATCAGCCACGTATTTCAGCGTGTACAGAGTTGAGTTGCGATATCCCATTTGTCGGTCCCTTTTCTGTCACGCGGCCAGCTGAGACGCCGGCTTCAGGGCCTGCCGTCGGCTTTTCCACTCCCAGGGAAGCAATTCGTGCAGGCGGGCGACAGGAAGATCGGCGATCCGGGCCAGCACGTCGGCGAGCCAGGCTTTTGGATCGACGTCGTTGAGACGACAGGTCGTGATGAGGGTGAGCATGACGGCGGCACGATCCGCCCCGCGCTGGGAACCTGCGAAGGTCCAGTTGCGGCGCCCCAAGGCAATCCCTCTCAATGCCCGTTCGGCGGCATTGTTCGTGAGACAAACCCGGCCATCCTCCAGGAAACGGGCAAAGCCATCCCAGCGCTTCAGCATGTAGTCAATGGCTCCGATCACCTCGGATGCTCGGGTGAGGGTGGCACGCTCCCGTTTCAGCCACTCGTGCATGTCATCGAACAGCGGCTTGCTTTTCTCCCTCCGCACAGCCAGTCGTTCCGCGGCGCTCAAGCCGTTGATCTGACGCTCAATGTCAAACAGCGCGTCGAACCGCTTGACGGCTTCCAACGCGATCGGGGAGATCGGCCTGCCGTTTCGTTTGCGATCCCGAGCCCTTTTCTCGATATCGGCCAGTTCAAAGAATTTCCGTCGCGCATGTGCGTGGCAGAAGGCAAAGGTAATGGGCACCGCTTTCTGTTCGGCAACACTGATCGGCTCAAAGCCGTTGTAACAGTCACTCTGCAGAATGCCGCCATACCCGGCCAGGTGTTTCTGCGGATGTTCGCCGCGGCGATCGCAAGAGGCGTAGTAGACCGCGGCTGGCGGCGCAGGCCCACCAAACGGCTGGTCGTCCCGCACGTAAGTCCAGATCCGTCCGGTCGTGCACTTGCTTTTGGCCCGGATGGGAATGGTCGTATCGTCGCCATGCAGCCGAACGGCTGCGAACACGTGGGCTTCGATCAGATCGAAGATCGGCCCGAGCGCAAAGGTTCCAAACCCGACCTGATCGGCCAGCGTCGAGGTCGACAGCGCGATGCCTTCGCATGTGAACCGGGCGCTCTGGCGATTGAGCGGACTGTGCATGCCGAACTTGTCGAAGAGGATCGTCGCCAGCAGATGAGGGCCGATGAAGCCGCGCGGCGTGGCATGGAACGGCGCCGGCGGCTGGCTGATCGCCTCGCAATCCCGACACGTGAACTTCTCCCGCACCGTCTCGATCACTTTGAACCGACGCGGGATCTCCTCCAGCGTCTCGGTGATGTCCTCGCCCAGTTTCGCCAGGCGCGAGCCACCGCAACAGGCGCAGGTAGCCGGGGGATCGATCACCACGCGTTCGCGCTCGATATCCTCCGGCCAGGGCTTTCGGACCGGCCGCCGGCGCACAAAGGAGCGCCCGTTTGAGCTCCTGGCCGCGGCCTGCGCCGCAACTTCATCCTCAGTCGCGGCCATCACCAGTTCTTCGAGCTGCAATTCCAGCTGGTCGATCAGCCGCGCCGCGCGCTCGGACCGCTGGCCGCGCAGTTCGCGCTTCAGCTTTTCGATCGCCAGTTCCAGACTGGCGATCAGGGCCTCGCTGTCGGACAACAGGGCCTGCGCCTTGGCGGCTTGCGCCACAGCCCTGTCCCTCTCGGCGACAACGACATCCCGTTCCGCCTGCAACACCTCACGCTCGGACAGCAGCGCCAGATAGGCGCTTGCAAGATCTTCTGGAAGATCGTCAGGCTTCGAAGGCATGACGCCATTCGAACAGAATTTCCCTGTGCTTTCAATCGAATAATGCTACCCAACCCGTGTTGGACGCCAGGTTTCCTGCGGATTGCGCCAGTCGATTCCGGACAGAAGATAAGACATCTGAGCCGCGGAGATCGCAACAGCGCCGCCCTCCACATTCGGCCAGATGAACCGGCCTTTCTCCAATTTGCGCGTGAACAGGCAGGCTCCCTGGCCGTCATGCCAAATCACTTTGATCAGGTCACCTTTGCGCCCCCGGAAGCAAAAAAGGTGGCCGCCCAAAGGGTCATGCTTCAAAATCTCCTGCACCCGAAGAGCCAGAGTGGGGAAACCACAGCGCATGTCGGTATGCCCGGTTGCCAGCCATACCTTCACACCCTGACCCATCGGAAACGGGTTCATGGCAACGTCTCCAGACCACGCATGATCCGCAGCAATGCCTCAACGTCGACATCCCGGTCCACAATCACACGCCTGCCGTTCGCGCTCATGACTTCCATGCGACCGTGGTCGGGTGTGAGAGGCTGCACAGGTGCAGCCGATGCAGGCTGCGCGGCTGCACCACGAGACTCGGGAACGATCAGTGCCGGAACAAAGCCTTCTGTCGAACGGCTGACAAGCCTTCCTTCCCGCGCGGCCCTGCGCCACCCGTTCAACTGCCAGCGCGTGATCCCATGGCGCCGCGCCGTTGCGGTGACCTGGCGCAGGCCGCTATAGCTTTCCGCCACAATCGCCAGCTTCGCTTCACTAGTAAACCGCCGCCGGCGACCGCTCTCGACGATCTCCATCCTGCTGACGCGCCCCGGGCGAGCATCCATCATGTCCATGGCTAAAGCACTGTCTATACTGTCTATATTGACGTCTATATAGACAGACCATCCACACTCTCACTCACTAGCGCAATGCGTCCTTCCTCGGATGCGTAC
>NZ_JAERQD010000148.1 GCF_016735695.1 Microvirga zambiensis WSM3693 | reverse complement strand
TCGGCGCGCACGCGCAGCATGCGGCGTGCAGGATCGATGTCGTCGGTCCGCAGGGCGCAGAGCTCCTCGCGTCTGAGGCCTGCGTCATAGGCAATGGCGAGCATCGTACGATTGCGGATCGGCTCGGCGGCAGCAATCGCCAGGATCGCCGCCCAGCCGTCCTCGTTGGGGATCCACGGCAGGGTTACGTAGCGGGGCACGAGACCGCGCCGGGCGGTTCCTGGACGTGCGCCGGGTGTGTAGCGGCCGCGGCCGACCGGGCTCGTGACGCGCAAGCCCTCTTCGACGAGATAGTCGTAGAACAGGCGCACCGCCGTCAGCCGTTGCTGGATCGTGGCGTTGGCGAGCCGGGGCGGCGAAAGCGCGGAAGCATGAAACTCAGGGCGGCGCAACGGCCGATCGGTCAGCTCGCGCACGAAGCGCGCGACATGGTCCCGCCCGGCATCGACAGCGCTGACCGATTGCGCGGCGCAGAAGGTAAGATACTCGGCGAGGCCGCGGCCGTAGGCATCGACCGTGCGCGGCGCCAGCCCAAGGTCGGCGCGCATACAAAGCCAGGCCAGCGCCGGCGGGCATGCGGCCAGTGCGGGAAAACGCTCCTCGATCGACTTGGACGGCATCGACGCCCCCAGTCTCGCGGCCCGGCCAGCTCAGCCGGATTCCAAGTAACATACATGAACAGCGACAGCTTCTGATGCCCGTGCACCACGTCGCAGGTGTCGTCGAAATCCAGCACCACGCCGTCGGGCGGAGTGGCATAGCTGTCCATCCACTGGTCGACCAGAGCGTAGCTCAGGCGGATCGCATCGCGGATTGTCGGCGCATTCTCCAGGCGCGAGAGGGTTGGCTGCGAGGCCAGATCCGCACCCGTCTCCGGCAAGTGCCCGCAGGCGAGCTTGAACGCCGGATCCGCGCGCAGCGGACCGAAGTCGTTGCAATCCTCATAGCCACACGCGATGGCGAAGATGCGGGCGCGGAGCATGTCCGGGATCGCGTGCGTCACGCGGGTCGGATCGCGCCGATCCGGGATGATGCGCGCCAGCCGCTCGGCGATGCCAAGGCGGCGCTCGGCCTGGGCCAGGAGTATGACGCCGCCGTCGGACGACAGGCGTCCACCGTCGAACGCGGCGGTGATCTTCTTGCGGCCCACGGCTGGAAACGGGAAGGTGGCAGGTGTATCGTCCATCATGGCGGGTGTGGCACAGTGCAATCGGTGGCAGGGGTTGGTGTCAGCAACCAAATCCTACGCTGCTTCAAATGCTTAAGCTACATCCGCCAGCCCTCATCACTCTTCCGATGCATAAGAACGGCTAGCGCCAAGCGGCCGGAGAGGAAATCACCACTCTCATCGATCGCAAGAATCAGTCTTTGCTCGAACCCCGACATCGCAAACGCACTCGCAGCGTGCGCCTGATGGTGACTTGCGAGTGAGACCCGCGAACCATCAACTTCGGTACCGAACTCCTGCACTAGCAAGGTACGCAGCAGCACTTCGGCACCCAACGGAATGGAGGTGTCCGGCTGGAAAACGAACAGGCAATCGACGAAGGCATTGCAATTGGCCTCGGTAGCTTAGAAGGTGATACAGACGATGTCGCTGAGTTTAACCCACGCAGGTGCAAGGCAGTATTGAATCGACCCGCTCGGGAACTTGTTGGAGTGCTTGATACGACTGAAGCGCTCATCCATGACGGCCGCTATCACGCGTCCGTCACGATCGCAGGCGGGACGATTATTATCACCGCCACCGTGCATCTGATCGTGCGAACACTGCGAAGCAAACAGAAGAGTCCTTTCAAAGGTATCGTTTCCCGCTGATCAGCGCTACCCTAATCGTCCCAGGTCGGGTTGAGGTGGATGGCATGGAAAATGGCACGATGCAGACAACAGGCAGCGAGTGTGTTCTAGCTCGGATGCATTCAGACACCATTGGATTACAGAGTGGTCCTGATCGAGGAAACCGATCGGATTCGGGTATTCGATCATCATTGACGGGAGGAAAGCGAAGATACGCAGTCGACGCTTTACACGTTAGCAACCCGGCTCACGATTCAAGCTGACCGTCGCAGATGAACATGAGCCGATGATACAGATTTGAGGATCAGGAGGATGCAGATGTACACCGAACGTGAAAAAATGCTGGCGGGGGAGCTTTACGATGCTCTCGATCCGGATCTTGTTGCAGAACGATACAGGGCCAGAGATTTATGCCAGAAGTTCAACGCTTCTCGTGATGTGGAGGAACACCTACGCCGAGACCTGTGCAAGCAAATCTTTGCAAAGGGTGGTGACACGGTGTGGATACAGCCGCCATTCTACTGTGACTACGGCTCGAACATTGAGCTAGGCGAGGGGATATTCTTTAACTTCAACTGTATTATCCTCGATGTCTGCCGGGTTCGTATCGGAGATTACACGCTTTTCGGGCCAGCCGTTCAGATCTTGACACCCATGCACCCACTCGATCCAGCCCTGCGCCGGAAACAGCAGTATGGCAAACCAATTGAGATCGGATCGGAGGTATGGGTGGGAGCGGGTGCATTAATCCTGCCCGGTGTGAGCATCGGATCAGGGACAGTGATCGGTGCTGGTAGTGTTGTCACTCGTGACGTCCCAGCTGGAGTATTCGCGGCTGGCAATCCCTGTCGTGTTACTCGCGAGATTACTGCGGGTGAGGTGCCGTCCGGGAGGTGGTAGACTTTTGAGGGTGGCGTAGTCTCCGGGTGCTGCAACCCACACAGCGGGATTCGGGCGTTGGAGCGCTCCGGTCCCGTGGGAGACCACGCCATGACGGACCTTATCAGAAAGACAGATGCTGCGCATCCTGCCGGCCAGCCTGAGGCCCGGCTTTTCGACGATTGGATCGACCCGATCGAGACCGGCGTGCGCGAGCGGGTGCGGGGCTGGATCGAAGCCCTCATTCAGGCGGAACTCGAGGCGGCTCTGGGCCGGCCGCGCTATGGCCGCAAGGAGCGTCCCGCACCACCCGCCTCCACTCACGGCTATCGCCATGGCAGCCGCTGCCGCAGCCTGACCGGCACCTTTGGCCAGACAGAGATTTCGTTGCCGCGAGCGCGCTTGCGTACCGAGGATGGCCGCACCACTGAGTGGAGAAGCGCAACCCTTCGGGCTTATCAGCGGCGCACCAAGGCCGCCGATGCGCTGATTGCCTCAGCGTATCTGGCCGGCACCAACACCCGGCGGGTCCGCCGGGCCTTAGCCGCCCTGTTCGGCGGAGCCATCGGCAAGGACACGGTCAGCCGGGTCTGGCGCAAGGTGCAGACCGACTGGCAAGCCTGGAACCAGCGCTCGCTCGCCGACGAGCCGATCGTGCGGCTGATCCTCGACGGCACGGTGGTGCGGGTCCGGCTCGACAGGAAGGCGACCTCGATTTCGCTGCTGGTGGTGATCGGGGTGCGCGAGGATGGCCAGAAGGTGCTGCTGGCGGTCAAGAACATGGGCGGCGAGACCACGGCCGCCTGGCGTGCGGTGCTCGACGACCTCGTGGCACGCCAGCTGCGCCGGCCAGCCTTTGTCATCGTCGATGGCGCGCCGGGC
>NZ_JAERQD010000147.1 GCF_016735695.1 Microvirga zambiensis WSM3693 | reverse complement strand
GGCGCCATCGAGAGCGTGCACGGTCATCTCAAGAAGGTGATCGAGGATGCCCTGCTGCTGCGCGGCGCGCGCGACTTCGCCGATCTGTCTGCCTACCGCCGCTTCATCGACGAGGTGATCGGACGTCGCAATGCCCGCGTGGCCCCGCGCATCGCAGTCGAGCGCGCTGCCCTCCACGAACTGCCGGACCGGCGCACCGCCGATTACGAGGATGCCATCGTCACGGTGACCTCGACCAGCGGCTTCGTGCTGCGCAAGGTGTTCTACAGCGTACCCTCGCGCCTGATCGGTCATCGGCTGCGGGTGCGCCTGTTTGACGATCGCCTCGAGGTCTATCTCGGCGGCACGCACCAGATGACGCTGCCACGCGGGCGGGCCCATCCCAATGGCCGGCATGGGCATGTGGTCGATTACCGGCACGTGATCCACTCGCTGCGGCGCAAGCCCATGGCCCTGATGGGGCTGGTCTACCGCGATCAGCTCTTCCCTCGCCAAGCCTATGCCCGTGCCTTCGAGGCGATGATGGGCAAGCTTCCCGCCCGGATCACCTGCCGCACCATGGTCGACCTGCTCGCCCTGGCGCATGAACGCGCCTGCGAGGCCGAACTCGCCGCGTGCCTCGACGCGGATTTGAAGGCCGGCCGGCTGCCGGATCTCAAGAGCTTGCGCGCCCTCTTCAGTCCGGATGCCGGTGCCGTGCCCACCATCACGGTCTCTCATGTGCCCCTGAGTGCCTACGAGGAACTCGCCCGCGTGGATCAGGGAGAGGTCGCATGACGAGCCCTGATGCCATTGATGCCGGTCGCCTGACCCTGGCGCTCAACGACCTGCGGCTGCCGGCGATCAAGACGATCTGGCCGGACTTCGCCGCCCGCGCCGACAAGGAAGGCTGGCCGGCGGCGCGCTTCCTGGCGGCTCTGGCCGAGCACGAGATGGCCGAGCGCGCCAGCCGGCGCATCCAGCGCCATCTCGACGAGGCCCGTCTTCCGCCCGGCAAGACCCTCGACAGCTTCGACTTCTCCGCGGTGCCGATGATCAGCAAGGCGCAGGTGATGGCGCTGGCGGCCGGCGACAGCTGGCTCGAGAAGGGGGCCAATCTGTTGATGTTCGGCCCGCCGGGCGGGGGCAAATCGCACTTGGCGAGCGCTCTGGGCCTGGCCCTGGTGGAGAACGGCTGGCGGGTGCTGTTCGCCCGCACGACCGATCTGGTGCAGAAGCTGCAGAGCGCGCGGCGGGATCTGCAGCTCGAGGCGGCGATTGCCAAACTCGACAAGTACCACCTGCTGATCCTGGATGACCTCGCCTATGTCAGCAAGGATCAGGCGGAAACCAGCGTGATCTTTGAACTCATCGGCGCCCGGTACGAGCGTCGCTCGCTCTTGATTACGGCCAATCAGCCCTTTGGAGCCTGGAATTCGGTCTTTCCGGATCAAGCGATGACGCTCGCCGCGGTGGATCGTTTGGTGCATCACGCGACGATCTTCGAGATGAATGTCGAAAGCTATCGCCGCAGAGAAGCCTTCGAGCGCAAACGCGGACCGGGCCGCCCACCGACGCGCGCGACACTCAACGCCTCATCCTGATTGACGCTCGCAGCGACAATCAAGAAAGCGCTTGCATCTGTGTCGCGGCGCGACAATCATTGTCCGGCCGCGACAGCAAATCATCAGCTAGATCGCCGCGCTCCTCCAATCCAGATCGTCGCGCAATACAGAAGGCTCGCTTGACCCGGCTTACCCACCCAGCCGCTGCATTCGGTGATGGGTCTCACGATGAGAACGCTTGATCATCCGCCTCATACGAGTCGAGGTAAGAGCCGATCCCAATTACCTCCTTTTTCGAGGCTGCGGTGTGTTGCGTGGATTGGATAGTGGCTGGCGGCCAGCCTTCTTCGTCCCAGGCATCGTCTGCGCTGACGGGGACGAGATCCGCATCTCCGTCAAGATCTCCAGCAAGGCGAGGTCGGCAGGGCCAGGCGGTGCGTTGGCCCGGGGCTGGTCACCGTAGAGTGTCGCGGCCAGGGAATGGCGGAACGGCAAGGGCTCACCGCGTTCCTTCGCTGCCAGGCAGAAGTCGAGTGTCTCGGCGTCGGGCGCCACGATAATGCCAAAGCCGGCATGGAACGGCCCTGCATCGAACAGCCGCAAGCCGATGACAGCATCTTCGGAGGCGGAGACCTCGAGGGCCTCGTCGACGAGCCAGACGCGACGCTGTCCGGCCAGCAGATCCTCCAGCCAGAGTCCGGCGGCCTCATGCCGCTCGGCCACCCGGAAGATCGAGAACCACGCCCCGGCCATGCGCTCGGCCAAGGCCCAATCCACCTCGGTCATGCTCTCGCCTTTCTCGGCGAGAAAGCGGTCGAAAGCACGCCGGCCACGCTGGTTCGGCTCGAACAGTGCGACATCGACCAGCATTTCGGCTGTGAACTCCTCCTCCAGCGCCTCCGCCTCAGCCCACGGAGCAACCTGCCTGATGGCCCGGTTCAGATCCGCCCGGCCGCACGCCTTCGTCGCTTCGCTCAGCACACGGCGGATCCCTGCCCGGATCGGGCGATAGGGCGCCAGAATCTCGGTCCGGGTCATGGCCGCCCTCTCATGATCGCGTTCCCGTCAGTCAAACGCTGGCAGATCAGGGCACAGGCGAGGCGCCGAAGTCGTAGGGGATCGGCTGTTTGGGGGCGGATTGCAAGGGATGACGGCTGCGGCTCCCATTGCGGTGATGGTCGAGCGTAACGCATTGCTGTCATAGGCCTTAGAGGCAAGGACGTGTCGGGCCTGCGAGCAAGACCGGCGCTTGCGTAACATCGCCCCGCTGGCCCGAGCGCAGACGATGCTCATACCCCGTAGAGACGGCAACCAGGGTCAGCGCCGCAGAAGCTGCATCTTTGTCCGCGCCTGCCAGCCTTGGCGTTCGAGTTCCGGCGTGTCATCGGTGTGAGCAGGATAGCCCAGACACAGGTAGCCGATAAACGTCCAGTGCGAAGGTACCTCCAGGATCATGGCAACGGTGGCAGGATCCAGGATCGACACCCAGCCGACCCCGATTCCCTCGACCCGCGCCGCCAGCCACAGGGTGTGGATGGCCATCACGGCCGAATACTGCACAGTCTCGGGCATGGTGCGCCGGCCCAGGCCATGACCTTGCAGCGTGGTGCCCTCGGCAAATACGGCCAGATGAACCGGCGCCTCCTGCAAGCCGGCCAGCTTGAGCCTGGCATAAACCTGAGCGCGCTCCACAGGTTCATCCATCAGGGCCTGCGCGTTGCAGACCTCAAAGTTCTGGACGATAGCGGCTCGCCGTTGCGGATTCTCAACGAGAACGAAGCGCCAGGGCTGGCTCAGGCCCACCGAAGGTGCCAGATGAGCTAGTTCAAGCAGACCCGTGAGCACGTCTGGCGAGATCGGAGTTGACCGGAAGTGACGAACATCCCGGCGCCAGACGAACAGCTCGCGAAGCTGATGGCGGAACCCCTGCGCAAAGTTAGGGATAGGCGGTGAACGTCCAGTCCTCATACGGGCTCTATTCTCTTACTCCGGGGATTCTGGTCAAGCCCTTGGAGCGGCCCTTTCCGTCAGTTCGGCTGATATCACCTGTCGGGTCATGGTTCTCTCCGCGGTCGGCAGACACCGCCGCATGATGGGGTC
>NZ_JAERQD010000146.1 GCF_016735695.1 Microvirga zambiensis WSM3693 | reverse complement strand
CTGAACATCCACCATCATACGACAAACCGGATGACGCGCGACGCTCAAAGTCCGCGCGGCTCCTCGGATGCTTACGCTGCGGACCTTTGCGACGATGGTCCGCTACATTGCCGGAACCGTCACGGCAGCCGGGCTGCGGGTGAATGCTCGCCTCAAGCGTGGTGGCAATGAGACCGGGGAGCGGGTCTCCGACGAGGTCATGCGTCGCCTCCACCTGAGGCCGCATGCCGTCTGTCCCGCATGGAATTACACGCTCTCGCCGCGAACTTGATAACCTGAATTGGCAAATAGTTGGCTGCCAAGCCCTAGGTGATTTCGGCTGTCATGTTGACTGACGTTAGGTTACCGTCGCAGGATTGTACGCTACAGGTTTGCTCAATTGGCGCCATCCTGGAGACTGTCTCGCAGACCAAAAGACCGGGTGCGGCTGCCTGGCTTCGAGCTCTATACCCCGGCGTCTCGAGCGACCGTCTAAATGGCAACAGGCGTAAAGTGAACTGCAAGCCGCTTGACCCTTCGTACTGGCTCGCTGACCTGAGGACCAGCGACTGGGAAACTATTGCGTGACATCCTCATCCCTATTTCTCTTCAGAGCGGTATCGAGGCATTGGAGTAACGCTTGCTCGTCGAACGGCTTGCTCAGGAGACAAACCACTCCAGTTTTCAGCAGTCGCGGCCGAATGCTCTCCTCGGGGGAAGCCGTGATAAAAATTGTTGGTATGCCCTGATCTTGGGCGATCAAGAATCGGTGCAGCTCGATTCCGCTCATGCCCGCCATTTGAACATCCGTGATCAGACACGCCGTATCGCTCACGTACGCGGACTGCAAGAAGTCTTCAGCGGATTCAAACAGATGAACGATCATTCCAATTGAGCTCAGAAGGCTGTTCATCGCGGTCCGAACGGACTCGTCATCGTCGATGACCGAAATGATCGGAACTTTGGACAAGTGGCCAACCTTCCCGATGTGGGGAATGGAAAGCTCTCTGATTACGAAGCCGCTGTAAGTGCCAAGAGTATGAAGCGAATATACTCCAATGATATAATACTTAGGTTTTACAGGCGCGATGGCCTCGTGCGTGTCGCCAGAGGCTCAGTCGTTCTCTTCACCTCCGCTAAACTCAGCCGTCGCTTCGGACGGCAGATCGATCTCAGGGACGATCAAGGCCGCCTGTTGCCCTACCGTCGTGACGCCGGTGACATGCGCCAGCTCCATCTGTGTCTCGCGTGAGGTCTCCCGATCGGCCTCATGGAAGAGACTCAGCACAGACCGCCCAGTCAGCTTGCCGACAGTGTAGCCGAGCTGCACAGCGCCAAAGGGATTGATGGATAGGATGGTGCCGGGCACATCGGTGATGAAGTATGGTCGGGTTGTTCTCGAATACGGCCTGCCATGGCTCCCCGCTGTTCATTGAGCGGGAATTTGTCATCTCAGCGCGGGCCCCCTCGCACTGTCTCCGTGCCCGTGGGCCTACTGTGAGGACGAGTGACCTCTGAGCACCTCGGCCATTTTCACCAGATCGGCCAGCGAACGTGCGCCCATTTTCCGCATGACTTGGCCACGGTGGATCTTGACAGTGATTTCGCTGATCCCCAGTTCCCCCGCAATTTGCTTGTTCATCAGGCCGGCGGCGACCAGGCTCATCACCTCGCGCTCGCGCTGAGTCAGGGTCTCGAAACAGGCCCGCAGGTCCGACAGCTGGTTCGCGGCCCGTCGCTGCTGACGATTGCGCTCGAGCGCCATGGCGACCGCATCCAGCATGTCCTGATCGCGAAACGGCTTGGGCAGGAAATCGACGGCTCCAGCCTTCATGGCTTGCACCGACATTGGAATGTCACCATGGCCCGTTATGAAGATGATGGGAATGTGAATATTTGCTTTGGCCAGCTCCGCCTGAAGGTCGAGGCCGCTCAGTCCTGGCAACCTGACATCAAGCACCAGACAACTTTCCACGTCCGGAAAGGTGCTGCGCAGTAGTTTGGCGGCGGAACTGAACATCTCGACTTTGAGCCCGACAGAGCGAAACAGGCTTCCGAGTGCATCGCGCAGGGATTCGTCGTCATCCACGATAAAGATGACCGGCTCTTCGGCGTTCGCAGGCACTGGAGCTGAACGGTGCGACATGAGGCATCTCTCCAACTACCAGACGATCGCAATTAAATTAGCACCTTGCGCGGTGAAAGTGGAGAACAGAACAGCTTGATTTCACGCAAGGGAATGCCTGTGACCGAGGTACCCTGGCATAATTAAGCTCGGCTGTATTGTCAGCAAAAACGAACCGGGTAGCTGGCGATTCCGGCGGAGGAAACAATCGACCTTAGGTGGATAGTGGCTCGCCGTACGGCTGAGCTTATCCATCCCTGTCCAGCCTATGTTTGGAACTGGCCCTCAGTAGCACTGTCAGGTTTCTTTCAGAGCTCGATCAAGACAGTCAATCAAGACTTGTGGATCGAAAGGTTTGCTCAGGAAGCAGATCGCTCCCATATCCAGTGCACGCGCC
Organism: Microvirga zambiensis WSM3693; assembly: GCF_016735695.1. Lineage (GTDB taxonomy): Bacteria > Pseudomonadota > Alphaproteobacteria > Rhizobiales > Beijerinckiaceae > Microvirga > Microvirga zambiensis. The sequence continues at coordinate 1,228 of NZ_JAERQD010000146.1, read as the reverse complement.
CGGATTGGCTCCTCGGGGAAAGCCGTTATGAAAATTATGGGCGTGCGCTGACCTTCGCCTACCAAGTGGCGTTTCAGCTCTAATCCGTTCATGCTCGGCATCTGAACATCCGTGATAAGACACGACGTGTCGTTCACACGAGGCGAGCCCAGGTAATCTTCGGCGGATGAAAATGTGTATACCGTGTATCCAATCGCCCTTAGAAGCCCCTTGATCGCGGCTCGGACGGATTCATCATCGTCAATGATTGTGATAATCGAGGATTTTTGCACGCGGCTCGTCCTTCTGCGTGTCCTTCTGCGTGCGAGAAACAAGAAACTTAGGATCATAGACCTCGCCAAGATAAATACGACTCGGTCACGAAGAAGAAAATCATACGTGAGTATGGCTGTGCATTAGCTCATCATGCCTAAAATGTGACCCTGGTTATTCTCTGGCGTGGCCCTCCGGTTCACACAGAATGAGGTCCTTCGAGAAAGGAAGCACAGGTAGGATTCCAAAGGGGGGGCCACTGTCGGATCCGGCCTTAGTTCTGACGGCATCGTCATGTCTGGATGGCGCCCGTTTGGCAATGTGATTGTTGATGACGGTTCGGCCTCGCGGGGCGGGTGCAGTCATGTCTCCGGCCTTTGCACGCGGTGCTGCATGACCGCAGGCCCTGATGTTTTACGCTGAAGCTGGTCCCTCTCACGTTATCGCGCTTGGCTGACGCAAGACAACACCACGGGTTCTCCAGTTCCGGCGGTCCATATCCGCTCTGGCTTCACATCATCTCATCATCACCGTGCCAACTGGATGCCCCGAGGGGCGAATAGTCTGAACGGGGCGGCTATGCCGCCGACGCGACAGCTCCATGGCTCCCGGGCTCGTAAGCCGTGCTTCTGGCCATCACCGCCCAGGCGATCCGGGCCATCTTATTGGCCAGTGCGACTGCGACTACCTTGAACGGCTTCTTGGCCAAGAGGATCCGGGCCCAGTCCGCCATGGTCGTCCTGGTCTTGCCGAACTTCATGCTGTAGAGCGCTGCGTGCTGCGCACCGACGACCAGCAGCTTGCGCAGGTGCCGGTTGCCCATCTTGGAGATCGAGCCCAGCCGCGGCTTGCCGCCGGTTGAATGCTGCCGGGGCACAAGGCCGAGATAAGCGGCGAACTGAACCGCGCCGGGATTCCCGGAGGCTCCAACACCTGACAGGATGGAGCCATGACGAAGCGAACACCCCCGTATTCA
>NZ_JAERQD010000145.1 GCF_016735695.1 Microvirga zambiensis WSM3693 | reverse complement strand
GGTTCTGGCAGGCTCGACACCCGCCTCGATACGTCGCCTTTCTCAATCCGTCATCACCCACATTCCGGTATAGTTCCAGCGATTCCTCGCCACCCACACCCCGATCCACAACAACTTTCAACTCCGCTACCATCGCCTCTCTGCCGGTGAGTATCGGGCTGCGCGCGATCACGCCTTTTCCATCTGGCGCGATGCCACGGGAGTTGCCCTCGCAGGTTAGCGTAGACGGTGTTGTCACGTTAACTCGGGTTTGACCGCGACCGTGTAGACGGGCCGGTATGCCCAACCCCGTCAGCGACAAACGCCATCGCTTTCCGCCTGAGATCATCGCCCATGCGGTGTGGTTGTACTTCCGGTTTCCCCTGAGCCTGCGGATGGTGGAGGAGATGCTGTTGGAGCGCGGCATCGTCGTCTCCTCCGAGACGGTCCGCCGCTGGGCGCTGAAGTTCGGGCCGGCGTACGCGCGTCGTCTCAGGCGCAAGCCGCCGAGCCGCCGCGATATCTGGCACTTGGATGAGGTCGTGGTCACGATCTCGGGCCAGAAACACTGGCTCTGGCGGGCGGTTGATCAGGACGGCCATGTGCTTGATGAGGTCGTCCAGGACCGCCGCGACACCCAGGCCGCCAAGCGCTTGCCGAAGCGTCTCTTGCGGAAGCAGGGCGACCGCGAAGACAACCCTGCTTCCGGCAGCCGGCCATCAGTGGCACCAAACGAATAAGCAGCACAGCCGCAATATCGGCCTCCCGTCTTTGCCGGTCACAAGACCGGCAATGACATCGTTGAGCAATTACGAGAAAGGACTTGATCAATGAGTTGTGATTAGGCAATCCCCATCTGAACAACAGGGCCGAGAATTCGCATCTTCCGCTGAGAAAGCGGGAGTGGATGATAAAGGCTTTCGGTCCGCGGGAGGCCTGCAGCGGTTCACCTCCGTCTTTTCAGCCGTCAGGAACTTGTTCGTTTCGTCCCACTCGCACCGGTCTGCCCTCGCCACCCACCTTCACTGCCTACAAGCCATGGCGGCATGGAAAGCCGCGGCGGGCGTCCTCGCCTGAAAGAGCGGGGACAGAGCAAATTGCGGTCTCCTCGGGTTAACGTGACATCACCCTCGCAGCCGGTTCAGTTGATCCCCCATGTCCGCCATCCCTGGACAAACGCCAGACCTCTGACACCTGCTGTCGGGTTTGTCGAGTCCGCGACACGGTGCTGTGCGGCCCGGCGCCTGCCGCGCTCTCATGGAAGCCCTTGAATAATCTGCACAACATCTTTTCTGAGGCGCTTTGGGCGCAGTTGGCACGAAGTTTGCACCCTTCAGTACGAGGCGGCAGGAGCGGCCGACCGGATCGTCATGGTTTGAGTAACCGCGCGGTCGATGGACCAAAGGAAGGAAAGCAATATGTCAGGACAGCACCGTCACCTTAAGCCGAGAAGCCCTCGTTCAGGCCCTCCCGGCCAGCCCTGTCCCATTGATAAGGACGGCGCCGGCTCCCAGCCGAAATCTTCAGCAAGGCAAGTAGCCTCGTTCAGTTGACGATGCCGTTTCGAGCACATCCAGTTCAGCTCAATGATGCGGCGCGCGGAGCCCGGTGAGCGCTGTGTGGTGATGCAGTCGCATACTGCGTGAAACAACGCGTTGAAGACGACATACGCAGACAATGATCCTTGAACAGGTCAGACTTACCTTAGGAGTTATCTCGTGAGTGAATCGACAAGAGCACTTGTCGCGCTCTGCAGCGCGGCAATGCCGTTAGGCCTCGCGGCAGGGCTTTCGCCTGCTTATGCCACCGATCTCGGAACTCAGCAGGCCCCGATCGCGGCAGTGTCCTCGAGCCCGCTGTTCTCAGCCGAGGTGTTCAGCGGTTATCTCGCGGGCATTGCCGGCGAGTACGTTGATCGCGTTCCGGGCGACGGATCGAAGCTGAGCCAGCTCAACTGGCAGATCGACAACGCGGCTGTCCTGGGTGGACGCCTGTCCTATCAGGCGCTCGACTGGCTTTTGCTGCGTGCCGGGGGATGGTCCGTGATTGCCTCCGATAATGCCATGGACGATTTCGACTGGTTGCGTGGCTATAACGGTTTTGACAACTGGTCCCATTGGTCCTCCCATTCGGATACGAGGCTCGCCAAAGCCTTCCAGATCGATATCGGCGGCGCAGCTCGTTTCTATGAGCAGAACGGCCTCGCCCTCGACGCCTTGGCCGGCTATCGCTTCCTGACCACCAAGATGAACGTTTACGGCGGGAACTACATCTATTCGAAGGATGGCTTCAGGGACAAGGTCGGCACGTTCGACCCGCATGAACTCGGTGTCGCTTACCAGCAATGGTGGCACACTCCTTATGTTGGCCTGGGCGCGACCTATACGGCCGGATCCTGGCGCGTGACCGGTGAGGTTATCACCAGTCCGTTTGTCGTTGTGAAGGCCAAGGACCATCATAACCTGCGGGACCTTCTATTCACCGAGGATTTCGCTCCCGATTGGATGGTTGGTGTGGACCTTGGTGCTGAATACGCCGTCTCGGAGCGCCTCTCGCTCACGGCGAAGGCCGAGTACCAGAAGTATTTCGAGGCGGCGGGTGAAACGCTTGCATACAAGGGCGGCGAGGGGCTGGGCGCCCGCGCGCCGAAGCCTGCAGCCGGCGCCGATCTGAACATGCTGATGCTGACCGTGGGTCTCAAAGCCAACCTGTAACCGGTAAGGTTCTATACCAGGAAATCGGGATAGGGGGGAACCTTGCGGTTCCTCCCCTCCCACACCACCGTACAAACGGGTCCGTATACGGCGGTTCGCCAGATTACTCGGCTCGGCGGATATAGACAGAAGCGAGACCAAGGCTCTCGAAGAAGGCATTGGGGAAGGCAAAGGAGAGCGCGGGGCTGTTGCTGAGCCGCCAGACACCATGGGGGCTTCCGGCGGCTCGCGCGGCCAGATCCCGTCTGATGCCCATGCGACGCAGTTCCGCAAAGCGGTTACGCCCGTACTTCCACTGCTTCCAGACGATGGCACGGAGCCGTCGCCTGATCCACTTGTCCAGAAGCCGCAACTCCCCTGGGGTCTCGCAGAAACCGAAGTAGCCGCGCCATCCAATGAGATAGCGCGATAGCTCCGGTATAATCTGCGCGAGGCTGCGCCCTCCATTCCTTGCCGTGAGTTCTCGAACCCGCCCCTTGAATCTGGTCAGTGCCTGCGGTGCGATGCGCCGCCTAATGTAGGCACGACCTGAGAAGCTAAAGTCGAGGAACTTACGCTCGGTTGGAGAAGCGACAGCGCTCTTGGCCGGGTTCACCCTCAGCTTGAGACGCCGTTCGAGGAACCGGGTGACGCTGGCCATGACCCGTTCGCCTGCACGAGGACTGCGGACATAAATGTTGCAATCATCGGCGTATCTTGCGAACCGGTGGCCGCGCCGTTCCAGTTCCTTGTCGAGCACATCGAGCATCAGGTTTGAAAGCAGCGGCGAGAGCGGACCCCCTTGCGGGACTCCCTCATCCATCGGATCGACCATGCCGCCCACGAGCACACCTGCCGTCAGATAACGGCGGATGAGCCGGAGCAGGAGCCGGTCCTGCACCCGTTTGGCCACCAGACCCATCAGGATGTCGTGGTTCACCCGATCGAAGAATTTCTCCAAATCGAGATCGACGACGGTGTGGCAGCCGTCTGCGATAAACTGCTGCGCGGCGGCCACAGCCTGGTGCGCCGAGCGTCCGGGCCGGAACCCGTAGCTCGACGGCGAGAAGGTCGGGTCCCAGTCCTCTTGCAGCACCTGCATCACCGCCTGCTGGAGGAAGCGGTCGAGCGCCGACGGAATGCCGAGGCCTCTAGCCCATCGTATTCACCTGAGTGGGCTGGGATGATTTGATCTGCGGCGCGGGCGTGCGGATCCGCTGCGTCTCTTTCATCGCAGCGAGCTCTGGAACGTGGGGAACGCGTTTGCAGGGATTGGCTGGGATGATCGGGGCGATCGTGGCCCCGCCGT
>NZ_JAERQD010000144.1 GCF_016735695.1 Microvirga zambiensis WSM3693 | reverse complement strand
AAGGCGGCTTTCCATCTATGCCGGCAGGGTCAGAATTGGATGCTGATCGAGGGTCAAACTTGGGAGCCGATTGACAGTCGGTGCGCCATTGCAGATGAAACGCCGGGTTTGGGCCAGCAGGGCACGTCTAGTTCGTCTGATACAAGGCGCCCGGCAGACTAACCGCGCTGCTGCGATCTCGGGCGTGCGAAGCCGATGGTGCCAAGGCTGTCAGGGGACCGACCACGCCAGCCAAACTGGCGAGGGCGCGCTTAAGGTCTGGCCGTCCGCTGTCTGCCTTGGCCCAGGCTGGGCAGTTCAACCGTTGCAGAAAAGATTGCAAACTAGCCCGTGGTTTAGACGACCTCGTCGGAATCCCAGAAGAGCTCTGCCCCGAGAGAATTGCTCGAACAAAGGAAAGCCCAAGCAGTTGTCTTGGCACCCGTTCAGCGCCGGAACCACACTTGGAGGAAGAGTATGCTCAGGATCCATATGGCTGCGTGCCTTGTCGCGACTGCATCCTTTGCTACTCCCGCAGTTGCCCAGACCACAGCGCCCGCGGGCAATCCACCGGCCGCTGGCAGTCAGCCTCCTGCCGCGGCCAGAGCAACGAACATAACTGCCGCTCAGTTTGTGACCGAGGCGGCCAACAGTGACATGTTCGAGATCCAATCGAGCCAGCTCGCGCTCAACAAAACGCAGAACAGCCGCATCCGTGACTTTGCCCAGCAGATGGTTCAGGACCACACTGCCGCAAGCGACAAGCTGAAGGCTGCTGCTCAAGGGCAGACAGTCCCGACGGCCCTTGATCAGGAGCACGCCCAGATGCTGCAGCAGCTGCAGCAGGCATCCGATAACGATTTCAACCGCTCGTACGTGCAGATGCAGCTCGATGGTCACCAGAAGGCTGTCACACTATTCGACAACTATGGCCAGAACGGTGATCATGCTCAGATCAAGCAGTTCGCGCAACAGACGCTGCCGACACTGCGCCAGCATCTTCAGCACATCGCCGACATTCATAGCAGCCTGCTGAGCCCGCCAGCTCAGGTCAGCCAGAGCCAGCCCGGACAGATGTCTGGGCCGCTCGCGGCCCAAATCCAACCAGGGCAATGGCGAGCCTCGAAGCTCAAGGGCCTGAACGTCTACAACGACAGCAATGAGAAGGTCGGCGATATCACCGAGCTGTTGGTAGATCAGACCGGTAAGATCGAGGCCGTGGTAATCGGCGTCGGCGGCTTCCTCGGCATGGGCGAGCACGATGTGGCGGTACCCTTCGATCAGATCAGGCTCGTGAACGAGCCACGTGCAGCGGCCGCCGGGACCAACCAGAATGCCTCGTCTGCTCCGGCAGCACCTGCATCTCCAAACGCTCCTGCCACGACCGGAACGACAACCGCAGCGAACGGAGCTGCAGCCGGTACGGCAAACCGCTCTACGCCGGACCATGCTATGCTGAGCATGACCAAAGATCAGTTGAAGGCAGCTCCCGAGTTCAAGTACGCCCGCTAAGCAATTCTTCGATGAGTAAGGGGCTGTAAAGCCCCTTTTGTCCTTCAAACGTCCGAGCCGGGCTGCTCCGGTGAAGGGGGGCCTGAGTGAGATAAGGATTAGCTGTTCGGACGGCTCCCGCATCAGGGACGCTGCGGCAAGGTTTCGCCTGAATAAGTGAGAATTTCCCATGCCCGAGCAATGCAACAAGTGAAAGCGATTTTGCCCTTGTTGCATCTGCTCGGGCTCGGCCGGATGTCATAGCCAGGGACTAAACCTGTTTACGATTGCCTGTGAGCTGAAAAATCACAGCGTGCCCTTCGCGATCGCCTCAGGCTTGCTGCCGATGGCCCGCCGGAACTGCGGGATGTGCTTTCTTGAGACGCCTGCCAGCCGCGAGGCCCTGGCGCGAGTTCTCGCCTGGTTGACGCGGCCCACTCCGCCCAGCGGAGCTACGCCGGACATCAAGAACGCATCACCTGCAGGCTCGAAGCAGACAGAGTTCCCTTTGCGAAATAGCGGAACGGATCGTTTCTCCCGCCTCTCCCGCGGCGCTCCATCCGGTGGCTCTTCAAGAGGGATCGACAGGCGTTGCTGATCCGTTGCGGGGACGCTGCGTCACCGAACAGGGCAGTTGCAATCTCAGCCTCCGTCAGGCCGGGCCTACAGGCAATCAGGGCCTCAATGTCGTCAGCAATCGCCATACCAACTGCTCCAAGGTGGTTTGAGGTTTTAGCGCTTATCTCGGCTTGGGATAGGGGCACTTCAGAACTGTGTCTCGTGAATCTTTAGTCACAGAACCCAGCTCGTGGGTCTCTAGTCGCGGAGCCCAGAAGGTCACACCCGTCCCGCAGTGACACCTTTCGGATACGGGCATCCACCGCATGCGGGCCTTTGCCTCCCTGTCAAGTCTGAGCAGTCTCTCTTCCGTTTGGGCAAGCACCGAAACCAAAGCGATCGAGGCTGCCGGCATCTTGGCGGGCGATCTTAGGCTTCCCGTTGCAGATCACCCAGGGCTCCGCGAGAATGATCGCAGAGTAACTGGGTTTCTCCCTCCAGCCGAGTTTGAGACGATGGCGGACGCATTCTCGCCAACCCGAGAAGAGCGTGCGGGGATGCAAGCGTGCTGTTGCTGCACAAAGCCAGAGTTGCAACCGCAGTAGATGACATCCTCGAAGGGTTTTCGGTTGAGGCCATTGCGTTTGTAGTGTATGGCGGTGTCGGCACACTGCTGCTCTGCAAGTACCTCGCAGCTCCGATCAACCGCAACGCCGATCAACTCTTCCATGGCCATTTCTGGGCATTTGAGGTCGCGACCGCTGGGTCATCCATCCCTGGCGTCTGTTTGCGCCTCGCTTAAGGTGGAGCCAGGAATGTCGCACTCTGGTATCCCTGAGAGGTACGCGTTTGGTCCGCTTCGGCACTCAAGTGCCGACGTTCGTTCAGCGGTCGGAAGGTGAATGTTTGACCCCAATGTATGGACCGGCCGTGCGTCGCAAGAGATTTTTGAGATGGTGAGGATGGTCTTGCGCTAATGTATCCGGCCCGTGCGGAGCTTTGCTCCCGGCCATCATGGGTATCCGCGCACATCGGTTCTCATTAGCTGATCGGCCCTTTCGGCCATCGGGGTCACCAAAGCACCAATGTGACGGCGCGACCGTTCTCCATCTCGTCTTTCTCTCGCAGACCTCGGCGAGCTCCAAGCGGCTGGCCGGGTAAGGGATACAGTCCTTAGCCCATCACAGCCGCTGTACGTGGTTCATAAGTCCGGTTCTGGCTCAGCACACTCCAAGCGATGCGGGCCAGCTTGTTGGCCAGAGCCGCTGCCAGTACGTTATGGTGCAGGCGCATCGAGGCGGCCGTCAGCCATTTACCAAAGCTGTGCTGGCGCCACTTGGCCGGCCAGAGCAGCAGCACGCGAGCAACCTGAACCAGGAGCGAGCGCAGATAGCTGTTGCCGCGCTTGGTCAGCCGGCCCAGCACGGTTCTATCTCCAGTGGAATTCTGGCGCGGGACCAAGCCGAGCCAAGCGCCGAAGTCGCGTCCCCGGCCGAAGGCGGCTCCGTTGCCGATGCTGGCCACCATGGCACTGGCGATGATCGGCCCGACACCCGGCACGCTCATCAGACGCTGGCAGGCCTCATCGGCGGCCACGAGGGCTTCGATCTCGCCAGTCATTGCATCGATGCGCTCGTCGAGATGATGCCAATCCTGCATCAGGCCCTCGATCATGTGGGTCATCCGCGGCGTGAGCACGTCCGTTCGCTGGGCGAGAATGTCCGGCAGAGCCTGACGCAGCGAGCGCAGCCTCTGGCGCACCGCAATCCCACGCTCCAGCAGGAAGGCACGGATCTGGTTGATCACGGCTGTCCGCTGGCTCACCAGCCGCGAGCGAACACGATGCAGAGCCTGCAGGTCGAGTTGCTCGACGCTCTTGGTCGGCACGAAGCGCATCGTGGGACGCTGCACGGCTTCAGCAATGGCCTCGGCATCGCGGAAATCATTTTTGTGGCTCTTGCGGAAGGGCTTCACGAACTGCGCCGGGATCAGCTGCGGATTCCGATGAAGCCGGACGCTTATTCCAAGGTGAAGCCGGACACCTATTCCGATTTCATTCCGGACAGTGT
>NZ_JAERQD010000143.1 GCF_016735695.1 Microvirga zambiensis WSM3693 | reverse complement strand
TTCTCGTCACGGGCGCCGGGGCCGACGGCGACGACTTCGCCCTCTTGCGGCTTTTCCTTGGCGGTGTCCGGGATAATAATGCCGCCGGCCGTCTTCTCTTCGGCCTCGATGCGGCGGACGACGACGCGGTCGTGCAGCGGACGGAACTTCATGGGGGTGCTTCCTCGTTCGTTTAATTGGAAGCACTCGTCTGCGCCGAGCAGCCCGGTTAGCACTCGACGCATGAGAGTGCTAAAGCGAGGGAGATAATCCAATGCCGCAGGCGAGGCAAGACCCTTCGAAGGCCAAGCTTGAGGTGCGCCGGACTCTTGTGACCACTGTCGGAGCCGGTAGCCCCTATCGGTCCTCTGCCACCGCGGCGGACGCCCAAAGGGCAACAAAATAGCCCCACCAAGCCTGGGGCAGCGGGACGGATGAAATGCTTTGGCGATACTAAGTGACAGATCTTAGGAAGAGAGCACGTCTGCTTGCAAACTTTGACAGGGCTGTGACGACGCGCATTGGCGGTACCATCAATCGTCCTGGGCGCTCATTGACCCATCCCATCATCTGTCCATACTGGCTTTTATGAAGCGCCTGATCGGATCCATCCGAGCCCTGCTGTCCCGTCGTCCAAAGACCACATCCCAAGCAGGTCTCACCGCCGTCGAGTACGAGGCGATCTGCCTGATCACGGATGAAGGAGGGGCAGCCTACGCCCGAGCACGGCAGCAGGCATTTTACTGCCGCGCAAGAGGCAGCGAGCAAGGGTTTCGGTTCTGGTCGACTGTGGCGATCGAAGTTGACCGGCGAGCGGGCGCGAGCGCCAAAAGTGACAATCAGCCAACCCGATAGGACCCGCCATCGTCTCCGGCGATGGCCTGAACGACCCTGAGCATTCCTCGCATCCAACCTCATCGACGGGCCCCAACCTCGGAACGGCACTGTGGATGGGCGGTATGTCGCCGAACGATGGGAAGCTCCGTCAGAGGCCCCTCAATCCAAGTCTGTCCGCAGCCTCATACCCGCTTCTGAGCATCCTTCAGGTAATCGACCACGACAGACGGCAGCTCGCGCCGCCTGCCAGAGGCGCGGCGCCGAAACGCATCGAACTCGCCCTTGCGGATCATGGCTGCTTCGAAGCTCAGTCCAAACCGGTCCGCGATCTCCTCAACCGTATCCGTCGCACTGAGGAGATCGTTGGGAGCCAGGAACATCGCAGCAAAGCGTCTTGCCTCGCTCTCCTCCTTCTTGGCCTCCAGCCCGAGCCTTCCAGCGGTCGATCGGGCGTCCCTCATGCTACGAGTGCCCGCGTGCCGCATGGCGAAGTGTCCGATCTCAATGGCGATGGTCATCCGCGCTCTTGGCTCGCCCCTCTGCATGGCAGCGACGACACTCTCACGGATCTGTAAGACGCCTTTTCGGATGTCCCAGTGCGCCTCCTCACCGGGCATGTCGGCGTCTGGAATTGTCTGGGAGCGGAAGTGCCGAAAGTGGGCCGTGAGCTTGTCGATCACGGTCGTCAGGTCGGGGCAGCTCTGGTTCTGCAGACCAAGTTCCGTTCGCAGAACCCTGACGCGCTGCTCAATCTCTTCATCCGCAACATGCCGCAACATATGGGGCCTCTGGATAAAGTAATCTACTATATATAGAATAATGCGAAATGTCTGGATTTGCAACCCTCGCCTCGGGGTAGTCACAGTGCTGAATGACCCTTGTCCTTCCCATCACAGCTCGGCTTGACCATGGCGCCTATCTCTGTTCCAGGCGCCGGCGCAGAACGAGGCAGAGCCTGAGGTTACGCTGAAACCGATCCTCCACAGAGCTGTTGATGCCCTAACCAGGGCAGGCGATGGAGATGGCGGTGCGGGTCAATGACGAGCAGATGAAGGGGCTTCAGTTCTCGGATACGGCGTCCCCTTCGCCGGATTATACGGCCAAGATTGTCGGCCATTTTCTCCGCAAGCTCTACACGGAGATGCTCGAGGAGGAGTTTCCCGAGCGCCTCCAGCCGCTGATCGAGAAGCTCGATGCGCAGGAGCAGGCCAATCGTCATGGGGTGAGGCGATGAGGACCGAGACTTCTGGGATGCAGTCCACCCATTAGAGACCTGACTTGCTACGTTCCCGACTCATCAACTGGAAGCGTGTCACGGACCTCGCAGCCAATTCAGGGCTGCTCGCTGCAACCGATGCCGCAGGGATCGCTTGTGCCTCATCTGAATCGCCCTGCATCGAAAGCTCCCAACCGGTCAGGCATCCGACTGAAGCTTCCCATTGCCCGTCTTCTGAAAGCGCAGCGCCGGTGGGAAAAGACCCTTCGCTCGGTGACCGCGACCTCGCGCAAACTCATCGTCAAGCCGCGCAAGACCAAGCCTAAGAAGAGCAGGCTCACCGAAGTCAACTCCTTCGGGTCCAATCCAGGCAATCTTCGAATGCTGACATACGTTCCGCCGCTGCTCCCCGCCAGAGCGCCTCTGGTTGTGGTGCTGCATGGCTGCCTGCAGACGGCGCGCGATTATGACGAGGGCAGTGGCTGGTCGCTGCTGGCCAAGCGGCATGGCTTTCTCCTTGTCTATGCCGAGCAGTCCCGCGCCAACAATCCAAACCACTGTTTCAACTGGTTCCAGCCTCACGATGCGCGACGCGGCTCAGGCGAAGCGTTGTCGATCCGTCAGATGGTCACGCGCATGCGTCGGACCCATAGCATCGACCCGGCCCGGATCTTCATCACGGGGCTCTCAGCCGGCGGCGCCATGGCATCGGTGATGCTGGCCACCTATCCCGAAGTCTTTGCCGGGGCGGGATCATCGCCGGACTGCCCTTTGGCGCCGCGTCCGGCCTACGCCATGTCATGACCGCCATGAAGAAGCCGCAGGCGCGCACGGCGCAGCAATGGGGTGATCTTGTCCGCTCGGCGTCATCTCACACGGGCCCGCGGCCAAGGGTGTCGATCTGGCACGGCATGGCGGATCGGACCGTTGCAGCCGCCAATGCGGCCGCTTTGCTCAGCCAATGGACCAACGTGCATGGCATCGACGAGGACATCTTTACGCAAGCATCCCTTGCAGGCCACCGCCACCGGACATGGTCGAACCGGAAGGGGGAGACGGTTGTTGAGCTGTGCCTCATCGAGGGCATGGGTCATGGCACACCGGTGCGCCGGACGAAGGCGCAGGCCCGCGCGCGAGGCGCCGAGCGCTTCATGCTCGATGTGGGCCTGTCGTCCACGCTTCATTTAGCGACATCGTGGGGCCTTGTTCACCGCAAGCGAGCCCCAGGCAGGAAGTAGTCGTCACATCGTCACTACGCAGCAGAGCATGCGGCACTAAGGGCGAACGAGAGCGCGACGGCCTCGCAGGCGATGTCGTCTGTCCTACTTATGATCCTGGATCAAACGGGGAGAGCATGTGATGTCGGATCACGTCTACAAGATCGTCGAACTCGTTGGCTCCTCCGAGACCAGTATTGAGGATGCCATCCAGACCGCCATCAAGCGTGCCGGTCAGACGTTGAGGAATCTGCAGTGGTTTGATGTCGTCCAGACACGCGGCCACATCGAGGACGGCGAGGTCCGGCATTATCAGGTCGTGCTCAAGGCGGGATTTACGCTCGAGGACGCGTGATCTCTAGGCCCTCAGGCCGGCCTTGCCTCAACGTGCTGGCGGGTTGGCCTATGCCGCCAGGCCATGCGTGGCATCGCCAAGGCATCGGCGATTGCCACCGGTTGATCTTGGACGAAAAAAGCCATCCGATCAGCCTCGCTCGCCGTTCACACGGCGTCGACAGCTCACGAGGCTGACTGCCGCCCTTCGACTATGGACGCAATCTCCGGCCGGTTCTCCGCGAGCCATTCCTGGGCCTCGGATGCATCGACGACACAGGTGAGGGCATCCCAGGTCGGATCCTCCAGAGACTCGTCCCGCAGGCGGGTCGCGGCATACTCCACTAGTTGATGCAGGTCCTCGTAGCCCGGCCGGGTCTCAAGCGCATCCGCAATCAGACGCTGGACCAGTTACGATCGACACGATGGAGGATGCTCTGCGGATCGGCCTCGCGAAACCAGGGCGTCGCATTGCGGATACCGACGCAATCCGTCCATGTGTACCGACTTGAAGTCGTCCACGCTTCCGATTTAATCCCGTCCACCCTT
>NZ_JAERQD010000142.1 GCF_016735695.1 Microvirga zambiensis WSM3693 | reverse complement strand
GCATGTCAACATGTTTCATCCCGCCAAACTGGATCGCTCGGCCGAAGATTTCAAGATCACCCAAGCCGGATCAATAAAACACGCTCCGCCGTTGCCTCCAGGATGGACATCGGGGGATCAGTCTCCGGAGGCCTGTCAGAAGCTGCGATCGGTCCCGCGTCGCTGGACTGATCAGGTTGCGCGGGAACTGCCGCGGATGCGATCTCAGATAGGTCCAGGACGAAGCTGGACCCGGCCTGCTGAGGGACTTGGCCGATTGTTGGCTTCATTAGAGCGGCACGTAAGACGTCGATTGCTTCCCGCCTCAATGCGTGCACGGACCCAGTGTGGGATTTTTCGGGGGTCCTCAGGGGATTATCAATTGCTGCCGGTTGCTTGGGGATGGATGTCGCACTTGCTGGCGCCTGTGGAACGCTATCGACGGGCAAGAGGAAATTATCAAAACTCCGAAGAGTGCCCGCTGCGATCACAATGAGTGACCCTGCCAACAAATATCGTACTTGGTAGCGCAACATGGTCCGACGAACTGCTGCACGAGACGAAGCCGCCATCGAAAGCTCGTAGCAATAATTCCGGTCCCGCACGACATGCTCCAGTCCACCGGGCAGGCAGAGACTTGTCTCCTGATTGCTCGAGCCTATCAAAAGCTTGAGAAGATTACGCCGGTGCCGAAAGATATGCCGAGGTTTCGGTTATCGCGTCAATCGCGTCCATGTCGAACAGCCCACGATAAATCAAAATACGCGCATAGAGAAATATTATTGCATCGTAATGCCTATGGGGCACTTACCAAGCGGGAAACCCTAGCCTCCGTTGATCCAAAGAAGGGCCGAGCGCACTTCGCGTTAGTCTAGACCCACCGTCTTTGGCGTGCTGGCCTCAACCTCCAGGACGGTGGGTTGCTCGGCCTCAAGCTCCTTCAGAGCCATCTCCCGCCAGTATCTGAGCTCGGGAGGGTCGTTGCCGACCCGCTCTTCGGCCATGAGCGCTTCCCAGCCCGGGCCTCGCTCGTCGGCGAGCTGCTGGGCCCGGGCATTGATCTCTTCTTCCGTGAACTGCGGCGTGCCCATGGTGGATCTCCCTCGCGCGGCAGGGATGATGTCGGGCGACTGTGACGGGACAGTGATGGCCTGAAGCCCGCCAACGATGACTATTCCGAGATAGGAAGGTTATCCGTTAACTTCTTCCCGCGCAAGTTTCACACCCTCGACGTCTGCGAAGATGGAGTGAAGCGTGAACAACCATCAGAAAGTTTGGAACGCCATCGATACCATCGCCTGGAAGGTCAGGGTAACCCCCTCCGGGCTGGCGAAATCCGCCGGCATGGACGCAACGGCGTTCAATCGGTCGAAGCGGGTCGATGCTCATGGCCGGCCACGCTGGCCTAGCGTGGAGACGGTTCAGAAAGTCCTTGATGCGACCGGGACCACTTGGCTCGCATTTGCGCGTCTGATGGAGGACGGAACGCCGGACGCATCACACGTGCACGGACGATCTCCGGAACAACAGACGCTTACTGCTTCTTCGAGCCCTGCACCGGCCGTGGCGCATATACCAGCCGCCGATGCCATGGACACCAGCTTGATCCCTCTACGGTCTGCCCCCCACAGAAAAGCGCCTCCGGGCCGTCGTCCGAAACGACGAAGCGGCATTGACGGGCACGGAGCTTGATCAAGGTGGTTCGATCTCGAGGAGACGGCTCAGGGATCTGGGTTTCCGGCATGGTGCTAAGTGGGTTTGCCTGACTCCTAATGGCAGATCTCTGGATGGGTTCCGGACGGCTGTGCCCTGGGAGGCACAGCCAATTTGCCGAAGATGCGCATAATGGCTGAAGGTGGGGCCTGTAGCTCAACGGTTAGAGCCGGCCGCTCATAACGGTCTGGTTCCCGGTTCGAATCCGGGCGGGCCCACCAGATGCGGACGTGGCGAAATTGGTAGACGCAAGGGACTTAAAATCCCTCGAGCTTGCTCGTACGGGTTCGACCCCCGTCGTCCGCACCAATCAATGCGAGATAGTAATCAGATTTGAGCAAGGATCCGGGCTATGTCCCGATCGCTCTTCTTGTACTGAGGGCGTGGGGCCTCAGATGGTTCGTCAAGGATTTGTAGGCCGTGCGTTTCGTCGAGCCGCAGGAGCTTCCAGCCGGCTCGCTCGCCGCTGACGCTGCCGCCACGAACCTGCCAGACCCGCATGACGGCATCACCTTTGGCCGTGTACCCGCAAGCATGGACCTCAACGACCCGAGTGTAGCCGTCATAGTAGATCTCGAGCCTGCGCCCGGATCTCAATGCTTCGACTGCTGTTTGGATATGCAACCCTTCGCTCTCCAGCACCTACGAATTGGAGCATGCACGACAGGTGCCAGTGTAGGTCTGATCTCGACCGCTGCAAGGTCAGAACGGCAATGGCTCCTCACCGCAGCTCGTGCACCGGAGTCGCCGGCCTATGAGGTCGGCGGGCGCTCTATGGATGGTGGCCTTGTGGCCGCACTGGCATTCGATCGTCAGGTCCTGCGGGATAGTGCTGGCGGGCGTCACCACGGGCGGCTCTGATGCCGGGCGAGATCGGGCAGGGGAGGCGGCAGGAGCTGCGCTGACGGGCTTCTGGTAGCTTTCCATGGCTCGCGCCGCCTGAGCCCGCAGGTCCGCCTTGGACGGGCCCTGCGGCCGCTCCTGGAACTCCACCGGCACGTCAGGCTCGTAGACCTTCCGCCGGCGAAATCGCTCGTGGTTCATCTTGGACATCAGGCGTCTCCTGCGTCCTGCTTGCCAGCGCCGAACTGCTCAACGATGCAGAGCCCGACATGCGTTCTCGGGACGGTCGACTTGATTTCGCGACGGACGGCGCGGATCTCGGCCTTGATGGCCGATTGCTCTTCCTCCCCGCTGGCATCGGCGTAGGCATTGCCGAGTGCATCCAGATGCAGGCGCAAGCCGACCAGCCGGGATTCCACCCATAGGTCATATGCGGCGATGATCTCTTCCGCACTGGCCTGAGCCTCAGCCCCGCGCCGCGGCGTCGTACGAAACTGCTCAATGAAGAACGGCTCAAAGAACGGCAGGGTGACGTCATCGAGATAGCCGCACAGGACGAGGGCGAAGTCGGCCTTGGTTTTCCCCAGTGTGGGCGGAAATGGCGGCTGAATCTCCGCCACCTAGCGTTCGAACCCCTCCTGCGAGATCTCATCCTCGCGGCGCTGGCGCCAAAGCTCCTCGAGGACGTCCCACAGCGCGAGCGTCGGGACGCACTTCTCCTGTTCACGGCCAGTGCGAGTCATGGCGTGTTGCTCCTTGAGCGAATTGCTATGAAAAACTACTAGTTAACTATGAGCGTTGATTTCGCTTGCCGTCAATAGGCGACTATGAAAAAAAACTAGCATACTATGATTAAGGGCGAGAAATGTTGACGACGGGCAATCAGTTGCGCGCAGCCAGGGCATTGGTGGACATGGGACAAAAGGCCCTCGCTGATCGAGCCGGGCTAAACATCAACACCATCGTCAGCATGGAGAAGCGCGGTTCTCAGACACTCACGAGCGGATTGGACAAGATCCAAGCCGTGATGAGTGCACTGGAAGCCGAAGGGATCGAGTTTCTAAATCACGGGGAGCCTGGCGTGCGGCTCAAGAAGAGCCGCCCCGGCGAGGGCACGCGGCCGGATCAGCTGACGAGCGAGAATGATGGCTGACATGAGCGAGCTTTCGGAAGCCGAGCACTTGGAGCACCGCGGCTATCAGATTCGCCTCACCCATGCCGGCCTTGAATGGGTCGCTGCCGTGGCGCTGCCCAAGCAGCGCCCGACCCTGATCATGGCTCCCGATCGCGGCGCGGCAGTCGCAAAGGCTCATCAGTGGGTAGACATTCAGCTCACATCTCAAAAGAAGTCGGTATGACCTACAGTCTGATTCAGCTAGCGCCTGGCGCCTATGATCTCGTCCTGTCCGGTAATGTCATCGGTAGCATTGTCCGGAGCAAGACGAAGCAGGGTGCCACCTGGTACGCCGAGCTGCTCGAGGACCTACCGACGGCCAAAAGGCCGGCGCCCTTCATTGAGATCGAGCACAAATTCCCGACTTTAGAGGCGTTGTGCGAGTGGCTTGGCGCCCCGGAAGTGAAGACCAATAACCGGCATGGTGATGCCTGGGAAACGTGAGAAGTTGCGGCAAAGTCGCGAGCTTATACCCGCCCAGAGAATTGCTGACTCGGATTTGCATAGATGTGCCTGGCGTGATTCCCTGGTGGCGGGGCGCAGTTG
>NZ_JAERQD010000141.1 GCF_016735695.1 Microvirga zambiensis WSM3693 | reverse complement strand
GTGATGGATTTCACCGGGCTGCCGGAGGCGCCGGAGTTGGAGTCGCTGCCCGTGGTCGAGACATAAATGGTTGCCATGGTCTCTCTCGTTCTAAGATTTCAGGGGGGAATGTTCGCTGAAGCGTAAACTGTCATGGCCGCGCACATCTTCTGCTAAGAAGATCATGAACACGGTCACAATGCTCCAGGCCCGGCCCAAATGTTGAGACGGGATAGTGTGGAGCTCTGATTATGGGGCTAATGAATAGAGGCGTATTAGGAGGGAGTAATTTCGCACGTTTAACAGGAATATACGCCGATCTGACTCTGTGGCGAGAATAAATACATATTTAAAACATAGGAACAATTCTCCTCAAACTCATTGTTGGAAAGATTTACTTCGAATAACTGCGGTAGGGTTTTGGTTGCCGAATCGGGCCAAAGGATGACCAAGCGGTTTTTTCTGCTATGAGGGATTAACTTAATGAGACCTGTGCGCGGGTGGCCTCGACCGGCGGCCGTATGGGAGATTTAATGGCACCGTTGGACAGGACGGGAGGGGCCCATGGCACGCCGTCCGATTGGACAGGAAGTCTTCACGTTTGTCGTAGAGCCGATCCCCCACTACCGCTCGTCTCTGGACCGGCTGTCCGGGCTGATCGGCTGGCCTTCTGTTGATCGCCACCTAGTCGATATCTACACCGCTGCCAAAGGCGAACTCGCCTGGCCGCCACTGGCCCGGTGATGTCACGGTAACCATTGGTCAGAGGCTTCTGCCTAAGAGCTGTGGCATGACCAGGCCCATCAGCTACAAGCGCCACCGCTTCCCACCCCAGATCATTGCCCATGCAGTTTGGTTGTCTTCCGATTTCCTCTGAGCCTCCGACTTGTCGAGGAGATGCTGCTCGAGCGCGGCATCGTCGTCTCGTACGAGACGATCCGCCGGTGGGGTAAGAAATTCGGTCCAGAGTATGCTCGGCGCCTCCGGCGCAAGCAGCCAAGTCCTCATGACATCTGGCATCTTGATGAGGTGGTGATCAGCATCGCTGGTGAGAAGCACTGGCTGTGGCGTGCCGTCGATCAGGACGGATACGTGCTTGACGAGATCGTCCAAGGCCGGCGCGACACCAAAGCGGCTAAGCGTTTGCTGACCCGGCTGATGAACAAGCAAGGTCTGGCGCCCAAGCGCATCATCACCGACAAGCTGTCGTCATACGGAGCAGCCCGACGTCAAGTCATGCCGAGTGTCGAGCACCGGTCCCACAAGGGCCTCAACGACAGGGCTGAGAATTCGCATCTCCCGCTGAGGAAGCGGGAGAGAATGATGCAGGGCTTTCGGTCTGTCGGGGGCCTGCAGCGGTTCACCTCGGTCTTTTCGGCTGCCAGAAACCTGTTCGTTCCGCCCCGCTCGCACCAGTCTGCCCTCGCCACCCACATCTACCGTCTACGAGCCATGGCGGCATGGAAGTCCGCGGCGGGCGTGCTCGCCTGAATTCAACAAAACAGGGCTTGTCGTGCTCGCATCAGGTTACCGTGACAGCACCGTCTTAGCAGGCGTCACCATCCCACCCCATTCGAGCGCTAGGATCGTGGACATGCCCAGCCTCGACTTGATGACCGAGTGGGAGCTGATCGCGCATCTCCATCAGCTTGCCGCTGAATGTGACGGGCTCGACCAACGCATTGCGCTCGTGGTCCAGCGGCAGCGGTTCGCCCAATCACCTCGGGATGCCGAACAGGCGGCGGGGGAGGAGCAGACCCTGCTGACTGAGATGAGCCGGCTCATGGATCGGATGCGGGCGACCGAGGGCCACCTGCGCCGGGTAAGGGGTCTACTTCGTCCCCTCCAGCCCCATGACACGCTTGTCGGCTGACCCGTCAGGGCCAGTCCGGTCCACCCTGACGCGGCACCCGGATCGACCTGCTCGACGGGAGGACTGGCGATGACCTTTGAGGTTGATCCGCTGATCGCGCTGGGCGTGATGTTGGCAACGGCCACGACCGATGCGGCCTACGTGTTCTTCAACGCGGCCGTGGTGGCCCGGCACCGGGTCAGGGCCGCGAACTGGAGCGCCATCTGGTACCTGCTCTCGGCCTTTGCGGTGATCAGCTATACCGAACAGGCAATCTACGTCGCGTTCGCGGCCCTCGGTTCCTGGATCGGGGCCTTCGCGTCGGTTACCTGGCTGGCGCGGATCCCGCGAATGAAAGCCTGATAGGATAAGCCAACCGGAAGGCAGACCGCCATCTCCAGGTATGAGCGATGGCTGACATCCTGGGCCGCCGACGTATTCCGTCTGCATGAGAGACGACCAAGGTTACAACAATCGTTGCGGGCTGAAGGTCTCATTTGAGCCGATCCATGACCTCGCGGTGGGCTAAGACCGCTCGGAGTGTCTCGGTCTCATCAGCGCTCATCAGGCGTGAATACCCTGCCACGTCAGCTGCAAAGATCGCTGCCAGCCTTCGCTCTACCTTGTGCTCCTGCGGACCCATCGGACCCCCGGTGCCGTTCGCGATCAATTGCGCTGCCGGTCAGGTAGAGTGTCCAGCTTGCATATGGAACCGACGAGATCCGGCTGCCAAGCTTGCAAGCGTGTGCCAGAGCGTCGGGCTGGAACTCGGACGCCGAAGCTTTTGGGTGGCGGCGCTGGCTGTCGCCGTAACACAGGTGATGGTCAAGCTTCTCCATTCAGCGTAGATTCAAGCTGGACGGGCAAAGGCTTATCGGATGACCAAGCAGGCCAACGGCGGACCGCTTGTCCTCATCTTGGAGGATGAAGCCCTGATTGCGCTCAATCTTCAGGATGATTTGCAGGATGCGGGCTATGGGGTCGCGGGCCCCTTCACCACCTGTGCCGCCGCCCTGGAATGGCTTCGGACCCAGACGCCTGACATAGCCATTCTGGATGTGGCTCTGAAGGATGGTCCTTGCCGCGAAATCGCACTTGAACTCGAACGGCGCAAGGTGCCATTCCTGATCTATTCGGGCCACCATGAGGACCGCGAGCTTCTGGCGGACTTGCAGCATGTGCCCTGGATTGAGAAGCCCGCGCCCCCTGCCGTACTGGTGCACGCCTGTCGGCAGCTTGCGGTCGGACATACCTAAACTCTTCTGGGGATGGCGTTCGTCCGGCCTG
Organism: Microvirga zambiensis WSM3693; assembly: GCF_016735695.1. Taxonomy (GTDB): domain Bacteria; phylum Pseudomonadota; class Alphaproteobacteria; order Rhizobiales; family Beijerinckiaceae; genus Microvirga; species Microvirga zambiensis. Next base: position 1,390 of record NZ_JAERQD010000141.1, on the reverse strand, counting down.
AACTCTCGCTTCTGTCGCCCGTTCTCATCAGCGTGGTGGCATGAGTAGCCGTCGTGTCGAATGAACAAATGTCATCCCCGTGGAATGAGAGTGAACGGCTGGCTGCCCTCCGCAGCTACCGGGTTCTCGACACGCCGCCAGAGCCGGAATTCGACGATCTGGTACAGCTTGCTGCTCATTGCTGTCAGGCTCCCATTGCACTCATCAGTCTCATCGACGAGCGCAGGCAGTGGTTCAAGGCCGAGGTGGGGCTTGGGACGCGCGAGACGCCCCTCGACCGCTCGATCTGCCTCAGCGCCATGCTCCAGCCGGGGCTGACCGTGGTTCCTGATCTGGCCGAGGACCATCGTTTTGCCAGCAATCCTCTCGTGACAGCAGATCCGCGCCTGCGCTTCTACGCCGGGGCAGTGCTGCGAGCACCCGATGGGCTTCCCTTGGGAGCCTTGTGTGTGCTCGACCATGTGCCCCGTGTCTTCTCTGAGGAGCAGGCTGCTGCCCTCACCCTGCTTGCGCGACAGGTCATGTCGCAGTTCGAGTTACGCCGTGCCATTGCCGAGCGGGATGAGCAATTGGAGGCCAGTCACCGGATCGAGCAGCGGCAGTCATTGCTGGTCCGCGAGCTTCACCATCGGGTGAAGAACACGTTGGCTACCGTCCAGGGATTGGTCGGGGCGACAGGCCGATCTACTGGCAGCTTTGACGAGTTCTACCGCTCATTCTCGAAACGCATCTCCTCCCTGGCCAAGACCCACAATCTGTTGACTGAGGACTACTGGCAAACCGCGCCGCTGCGGGAGATTGCCCTCAACGAACTCAAGCCGTTTGCTGAGAGCCGGGTACCCCGCTTCATGCTGGTGGGACCACCTGTTGAGCTATCAGCGGATCTGGCGGTGCCGGTCGGCATGGCGCTTCACGAACTGACCACGAACGCCGTTCGGTACGGGGCTCTGTCTGCTCCTGGTGGATATGTCGAAATCCGGTGGGATGTCGTTGAGGTCGAGGGCTTCCGAAAGCTCCATCTGGAATGGCGAGAACATGGCGGGCCTCCCGTGAGCGAGCCGCAGCATTGTGGGTTTGGCTCAACTCTGCTTCAGCTGGTTCTACCGATGCAATGTAATGGCAAGGTAGAAGTCCGGTACGACAGGGCCGGTCTGCGTTTTCGGATGGATGCCCCTCTGATTGAGCACCGATTAGTCCCAGGCTATTAGCTGGCCCGCCCACCTTGATCCTGCCGCACCCCTGTTCACTTAGTGCCGTACGCCAAAGCGCCGTAGCAGCTCTTCGCCGCGGAGTTGCCGCACGTCGGCGATTACTAGAGCATCGGACGGTTAAACGGACGCATATCCGGCAGCCCTGAGGAAGTTCCAACACTCGTGCGCCTCGAAGAGGT
>NZ_JAERQD010000140.1 GCF_016735695.1 Microvirga zambiensis WSM3693 | reverse complement strand
AGGGTCGAGATGAGTGAATCACGAAGCCGCCACGCCGCATAGCCCCAGCGACTCCGTCAGAACTGCCGTTGCTCTAGCAAGAGGAGTCGGCCTGAAGTCTTTGGCCGAACAGGACTAGACCAAGCTCTTTCAGGCACCTGACGATGGCCTCCGGAGTGGCGCCTCGCGTACAGCGCAACCTCTATGCAAGCGTCCTTTGAATTCGCCTCTCCAGTTTATCAAGCTCTCGCAGATATGGTGCACGTCGTTCCTGATGACGCTTTTCAAGTGTGGCAATGGCCCTCTGTTTGAAAGGCTCATTGACTTCGCTCGTCAGGATTGTCTCCCGGTCCTTCTGGTACCCAAAATCAATATCGGCGAGGGACCGCAGCAACGACTGCGCCAGTTGCAGAATGTCTGGCGAGTAGGTGCCTGCAGGTTGTTGAGACGCTCTTGTGGGCAGGCGTTCGAGCATGGCAGTGGCCATCATATTCCTCCGAATTCTTGTTACTCTCGCGTAGCATCGCCGACGTGCGACGGTATTTTGCGAGACCCTATAGAGGGGCTACGCGAAAGCAGACTTGGTTCCTGGGGAACGGTATTTAATGCAGCACCCCAAGGCGGCCTTCCACAAAGAGCGATGACCGCCTCCAAAGGTAAAAGTGGTCGCGCTCTGCAAGATCCAACTGCGGATCGTTTTCGAGGCGTGCGATTTGTGCCTCGACTGCTGCAAGCTCGCGCTCAAGCCGCGAGATGTACCGCCGCGGATTCGGCACCGGTTTCGGCTTCTTGCCACTCATAACGCACCCCACTTGCACAGCCATCGCATAGCCGTTCGCGCACGGAATGCTTGGAAATTTGCTGGCGATGACGAAGCGCCCCGAACTTTCTTATTTGGAAGAGACTATGCTGATTCGGGAGTAATCCGTCTGTTGGAAAGCCGACAGAACGGCAAGCATTTAAATCACTGCAGGCCGAATAGTAAAAGGCGAAGGCGCGGCTCCTCGGGAAAGTGGATTGCAAAAGTTTCGGTCTGCCACCCAAGCCAAAAGGGATGCGCTGGGCCACCCGCGAGCGGTGGGTCACCAACTATGATCCTCCTGAGGAGGTTCTCAACGCTTAACGCGGCATCGTCACGACACGGTTGATGAGGCGGCTGTGAGTAAAGTATCCCGACCAAGTTCCTCTTATTGTCCTTGAATGAGGCCAAATTGATTTGGAGGACGATAGTTACCTCAGCGGTTTAGAGGGGGCGAAAACCAAGGATCTGTCTATGTGTCGCCTTGGAACAGCCTTGATCTGGACGTCGCAATAGTCAGCCATGGGGTTGGGTTTGCGGGGTAACACATGCACTTGGATGATCCTTTTCCTCTCGAAGCCGTTCCGTCGCGGATTCAACATCCGCTTTTGCGTGAGTTTGGAGGGCGCTGTCCTAGCCTACGAGAAGTCGACCAGATCCCGGACAAGCAATGGCTGGCGACCCCAGGCATTGGTCCGACGTTCCTGGAGGTGATCCGCAGCATCACTCTTGCCGAGGAAGGGCTGACTGTTAGCCACGCTGCTTCGCCGAGCTTATCGGATGCTGAGTTGCTGAGGCGCCTTGAACGGCTCCAAGCGGAGTTGCAGAGCCTGCAGGCTGAACTGACGGCTCGAATGCCCACAGGGCCGAGGTAGTAACCGAACCATTTGCGACGCGACCGCGCGACGCGAGATGAGGCTAGGCACCAAGGGCATTGGGCTGATACGGCCGAAGCTACGCCGCTTAAGGGTATGTGCTTCCCAATGGATTGGGAGGCGGTGTCCACCCGCCTATCCGCTCTTCTGCTGCCGCCTCCTTCAAGGCCAGAAGTAGAACGCCAATGTCATCGTCCAGCAGATTGACGGCATTGCGGGCATATTCCCGGAAGCGCTCCTGACGAACTGTTGGCTCGTCCGCCCACAGGCAGCCCGTTTGCGCGGTTTCATAAATGGCCTGGGCCACACGCTCAATTCGGTGCCCCATCTTCTCGCTAATCATGAGACGGCTCCTGCCTGCGGTTTAGGGAACGTTGTGGCCGCTCGTGTCAGAGACTGGCCAGCAGAAGGCTTGCTGCGATTAGGGAGCCGAGCGAGGTTACAAAGAGGACAGATGCCCGCTGAAATGACGGGTTCGCATCGGCCACGCCCGTCAGGTCTGAAACCATGCTGTGAATAATTTCGGAGGTTTGCGGGTCGGCCACGAGCCACTCCTGCTGTCGGTTAACGTCATATGCTCGTTAACGGAGGCAGGGACGGGTTTATTCCATCACGGAATTTATCAGGATGTTGCGATTGCAGCACAGGAATGCAGCCCTAAGTTGGAACGTAGGAGGGCTGATGATGACAGAGGGCGAGGTTGAAGCCGTAGCAGCAGAGTTTGCCAAAGCAGGAGGTGTCTCCTGGCATTCAGGGCAGGAGCGTGGTCCACTGAAATTGGTCTTGGACCGTTACCGGGACCGCGCCCGCCTCGCTATTGCAGCGCTCGACCGCGTCCGCGCAGCCGAGCAGAGCATTTCTCGCGATACCGTCGGCATTGAGCCGCTGGGGCCTATCGCACAATCCTCCCTTGAGTCGGTCTCCAACGATGTCGTCTCTGAAGGGAGCCTGGTTTTGTACCGCCCTCCGGGAGACAAGAGAACTTACCCCTGCCGCGTCGCGAAGCTCGATGGAAGCCGCGCGTACCTTGTGCCCGAGATCCCGACCTGCACCGGGTGGGTGGATCTTGATAGCCTCTCCTCCCCAGCAATCCAGTAAGGTGTCTCAACCATGGTAACTTTCACGAATGGCAATCAGACACCTGCTGAAGACGCTGTCGAAATTAATCCGCCTGCCGGATCTTCGGCTGGATCTGCTACAGGTCTTTGGGCACCAGCGCGTTACTACTTCAACCTCACTGATGGCAACACTATGATCCGCGACGAGGAGGGCATCACGGCGTCCAGTGTTCAGGCTGCTGTGGTCTCCGCCATGGAAGCCGTCGAAGAGCTTCGGGCTCAAGACCCCTTGAACTCGGATGAGTGGCAGGGATGGCAGCTAGAGATTGTCGACGCCTCAGGTCAGGCGGTGCAGGTCATTCCGCTTGATGCCCTCTCAGCTCATTAGTTAGACTCGGAGCGGCAGTGGCGCTGCTGATGAAGCAAATCGCGCCAAGAGATTTCGATTCAGAATTGAGGCTCTAATCAGAGGAAGGGTGGCCCGCGTGGACTTCGGCAGCAGCAGGCCCACGACACCACCGCGCCCGAACAGGGCCACCTCGACGGTGGTGCCGTCTTCCAGCACATTTACGAGCGACACCACGGCGTGGTGAGGGAAGTAGGCGTGGCGGATGGGATCACCGGCCTCATAGAGCACCTGCTTAAGGGTCAGCTCGACCCCCTCCAGGTGGGGTTCCAGAGCCGCAAAGTCCTCGGACTCCAGAGCCGCCAGGAGCCAGTTCGTGCGGTGTACAACTTTCAGAGCGTGGGTCATGGCCACACCCTCCTCCGTCCAGATAACACGGTTGCGGGCAAATTATTCCAACGTGGCCGGTTCCATCCTGGACGTTATGCGAAATTCGCGACTCGGTTTGCGCGCGTGTGTCCGTCGAGGCGTTCCGACAGAACGGAGATTAACTCCTTATGGGCCTCCTGAGCCTTCTGCGTGTCTCGACTATGACTTAAGCCTTCCAAGGCTAATAGCTGCTTCTCCGCAAGAGCAATGCGCCGCCGCATACTTTCGGGTGTGGTGTGCTTGGCCGCCTCTGTTAGCACCCATCTCAATCTTGGACCGGTCAGCTTAGGCATTGGACCCTCGGGGTTACTGTCCCAGAGTGTCAATCTACTCTAGGACCAAATAGGGACGTCAACGACAAGAGTTGAAGCTCTTTCAACGGGATTTTATGTCTCATTCCGTCAAGCCAACTCTGCACTGATCCCGAGCGAGGGCGGGCGAGGGACGGCTAGTTCGCTTAGGAATCACCACAAATAATAGGAGTTTTATTTCAGAACTGTATGGAATCCGACAGACAAAGAGAGCTTCCAATTATAGGTGGAAAGTCCGGCCCCTGGGTCTGCCTCCAATTTCGAGAGCCGGAAACTAAAGCGCTCCTGAGATCGAAGGGGCGCTTTTTTTGGTTGGACCTTCTGGTCATCCGCCAGAAAGGGCAAGCTGTCCTCGCTCCCAAAGATTCCCCAGCCGTGGAGCCTAGTTACTGTCTTGACCGTCCAGAATCCCACGGTCACGCGCAAGTTGGGTGGCGTCCCATCCTCGACCCTCCAAAGAATCACAGGCGTCCCATCGCGCGGTGGCGTACAGATTGGGGACCAGCCACCTGAAGAGGATATTGGATGCCGACGAATGCAAAGCCCTTGCCGAGCTCAAGAATGAGGGACCGGAGATGATCCAGGAGGCTGCGCTCGAGTTCGCGCTCGGACATGTCTGAACCGAGTGCCAAGAAGTCAAAGCTATAGGGATCCTTGATCAACTCCTTGGCGAGCTCTGATTGGGGTGTGTCAATGCCGATTGAATCGTCCTCAGAAGCGCCGAAGTAAAATTCCCCACTTCTGCCGCCTACGTCCTCAGGGGCT
>NZ_JAERQD010000013.1 GCF_016735695.1 Microvirga zambiensis WSM3693 | reverse complement strand
CCTCGGGGTTGACGGTCTGCTGCCCGCCGCCGCACCAGGAACTATACCCGATCCGGCAGCAGGGAAGTTACAAGGGGTTACGCCTTCTCCGGATAAACCTGTGCCCCCTCACCCTCGCTGCGCTCGACCTCTCCCCCATGCAAGTCGGGTGCTCCCGACTTGCACAGCAAGAGCGGATCTCGGGAACACCCGAGATCCGGGGAGAGGTGGTGCCTGCGCAGCTTCAGCGCTGAACTGATTTATCCCCAAAAGAAAAAGCCCCGCAAAATCGCGGGGCTCTGGAGGTAGGCGCCTTACTCTGCATCCGGCGATTTGAGCGGCCGGACATTGGTCTCGATCTCCTCCTCGTCGAAGAGCATCGGATCGTCTTCCTGCGTGTCGAGACGGGTCTTCTTGCGCAGAGCCACATATTTTTTCTGGATCTTGGTGCGGCTCTCGCGGGCGATTTCGAGGGCGCCCTGGACGAGGGAGCGTTCCGCCTTCTCGTTCTGCAGCTCTTCGGTCAGGCGGCGGTTGGCGGATTCAAGGGTGTTGCGCTCCTGGTCGAAGCGCTTGGTGAACTGGTCGATGCGCTCGGACAGGCTCGCCACCTTGTTGTCGGAGCTTTCGATCTGGAAGTCCTTGGCCGCGATGGCCTTGTTGAGCATCTCGACGCGCTCCTGCAGCTCGATGCGCGAGCGCTGGAGCTCGTTGACCATGGCGACCTGCCGCTCGACCTCTTGCTGCGTCGCCTCAAGGCGCCGGTCGAGGGTGTTCTTTTCGATGGTCGTCTCTTTCAGATTGCGCTCGACGCCGCGCAGGGCCTCGTTCTTGTCGCGCAGCTGGTCGCGGGTATGGGCCAGAATCTTGTCGGTGGCCGAGAGGCGCGAGTTCAAACCCTCGATCTTCATGTCGAGCGAGGAGAGATCGGTCTGGTGGGCCGAGCGCTCGGAATCGATCTGCGTTTCGAGGCGCTGGCGCAGCACCTGCTCGGCCATGAGCTTCGATTCGAGTTCGGAGGCGCGCTGGCGCGTGGCCTCGAGCTGGGTCTCGACCTCGCTGTAACGGTTGGTCAGGCTGGAAAGGCGATAATTCTGCTCCTCCGCCACCTTCTGCAGGCGCTTGACCTCGTGATCGAGCAGGCCGTTCCTCTCACGGGTCTCGATCAGCTCGCGCTCGGCGCGCGCCACCGTCTGGTCGGCCTCCTGCGCTTCGAGGCGCAGGGCCTGGTTCTCTTCCGTGATATTGCGGGCGCGCTCGGTCTCGATGGCGAGCTGGTTTTCGAGGTCGCCGACGATCGCTTCCTTGTCCTTCACGTTGAGGCGCAGGTCCTCGATATAGGAATCCTGCTCCCGAACCCGGGATTCCGCCTTGCGCAGCTGCGACACGGCCGCGTTGAGATCGTCCGACGTCCGGGCATGCAGGCTGCCGAGGTCGCCGAGCTCCCGGCGCAGGGACTGGGTCGTCTCGGTTTCCTGCCGCAGCACGGCTTCCGTTTCGAGAAGGCGCGACTGAAGCTGGGGATAGCTGCGGATCAGGTCGCTCACCGGCTCGGAGAGGAGCGCGAAATCCTCCTTCAGGCTGCGGATCTCCTCCAGCCGGTCGATCATGTTGGCGAAGCGGACGCGGATCAGCTCGTTCTTCTGGCCGACGGAATCGAGGGCGCCGTTGGGGCGCGCGATGGGGGTCTCAGCTTTCCCCGGAGGAGAGGCCGCAGGCATGGCCAAAGCCTCGGGGCCCTCGCTGACATGAGGGAGGCCCTCGGAAGCAGCCTCATCCTGCCTCTTGCCGAAGCGGTTCCTGAAAGACGTCCAACCCGAAGACATGTGCCGGCCCTTACGCCCTGAAATTTACCCTTTCCTAACTTTTAGCGCAGACGCGCTCGTTTTGGAAATAAAATTTCGTTGCGTAAGAGTGTAGCAGGCTCACTCTGCTGCAATGGTTAACGGCGAAGAGAGCCGCTTTCCGAACCCCGCCGCCTCCAGGGTCTCCGGCATCGGCCCGCCGGTCGCCCAGTCGAGAAGCTCGACCGTATGGACGATGGGGATTTCGGTGCCCTTCCCGATTTGGGTCATGCAGCCGATATTGCCGGTGGCGATGAGGTCGGGCTTCGTGCGCTCGATATTGGCAACCTTGCGGGCCCGGAGCTGCGCGGCGATCTCGGGCTGGAGCAGGTTGTAGGTGCCGGCCGAGCCGCAGCAGATATGCCCTTCCGGCACGTCCTTCACCGTGAAGCCGGCCTGCTTCAGCAGGGTCTTCGGCTCGGTGCGGATCGCCTGACCGTGCTGCATGGAGCAGGCGGAATGGTAGGCCACGACCAGATCCGTCTCGCGCACGGGCTCCATGAGCGTGAGGGAGGTGACGTATTCCGTGACATCCTTGGCGATTGCGGAGACGCGGGCCGCCTTCTCGGCATAGTCCGGGTCCTCCCGGAACATGAAGCCATAATCCTTGATCGTGGTGCCGCAGCCCGACGCCGTGATGATGATGGCGTCCAGCCCCTCCCCGTCCATCTCGGCGATCCAGGCGTCTATATTGCGCTTGGCGAAGCCATGGGCCTCCTCGTCGCGGCCCATATGGTGGACGAGGGCGCCGCAGCACCCCTCCCCCTTCGGCTGGACCACGTCGATTCCATGGCGGTTGAGCAGGCGGATGGCGGCCTCGTTGAAGCCGGGCTTGAGCACGGGCTGGGCGCAGCCGGACAGGATCGCGACGCGGCCCCGGCGCTCGCCCTGGGCCTTGAAGGTTCCGGGCTGCTCGAAGGGCGAGCGGGCCGGCACCTTGACGGGCGCGAGATCGATCATCGCCTGCAGGCGGTTGCCCAGAAGCGGCAAGGCACCGATCATCCCCTTCATGGGCTTCGCCAGCATCGCCGCGCCCAGCGCGAAGCGGAAGCGGCCCGGATAGGGCAGCACGCTGGCCAGCACCCAGCGCAGCAGCCGGTCGTGCCAGGGCCGCGTATAGGTGGCCTCGATATAGGAGCGGGCATGGTCGACGAGGTGCATGTAATGCACGCCGGACGGACAGGTCGTCATGCAGGACAGGCACGACAGGCAGCGGTCGATATGCTTGACCACTTCCGGAGATGCCGGCTTTCCGCTCTCCAGCATGTCCTTCATCAGGTAGATGCGCCCGCGCGGAGAATCGAGCTCGTCGCCGAGCAGGAGATAGGTCGGGCAAGTGGCGGTGCAGAAGCCGCAATGGACGCAGGTGCGGAGGATCTTCTCCGAACTCGCCATCGCCGGGTCTCTGAGCTGATCGGGCGTGAAATTGGTCTGCATGGTCTAAAACTCACAACGCCCCTTGCCAGCGATTGATGGCTTCAACGGGATGGATCAGCATGATGACGTTCAAGGTGAGATTATCGCGGATCCAGAAGCCGACGAACAGCTCCATGATCACCGCGACCAGCACGGTCAGCCGGACCGGCCATATTCTCGCAAGCCAGAAGCCCGCAGCCATGGCGAGGATGTCCGACACCGAGTTGATGACGCTGTCCCCGTAATAATCGAGCGCGATGTTCGTCGCGCGGTAACGGTCGATGACGGTGTTCGTGTTCTCCGCGATCTCCCAGGCCGCTTCGACCCCGAGCGCGATGAGAAAGGCCAGACCGATCGGCAAAGGTCTTCCGATCAGCCGCCCGATGGCCCAGGTGCCCGCATAGAACAGGAAGCCGTGGATGATGTGGGAGGGCGTGTACCAGTCGATCAAATGCTGCGAATTGCCGGAATCCTTCACGGTCCCGTGCCACAGTTCGATCGTGCCGCATGTGCAGATCGGCGTGCGGCCCATGGCCAGAAGAATTGCTGCGGTGAGCGCGATGAGGCCGAGGGCGAGCGCAGCGACGAGCGCGATGCGCGCATGGCTCGACCTCTTCGAGGGTTCAGCGAAAGCCGCGCTTCCGGTCATCTCATATTCCCGCATACATCCGCCCCGGATTGAGGATGCCGGCCGGATCGAGGGAGGCCTTGATGCCGCGGGACAGCGTCATCACCGCGTCCGATTGCGGTTCGAACACGTCGAGGGTGGAGCGCACTTCGGCAGGCGCACGCACCAGCGTCGCGTGGCCGCCATGGGTCCTGGTCGCTTCGCGCAAAATGGACGCGCCGGCATCGCCGTCGAGCGGGGTCGAGATCCAGACGAGCCCGCCGCCCCAGTCGTAGAACCATTGCGCGTCGAGCGCCTGCGCCACATGCGCCGCCAGATCGGGCCCCTTGGCCGGCACGGTGGAGACGCGCCAGATGGCGCGGTTGCCCTGATCGGTCAGGATCGTCGCATCGCGCACCGACTGCCAGAGCGCCTCGGCCCCGACACCCTCGAGAATGTCCATGAAGCGGAAGCGCTTCATCAGGCGCTTCATCTCGTTCATGCGGTAATCGACGGAGACCCTGAACCCTTCGAGTCGGATCAGCGTGCTGCCGCCGCGCCGGTCACGGTCGGGAATGTGGGCTGCGCCCGTCACGTCGAAGGGGGAACCCAACGCCATCGACAGGGCCTCGATGGCCTGATTGTCGTCGAGGCCGCGGATGACGAGAGTCGCCATGCGCTCCTGCTTCGGCAGCACCTTGAAGGTGACTTCGGTGAGAAAGCCGAGCGTCCCCCAGGAGCCCGCCATGAGCTTCACGAGGTCGAGCCCGGTGACGTTCTTCATCACCCGCCCGCCGGACTTCACCACCTCGCCGCGACCGTTGACGAAGCGCACGCCGATGAGGCTGTCGCGGGCGGCACCCGCCATGATCCGGCGCGGGCCGGAAATGTTCATCGCCGCCACCGCGCCGATCGTGGGATCGCCCCTGGTGCCGAGAAGCGAGCGGTAATCCATCGGCTCGAAGGGCAGCTCCTGCCCCTTCGCGGCGAGCACCCGCATCACTTCCAGCACCGGCGTACCGGCGCGCGCGGAGATCACGAGCTCGGCCGGCTCGTAGAGCGTGATGCCGCTCATGGCCGTCGACGAGATCGAGGCGTCGGTCTGGTTCGGCCGCCCCATCGCCGCCTTGGTGCCGTTGCCGGCAATGTTCAGAAGCGTGCCCTTGTCGGCGGCCTCGCGGATGACGATGGACGCGTCCTGCTCGTCGCGGGGAGTATGAACGGTCACGCAGCGAACCTTCCTTCGAGCGGGAACACTTTTGCGGGATTGAGCAGCCAGCCGGGATCGAACACGCCGCGCACGCGCATCTGCTGTTCGAGGTCCGTGGCGTTGAACTGATGGGTCATCAGATCCCGTTTCTCGATGCCGACGCCGTGCTCGCCGGTCAGGCAGCCGCCGACCTCGACGCAGAGCTTGAGGATGTCCTCGCCCGCCTTCTCGGCCTTCTCCATCTCGCCCGGCACGTTGGTGTTGAACATCACGAGCGGATGCAGGTTGCCGTCGCCCGCATGGAACACGTTGGCGACGCCGAGCCCGTAGGATTTGACGATCTCGTCGATGCGGTTGAGCACGTAGGGCAATTGGCCGGTCGGAATGGTGCCGTCCATGCAGATGTAGTCGGCGACGCGGCCCGTGGCCCCGAAGGCCGACTTGCGGCCCTTCCAGATCGCCGCGCTCTCGGCCTCCGATTGCGAGACCTTCATGGTCTTCGGCCTGAACGGCTCGGCAATCGCGACGATGCGGCGGAGCATGTCGTCGATCTCCTGATCGGAGCCTTCGACCTCGACGATCAGCATCGCCTCCACGTCGAGCGGATAGCCCGCATGGGCGAAGGCCTCGCAGATCTGGATCGCCGGCTTGTCCATGTATTCGAGCGCCACCGGAATGATCCCGGCGCCGATGATCGCGGCCACGCAGGCGCCTGCATCCTCGACCCGCTCGAAGCCGAAAAGCGCCGGCCGCGCCCCTTCCGCCGCGCGCAGGATCCGCACCACGGCCTCCGTCACCACGCCGAGCTGCCCTTCCGAGCCGCAGACGAGGCCGAGGATGTCGTAGCCTGCCGCGTCCAGGTGCTCGCCGCCGATCTCGACCACCGTGCCGTCGAGGAGTACCAGGGTGACGCCCATGAGGTTGTTGGTGGTCACACCGTATTTCAGGCAATGCGCCCCGCCGGAATTCATGGCGATGTTGCCGGCGATCGTGCAGGCGAGCTGGCTCGACGGATCGGGCGCATAGAAGAAGCCCTCATACGCGACCGCCTGGCTGATGCCGAGATTGGTGATGCCGGACTGCACGCGGGCCGTGCGGTTCTCGAAGCTGACGTCGATCACCCGGTTCATCTTGGCGACACCGAGCACGATGGCATCTTCCTGCGGGATCGCCCCGCCGCAGAGCGAGGTTCCAGCCCCGCGCGGCACCACCTTCACGCCGTTCGCGTGGCAGAACCGCATGATGGCCGAGACCTCCTCCGTGGTGGAGGGCAGCACCACCGCGAGCGGCATCTGGCGGTAGGAGGTCAGGCCGTCGGTCTCGAAGGCCCGGCGCTCGTCCTCGGACACGATCAGGGCCTCCGGCGCGACAAGGCGCCCCAAGCCCTCGACGATCTCCTTACGGCGCGCCAGAACCGCTTCATCCGGTTTTGGAAATGCGATGGTCATGGCATCCTCCGCTTCAAAGAATCAACGCTGCACTGAAGGAATAGCTACCTTAACAATAAGGCGGCTTTCACCTATGCCGTTTTCGAATAATGTAGAATCTCTCTAAGATGGGTCTTGTGTCCAGCAAAGGAGTTTTTCATGCGTGCCTTCGTTCTTTCCGCCGCCCTGCTCCTTGCCGGGCTCGGCTCCGCCCAGGCGCAGGATGCAGCCGCCGGCGAGAAGGTGTTTACGCAGTGCCGGGCCTGCCACCAGATCGGGGAAACCGCGAAGAACGCCGTCGGTCCGGAGCTGAACGGCCTCTTCGGCCGTCATTCGGGAGCGGTCGAGGGCTATAATTACTCCCCCGCCAACAAGAATTCCGGCATCACCTGGGACGAGGCCACGTTCCGTGAATACATCAAGGACCCGCGGGCCAAGATCCCGGGCACCAAGATGATCTTTGCCGGCGTCAAGGACGAGCAGCGGGTCAACGATCTCGTCGCCTATCTCAAGCAGTTCGACGCCGCAGGCAAGAAGGCGGCCCAATGAACGTCCAGCCGTCGTCCGGCCGGCCCGTGAAGCCTCGGGTCGGCCTTTTCGTGACCTGCCTCGTCGACCTGATGCGCCCCTCGGTGGGCTTTGCGGCCGTCAAGCTGCTGGAGGATGCAGGCTGCATCGTCGATGCGCCCGTCCAGACCTGCTGCGGCCAGCCGGCCTACAATTCCGGCGACCGGGGCACGACGCGCGATCTGGCGATGCAGGTGATCAACGCCTTCCACGGCTATGACTACGTGGTCGCCCCCTCCGGTTCCTGTGCCGGCATGATCAAGGCCCACTACCCTGAGCTTTTCGAGGAAGATCCGAACTGGCGCGCCAAGGCCGATGCGCTCGCCATCAAGACCTACGAGCTTACGAGCTTCCTGGTCGACGTCATGAAGGTCACGAAGGTCGATGCATCCTTCGACGGCTCCGTCACCTATCACGATTCCTGCTCGGGCCTGCGGGAGCTCAAGGTCAGGAACCAGCCGCGCAAGCTGCTCGCGAGCGTGGACGGCCTCACCCTCGTGGAGATGAAGGACAGCGACGTATGCTGCGGCTTCGGCGGCACCTTCGCGGTCAAGTACAGCGACATCTCCGGCGCCATCGTCGATGCGAAAGCCAAGAATATCGAGGCGGCGGAGGCTCCGACCCTGCTCGCCGGCGATCTCGGCTGCCTCATGAACATGGCGGGCAAACTCAGCCGCGACGGCAAGCCGATCCAGGTCCGCCATGTGGCGGAGGTTCTGGCGGGAATGACCGACGACCCTCCGATCGGTGTCGCCAAAGCCGAAACCGTCAAGTAAAACTCTCCCATGAATGTTCACTCCACCTCCCCCGAATTCAAGCAGAATGCCGCGCGGGCGCTGAACGACAGCCAGCTGCAGAAGGCGCTCGGCAACGTGAAGCAGGGCTTCATCGACAAGCGCAGGATGGCGGCCGACAAGCTGCCGGAATTCGAGGCGCTGCGGGACTCGGCGCGGGACATCAAGAACCATACGCTGGAGCATCTCGACCTCTATCTCGAAGCCTACGAGGAGAAGGTGAAGGCCTCCGGCGGGCATGTGCATTTCGCCCGGGATGCGGCGGAGGCCCGCGACATCATCCTGACCATCTGCCGCGAGGCCGGCGCGAAGACGGTGACGAAGGGCAAATCCATGATCTCCGAGGAGATCGGGATCAACCATCACCTGGAGGCGCACGGCATCCGGCCCGTCGAGACCGATCTGGGCGAATACATCATCCAGCTTCGCAACGAGCTGCCGAGCCACATCATCGCGCCCGCCGTCCACCTCAACGCCACGCAGGTCGAGGAGGATTTCAGGCGCGTCCACACCCATCTCGACGCCAAGCGCGATCTCTCCGAGCCGGTTCAGCTTTTGACCGAGGCGCGCGCCGTGCTGCGCGAGCGGTTCCTGGCGGCGGATGTGGGCATCACCGGCGCGAATTTTCTCGTCGCCGAGACCGGCACCTCGATCATCGTGACCAATGAAGGCAACGGCGATCTCACCCAGATCCTGCCGAAGACGCATATCGTGCTCGCATCGCTCGAAAAGCTCGTGCCGACGCTGGAAGATGTGAGCCAGTTGCTGCGCGTGCTCGCCCGCTCCGCCACCGGCCAGGAACTGTCGGTCTACACCACCTTCTCCACGGGCCCGCGCCGCAGCACGGATGCGGACGGGCCGGAGAACTACCACGTGGTTCTCATCGACAATGGCCGCTCCGCCATGCTCGGCACGAGCTTCGAGGAGATGCTGCGCTGCATCCGCTGCGGCGCCTGCATGAACCATTGCCCGGTCTATCACGCGGTCGGTGGGCACGCCTATGGCTGGGTCTATCCCGGCCCGATGGGCGCCGTGCTCACGCCGTCGCTGATCGGCGTCGACAAGGCGGGGCACCTGCCCAACGCCTCGACCTTCTGCGGGCGCTGCGAGAGCGTGTGCCCGGTCCGCATTCCGCTCCCCAAACTCATGCGCCACTGGCGCGAGCGGGAGTTCGAGCGGCACCTGACGCCGGCGACCGTGCGTTCGGGCCTGCAGTTCTGGGGCTTCTTCGCCAAGCGCCCTGCCCTCTACCGGCTCGCGACCCGTGCCGCCATGGGCGCTCTGGCGCTCGCAGGCCGCCAGCGCGGACGCTTCTCCTGGCTGCCGATGGCCAAGGGCTGGACCAAGTACCGCGACTTCCCGGCGCCGCAGGGCGAGACGTTCCAAGCCCGCTGGAAGCGCGAGCGCAAGGGAGCCTCCGCATGAGCGCCCGCGACGAGATCTTTGCCAATATCCGCCGCTCGCTCGGCGTCAACGGCAGCGAGAAGATCCGCCAGCAGATGGTTGCGGACCGCCTGGAGCGGTCCCCTAAAGGCGTGATCCCGCAGCGCGGTCAGGTCTCGGGCGCGGAGCGGCTCGCGCTCTTCAAGACCATGGTCGAGACCTCGCTTGCCACGGTGACGGAAGTGTCCGCGCCCGCCGAAGTGCCGCAATCCATCGCCCTCTTCCTGCGCAACCACAACCTGCCGGCGACCCTGCGCATGGGCGACGATCCGCGCCTGAATGCGATGCCGTGGTCGGAAACGACCCTCGAGATCGCCCAAGGCCCGAGCGAAGGCCGGGACCTCAACGCCGTGAGCCACGCCTTCGGCGGCATCGCCGAATCCGGCACGCTGGCGATGGTGTCGGGCCACGAGAACCCCTCGACCCTCAATTTCCTGCCCGACAACCACATCATCGTGGTCTCGGCCAAGGACATCGCCAGCGATTACGAAGCCGTCTGGAACCGGATCCGCTTCGCCTATGGCAAGGGCACCATGCCGCGCACCGTGAACTGGATCACGGGACCCTCCCGCTCAGGCGATATCGAGCAGACCCTGCTCCTCGGCGCCCACGGCCCCCGCCGGCTGCATGTGGTGGTGGTGAGGGATTAGCGGCTCTAGAGCATTTTTCGGCGAAGTGGATCCGGTTCGCCGTCAAAAAATGCGGCGAACCAAAGAAGAGAGGTGATTCCACGCAAGTGGAAACAGCTCTAGGAGGGCTCTTCGTCGGCGCTACTATCCTCTTACGTCATCCCCGGACTTGTTCCGGGGACCCACGTCTTGCAACGCCGTGGATCCCAAGGCGTGGGTGGCCGGGACAAGCCCGGCCATGACGGCGAGGTTTCACGCAATCGCGTCGTTCTCCCTGACGCCAAGCAGCCTCGATTCGACAAGCCCTCCGGCTCGGCCATAATCGTCCGGCAGAGCAGCCCTCACGTCCGGAGCTTCGCCATGTCCATTCCGACACTGATCTTCCGCACCATCCGCTGGTCGGCCTGGGATGGCTCCGAGGCTGGATTGGAGCATGTGGATGTGCGCCCGGCCGATGGCGGGATTTCCATTTCCGGGGTCGTCATCGCCGAGGAGGAAGGTACGCGGTACGGCCTGTCTTACCGCCTGAGGCTGGATGCTCTCTGGCACACGAAGGATGTGGTCGTCAGAACGACGGCCGGCCGGGTGCTGCATCTGGAGAGCAACGGAAAGGGCTCCTGGCAGGAGCAGGGCAAGGACCGGCCGGACCTCCAGGGCTGCATCGATATCGACATTCAGGCAACCCCGCTCACCAACACCCTGCCGATCCGGCGGCTCGGCATGAAAACCGGCGAGAGCACCGAGATCCGCCTGTGCTACATCACCGTGCCCGACCTGACCGTCTTCCCTTCCGACCAGCGCTACACGGCCATCGATTCCAGCCTGCTTTACCGCTTCGAGAGCCTGGAGAGCGGCTTTACCGCCGAGCTTCCTGTGGATCAGGACGGCTTCGTCCTCGATTACCCGGGCCTGTTCAAGCGCCTGGCTTGAGCGTAACAGCTTAACCGTGACATCTGGGCACAGGGATTAGTGCTGGCGCCCGGCTTCATTTTCAGTTAAGTCTTTGAAATCTAATGTAGTTTTTAGTCATTCTAAACTAGAACAACAAATGATCGTCTGTTCCTGCAACATCCTCTCCGACGGTGATGTCAAAGCCTGCCTCAAGCCGGGACCGGAATGTCCCCGCACTCCGGCGCAGGTCTATCGTTGTCTCGGCTGCAGTCCCAATTGCGGACGCTGCGCACGGACAATTCGTGCCATCATGGACCAGGCCCTGAGCGATGCGGGCGTCGAGCCCATCGCCGCCTGCAATCGCGGTTGCTGCCCCACCGTCCTCGAAAAGGCGGCGGCCGAACCTACCCTTTGAACAAAGGGACTTCCGCTCTAGTTCATAAATCCTCTAAAGAAGGAGCCGGCGCATCCGGCGTCGAATGAACGAGAGGGTTAGGATGAAGGGCGATCCCAAGGTCATCGAGTATCTCAATCGCGGCCTGCGCAGCGAGCTGACGGCGGTCAACCAGTACTGGCTCCATTACCGGGTCCTGGATGACTGGGGATACAAGGAACTTGCGAAGACCTGGCGCGAGGAATCGATCGAGGAGATGCACCACGCCGACAAGTTCATCGCGCGCATCATCTTTCTCGAAGGCTTCGCCAACCTGCAGGTTCTCGACCCGCTGCGCATCGGCCAGACCATCCAGGAAATCCTCGAGGCGGACCTTGCCGCGGAATACGATGCCCGCAACCTCTACGGCGAAGCCGCCGCCTATTGCGAAAGCGTCGGAGACCGGGTGTCCAAGAACCTTTTCGAAGAGCTGATGAAGGACGAGGAAGGCCATATCGACTTCCTCGAAACCCAGCTCACCCTCGTCGAGCAGGTCGGCGTCGAGCTCTATGCCCAAAAGCATATCGGCGGGCTCAAGGACGACCACGATTGATAGTCTTTTTATAGAGAGATTGGCTCATTAGCCTGTTCCTAAGCCCTCCTCCTGAGGGCCGCCGAAGGCGGTGTCTCGAAGGACGAGGGCAGAGATTGATGAGTCGAATTTCTGAGATTGCCCGCCTTATGGCGGGCTTTTTCTTTTCACCTCACACCGGCGGCGCCAGCTTCTCCGGCTCCGCGATGGCGGCGATCGGCAGGGTCACGAGGCGCAGCTCCGGATCGTCCGGGTCGATCCTGATCGAGAAGCCGAGGCTGCGGCACATGTCGAGCATGGTGGAATTCTCGCGCAGCACCTGCCCGTCGATCTCGCGCAGGCCCTCGACCTTGGCCCATTCGATCATCAGCCGCATCAGCTCCCAGCCGAGGCCGAGCCCTTTCAGGTCAGAGCGGAGCAGGATGCCGTATTCTCCCGTCTCGTGGTTGGCATCCGCGTGGAGACGGACCGCCCCCATCATCTCGCCGCTCTGCGCGTCGAAAGCGACGAAGGCGATGGCGCGGGCGTAATCGAGCTGCGTCAGGCGGGCGAGGAAGGCGTGGCTGAAGTCGCGCACCGGCGCGAAGAAGCGCAGGCGCAGATCCTCCGGCGTGATCTTCTCGAAGAAGCGGCGGAACTCATCCTCGTCCTCCGGGCGCACAGGCCGCACGAAGGCGGTTCGCCCATTGCGCAGCGCGATCGTGCGCTCCCATTCCTTGGGATAGGGCCTGACCGCAAAGCGCGGATGGCCGCTGCCCTTCCGGGTTTCCGGCGCAACCGCCACGCGGGCATCCACGGCGATCACGCCGGTATGGTCCGCAAGCAGCGGGTTGATGTCGAGCTCGCGGATCTCGGGCAGGTCGGCCGCCATCTGGGCTAGCTTCACCAGCGTCAGGGCGATCGCGCCCTCGTCGGCTGCGGGAACGTCGCGATAGGCCTTCAGGCGCCGGGACACGCGGGTACGGGCGATCAGATCGTCGGCGAGCTTGAGATCGAGGGGCGGCAAAGCGAGCGCCTTGTCGTTGATCACCTCCACCGCCGTGCCGCCGCGCCCGAACAGCACGACGGGACCGAACGAGGGATCGTCCGCGAGGCCGACGATCAGTTCGCGCGCCTTCGCCCGGCGCACCATCGGCTGGACGGTGACGCCGGTCACATGGGCCTGCGGCTTCAGGCGGGCAGCGCGCTCGAAGATCTCGGTCGCCGCCTTCCGCACCGCCTGCTCCGTCGTCAAATCGAGCTTCACGCCGCCGATGTCGGATTTGTGCACGATGTCGGGCGAGAGCACCTTCACGGCCACCGTGCCGCCCTCGGCGATGATCGGCCGCGCCGCCTCGGCCGCCTCCTCCGGCGTCGTCGCGAGGATCACCGGAGCGGTGGGGATGTCGTAGGCCCTGAGGAGCGCGTTGACCTCGAGCGGATCGAGCCAGCGGCGGTTCTGCGTGAGCACATGCTCGACCACGGCCCGGGCCGCCTCGGTGTCGGGCACGAAGTCGTGAGGCAGGTTGTCCGGCGTCTCCATCAGCTGTTCCTGCGCCTCGCGGTAGCGCACGAGCTGGATGAAGCCTCGGACCGCGTCGGCCTCGGTCGCGTAATGCGGGATTCGCGCCTCCTCGAAGATTCGGGCCGAGTCCGGATCCTCGCCGATCCAGGCTGCGAAGACGGGCTTCTGGCGATAGCCCTTCGCCCGGTCCTTCTTGACCACCTCGACAACAGCGGCGGCGACATCCGAGGCGCTGGCGATGGCGGTCGGCACGTTGAGGATGAGGACGGCGTCGTTGTCGGGATCCGCGAGCAGCGCCTCGAGGGCGCCGGCATAGCGGGCGGGATCGGCGTCGCCGACGATGTCGATCGGGTTCGCATGGGACCAGGTCGGCGGCAGGAAGGCGTCGAGGGCAGCGCGCGTCTTCTCCGACAGGGGGCTAAGCGTGCCGCCGAGATCGATCAACCGGTCGACGGCGAGGACCCCGATACCACCTCCATTGGTCAGAACGGCCAGTCGACTGCCAGGAAACGGCTTCTGCCGTCCGAGCGTCTCCGCGGCGGAGAAAAGCTGGTCGAGATCGAGCACGCGCAGCAGGCCGGCACGGCGGAAGGCGGCGTCATAGACCGCATCCGAGCCTGCCAGCGCGCCCGTGTGGGTGGCCGCAGCCTTCGCCCCTTGGGCATGGCGCCCGGCCTTGATGACCACCACCGGCTTCACGCGGGCGGCGGCGCGGGCCGCCGACATGAACTTCTGCGCGTTGTCGATGGATTCGATGTAGAGAAGGATCGCCCGGGTGCTGGCATCGGCGGCGAAGAAATCCAGGCAATCGCTGAAATCCACGTCGACCTTGTCGCCGAGCGACACGATGGCGGAAAACCCCACCTGCCGCTGCGCCGCCCATTCCACCAGTCCCGCCGCAAGCGCACCGGATTGCGACACGAGTGCAAGATCGCCCGGCTTCGCGCTATGAGCCGCAAAGCTCGCGTTCATCTTCACACGCGGCGCGAGCACGCCGATGCAGTTGGGACCGACGATGCGCAAGCCATGGGCACGGGCCGCAAGCCTGACCTCATCGCCGAGCGAGTTTGCTCCGTAGCCCATCCCCGCCGTCGCGACGATTGCGGCGCTCACGCCGACCTCGCAGGCCTCCTCGATGACGCCGAGCACTCTAGCCGGCGGCACCGCGACGATGATGAGGTCGGGCACCTCGGGAAGCGCGGAGAGCGAGGCAAAGCACGGCCTTCCCTCGATCTCGACATGGTGCGGATTGACGGAAAAGATCTCGCCCTCGTAGCCGCCGGCGATGAGATTGCGCAGGAAGGTCAGGCCGAGGGAGTTCGGACGCGGACTCACGCCGACCACGGCGACCGAGCGCGGGGCGAAGAGCTTATCGAGGCGATAGGTGGACATGGCGATCCTTCGTCTCGCAGGGCATCGAATTCAGAGCGGGCCGGAGTAACCCTGCTCCTATATAGGCGCAAATCTGCCGATGACGTCGATCTATCGCATATGATGCGGAGGCGACCTTCACGCCTCCAGCGACTGACCTGCCATCCAGCGATAATGGGCATCCGGCTCCCGTTCCTCA
Organism: Microvirga zambiensis WSM3693; assembly: GCF_016735695.1. Taxonomy (GTDB): domain Bacteria; phylum Pseudomonadota; class Alphaproteobacteria; order Rhizobiales; family Beijerinckiaceae; genus Microvirga; species Microvirga zambiensis. Next base: position 123,108 of record NZ_JAERQD010000013.1, on the reverse strand, counting down.
TTGCCGGCACCGTCCGTCAGGGCAATGAGCACAAAACCTTGGCGCTCATAGAATCGGCGAGCCTGGGCGTTGCGCTGGAACGTCCAGAGATCGAGTTCCGATTGCCCCTCCTTCCCAGCAGTGAGGAGCGTCTGCCCCACACCGCGACCATGCCATGCGGGATCGACGTAGAGGTGGTCGAGCCAACCCGAACGGGAGGCCGCGAAGCCGATGGTCTGCCCTTCGGCCTCACCCAGCCAGATCGTGCAAGAGGCGAAGACATGCCGTTGAAAGAAGGCCAGATCCTCCTCCGGCGTGTGCAGATCCGGAAGATAAGGGAGACAGATTTCACGCACGTGACGGTGAAGCCGCGCGACCGACGGCATATCCGCGAAGGCGGCACGGCGCAGGGTGAAGTCCGTCACTATTCCGCCAGAACCCGTGTCGGCGGGAAGATCACTTCCACCAGGGTACCTTCGCTCGGCTGGCTCGATATCTGCAGCGCGCCGCGGTTCGCCTCGACGAGGGCCTTGGTGAGAGGCAGTCCCAGGCCCGTGCCTCCGCGCTTGCGCGAGGTGGCGAGCTGGCGGAACGGCTCAAGGGCGGCCTCGACCTCCTCCGGCGTCATGCCGATGCCCGTATCGCGCACCCGGAAGGCCACCTCTCCGCGATCCGTCATGGCGGTGGACACGATCACCTGCCCGCCGGCATCGGTAAACTTGATCGCGTTCGAGACCAGATTGAGCACGATCTGGCGCATGGAGCGTTCGTCGGCGACGACCGGCGGCAGCTTGGACGCAAAGCTCATGCGCATGACGATCCGGTCACGGGCCGCCTGCGGCTGAAGCAGCGTCACGCAGGACGAGACGAGTTCGTTGAGGCCCACACCGGTGAAGGAGAGCTCGAGCCGTCCGGCTTCGATCTTCGCGAGATCGAGAAGATCGTTCACGAGGCTGATCACGTGCGAGCCGGAGGCGTGAATATCCTTGAGATATTCCTTGTAACGGTCGTTGCCGATCGCTCCGAACCTCTCCTCGAGCATGACCTCGGCGAAACCGAGGATGGCGTTCAGGGGGGTGCGGATCTCATGGCTGATCTTGGCCAGAAGATCGGATTTCTGGGCACTCGCCTCTTCCGCCGCATGCTTGGCGCCGATCAGCTCGCCCTCAGCCCGCTTGAAGACGGTGATGTCGCGCAGGACTGCGCAATAGCGGCGATCCGGCCCGTCGCCCAGGCGTCCCATGGTCATGAACAGGGGAATCGATCCGCCCTGGCGCTCGCGTCCCAAAACCTCGCGGCCGTCGTTGAGCAGGCTTGCGACGCCGGGCGAGCGCAAGGTTTCGAGATAGTCGAGAGCCACCATATGGCTCTCCGGCGCCAGGAGCACGGTGATCGCATCGCCGGCAACGGCCCGCTCGTCATAGCCGAACAGCGCCTCTGCCGACCGGTTGAGGGAGAGGATCCGCCCTCTCTCGTTAAGCACGATGACGCCATCGGTCGCCGTATCGAGAATGGCCTCGAGCTCTTGAACGCGACTGTCCCGTGGCGGCGGCGGGATTTCCGCCCGGGAGGCTTTTCGGATCACCATCAGCTCCGCTGCCGCGCCGTCCCATTCGGCTGGCGAGGAGCGCACGGCGACCGAAATGGTCTCGCCGGACTGGGTCGTGAGCGCGAGGGACGAATCGTCGTCGCTTCCGCCCTGGAGTGCGGGAGAGCCGCGAAAGAGGTGCACAAGACCGCCCTCGGCCTCGATCCGGCCGATATCGGCATAGCCGGTGAGGTCGAGAAGAAAGCGGTTGGCGAACAGGACCTGCTCGCCGCGATGGACCAGCACCCCGATCGGCAGCCGGTCGAGAATCCGGTTGTCGCCGGCAGGCGCTGGGGGAACCGGGACTTCTGCCTCGTCCGGCGGCATTCCAACGGCGGCGGAGGTGCCGCCCGGATCACTGTCGCGGGAGGGCGTGTCCTCCGCGAGGCGGGCGCCGAGGGCGCGCGCGATCTCACGGAAGGCGCTTCGCTCCGCGTTGGACAGCGTCGATGGCGATTGAGCCGGCGGAAGCTTTGCCGGCGCGGGCGATTCGTCAGGGGTCGGCTCGGGCGGGGCCGTGTTGGACAGCGCTTCGGCAACCTGGTTGCGCAGATCGCTGAACCAGGTGTCCTCCGGGTCCGGAGCCTCGGTGTCATCATCCCGTGCCGGCTGCATTTCCTCCGGTGGACGGAACGGCAGCGTATCGTCGTTGACGAGGCTCTGCGCGATGAGGTGTGCGGTGGGATGTGCCGGTTCGTCCGAAGGCTCGGGCTCGTTCGAAAGCGGTTCCGGAAGCACCCGCTCCCGAAGCGCATTCATGCGCAGGAGGCCGAAGCCACGGAAACCGACGAGTTCTCGGTTCGCGCCGAAGACCGGCGTTCCGGCCCAGTCCACGGGCACCTGCATCTGCGATTGATCGATGTTCCAGAGAACCGTTCGTCCGCTTCCGGTCGCGCGGTCGGCGAACAGGGCTGCCACGGCGCCATCCGGATCCTGCGCCCGCGAATGGGAGACCTCGTCCCAGGTCAGGCCGACGATGTTGCCGGACGTCGCGCCGACCGCCTTGGCGAGATCCGGCGAGACATCCGTGAACCGGGTCTGAGGGTCCGCGTGCCAGATGAAGCGGATCGGGCCCTGTGGCTTATTCTTTAGGGGCGTGGGCCCGGCGGCTTCACGCTTGGGCTCGTCGAGGCTCACGGCCTCCCCCGCCTGCTGCGATGTCGGAGGGCGGGATCCTGCCCTCGGCAGGCCGACCACCAGAACCGTGCCGCCATCGTCCAGGGATGCCAGGCGGCAGACGCAGGCTACCGGCAGCCAGGGGCGCGTAGGGTCAAGCCGCAACCGTTCCTGCCGCAGACCCTGCCGGGGAGCCGTTCCGCCTGCCAGCGCCCGGATACGCTCGCGGGCCCGGAAATCCTGGCGCACACGGCCCGTTTCGTCGGCAAAGGCCTCCCGCAGCCCGGCGGCCGACGGCGATGTCCAGAGAATCTTGTCTCCGCTCCCGTCCCAGACCAGCACCACGGCGTCGGAATCGGACAGGAAGCGCCATTCCGCCTCCGCGGCCAGTCGCGTGATCAGTGCTTCGAAAGGATGGGGAACACCGCCCGTCATTAACGGTCCTTGCTGCCTGTATCCCGGAGTCATGTCCACTTGAGCTTCTAGACTAATATCCGCGGCCAAGCATGCAAGGCGGCGCACTTGAATCCTTTTACTTTGAGGTAACCTTAATAGGCGAAGGCATAAGACAGTTGATTTTGCAATGCACAATGTGATATTGCAGTGCACAAATGCCTGACAACGAGGAGCAGCCCATGGCGACGAACCCGACTCAAAACTACGAAATTCCGCCCGAAATGCGCGACTTCGCCGAGAAGAGCGTCGAGCAGGCCCGCAAGGCCATCGACGGCTTCATGAGCGCAGCCCAGAAGACGGCCGAGACGGTCGAAGGCTCCGCGAACACCGTCCAGGCCAGCGCCAAGGATGCTGCCCGCAAGACCTTCTCCTATACGGAGCAGAACCTCTCTGCGGCCTTCGACCTCGCCCAGAGGATGGTGCGCGCGAAGGACGTGCAGGAGGCGATGCAGATTCAGGCCGAATTCGTTCGCACCCAGTTCGAAGCGATGGAGGCCCAGATGAAGGAATTCGGCTCGATGGCCCAGTCGGCCATGAAGCAGCCGGGCTCCAAGAAATAGTCTCTTCTCCCTGAAACTTGCGAGGACGTCACGATGGCGGAAGTGAAGAAGCCGAGAGCCAAGAGTACAGCCAAGAGCGCGCAGAAGGCCGATCTCGTCGAGATGGCAGCCGCATCGGCAGCCGAGACGATTGAGGCAGTCGTGGAAGCGAAGCCGGCGGCACTGCCCGCAATCGCTGCCAAGCAGATCGAGGCAAGCTCCCTGCTCTCGTCCGCCAAGAAGCAGAGTGACGTCCTCCGCCAGGCCATGAGCGAGGCGGTGGCCGTCTCCGCCAAGGGCGCGCTCGAGGTCAACGGCAAGATCATCGACGCCGTGAATACCCAGCGCAACGTCGCGCTCGACCTGTGGCGTTCGGCCATCAGCCCCTCCCCGCTCCCCGAAGCGTTCAAGGCGCAGAGCCACGCGACGAAGCAGGCCTACGAGGCGGCCTCGGCCCAGTGGAAAGACATCGCCGAGACCACGGCGCTGTGGTTCACCCGCAGCCTCGAGCCGCTGCAAACGGCTCTTCACCGGCAGGGACGCTGATCCACGCTGTTCAGCGAAACCGGCATGCATTAAGGCTCGGTCGTTCCGACCGGGCCTTTTTCATGTCGTCACCCATCCCCGCCGTCATCGCCGTTGTCGTCCATGAGGGTCACACCCTGCTCGTGCGGCGCGCCAACCCGCCCGATGCGGGTCTCTGGGGCTTTCCCGGCGGCAAGATCGAGTTCGGGGAGACGGTGAAAGCCGCGGCGTTGCGCGAGCTTCTCGAAGAGACGGGCGTCGCGGCGGAAGCGCAGGACGTCATCACCACGCTCGATATCCTCGTGCAGGATCCGACAGGGGCGACACGCCAGCATTACATCCTGATCGCCGTGCTGTGCCGCTGGATATCGGGCGATCCCGTCGCCGCCGACGACGCACTCGACGCGCGCTGGTTTGCGATCGCAGAGCTCGATCCCGAAAGCATCGCCATGAGCGCGGATGTGGACGTGATTGCCCGGCGCGCGCAGGCGCTGGCTTCGAACTGATTGCTGAACCTCAGAAGCTTGCGAGAGCAGAAAAAGGCCCCGCCTCGTTACCGAGACGAGGCCAAGTTTTGTCTCTTGCTTTGAGGCCTCGCGGCCGAACTTCACGCGGCGATCTGCGCACAATCGCCATGCCGTCTCAAGAGCGGCCCCCACGGCATGGTTGATGAAGTGTCAACGTTCATAAAGCATCAATCATGTTTCCAATGCCGGCGGGCGAGCATATTGCAACATTCTCTCGCGACCCCTTATTAGACCCGTGACAGGCAATAAATGCCTATCCGATCTTTTTTGCTAAGCACGGAATACAGTAATGCGTACCTCTGCTCTTGGACTTCTCGCTGCCTCTGCGGCTCTCGCCATCGCGGCCTCGACGGTCCACGCGGCCGACCTCCCGGGCCGCTATGCTCCTGCTCCGGCCTACAATGCGGTTCCGGTCTTCACCTGGACCGGTTTCTATGCCGGTCTGAATGCCGGCTACGGCTGGAACGTCGGCGACAGCCGCTTCTACGATCCGGCCTTCGGCACGGTCCGCGGCCGCCGCGGCGGCGGCTTCGTCGGCGGCGCCCAGGCCGGCTACAATTACCAGTTCGGCATGTTCGTCGCCGGCGCCGAGACGGACCTTCAGTATGCCGCCGTCGGCAACAAGGGCGCTTCCTACGGTACCACATACTACCCGGGTGAGTCCGGCGGCTTCTTCGGCACGATCCGTGCCCGCGCCGGCGTCGCCTTCGACCGCGCCCTCGTCTACGGCACCGGCGGCTTCGCCTATGGCGATATCGGCGGCAACCGCGGCTACGATCCGGTGCTCGGCTATCACAGCGGCGATGAAGTCAACTGGGGCTGGACCCTCGGCGGCGGCGTGGAATACGCCATCACCAACAACTTCACCGCCAAGGTCGAAGGCCTCTATGTCGATCTCGACACGAAGGACAACTACAACCTCGGCGGCCGCGTCAACGTGGATCGCGATGCGGAGTTCGGCGTTCTGCGCGCCGGCGTGAACTACAAGTTCAACTGATCGCCGACAGGTTCGAACAGACGAAGGCCCGGTGGCAGCACCGGGCCTTTTGCATGATCAGGGATCGTTCGAACCGACCGGCGGTTCGAGATGGTGCGTCTGCATCTCGCGTCGCTTGAGATCGAGCAGACGGCGCGCGGCGATCCCGCCCGGCTCGGAGGAATAGAGCCTCTTGCTGAGCACCTCGACCTGCCAGCGCTGCAGCTCGAGCAGAGCCTGCAAGGCCTTGACCCGCGCCTGCAGAACACGCGCATCCTTCAGAGGGTCGGGTCCGCCTGTGGTCATAGGACCATCCCTGACAATCCTGCGATGAATCATTTGTGAACGCATGAATGGAAGAGCCCGATTCCTATCATCCCCGGCCGCCAGGAACATAGTCTCGACGGCGAGCGATAAACGACGATTAAGGATGAGTGAGTGGCGCTCAAGCTGGGCGCTTTTTGGACCGAACCGTGGCCGTTCGGACGACGCGTCTTCAGACTTCTCTAACCGCTCCTGTGAATGATCGCCGGCAGGGCTTCCCGCCCCCTGCGACATCTGTAACGGGGAACGCCCCCTGGCCGAGGCACGTTGCTTCCCTGTGCGATACGGCACATCGGCAAGGCCTCGGGCGTGGTGTTCTCCGGGCGTTGGGAGAATCGGTCAATGCGCTCCACTTCGACTGCAATGCTCTTCGGCATTCTGTTTCTTGGCCTCGGCTCCGCCGCCCAGGCCCAGTCCGAAAACACGCGCGTTGCCTCCATGCCCTTTAGCGAATGCCTCTCGATCATCGACGAGGCGGCGCAGGATATGGACGAGGAGCCCGTCAAGCTTGTCAGCACGAACGACAACGTCACCGTCAGGCTTGCAGCCTCGGACGGCTTCGTGACGGTGTCCTGCGAACGCAACGGCGAACGGATGACGCTCACCAGGAGCCCGGTCCCAGGCGCTGCCGGAATGACGGCCTCCCGCTGAAACTGCACAGCTTGCTTGCCAGAGCTCAAAAGAAAACGGCGAGCCGAAGCTCGCCGTTTCGCTGAGGGCGGAATGAGAATTCACTTCTTCCGATTGTAGACGTCGAGGGATACGGCCGCGAGCAGCACGAGGCCCTTGATCACCTGCTGGTAGTCGATGCCGATGCCGAGGATCGACATGCCGTTGTTCATGACGCCCATGACGAACGCGCCGATGACGGCACCCGTCACCTTGCCGACGCCGCCTGTCGCCGAGGCACCGCCGATGAACACCGCCGCGATCACGTCGAGTTCGAAGCCGAGGCCGGCCTTCGGCGTCGCCGTGTTGAGGCGCGCGGCGAAGATCAGGCCGGCGAGTCCCGCGAGCACGCCCATGTTCACGAAGGTGAGGAAGGTCAGGCGGTCGGTCTTGATGCCCGACAGCTTGGCCGCCTTCTCGTTGCCGCCGAGCGCATAGATGCGCCTGCCGATCGTCGTCCGGTTGGTCACGAAGGCATAGAGCGCGATCAGCACCGCCATGATGACGAGCACGTTCGGCAGCCCGCGATAGGTCGCCATCTGGTAACAGAAGGCGACCACGAGCAGGGCAAGCAGGCCGTTCTTGAACAGGAACAGGCCGAACGGCGCCGTTTCCACCGCATGCTTGAGCTGGTTGGCGCGGCTGCGGAAGCTGAAATAGATGATGGCGGCAACACTCGCGACGCCGAGGAACAGCGCGGTGTAATTGAAGCCCTCGCCGCCGAAGACGTCCGGGATGAAGCCCGAGCTGAGACGCTGGAACACCACCGGGAAGGGACCGACCGACATGCCGCCGAGAAGCGCCAGGGTCAGGCCCTTGAAGACCAGCATGCCGGCGAGCGTGACGATGAAGGACGGCACCTTGAAATAGGCGACCCAGTAGCCCTGCGCGGCGCCGATCATGCCGCCGACGATGAGGCAGGCGATGGTGGTGGTGACGGGATCGATCCCCCAGCGCACCATCATTATCGCCGCCAGGCCGCCGACGAAACCGACGATGGAGCCGACCGACAGGTCGATATGCCCGGCGACGATCACGAGCAGCATGCCGAGCGCCATGATGACGATGTAGCTGTTCTGCAGCACCAGGTTGGTGAGGTTGAGCGGCCGCAGGAGAGTGCCGTCGGTCACCACCTGGAAGAACAGCATGATGACCAGGAGCGACAACAGCATGCCGTAATCGCGGAAATGGGCTTTGATGAATTCCGTCCACGACGCTTTCTGCTGGGGAGCATGGAGCTCTTCGGCGGTTCTCGTGTCCATCTCAGCGTCTCCCCGACTTTACGATGGCGTGCATGATCTTTTCCTGGGATGCCTCGGCAATGTCGAGCTCGGCGATCAGGGAGCCCTCGTTCATGACATAGATCCGGTCGCACATGCCGAGCAGTTCCGGCATCTCGGAGGATATCATGAGGACGCCCTTGCCGGCATCGGCCAGCCGGTTGATGATCGTATAGATTTCGTATTTCGCGCCCACATCGATGCCGCGGGTCGGCTCGTCCAGAATCAGGATTTCCGGGTCCGAGAAGAGCCATTTGCTCAGGACCACCTTCTGCTGGTTGCCGCCTGAGAGGTTCACCGTCTCCTGGAACACGCTGGGGCTGCGGATCCGCATCTTGGCCCGATAGTCGTTGGCGACCGCGAGTTCCTGGATGTCGTCGATGACGAGGTTCTTGGAGACGCCATCGAGATTGGCGAGCGTCACGTTCTTGCGGATGTCCTCGGCCAGTACCAGACCGTATGTCTTGCGGTCCTCGGTGGCATAGGCGATCCCGTTGGAGACCGCCCTCTCCACCGTGCTGACGTCGATCTCCTTGCCGTGCAGGGTCGCCCGGCCGGAGATGTTCTGGCCATAGCTGCGGCCGAACAGGCTCATGGCGAACTCCGTCCGCCCTGCCCCCATCAGCCCGGCGATGCCGACGATCTCGCCGCGCCGGATGCTGAGATTGACGTTCTTGACCACCTGCACGTGATTGTGGAGCGGGTGATGGGCGGACCAGTTCTCGACCTGAAAGATCGTCTCGCCGATCTTCGGCTCGCGCTTCGGATAGCGGTCTTCCATGGTGCGGCCGACCATGCCGCGGATGATGCGATCCTCGCTCACCTCTTGCGTCTGGCAATCGAGCGTCTCGACGGTGCCGCCGTCGCGCAGGACGGTGATGGAATCGGCGACCTTCGAGATCTCGTTGAGCTTGTGCGAGATCAGGATCGAGGAGATGCCCTGCGCCTTGAACTGAAGCAGCAGGTTCAGGAGCGCATCGCTGTCCTTCTCGTTCAGGCTCGCGGTCGGCTCGTCGAGGATGAGGAGCTTCACCTTCTTCGAAAGTGCCTTGGCGATCTCCACGAGCTGCTGCTTGCCGACGCCGAGATTGGTGATCAGCTCCTCCGGCGATTCTTTCAGGCCGACGAGTTTCAACAGCTCTTTCGTTCGTGCGAAGGCCACGGACCAGTCGATGACGCCGTACCTGGCCTGCTCGTTGCCGAGAAAGATGTTTTCCGCAATCGACAGAAGCGGCACCAGGGCAAGCTCCTGGTGGATGATGATGATGCCGAGCTTCTCGCTGTCGGCGATCCCCGAGAAGCGGCGCTCCTCGCCCTCGTAATGAATTTCGCCGGAATAGGATCCGTGCGGATAGACGCCGCTCAGAACCTTCATCAGCGTCGACTTGCCGGCACCGTTCTCGCCGACCAGGGCGTGGATCTCGCCCGCCCTGACGGTGATGTTGACGTTGTCCAGCGCCTTCACGCCAGGAAACGTCTTGGTGATCCCCCGCATCTCAAGGATCGCATTCATCGCAGAACCTCAGGCAACGCGTCTTCCAGAAACGAGCATGGACCCTGCGCGGGCGCGCAGGGTCCAAATCCTCACGAAAACCAATTACTTGAACTGGTCTTCCTTGTAATAGCCGCTGCTGACCAGAACTTCTTTCCAGTTCGAAGCATCGACGCTCACCGGCTTCAGCAGGTAGGACGGAACCGTCTTCACGCCGTTCTCGTAGGTCTTGGTGTCGTTGACCTCAGGCGTCTTGCCCGAGAGCACGGCGTCGACCATGTTGGCCGCGACCTTGGCGAGCTCGCGGGTGTCCTTGAACACCGTCGAGGTCTGTTCCTTGGCGAGGATCGACTTGATCGAGGGCACCTCGGCATCCTGGCCGGTGATCACCGGCATCGGCTGCTTCGGCGTGCCGTAGCCCACGCCCTTGAGCGAGGAGATGATGCCGATGCTCAGGCCGTCGTAAGGAGAGAGAACCGCATCGACGCGCTTGTCGGTGTAGAAGGCCGAGAGCAGATTATCCATGCGGGCCTGGGCAACGGCGCCGTCCCAGCGCAGGGTCGAGACCTTGTCCATTCCGGTCTGGCCGCTCGCGACCTTGAGCTTGCCGCTCTTGATATAAGGGTCGAGAACGGACATGGCGCCGTTGTAGAAGAAGAACGCGTTGTTGTCGTCCGGCGAACCGCCGAACAGCTCGATGTTGAACGGGCCCTTGCCTTCCTTCAGGCCGAGCGCCTTCTCGATGTAGCCGCCCTGGAGCACGCCGACCTGGAAGTTATCGAAGGTCGCGTAGTAGTCGACGTTCTTGGAATTGCGGATCAGGCGATCATAGGCAATGACCTTGATGCCCTTGTCGGCCGCCTGCTGCAGCGCGTCGGACAGGGTCGTGCCGTCGATGGCGGCGATCACGAGCACCTTGGAGCCCTTGGTGATCATGTTCTCGATCTGGGCCAGCTGGTTCGGGATATCGTCTTCCGCATATTGCAGATCGACGTTGTAGCCCTTCTCTTTGAGCACCTTGACCATGTTGTTGCCGTCGTCGATCCAGCGCGCGGACGACTTCGTCGGCATGGCCACGCCGACCGTGCCCTTAGTCTGCGCCTGGGCGGCGCCGAGCAGACCGAAGGCTCCAAGAGCCACGGCCGCCAATGCGGTAGTAAGTGTCTTCAAGGTCGTTCTCCCTCTCGTCCATGCCCGGGCCGCTGACATTTTGCCCAGCGCATATTCGGTATTGTTCGTTCCAGGACTCAGATCGGCTTGGGGCAGAGGACACAGGCCGGCTGCCGCCCTCGATTCTACTACAAAGGCAGAGCTTGCCGTTGGGAAAGCCCTGCCCTCCTAAAGACCGTCGAAGTGGTAGACCCATCCCGAGCGGCGATAAATCATACTATAATACTAATTTGGAACAAGAGACCCGGCGTTGCTGGAACAGGCCGATCACCCGCTAATCGACGCCAGAGAACGTGTGGATCTGGACGCTCGCCAGGGCGCTCTCCGCATGCTTGATCCGGACCCGTTCCGCAGCCTGCAGGATCAGGTCCGACATGGCGTCGCTCGCGGCAGAGGGATCGCGCTGCTCGATGGCATCGAAAACCGCCTGGTGCTGCTGCATGACCTCCTTGAAGCGCTCGTCGCTGGAGACGGGAGAGCTGATGGTGAAGGAGGTGGCGAGCGCCGCCCCGATGACCGACCCGATCGATTGCAGGAAGGGATTGCCGGACGCCTCGAGAATGGCCTGATGGAAGATCAGGTCGGCCTTGGTGAAGCCCTGCCGGCTGGTCTCGCATTCGTACATCGCCCGAAGCCCGCGGTGCATCGCGTCGAGCTGCTCCGGCGTACGCCTGACCGCAGCGGTGGCGCAGGCGAGCGGCTCCAGCATCTGCCGGATCTCGAAAAGCCATCCGAGGAAGCGGGCATCGACGCCGACCTGCAGATGCCAATCGAGAATATCGGCATCGAACATGTTCCAGTTGTTGCGATCCATGACCTTGGTGCCGACCTTGGTCTTCGACTCGATCAAGCCCTTCGCGGCCAGCGTCTTCAGCGCTTCGCGCAGGGCCGTTCGGGATACGCCGAACAGCTCCATCAGCTCCGCGTCGCCCGGCAGGATGCTGCCGATGGGGAAGCGGCCCTCCATGATATTCTGGCCGATCCCATGGGCGACGAGATCATGAGCCGATCGCGCTCTCGAAGGCCTGTGGGTACCGTGCATCAACACCATGTTCCTTCTCTTTAAGCCGATCGTGTTCGAAGCGACGCCGCCGACAGCCCGCGCTGCAGCACGATGAACGCGAACAGCAGTGCACCGATGGCGATCTTTGTCCACCAGGAACTCAGGGTTCCCTCGAAGGTGATGTAGGTCTGGATCAGCCCCTGGATGAGCACGCCGACCAGCGTGCCGATGATCGTCCCGTATCCACCCGTGAGCAGCGTGCCGCCGATGACGACGGCCGCGATGGTGTCGAGCTCGACGCCGGTCGCGGCCAGGGAATAGCCCGCGGAGGTGTAGAAGGAAAAGACGATTCCGGCCAGGGCGGCAAGGAAGCTCGAGAGCATGTAGATCCGGATCGTCGTCTTCCGTACCGGAACGCCCATGAGTTCGGCCGACGTTCTGTTGCCCCCGAGCGCATAGACATTGGCGCCGAAGCGCGTGAAATGCGCCAGCACGATGCCGATCGCGAAGGTGATCAGCATGACCATGGCGATGAAGGTCAGCCTGCCGCCGCCCGGCAGCCGAAAGGCGATATCGGTGATCTGTCCATAAGCGGGAGCGTTGATCGGAATCGAATCCGTGGTGAGCACGAAGCACAGGCCGCGCGCCAGGAACATGCCCGCCAGCGTGACGATGAAGGCCGGGATCTGGAAGGTGTGGATCAGGAATCCCATGCCGGATCCGAACAGGGCCGCAATCCCGAGGATGAGCACGAAGGCGAGGTAAGGGTTGAGCCCGTATTTCTCGATCGTGACGGCGAGGAACACGCCGGTGAAGGCGATGACCGAGCCGACGGAAAGATCGATGCCGCCGGAGAGGATCACGAAAGTCATGCCGACCGCGACGATGCCGAGGAACGCATTGTCCGTGAGAAGATTGCCGATCACCCGGGTCGAGGCGAAGCTCGGAAACTGCGCAAGGCAGATCAGGTAGCCGACGATGAAGACGGCGAGCGTGATGAGGACCGGAAGATGGCGCCTGATCATGCTTTCGCCCTCCAGACCGAACGGACGGCCGACAGCACGGGCGACTGGGCAAGCAGCACGGCAAGCACCACGATGGCTTTCACGATGAGGTTGTATTCAGGCGGATAGCCGCTCAGCAGGATGCCCGTGTTCATCGCCTGGATGATGAGCGCGCCGACAACGGAGAGGCCGAGGCTGAAGCGTCCGCCGAAGAGCGACGTGCCGCCGATCACCACGGCGAGGATCGCATCGAGCTCGAGCCAGAGACCGGCATTGTTGGCATCGGCGCCGCGAATGTCGGCCGTCACGATCAAACCGGCAATCGCCGCGCAGAGGCCGCACCACATATAGACGGCGATGGTCACGACCTTGGTGCCGATGCCGGCATAGGCGCTGGAGCGGACATTGGCGCCGATGGATTCGATGAAGAGACCAAGAGCCGTGTACCGCACGATGAAGTGGGTGATGATCAGCATCACGATGGCGATCACCACCGGCATCGGCAGAAAGAGGAAGGAGCCGCCGCCGATGGCGGCGAAGCCCTCGCTCACGAAGGTGATGATCTGGCCCTCCGTGATCAACTGCGCGAAGCCGCGTCCCGCCACCATCAAGATCAGCGTTGCCACGAAGGGCTGGATTTCGAGGACGGCGACGAGGAAGCCGTTCCACAGGCCGCAGGCGAGACCAATGCCGGCGGCGGCGGCCAGCGCAACCGGCAGCGGATAGCCCTGCGCCGTCAATGTCGCCGCCATCGCACCTGCAATCGCCATGACGGCGCCGACGGAGAGATCGATGCCGCGGGTCGCGATGACGAGGGTCATCCCCAAGGCCAGGATCGCCACCGGTGCGCCACGGTTGAGCACGTCGATGAGGCTGCCGAAGAGGCGCCCGTCCTGCAGGCGCAGGGCAAAGAAGTCGCGGAAGACGAGCCAGTTGACGAGGAAGACGATCAGAAGCGCCGCAACCTGCGGAAGCCCCTTGGGAAGGGTGCGAGGAGCACTGGCCTGAATCATGCCGCTCATTCAATGGCCCGCAATGGTTGTCATGATGGTATCGGCGCTCACCTCGGATCCGGACAATTCGCGCACATGCCGCCGGTCGCGCAGCACCACCACCCTATCGCTGTAGGAGGCAATCTCCTCAAGCTCGGACGAGATGACGAGAAGGGCAAGACCCTCCTCGCACAGGCGCTCGATCAGGCGGATGATCTCGGCATGGGCACCGACATCGATGCCGCGAGTCGGCTCGTCGAGGATCAGGAAGCGCGGCTCGGTGGCGAGCCAGCGGGCGAGTAGCGCCTTCTGCTGATTGCCGCCGGAGAGAAGACCGATGGGCTTTTCCGCATCCGGCGTGCGAATGTCGAGAAGCTTGATGAAACGGTCGGCGATCTCTTCCTGCCTGCGACGGGGCAGCAGGCGCAGCCATCCACGCTGCGCCTGGAGTGCCAGGATGATGTTCTCACGCACCGACAATTCCGCGACGATGCCTTCCGTCTTGCGGTCCTCTGGCGTGAAGCCGAACCGTAGGCGCGCTGCATCGCGCGGGGTTGCGATGCGCACGGGCTTGCCGTCGACGAAGGCCTGCCCGCTGTCGGCGCGCTCGATGCCGAAGACGAGCTTCGCCGTCTCGGTACGTCCGGAGCCGAGAAGACCGGCAAGGCCCACGACCTCGCCCGCACGCACGGCAAGATCGAAGGGCTCCAGCAGGCGGCGCTTGCCGTAATCCTTGAACGCGACGAGCGGTTCGCCGGTGACGGCTTTGCGCTGGTTGCGGTGGAGCGCTTCCGCCGCGAGTTCGCGCCCCAGCATCATCGACACGAGCTCGATCCGCGGCAGCTGTGAAATCGGGCGCGATCCGACGAGCCGTCCGTTGCGCAGGACCGTGATACGGTCGCAGACCGCGTAGACCTGATCGAGGAAATGCGTGACGAACACGATGCCGATGCCGCGGCTCTTGAGATCCCTCAGGATCTTGAAAAGGGTCTCGACCTCATGGGCATCGAGACTTGCGGTGGGTTCGTCGAGGACCAGCACTTTGGCCGAGAGATCGACGGCACGGGCAATGGCGACGATCTGCTGAACGGCCACCGAATAGGTGCTCAACGGATTGGCGACGTCGATATCGAGGCCATAACCTGTCAAAAGCTCCTCGGAAAGGCGGCGCATCTCGCCGGTGCGCACGAGGCCGAAGCGGTGCGGCTGGCGGCCGATGAAGAGGTTTTCCGCCACCGACAAGTTCGGCAGCAGATTCACCTCCTGATAGACGGTGCCGATTCCCAGAGACAGCGCGTCGGCGGGATCGCGCGCATTGATGTCCTGCCCGTCGAGGCGAATGGTGCCGGCGTCGCGCTTGAACACGCCGGTGAGCACCTTGATCAGCGTCGACTTGCCGGCGCCGTTCTCCCCGAGAAGACCGTGGATTTCGCCGGCATGCAGGGTGAAGTCCACATGGTCGAGGGCTTGGACCCCGGGAAATCCCTTCGTCAGGCCCCTGATCTCGAGAAGCTGGGGCTGTTCCGTCGCTGCTGGCATCACGTCCTCACCGGCCCATACGCGAAGCAGCAGGCGGTCGCCCGCCTGCTGCCCCGAAGCCTGACGATCCTAATAGAGATCCTTGCGCTTGTCGTATTCGGCCTTCGCGGTCTCGGGCGTGAAGACCTTCGATTCCGTCTGGATCCACTTCTTCGGCATCGTGCCGTCCTTCTTGAAGGCCACGAGCGCATCGAGCGCCGGGCCCGCCATGTTCGGCGTCAGCTCGACCGTGACGTTGGCCTCGCCATCGGACATGGCCTTGAAGATATCCGGAACGCCGTCGATGGAGACGATCTTGATGTCCTTGCCGGGCTTCAGGCCGGCTTCCTTGATCGCCTGGATGGCGCCGATCGCCATGTCGTCGTTATGCGCATAGACGGCGCAGATGTTCTTGCCGCCGCCTTCGGCCTTGATGAAGCTTTCCATCACTTCCTTACCCTTGGTGCGGGTAAAGTCGCCGGACTGGGTGCGGACGATCTTCATGCCGGGATTGGCGGCAACGACCTGATCGAAGCCCTTCTTGCGGTTGATCGCCGGGCTCGAGCCGACGGTGCCCTGCAACTCGACCACGTTACACTTGCCGCCGGTCTCCTTGGCCAGCCACTCGCCGGCGACCTTGCCTTCATAGACGGTGTCGGAGGTCACGGCGGTGAGGTAGAGCGACTCGTCCTTGGTATCGATCGAGCGGTCGAGCAGCACGACCGGGATCTTGGCGTCCTTCGCTTCCTTCAGCACCGCATCCCAGCCCGTCGACACGACCGGGGCGATGAAGATGGCGTCGACGCCCTGCGCGATGAAGGAGCGGACGGCGCGGATCTGGTTTTCCTGCTTCTGCTGCGCGTCGGAGATCTTCAAATCGACGCCGCGCTTCTCGGCCTCGCTCTTCGAGACCTTCGTCTCGGCAGCCCGCCAGCCGGATTCAGATCCGACCTGCGAGAATCCGATGGTCATTTTGTTCTGAGCGTATGCGGCGCCGGAGGACAGCATCAGTGCAGCCATGCCGATCGTCGTCAGGAGATGACGGGCCTTCATGAGATTCTCCCTAAATTTGTCGTTGCTCTTCGACTTTAGCAGCCTTATCAGCTGCCTATTAGTACTATTATATGAATCAAATTGAGCGCCTATTCAACCAAAGTCGTGAATCAACGGCTCGCGGATGCGCTACAAAGTTTCAGGGACAAGACGATGAGCGATGAGAAGAAGCACCAGCTACGCAGCCAAGCCTGGTTCGGGCGCCAGGACAAAATGGGCTTCTATTACCGGTCCTTCCTGAAAAACAGCGGCTTCCCCCAGGACCAGTTCGAGGGCCGGCCCGTCATCGGCATCTGCAACACCTGGTCCGAGCTGACGCCCTGCAACGCCCATTTCCGCACCATCGCCGAGCATGTGAAATACGGCGTGCTCGATGCCGGCGGCTTTCCGCTGGAATTCCCCGTCTCCTCCCTCGGCGAGGTGACGATGCGCCCGACCGCCATGCTGTTCCGCAACCTCGCCGCCATGGACGTGGAGGAGGCGATCCGCGCCCATCCGCTCGACGGCGTCGTGCTTCTCATGGGCTGCGACAAGACCACCCCTGCCCTGCTCATGGGCGCAGCCTCCGCCGACCTGCCGACCGTCGGCGTGTCGGGCGGACCGCAGCTGCGCGGCGTCTACCGCGGCAAGTACATCGGGTCGGGCACCAACATCATCTCCATGAGCGAGCAGCTTCGCGCCGGCGAGGTGACCCTGCAGGAGTTCCACGAGGCGGAAGGCGGCATGAACCGTTCGGCCGGCCATTGCATGACCATGGGCACCGGCTCGACCATGGCCTCCATGGTCGAGGCGCTGGGCGTCGGTCTGCCGGAGAACGCCGCGATCCCGGCGAGCGATGCGCGTCGCAACCATCTCGCCCGCATGGCCGGACGGCGCATCGTCGACATGGTGCACGAGGATCTCGTGCTCTCGAAAGTCATGACCCGTCAGGCCTTCGAGAACGCGATCCGGACGCTCGCCGCCATCGGCGGCTCGACCAACGCGGTCGTGCATCTTCTCGCCATCGCCGGGCGCTGCGGAATCGACCTGACCCTCGACGATTTCGACAGGCTCGGGCGCGACATCCATTGCCTCGTCGACCTCATGCCCTCCGGCCGTTTCCTCATGGAGGACTTCTACTATGCCGGCGGCCTGCCCGTGGTGCTGCGCACGCTGGGCGAGCGCGGCCTGCTCCACAAGGATGCGCTGACCATCAACGGCAAATCCATCTGGGACAACGTCAAGGACGCGCCGTGCTGGAACCGCGACGTGATCACCACCTTCGAGGAACCGTTCAAGCCGGAGGCCGGCATCGCGATCCTCAAAGGAAACCTCGCGCCGAACGGCGCGGTGATCAAGCCGTCGGCGGCGTCGCCTGAACTGATGCAGCATACCGGCCGCGCGGTCGTGTTCGAGACCATCGAGGATCTGCATCACAGCATCGACGACGAGGATCTCGACATCGACGAGACCTGCATCATGGTGCTCAAGAATTGCGGCCCCAAGGGCTATCCCGGCATGGCGGAAGTGGGCAACATGCCCCTGCCGCAGAAACTGCTCAAGAAGGGGATCCGCGACATGATCCGCATCTCGGACGCACGTATGTCCGGAACCGCCTACGGCACCGTGGTGCTGCACGTGGCGCCGGAAGCCGCCGCCGGCGGGCCGCTGGCGCTGGTGCAGAACGGCGACCTCATCACCCTCGACGTGGCGGCCCGCAGCCTGCACCTTCACGTGGAGGCCAAGGAGATGGAGCGCCGGCGCGAAGCCTGGATCCCGCCGGAGCCGCATGCGACGCGCGGCTATGCCAAGCTCTATATCGACCATGTCATGCAGGCCGACAAAGGTGTCGATCTGGACTTTCTCGTCGGCCGCACCGGCTCGCCCGTTCCGCGCGACAATCACTGACTGCTAAACTCAAAGATATCGAAGGGAGAAATCATGTCCTCGTCCGGCAAGAGTGCCACGCGCCCCTATCGCGGCGTGTTTCCGGTCGCCCCCACCATTTTCGATGACAACGGAAAGCTCGACCTCGAAGGCCAGAAGCGCGCCATCGACTTCATGATCGATGCGGGCTCGGACGGCATCTGCATCCTGGCGAACTTTTCCGAGCAGTTCGTGCTGACCGACGGCGAGCGCGAGGCCGTGATGACGACCGTGCTCGATCACGTCGCGGGCAGGGTTCCGGTCATCGTCACGACCAGCCATTTCTCGACCGAGATCTGCGCCGAGCGCAGCCGGCGCGCGGAAGCCGCAGGTGCTGCGATGGTCATGATCATGCCGCCCTTCTTCGGCGCGACCCTGCGGGTTTCCGAAGCCGGGATCCACGAGTTCTTCCGCAGGGTCTCCGATGCCATCACCATCCCGATCATGATCCAGGATGCGCCGATGGCCGGCACGTCCCTCTCGGCGCCCTTCCTCGCGCGCATGGCGAAGGAGATCGCCAACGTCTCCTACTTCAAGATCGAGATCGCCGGCACGGCCGGAAAGCTGCGCGACCTTATCGCGCTTGGAGGCGCTTCCATCGAAGGCCCCTGGGACGGCGAGGAGGCGATCACCCTCATGGCCGATCTCGACGCCGGCGCCACCGGCGCCATGACGGGCGGCGCCTATCCGGACGGCATCCGCCAGATCATCGATCCCTATTTTGCCGGCGACAAGGAAAAGGCAGCTTCCGCCTATGAGCGCTGGCTTCCGCTGATCAACTACGAGAACCGCCAATGCGGGCTTCTCGCCGCCAAGGTGCTCATGAAGGAAGGCGGCGTCATTCGTTCCGAAGCCGTCCGTCATCCGCTGATGCCGCTGCATCCGGAGACCCGCAAAGGCCTGATCGAGGTCGCCCGCCGGGTCGATCCGCTGGTGCTGCGCTGGGGCCGATAAGCCGGAACCCATCGGAGTCGTTTAGCCGCGGGATCGCAAGACCCGCGGCTTTCGTTTGCCCGATGGTGCGCCGCATTCAGGCCAAGGTTTGTTGCTGCACTGCACACTCGCCTGCCCGTGCCCTTAACCTGCGTCATCCGCCGCCCTTACGAGGAACGACCATGCCCGCCAGACATTTCGGCCAGACACCGCCCGACAGAGCCAACGACCTGTTCGACAAGCTCCTTGCAACATCCGATGGCGCCGCCAAGACCCGCGAGCGCCTGCTCTTGGAGCTGAAGGACGAACTGGACCTTCTAGCCAATCTGCAGGAACAGCATCTTTTCCCGATCCTCCGGAAGCATGACATGCAGGACCTGCTGGAGGCCGCCGTCAGCGACAACCGGGAGACAGCCGCGCTTCTCGAGGAGCTGGCATCGATCCCGAAGAGCGGCGGCGAGTTTCTCGGCAAGATCGCCGCGCTGAGGCAGGCCTTCCAGAAGCACATCCGTGACGACAGGAAGGAACTTCTTCCGGCAATCCTCCAGGTTCTCAGCGCGGAAGAGGCTCAGGCCGTCGCGGACAAGGTCGAGGACGAGATGGCAAGCTTCAGCGACGTGCGGGAGCCGGAGCTGGACGCGGAGGGGCATGATCTCCAGACCGTTCCTGACGGCGTGGTCGATATCATGCATACGGGGACGGAAAGCGCCCAGGCGATGACCGTCGGCGTTCATGACATTTCCCGGGAATGCCTGCGCATGTCGCAGAAGCGCCTGCAGACCAATCTCGAGGGCTGGACCCGCCTCGCCCAGTGCCGATCGCCGCAGGATTTCGCGAATGCTCAGATCTCGCTCCTGCAGGACAATCTCGAACTGACCCTCAGCAACGGCGCTCGCCTCGCAGACCTCGCCGTTCAGCTGACCGAGATGACCACCTGGAAAGCCGCGCTCCGGGCGGTGAAGATGACGCCGCATTCCCGCGACTTCGCCTGAGCGGCGCCTGGCGCTCGATGGACAGAAACGGTGGGGGGCCTATATCCGGACGTGTCCCCCACCAAGGCAGAGTTGATGCCCGACACAGACGAACAGCCGGACGAGGAACTGGAAGACCTGGAGACGACGGGAAAGGTCAATTTCCGCGAATATCCGAGTTCCGGGCTCGTGGTCATCGCAGCCCTCAGCTCGGGGCTCGGCTGGATGCTCTACAGGTGGCTGGGCCGGAAGCGGCGGGAGAAGAACGGCGGCCTTGCCGAGGTGAAGACCAACGCGCCGCTGGATACGGAAGAACCCGGCCGCAAATCGCCCTGATTCGACCTTCCCTTACGTGCTGCAGCGCACTGTCTCCTCAAACGTCCGAGAGTATTCTCTTGGACGTTAACAGGAGGTTATCGTGACACACGGTGCTATTTCCTTCGTCCTCGGCATCATCGCTCCCGTCGCCCTGGTGAGCTGGCTGCTCGTTCTGCATTGAGATGCAGGGGCCGGCGCATGCACGTGGCGGCCCGGACGGATGTGAAATCCGCGATGACCGGAGAATGATCTGAAAGCTGAAATTCGCCTGGCTTCCGTAACGGAGCGTTTACGTTTCGGGAGCAGGCTCATGAGGTGCCTGACTGGCACGGTCCTCCCTCGACGGTCGCGACGGCGGCCCACCTAGAGCGCCAACGGATGGGGCGCTCTTTCTTTGCCCCCTCACCGCAAGATTATCCGCCAACCCATCGCTTCTTCGATGCGTCGAGATGCATCCGCATCATCGGCGGCCTCTGCCCGCGGTGCCGATCCGCCGACGGTGACATTATGGGGCGTTCATCTGCACGGCGAGGCGGGCGGCGACTTTCCGTCAGCGTTGACCGCGTCGGCTTCCTCGCCAGAGAGCTTATCGATCTTGTGCCGAGGATCATGGGCGGCGGCGCCCGACTTCCGCTCGCGCCGCCCGTTCGGCCTTACTGCGCCCGTTGGGCCTGGGGTTGATAAGTCGACGGTCTCCGCTGCGCCAGCATCGGGAGGAACTGCCCGCCATGATAGGTCACAGTCCCGCACATCCGATCCGCTTTCGCCGAAAGCTTGCCGTCGAACAGGACGTCGCCTTCGCGGGAGGCAACGACCATATGGATGGCGTTGCCGGTCAGCGTGATCTTGCGGACGACGACAGGCGCGGTGTTTACCGGCGTCACCGAACCGCCATAGCCGCCGTCCACCAAGCCGATCGAAAGGAGGCCGAAGCTCGGCGCTCCGCTCACAACCATCAGGAAGTCCCAACTACCGTGGAGGTTCGGGGCCTCGGCGCCGACCGGAGCGGCATCCGTGCCGCAATTCACGTCAATGGTGAATGCGGGCTGTGCGGCAGCCATGGTGGGAGCGGCGAAGGCGGCAAGCAAGGCTAGCGTCATCAAACGCTTCATCTTCATTCTCCATGTTCGGATGGGTTTGGGCGCTGGTCGCCCGGTAGTGATCGTCATCACCAAGCTCGGCCGCCTCGACAAGCCGGGCTTTCGCCAATAGCCTCGGGTTTTTCGTGAATGTAGGAACATTGCAGTTGACGCAGCGCCAACGACTTTTCTCCGGAAAATTGCGGCTCTTGCTCGCCGCGATATTGGTCGGTCTGCTGCTCGGCTTTGCCGGGCCCTTCGGCTCCTACCCAGCCCTTCCCATCCTAACGCGCTACATCTATTGGCTGGGGCTCACCGTGGCGGGAGTCATGACTGCTGCTGCTGTGGATGCGGTCCTGCCCTCGACGCGCCTTCGATCGCGCGCGCGCCGCATCGGCGCCGTCGCCTTGGTATCTGCGCTGCCGATGACGTTCGTCGTAACCTGGGCTATTTCTCTCGTTCAGCCGGGGCGCTTCTTCACGCCACAGCAGCTGCCGGCACTTTTTGCCGCCGTCGCGACGGTTCAGCTCCTGATCGTTTACGTGATAACCATCACGACGCCCACCGTCGACAACGGCGCGGCACCGGACCGTCAGCTGCCCTTGCCGGAGCGCAGTGGAGAGGCGGCAACCCCAGTTCTCCCCTCTCCCCTGCTGGTCCGGCTGCCGCCCGGCCTCGGCAGCGAGGTAATCGCGCTCGAGACCGAAGATCATTATCTTCGCGTTCATACGAGCGCGGGAAGCGCCCTGATCCTGATGCGGATGGCGGATGCGGTGGCGTTGCTCGACCCGCGCCTGGGTGCGCAGGTTCATCGCCGCTGGTGGGTCGCGGAACGAGCCGTCGCGCACATGCAGAGGGATGGGCAGAAGCTCTGCCTCGGCCTGACCAACGGTATTGTGGTTCCAGTCGGCAGAACCTTCTCAGGGATGGCAAGAGCGAGGTTCGCGTGTGCCCGCAGGATCGACTCTTCGCAGGCGGACGAGGTCCCGCTTTAGGGCGCTCTTTCTTTGACACCTCCTCAAAAGATCACCCCCCGACCCATCGCTTCTTCGATGCGTCGAGATGCATCCGCATCGCCGCCTGCGCCATAAGAGGATCCGAGGCTTCCAGCGCGGCGAAGATTGCCTCGTGTTCCGCGAGCGCCGCGCGCCAAGTCTCCCGGCTGTCGAACCGGATGCTGAGATGGCTGGAAATCGGACTGTGGCGCTCGTCGAAGAGGTCGCGGACGATGCGCAGGAGCACCGAATTGCCGGAAAGACCCGCGAGGGTCAGGTGGAACAGGCGATCCTGCTCGACCGGATCGCGTCCCTTCGCGATATCGGCCCGCATCGCCACAATCGTCTCCTGAAGGGTATCGAGGCCCTCGCCTGTCATCCGCGCGCAGGCCAGAATCACCACCGTTCCCTCGATGGCCGCCCGCGCATCCATCAGCTCGGAGGGGCTCTCTCCCATCGACCGGGTCAGGCGGTCCGGCCGCTCCTGCGGCAGCAGGACATAGATCCCGGAGCCGGAGCGGATCTCGACGCTCCCGTCGATCTCGAGCGCAATCAGCGCTTCCCGTAAAGAGGGGCGCGAGACGCCGAGCTGCTGGGCGAGATCCCGCTCGGCAGGAAGGCGGTGGCCCGCTGGAAAGGTTCCATCGTGGATCAGATCGCGGATCCGGTCGGCCAGATGCTGGTAGAGACGCCTGGGCTCCATCGACTTGACCTGTGACATGGGACGGCGATCCAGCCTGATCAGGAATTGGCCTGACCATAGGCGTCCATCCCGGACCTTGCAATGATGGATGCGGGCCAATTCCGCGCCTTGACCGATCGGTCATTCGGGCCTTATTCCTATTGACGACTGAATTGGCCTGACCAATTTCAGCATCGCTGGAGCCTCGCGCAGAACGGGGTCATTCGAAACAACCGGGAGGGAAGAAACGTGTCGCTCCTCGTCCTGCAGGATGTCGGGAAGGAATTCGGCGCCATCCGCGCCTTGTCCCACGTCAATCTCACGATCAAGCCCGGCGAGGTCGTCGGCCTCATGGGCGACAACGGCGCCGGCAAGTCGACCCTGGTGAAGATCATTGCGGGCAATTTCCCGCCGTCGCACGGCCGGATCCTGTTCGAGGACCGGGAGGTTCACTTCACCAAGCCGGTCGATGCCCGCTCCGTCGGCATCGAGGTGGTCTATCAGGACCTGGCTCTCGCCGACAATCTGACGGCAGCAGCGAACGTGTTTCTCGGACGCGAGATGCGGCGCAAGGTCGGCCCCTTCTCGTTTCTCGATCATGCCGCTATGAACCGGCGCACCGCAGAACTTTTTCGCGAGCTCAAATCCGAGACGCGCCCGGATGATGTGGTCCGGGCCATGTCGGGCGGGCAGCGGCAGGCGGTGGCGATCGCCCGGACGCGCCTTGCCAAGGCCAAGCTCATCCTCATGGACGAGCCGACCGCAGCGATCTCCGTCCGGCAGGTCGCCGAGGTGCTCGACCTCATCCGCCGCCTCAAGGATGCGGGCATCGCCGTCATCCTGATCTCGCACCGCATGCCGGACGTCTTCGCCGTCTGCGAGCGGGTGATCGTGATGCGCCGGGGAACCAAGGTCGCCGACAAGCCGATCGACCAATCGAGCCCCGAGGAAGTCACCGCGCTGATTACGGGCGCCAAGGAAGCGGCGTGATGAGCGAGTTCTCCCCTGCAGCCGGCACCGAAACGAACGACTTCTCGAACGTAGGTCGCACACGCTGGTGGCGCCGCGGCTTCTTCGCGAGCCAGACAGCCTATGTTGCAGCGGCCCTCATCGCGATCATGATCGTGATGTCCTTCCTGAGCTCGGCCTTTCTCAGCTCCGGCAACTTGGCGAACGTCGCCAAGAACTTCTCCTTCGTCGGCATCGTGACGCTGGGCGTCACACTCGTGATCGTCACCGGCGGAATCGATCTGTCGGTCGGCTCGACCATGGCGCTCTCCGCCATCACCTGCGCCATCGTCATGCAGGCTCTGAGCGGCACCGTCTTCGACGGCATTCCACTCGCCGGCATGATCGTCTCGCTCGGCGCAGGCCTTGGTGTCGCCCTGCTGATCGGCCTCGCCAACGGATTTTTAATCGCGCGCGTAGGCTTGTCGCCTTTCGTGACGACGCTCGGCATGCTCTCCATCGTGCGCGGCCTCGCCTATGCGGTCACAGAAGGGCGCGGACAGGCGCCGACCGGCCCCGATGTCGACATGTTCTACAACATCACCGACGGCAACCTCGCAGGCATTCCCGTCGCCGTCATCTATCTGCTCGTGCTCGCCGCGATCATGGGCGTAGTTCTCCATCACACCGCGTTCGGGCGCCACGTCTTCGCGCTCGGCGGCAACGAGAAGGCCGCGGCGCTGACCGGCATCGCCGTCGAGCGGGTGAAGATCGCCGTATACGTGCTCTCCGCGCTCTCTGCCGGCTTTGCGGGCATCCTGATGGTCGGCTGGCTGGGTTCCGCTCCGGCCAATCTCGCCACCGGCTACGAGTTGACGATCATCGCCGCAGCCGTCATCGGCGGCGCCAATCTCAACGGCGGCATCGGCGGACCCGCGGGCGCGGTGATCGGCGCTCTTCTCATCGAGGTCATCCGCAACGGGCTCGTGCTGGCCGGCATCAATGCCTATTGGCAGATCGTGCTGGTCGGCGGGATCATCATCCTCGCGGTCCTCGTCGACCGTCTGCGCACGCTGCGGATGACGTCGTGACCTAGCCTCGAGAACCGATTTGGAGAAGCCGGCCGACAGATGCCGGTCCGAAGACCTCAGGCATGGGGCTGCAATCAACCAGGAGGAAGACATGATGAAACGCCTGATCCTAGCCGCGGTCGCCGCAGCGGCGCTCACTGCACCGGCAGCGGCCCAGACCCTCAAATTCGCCATCGTGCCGAAGGCGATGAACAACCCCTATTTCGACCTCTCCCGCGACGGCTGCATCAAGCGGGCGAAGGAGCTCGGCAACATCGAATGCATCTACAAGGGCCCGGTCGAGCATGAGCCGGCAAGCCAGGCGCAGATCATCCAGGACCTGATCAGCCAGAAGGTCGACGGCATCGCCATCTCCGTCTCGGATGCCGCTGCAGCCGTGCGCGTGATCAAAGCCGCGCGCGATGCCGGCATTCCGGTCATCACCTTCGATGCGGATGCCCCCGCCTCCGCACGCCAGGCGCATGTGGGCACCGACAATCGCGCCATGGGCCGCGCGCTCGGCGAGGAACTCCTCAAGCTGCGGCCCGAGGGCGGCAAATACGCCATGGTCTCCGGCGGTCCCGCCGCCGCCAACCTGAAGGATCGCGTCGAGGGCGTGCGCGATGCGCTCAAAGGATCCAAATGGCAGGAAGTGTCCGGCTCCCCCACCTATTGCAACGACGATCTCGCGCTTGCCGTGCAGCAGATGCAGGACCTGAAGACCGCCAATCCCGATCTCGCCGCCATCGTACCGGTCGGCGGCTGGCCGATGTTCGTGCCCGAGGCCTACAAGAGCTTCGTGAACAAGAACAAGAGCGCCATGGACCAGGGCAAGTTCTCGCTCGTGGTGGCAGACACCCTGAAGGTGCAGCTCGAACTCCTGCGCGACGGCTACGCCAATGCGCTCGTCGGCCAGCGCCCCTACGAGATGGGCGAGAAGGCCATGGACATCCTGCTGCAGCTTAAAAAGGGCGAGAAGGTGCAGGACATCATCTATGCCGGCATCGACCGCGTGACGAAGGACAATGTCGGCTCCATGCTGAAATAAGCCGGTCCCCCACAACAATGCGTCCCGGAAGTTGCGTCTTCCGGGACGTTTTTTCTTTTGCGCGACCGCTTCTTCAGCGGCTCGAAGCGGCTCGCAGGGCGCTGAACGTGTAGATCGCAAGCGCGACCCAGATCAGCCCGAAGGCGACGGCATCGAGCCAATCGAAGGGCTCGCCGAAGACGAGAACGCCAAGCGCAAGCTGACCCGAAGGCGCGAGATATTGCAGCAGGCCGACGGTCGAGAGCTTCAGGCGCTGGGCGGCTGCGGCGAACCAGATCAGGGGCGCGGCCGTGCTCAAGCCCGTCAGAACCAGGAGCAGATCGAGGCCCACATCGCCCCTGAGCGCCACCGATGCGCCATCCGCCAATGTCGTGACCAGATATCCCAAAGCCAGAGGCGTGAGCAGCAGCGACTCGATGCAGAAGCCAATCAGCGGCGTCACCGGCACGATCTTCCTGACGAGCCCGTAGCAGCCGAAGCTACAGGCGAGAGTCAGCGAGATCCATGGCATCGCGCCGGTCGCGGCAGCAAGGATGAGCACGCCGATTCCTGCGAGCAGGCACGCCATGATCTGCATCAGGCTCAGCCTTTCGCGGAGAAAGACCACGCCGAGAACCACATTGACGAGCGGATTGATGAAATAGCCGAGGCTCGTCTGGACGAGATGGCCTGAATTCACCGCCCATATATAGACGAGCCAATTCATTCCGATCAGTGCGGCCGAGACGGACAGCAACAAGATTCTCTGCCGCGATGCGAAGGCCTCGACAAGCTTGCCTCCCTGCCGGAAGACAGCGATCAGGCCGAGCGCGAAGACGCTTGCCCAGACGATGCGGTGAGCGAGGATCTGCAGCGCCGGCACGGCTGTGAGAAGCTTGAAGTGGAGCGGCACGGCCAAGCCCCACATGAAGAACGCCGCCAATGCATAGAGGACGCCGCTGCGCGTGCGCCGCGCCTCGTCCTGCTCCAATCCTGTCACGACAACCGACCCCGCATATCGATCCCGGCGATCCGCCGGCAAGCGTTCGCCATGTCCGCTTCCTAGTTCAATCGGCGGGTCAGGGATAGGCTGCGAAAGAAGGATTATTTTTAAGGCGGCGCACCGGTTCGGCCGTCAATGGATGTGGAAACCGGCTTCGTAGCCTTCCAAGATGGCTGCCTCGACATCCCTGGGGGCGTAGGCATCGCCGATGATTCTGTAGGCGATATCGAGATACTGCACCGCTTCCGCGAGATCGTCGCTCGGCTTGCCCGGACTTGCCAGGACGATGCTGTCATAGGGTTCCGATATCCTGCGCTCACGCGTGAACGGGTTGATGAACGTCACACGTCCGCCATCGAAGCCATGGGCCTCCGAAATGGCGGTGAACCGAACGCCAGCCTGCAGCGCCCGCCGATAGAAATAGGTGATGTTCTGGATTTCGAGCTTCTGGCCGATATGGAAGGCAGGAGAGGCCATCTCGACATCGCGTCCCATCTCCGCCAGCATGATTGCCGTCACCATGGCAGGCTGCCGGTCGAGCTGGTCGATCACCAGAACGCGCTGGCCGATCGTTTCCGGGTGAGCCACAGCCTCATCCACGGAGCAGAGCGGCGCCGTCTCGATCCCCGGCAGAGCCGGCTTCTCGAAACGCCCACCCGTCGCCAGGACCACGAAATCGGGCCGCTCTGCCTCGAGCATTGCTGCATCGACTCTTGCGTCGAGGCGCAGCTCGACGCCCGCGCGCTGGAGCGCTTCGCTCTTATGCCGGATCAGGCGATTCCATTCGTCACGACCATTGGGACGCTTGGCGAGATCGAGGCGCCCGCCGAGATGCCCCGACGCTTCCGAGAGCACGACGTTGTGCCCGCGAAGCGCCGCAACGCGGGCCGCCTCCATGCCGGCAGGGCCGCCGCCGACCACGAGAACGCGCTTCGGTTCGGCTGCGCGTTCAAGGACGCGGTACTCCCGTTCGCGGCCGGTCACGGGATTGCCGACGCAGCTGATATGACGGCCCCGATAGAGACGCCCGAAGCAGGCCTGCTCGCAGCCGACGCAGGGGTTGATCTCGTTCAACCGGCCCGTCCGCGCCTTCTGGGGCAGCCATGGATCGGCGATGAGCGCGCGGCACATGCCGGCCATGTCGGCATCGCCCCGCGCGATGA
Organism: Microvirga zambiensis WSM3693; assembly: GCF_016735695.1. Lineage (GTDB taxonomy): Bacteria > Pseudomonadota > Alphaproteobacteria > Rhizobiales > Beijerinckiaceae > Microvirga > Microvirga zambiensis. The sequence goes on along the minus strand of NZ_JAERQD010000013.1, from coordinate 94,803 downwards.
GCTCCTCCGCGATCTCCGGCGTGTGGATGCGCGTGCCATGGATGACGGGCACGTCGATCGCGTCCTTGATCAGGCGCGCCGTCGATACGAAGGGAGCCGGCTCGAGTCCCATCGGCGGCTCGTGCAGCATGTTGCTGACGAGATCGCCGTCCGTGCCGGCGCTGACGTCCACGTAGTCGAGGTCGCCTGCCGCCACCAGGCGCGGGACGATCTGCGCCATGTCGATACCTGTGAGCCCGCCTTCCACAAGCTCGTCGCCCGAGCAGCGGATGCCGAGGGGCACATCCGGCCCGACGCGCCGGCGCACGGCGGCGAGCACCGCCTCGGGAAACCGCGTGCGGTTCTCGAGCGAGCCGCCATAGGCATCGGTGCGGTGATTGGTGAGCGGCGAGAGGAACTGCTGCAGGAGAAGACCGTGCCCGCAATGAACCTGGATGCCGTCCATTCCCGCCTCGATGCAGCGAACGGCTGCATCCGCGAATGACTGCACGATGATCTCGATCTCTTCGAGGCTCATCTGATGCGCGACTTCGCCGTATTTCTGCTCGTAGGTGTTCGATGCGGACCACAGCGCCACGGGACGGGCGCTCGAGGCGAGCCCCATATGGGAAAGATAACCGAATACTTTTCCACCGTGTCTATGAACCGCGTTCGCGACGGCGGACAGGCCGGGAATGATCGTCTCGTCATAGTTGCAGAGAAGACCGGTGATGCCCGGCGATGTGGGATGCACCTGCTGCGAGCCGAGCATGATGAGACCGACCTCGCCGCGCGCGCGTTCCTCGTAATAGGCGATCATCCGTTCGTCCGGCTTGAAATCGCGCCCCATCCCGGTGCCGTGCCCGGTCAGGACGATGCGGTTGCGGATTTCGGAGCGGCCGAGGCGGATCGGCTCGAACAGGTGCTTGAAGGTCGTCATCGGATGGACTTTCTAGAGCAGGATCGTTTCGGCCTTGAAGGCGGCCGCGCGCTCTGCGGACAAAGGCCGGTCCGGTCGAAAGGCCTTGAGCAGAGGCTCGGGACCGGAGAGGAGATCGGAAGCGACGAGACGGCCGATTTCCGGAGAGATCTGAAAGCCGTGGTTCGAGAACCCGGTCGCGAGATAGAGGCCCGGAAGACCGCTCGGCCCGATGAAGGGTGACCCGTCCAGCGATTGCGCTTCGGCGCCCGCCCAGCTCTGTGCGAGCCTGAGATGCGCCATCGCCGGCAGGATCCCGACAGCGGAACTCCATTGCCGCGCCACATGGGCATCGATCGGTTCGGCATGCGGCTCCGGCGCCTGCGGACGAGCGAACCAGCGCCCGCCGACCATCAGCTGACCGGATGGCGATTGCTTGAGGGAGAGATTGCGGCCGACAGCTGTCACAGTCGGTGCGAGCATCGCGGGCGCAATTTCCGACAGAAGCATCTGCAGCCCGCGCCAGCGGATCGGCAGATCGATGCCGAGATCTTTTAGAAGTGCGATACTCCACGCACCTGTCGCGAGCACAACCGTGCCGCCCGAAAGCTTCTCGCCGGATGCCGTCAGAATGCCGGTGACGCGGCCTCCCTCGCACAGGGGGAGCGCGTGACTATCGTAAATCGCCCTCGCACCGTGGCGCACAGCGGCCGCAGCGAAGGCGCGCGCCGTGCGTCCGGGATGCGCCTGGCCGTCGCCGGGGGTATACGCGCCCATCAGAGCGCTTGGCGCGATGCCGGGAACGATCTTGCGCAGCTCATCCGCCTTGAGGCTCTCGATGGCGATCCCGGCCGAGCGGTCTGCCGCGACGCGCTCCTCGATAATTGGAAATTCCGCCTCGCTCTCCGCGACATGCAGATGCCCGCCGAGCGCAACTTCCAGATTGGCATCGAGCTCCTGAGACAAGGTCTGCCAGCGGATGCTCGCGGCAAGCGATATCGGCCGCTCCGGGCCGTACCGCCCCTGCGAGCGCAACCCTCCCGCGCTCGCCCAGGTCGCGCCGGGTGCGGCAGCGGGAGCGCTCCGGTCGACGAGCAGCGTGGACGCGCCGGCGCGCGCGAGATGATAGGCGATCGAGGATCCGATGATGCCGGCACCGACGACGATGACATCCGCACTCATGCCGGCACCGCCTCGACCTGCTGGCCTGCACCCTGACTGACAACGCCGTCGCCCGCCCGCAGGGCGAGGGCCAGGATGGTCAGAGCCGGATTGACCGCGGGCAGAGAGACGAAATTCGACCCGCCGAGCACAACGAGGCCGGGCGTGTCGTGAACACGGCCGAAGCCGTCCACGACGGATGTCTCGGGGTCATGCCCCATGCGGGTTCCGCCCACGTCATGGGTGCTGATCGGCCCCGTGAGGAATTGCCGGCGCCATGTACGCGTGGCGCCCATCCGCTTCGCGATTCTCTCCGCACGGTCCTGCAGGAACTGCATGAGCTTGCGCTCATTGTCGCCGATATCGAACGTGATGCGGACGACAGGGCGTCCGAGACTGTCGGTGACATCCGGATCGAGATCGAGCCGGTTGTTCTCGTAGGGGAGAATTTCGGGATCGATGAACAGCATCGACGTGCTGTTGTAGCTCTTCAGGAAGAAGTCGCGCCACGCTTTACCAAAGCGAGGAACATCCGGTGGCAGGATGCCGGAGGCCTCGACGGGCAGATACTGGTTGAAGGCAGCGATGCGCCCGCCGCGAATGAAGTCGAGGTCCGTGTGATCGAAATGATCGCCGGTCAGATCGGCGATCGCCATCGCCTGAGCGGTCGGCCCGATGAAGCGGTTGAGCGCCAGGCCTTCGAAGAAGGCATAGACCGAGGGCTGCTGACGGGTCATGTAATGCAGCCCCACCTGCCCCGTCTCGTTGCCGAGCCCGCGGCCATGACGCCTGTCTTTCGACAGGAGGAGCAGGCGCGTGTTCTCGAAGGCATAGGTTGCCACAACGACTGTCCCGCCACCCTGGAACTTCATGTCGCCGTTCGATGTCCGGTAACGAACGCCGACGGCACGGCCGGAATCGTCGGTGACGATGTCCATCACGCGCGCGCCCGTGACGATCTTCAAGCGGCCCGTTTCGAGCGCCGCGGGAAGAACGGTGTTCTGTGCCGATGCCTTGGCATCCACATGACAGCCGAAACGCGAGCAGAAGCTGCAATAGGTGCAGGCATGACGGCCGCGATATGGCGTCGTGTTGATGGCGGCCGGCAGCGGAAACGGATGATAGCCCTCGGCTTTGGCGGCATCCGCGAAGAGTTGCCCGAGACCGCTGGTGTGCAAAGCGGGCATCGCATAGGGACGGGAGCGCGGCGCCTCGAACGGGTTTCCACGGGAGCGGGCCGGATCGGCACGATTGCCCGCGTGACCCGAGACCCCGAGAAGATCCTCCGCCTCGTCATAATAGGGAGCGAGATTGTCGTATGACATCGGCCAATCGGCCATGGTCGAGCCAACCGGGATCCGGTCCTCGCCATAGCGGGCGATCGTCGCGCTGCGGATACGGAAATCCTCCTCATAGAAGCGCATCGCCACAGCGCCCCACGCGATCGAGTTCCCGCCGAGAGCGGTCTCGAGCCCTTGCGACATGACGGCCCGGCGTGCGCGCTCGCCGGGACGGGTCCGCCACGTCGGCACTTCATCGTTGAACTTGACCGCGCCGCCTTCATTGCGGAACGCGGTGGCGAGGATCTCGTCCATCGATCGCTCGCGACCCGTGCGGGCGGGGCCTGCCTCGAGGATGACGACGTTCAATCCCTGGCGCACCAGCTTGTGCGCGAGAAAGCCGCCGACCGCGCCGCCGCCGACGATCAGAACGTCCGGCTCCCCTTCCCCCGCACTTTCATGGACGGCGGGAGTGCCCAGCAGGCGCGCGCTCTCCGGCAGGTCGATCACGCTTTGCGGCGCACGCTCGACTTTGTGATTGAGCGCCTGCTCCTCCGCCCTGTATCCGAATTGCGCTCCGGGAAAGCCGACGGCGCGCCAACCGGCGAAATCTCTGTTGCCCCCATGCACGGGATCGCTGAAAAGCCCTTCGCGCAGGTGACGCCAGATCAGATCGAAGCTCGTCCGGTCGCGGTTCTCCGGCAGGCCGGCGAGTTCGCCGCGCTCGAACCGCGCGATGATATCCAGGCGTGTTTCTGCCGATGCGCGGACAAACCCATCCGGCGAGGCGGCGTCTATCGCTGCCAGGACGTCCCGGTATTCAATCAGATGATGCGCGTAGACGTTCGCCAGAGCTTTATCAAGATAATCCGCCGCGCCGATCTCCACTGCGCCAGGATTGTTCTCGCCGCCCGGAAACATGGTGTCGAAGAGCGCCTCGAGCACCGCCCGTTCGGCCGGTGCGAGGGCGCGCTGCATATCCTTGGTCATAGAGTCCGTCTCAGAAGGCGTTGAAGGAAGGCTTGGGTGCGCGGCTGCGAGGGATTGCGCAGGACATCGGAAGGCTTGCCCGCTTCGACGATCTTGCCCTTGTCGAAATAAACGAGGGTGTCCGCGACGTCCTCCGCGAACGACATCTCATGCGTGACGACGAGCATGGTCATGCCCTTCTCGGCGAGGTTGCGCATGGTACGTAAGACCTCGTCGACCAGTTCCGGATCAAGCGCCGATGTCGGCTCGTCGAACAGCATGACGCGCGGTTTCATGGCGAGCGCCCGGGCGATCGCAACACGCTGCTGCTGCCCGCCGGAGAGTTCGGTCGGAAAGGCCTCCTCCTTGCCGGCAAGGCCGACGCTCGCGAGGAGTTCGCGCGCCGTTGCCACCGCGTCGGCTCGCGAGAAGCCGCGCACGGCCATGGGCGCTTCGATGATGTTCTGCAGAACCGTGAAATGCGGAAACAGGTTGAAGTGCTGAAACACCATTCCGATATCGGCGCGATGCCGGCGGATCTCCCGGTCGCTCGCGCGGCGCATCCCGCTCCCGCCCTCAATGAAGCCCATGCGATGGCCATCCACCCACACATCGCCGGAATCGGGCGGATCGAGGAAGTTGATGCAGCGCAGGAGCGTGCTCTTGCCGGATCCCGAGGCGCCGACGATCGCAATGACCTGACCGGCCTCGACGGCAAGATCCACTCCATCGAGGGCCGTCAGCGGACCATATGTCTTGTGAAGGTTCACCACCTCCACCATAGCCTGCGGGGAGGTGCGCGGAGCGGGCATCTTCATACTTGGGCAGCCTTTACAGTAAGCGACGTCCTGGGCCGCCGCGCACGCGCCACGCGCTCCTCGGCCCACATCTGGAACAGGGCAAGGGCACCGCTCAGGAGCAGGTAGAGCGCACCGGCCATGATCAGGAACATGAAGGGTTCATAGGTGATGGATGTCGCCCTCACGGCCTCGCCGGTCAGATCGCCCACCGCGACGAGAGACGCCAGCGACGTGGCCTTCACCATGATGATGGCGCGCGTCACGTAAGGCGGAATGATGAGCGGGATCGCCTGGGGGATAATGATGCGGCGGATGATATGCGGATAGGACAGGCCGAGCGCCTTCGCAGCCCTGTACTGCCCCTGATCGACGGCAGCCAACCCGCCACGAATGTCCTCGCTCATATAGGCTGCGCCGACGATCGAGAGGCCGAGGACCGCGGCGGTCATGGGAGAAAGCCGCAGGCCGAACTGAGGCAGCGCATAGAAGGAGAAGAAGAGAACCAGCAGCGCCGGCAGGAGCCGAAAGATGTTCACGTAGATGGCGGCCGGGATTGCGATCCACGGGATGCGCGTTTCCCGGATGAGCGCGATGGCCGCGCCGATCGGGGTTGCGATCGCCAGCGTGACCACCGACAGGAAAATCGTGTTGAGCAGGCCCTGCCCGAGTGCGGGCCCGTATTCGGCAAGGAGAGCAAAATTCATGACTTACCTCGCTGCGCTGCGGCGCGCCGCCCATCGTTCACCATAGATCTGGAGTACGAGCAGCAGGGAATCGAGGATTGCGTAGATGGCCGCAGCCGCGATCAGGATCTCGAAGGGCCGGAAGGTCACGACGAAGACCTGCTTTGCCGCGCTCGTCAGTTCAGGAACCGAAACGGCGGCGGCAAGCGCCGTGCCTTTCAGGATTTCCGTTGCGTGGGAGATGTAGGGCGGCAGTGCGGCAGGAATGGTCTGCGGCAGGATGATTCGGATCAGCGTGCGGGCCGGCGAGAGGCCCAGCGCTTCCGCCGCCTTCCACTGACCGGCCGGAACGCTGTTCAGGCCGGCGCGGAAGACCTCGCCGAAATAGAACGACATATACAGAGACATGGCGATCACGGCGGAGGGCAGCGGCGGGAGCTTGATGCCGATGACGGGAAGACCGAAGAAGACGAAGAACAGAAGAAGGAGCGGCGGAACCCCGCGGCAAATCCAGCTCAATGTCGCGAGAATAGTGCGAAGGGTTCGTGAGGGGGCGCCGCGAAGCAGCGCCACCAGAATGCCCCCGGGAGTGGCGACGGCCAGAACGGCCGCCGTGAGCTCGACGGTGACCAGCGTTCCCCGGAGCAGTGCAGGCCAGACGGTTCCAAGGATGCTGAAGTCAAGCGTCACGGCGGCGGCCTGTCAGTAACCGATGCGGCCGAGAAGATCGACCTCGGCGGTGGACGTCGCGTACTTGCCGATGAGGTTCTTCAGCGTTCCATCGGTGCGATAATTGCCGAGGAGCGTATTGACGGCCACCAGGAGGTCGGGCTGGTTCGGATTCACGCACAGACCCTGCGCGAAGACTTCGAGCGCCGGTCCGACCAGCACGAGATCGGCCTTGTTCGGAGCACTCGCAAGCACGTTCAGTGCATTCGCCAGATTCAGTGCGACGAGATCGACCTGCCCGTTCTGAAGACCGATGAGCGACTCGGGGAGACCCGGGAACTCGGTCGGCTTTGCCGTGGGCAGCGCTTTCTTGGCGCCTTCGAAATAGATCTCGCCGCGCACACCGCCGAGAGCCTTCCCCTTCGCAGCGTCAAACGTCTTGATGCCGGTGTCCTTGCGCGTGATGGCAACCGTCGCGTTCACCGCCGTCGGCGATGTCATCAGGAACTGGCTCGAGCCGAGACGCTCGGCGGTCCAGGAGGCGCCGTCACAGGCGAGGTCGAAGCGGTTGGCTGCGAGGCCGGGAAGAATGCCGGCCCATTCGAGGCGCACGAACTCGACTTCGAGGCCGAGATCCGCACCGATCTTCTTGAACAGTTCCACATAGCTGCCGGTGAGTTGGCCCGATGAAGGATCCACGAAAGTGCGCGGCGGAGATGAACCGGTGGTGCCGACCGTCAGCTTCCCGGGCGTCACGAGCTTCTTGAGCGGCCAGGGCTTCGGGATGTTCGAGAACGGCTTGGGCTGGCCGAGCGCTTCCTGGAAAGCGGTGATATCCTGAGCCTGTGCTGAGGCTGCCGCGAAGGGCAATGCCAGGGCGGCCGCCAGAACGACTTTCATCAACGTCTTGCGCGTCATCGGTCAAACTCCTGTTTCTGCAGCGTCCATGCTGCGTGCTGTCGATGTCACTTGGCGGGAAGCAGGCCGGCCATACCGAGATGCTTCTCGTACCAATCCCATTCTGTTTGCAGAAAGGCCTTGAAGCCGTCGCCCGGGAGATAGCCGTCGGTCTGGCCGTTGCGGACGAGATAATCCTGCCACGCCTTCGTCGTGCGGACGGCTTCGACGATGCGGTGCCAACGCGCTTGATCCTCAGGCGAAAGATCCGGCGGCCCCATCAGTCCGCGCCAGAGATTGAACGTTACGGGCACGCCGACCTCGGCGAGCGTCGGGATGTCAGGAAATGTCGATTGCCGTTCCGGCGCGAGAGCAGCAAGGACGCGTAGAGTTCCTGCCTCGACATGCGGAAGAATTTCCGCGGCGACGCCGCAGCCCCAGTCGATGGATCCCTCGATCAATGCCGTCCACACGGCCGGCTCGCTGGGAACGACGATGAACTCCACATCCGCACCGGTTCCCTCCGCAATCGAGAGCGCGAGGAGGTGGTTGATGCCGCCCTTGAAGTATCCGCCGGTGCGCGTCGTACGCTTGGGGATGTCACGGATGAACTCCTCCGCCGTCGCCCATGGCGCATCGGCACGCGCGACGAGGAAGAAGCGATCCGCAACGAGACGGGCGAGCGGCGTGAGATTGCGGTGGGTGAGCGCCATGCCGCGCAGGAGCGGCGCCTGGAGGAAGACGGGCGTGCAGGTCGACAGCACGTTGGTGTCGCCGGGACGTGTGACGAGGAGCTGCATGGCATCCACGCCGGGATCGTCGCCGCGCGGAACGGTCTTCCAGAGGCGGTCGTCTGCGCCTGCCTCGCGCACGCCGGCGAGGAAGGCCTCGGCCAGCACCGGGGGAGCGCTTCCGGGCGGTCCATGGATGACGAAATCGACGCTGCTTCCCACCACTGCACCCCGGCTTGCCTTAAGAAGAATTTCGTCTTCTTGTACATTTTAGATGTTTTACTGATATCTTACAAGCGTTCCAGGGAGCAAGGACCGGACTGCACAAGTTCGCGTCTCCGCCCGCAGCACATTGCTCAAAAATTGAGCCCTTTCTTTGCCCGCGGCTCTCATGCGTTCCCGTCTCTCTGCAAAGAGCATGCCAGCGCCTGAGCGGATCGATTTTGTATGATTGAAATATTTATTGATATATCTGCAGCATGGCATTACGCGACTGAAATCATTTCGCGAAAGGACCACATGATGAGCGTAACAGGAGCACCGACCAGGCTCGACGAGACAGCCAAAGGTGTCTTCGTCATCTCAGCCACTCCGTTCTCCGACAGCGGCGAACTGGATCTCGCCAGCGCGGAACGGCTCACGGACTTCTACCTGGAACGCGGTGCGAGCGGATTGACGCTGCTCGGCATGATGGGCGAGGCACCGAAGCTCTCGTCCGAGGAAAGCCATCGCTTCCTGACCACGGTTCTGCAGCGCGTCTCAGGCCGTGTTCCCGTGGTTGTCGGCGTCAGCAGCGCCGGCCTTTCGAACCTCGTTCATCTCGCCCACGACGCCATGGAGGCCGGCGCTGCCGGTGTGATGGTGGCGCCCATGCCGAGCCTGAAGACCGAAGAGCAGATCATCGGGTATTTCCGCAGCGTTTGTCAGGCTCTCGGTCCGGACGTTCCCGTCGTCCTGCAAGACTTTCCCCTCTCCCTGAACGTCTATCTGTCGGTGGCGACGATCGAGCAGATCGCTACGGAACTGCCGCAGGTTGTCATGCTGAAGCATGAGGACTGGCCCGGCCTGTCGAAGCTATCCCGTCTGCGCAGGAACCAGAGTGAGCGCGGTTCGCGACGCCTGAGCATCCTGGTCGGCAATGGCGGCCTCTTCCTGCCGCAGGAACTCACCCGCGGGGCAGACGGCGCCATGACGGGTTTCGCATATCCCGAAATGCTCGTTGACGTCTGCAAGCGGCACGAGGCTGGCGACAAGGACGGCGCAGAGGACATTTTCGACGCCTATCTTCCGCTGATCCGCCACGAAACGCAGCCCGGACTCGGCCTCGCCGTAAGGAAGGAAATCTTGAAACGTCGCGGTGCCATCGCCTCCGCGCATGTTCGCGCTCCCGGCCCCAAACTCGATGCCATCGACCAGGCCGAACTGACCGTCCTGATGACGCGCCTCGAGCGGCGACTTGCCCAGATCAGATAAGTGAAAGGCCAGCTCCTGACATGCAGGAGCTGGCCGCCCTTGGCGCGGTCGAAGGGACCCGGTTATCGCCTGGCGTCCTGCCAATCGCGGAACGTACTCCAGGGCAGCCACAGAGACGGCCCGTGCTCCGCCAGGGCACGCACGGGAACACCACGCGGTGGCTCATGCGCGAGCGGGAAATCCGAAGCGTCCAGCCTGCCGTTGTAGAGTCCGGCGATGTCTCGTCCGAGCGACGTCGTCAGGGCGACACCCCGGCCATTGCATCCGATTGCCGCGTCGAGACCCGGTGAAAGAGAGAGAAAGCGCGGCAGCGAATCCGTCGTCGCCGCGATGACGCCGTTCCAGACGTACTCCGCCTTGATCGGCGCCAACGCCGGGAAGAAGCGCTCCAGGCGTTTCGCAAAGAAGCGCGATGCCCGCTCGAGCGGCGCCGGTCCCGGCATCACGAGCCCGCCGGTGACCAGACGCCCATCTGGCGACCAGCGAACGGCGAAGGTATGCCGCCGCGTGTCGGCTACCGGCGATCGCCCAATGAGAAACGTGCCCTGAATCGTCTCGTCGAATTGCTGGGTCGCTATCTGATGGACACGCACGGGTATGATGCTGGCAAACAGCTCCGGCTGCAGTTTCCCGATCAGCGCATTGGTCGTCAGCAATACGCGCTCGGCAGCCACCGAGCCGTTGGGAGTGCGGGCAAGCCATTTCGCTCCCGCTTTCGACAATTCCGTTACACGGGATCGAAAATAGAGCGCGACCCCGGCCTTCCTGCATGCATCGGCCAACCCGCGAGCATAGGCCAACGGATTGATCTGACCGCCGGTCGGGTCGAGCAGCGCAGAATGATAGCCCTTGTAACCGATACGGCGCCCGGTTTCCTCCGCCGAGAGGATTTCCACGGAACGTCCGCGTTCGCGCCAATCGGCCTGGCGCTTCTCCAGGACTTTGGCGATCGATGCGGTATGAGCGGGCTGCATCCATCCGACCTGCTCCGCACTGCATTCGATGCCGAGGCGGCGGATCAGGTCGAAGACGATGTTGCCGGATTGACCGACCAATGAGATGAGACGCTCGCCCTTATCCTGGCCGAGATGCCGCGCCACATCCGCCGGCCCGAAGGCCGTCTTGAGGCTCGGCACGACGAAGCCGGTATTGCGCCCCGAGGCGCCAAACCCTGCTTCGTCGGCCTCCACCAGGGCCACGCGGGTGCCGGCTTCAGCAAGGTGCAGCGCCGTCGACAGCCCGAGGAAACCTGCACCGACGATGAGCACGTCGGCTTCGATGCTCTCCGTCAGCTCCTCATATCCCTCAAGCGGCCTCGACAGCGACGACCAGAGGGATTGTGCGAAGGTTTCCGTCGCCATGCTCACGCCGCCTTGGACGATTGCGGGCGCGGGAGATACTGGCCGTATCCGCTTTTGCCTGTAATCTCCGTGCCATCCCAGACCGGCTTGCCGCGCAGGAACGTCGCGGCGATCCGGACCTTGAAGGTTTCCCCGTCATAGGGACTCCAGTTCAAGCCGTCACGGGTTTGAGAGGCATCGAAGGGATAGTCTCCGGTTTCGAGAATGGCGAAGTCGGCATCCGCCCCGATCTTCAGCGCGCCTTTTCGCGCGCTCAATCCGAAGAACGCGGCAGGCTTCGTCGAGAGATAATCGGCAACCGTCCGGACCGGATCGGCGACGCGACCGATGAGATCGGTATAGAGAGACGGCGCCATCGTCTCGAGACCCGGAATGCCGGCGCCGGCATCGAAGATCGAAGGCGTGAACTTGTTGTCGATCGGCCAGCTCGAATGATCGGACGAGATGAAGTCGATCTGTCCCTTTTCGAGGGCAGCCCACAGACCCTCGATCATGCCGGCGCGGATGGGAGGGCTGACCTTCATGCGCGCGCCGAGGCGTTCAATATCGCGCGCGGCATCGAAGTGCAGATAGTGCACGCACATCTCGGCCGTGGCGTTGACGCCCTCGGCACGATAGCGGGACACGAGATCATAGCCGCGCGGCGCCGAAATATGGACGATATGAACATGAGCGCCTGTGGCGGCCCCCAGTTCCAGGAAGGCTGCCGTGGCTGTCATCTCGGCGGAGAGCGGACGGCTGGGCTCATGCCATTCCGGCGTGATCTTGCCATCCGCCTTCAGGGCAGCGATGGAGGCGCGCACGATCTCCTGGTCCTCGTTGTGCAGGCCGACGGGAAGTCCGGTTTCGACCGAGGCTTCGAGGATCGCCAGGGTATCGCTCGCCGGCAGTCTCGGGAAGCGAACAGGATGGCTCTCGAAGCTGGAGATCTTGAAGGCTGCAACGCCGGCCTTGGCGAGATCCGCCATTTCCGCCGTGCCCTGCCCCGGCGCGATTGTGGCGTAGAGCGCGACATCGCAATAGGACAGGTTTTCGACGGAATCGATCTTGAGCTGGAGCCGCTCCATGGTGTTGAGCGGATCCGGGTTGTCGTAAGGCATGTCGACCATGGTGGTGATGCCACCTGCGATGGCCGAACGGCTTGTTGCCTCGAAACCCGCCAAGCCTTTGTAGCTTGTCGCGTGTGTCTGCCCATCGATGAAGCCGGGGAGCACGTAGGCGCTGCCGGCGTCATGCACCGTATCCGCCGAAGGATTTGGTCCTGACCCGATTGCCATGATCGTTCCGCCGGAGACGGCGATCCAGCCATTTGGCAGCGTCTCCGTCGGCAGAACGAGAGTGCCGCGAACGACGAGATCGTAGCGTGGTGTGTCGTTCATCAGGCGGCCCTCGCATAGCCGAGTGTTACGAGAGAGATGGCACGCATGACGGCGGCCTGCGTCGGATCGACGACAGGCAGGCCGAGCCTGTCTTCGATCTCCGCCCGGAAGCCGCCCATGCTGGCGCAGCCCAGGATGAGCACATCGGCTCCATCGATATCGCGCAACTGCGTGCCGACCTCGACGATGCGCTCGATCACGGCATTGTCGCCGAGCACATCGGTCACGCCGATATCCAGCGGGCGGTCGCCTGCAAGGCGCGATTCCAGGCCAAGCTGACGTACATTGCGCATATGCCGACCGATCGAGCCTTTTTTGATCGCGACGATGCCGAAGCGGTGGCCGAGGCCGAGCGCCGTAAGAAACGCGGATTCGGCGATGCCGAGAACCGGCTTCTTCACCGTTTCACGCGCGAGATGAAGACCCGGATCGGAGAAGCATCCGATCACATAGGCATCGGCCGGGTTCTCGGCGAAGTAACGTGCTGTGGGGATCACGACACCCTCCACATGCGCCTGCGTCTCGATTCCAGGAGGGCCTTCGCTCAAGGTTGCGGTCACGATCTCAGGATTTCCGGGCAGGCGCAGCACGTCGAGCGCCCTGTCCATGGATTCCGTGATGTTAGCCGAGCTGTTGGGGTTGAGAACGAGAATGCGTTTCATGGCGGGCCTTTTATGACGACGTTGAGCAAAGGCCCGTGACGGCCTGTGAGATGACTTGGCGGCTTCTGAAGAGAACGAGCTCACACCAATCTTGAGTGCCAGGATGGTAGAAGCGGCGGAGATTGGTCTTGATGCGCTGCGTCTCCTCGCTGGTCCAGTCGACCGTTCCGTAAGCATGCAGCCAGTGATCGTCGCGAAGCGCGTCGGCGCCGATCTCCGCGTCGTAGGTTCCGAATTCAAGAGCGATGAAGGTGAGCTTGTCACCGCCAACGCAGCGGGCCCATGCATATTGCGTCAGCCCGGCGATCGGAAGCGATGACGACTTGCCGAGCAGAGGCTCGCCCAGAGAATGGCCATACCAGGCACGGCAGCGCGCCTGACCCGATTCTCCCGGGCGATGGCCGCAGATCGGCTCGCCGTAGCCGTGGGAGCCAAGCCCAGTGTGATAATCGATGACGGCAACGCCCTTGCGCGATGACAGGTCGTAATCGGCGCAGATTTGTTCAAGCGTCTTCAGCGACCAGGTAGGCCCTGTTCCGCCGAAGAAAATCCCCTCGGGATGCGTGTATTGCCCAGAGCTGCGCGCCTGCTCGAATGCGACGCGTCCGTGCTTTTCGCGATAGGCTTCGCGCCGTGCCTTTGCCTCTGCAAGCGTCGTCTCGTCGAGCGCCTTTGGCACGAAGGCCGAAGCGAGTTCGTCATAGCCTTCATTGGCGGGCAACGAACCGTCGAACGAGATGCAATTGCGGTTGAGATCGACGCCTTCTTCCGTGGTGCGCCGGAGCCAGGCGAAGCCATGCGGATTGATGGCATGAACGATCATCACCGCAAGCCCTGAAGGAAGGGTTTCAGGTCCGTTCGTCGCAAGCCAGTCGAGCTGCGCTCCGGACCCGCAGAATCCTTCAACGCCATGCGTCGACGACACCAGCACCAGAACATTTCGCGCGTCGCGCGGGCCGAACCAGGCAACATCGGTTGCGAGATCCTCGCCGGAGGGCCCCTTGTTCGGATTGTCGTAAGACCGGATCACGCCGCCGGCGGAAGTCGCCTTGTCGAGAAAGCGGCTTCGCGCCGTTTTGTAGTCGGGTGAGAAGCAGGCGCGGACGTCCATGCTGACCTGAGCAATCGCCATATTTTGTAACCCTCGAGCCCTCTAACGAGCTGCCCCGAGAACGGAGCTAAGATCGTCTGTAAGATAATTCAGAAATATCACGACGCACAGGAACTACAAGCGCATTTATCGCGTAGAACGTGCACAATCGGCGAACTTTGACCGTGCAATTGCTATACGATGAGGCACTCGAAGCGTGGGATTGTTGTCTTGAGCCCGGGCTTCTGCAGGCCTCTCTATACGTGGCGATGTCCGGCCGACTTTTCGTCGCCCCCAAAAACAAAAACCCCGCGGAAGATCGAGCCTTCGCGGGGTTGGAGATCGATGAGACTGCAATGATTGCGCAGGCGGCCCGCGCAATGTGCGATCAGAGGCTGATCTGGCTGGCCTTGCGGGATGCTGCGAGCACCTGGAACAGGTTCTGGCGGGTCATGTCGTTGTGGCGGATCATGATCGCCCGCGCGGCAACGGGATCGCGCGACCTCAGCACCCTGACGATCTCGTGGTGATCGTCCTTGGTCTCGCCGCTGATGTCGCGCAGACGCGCACCAAGATAGAAGATGCGCTCGAGTTCATCGATCTGGCGAACGGAAAGCTGATAGAGGCGCTCGTTGCCCGATGCGCGGGCGATGGCGACGTGGAAGTCGCGGTTGGCCTGGATGAAACGCTTGAGACTCGGCTGCTCATAGCGGTCGTATGCCACGTCCGCGAGACGATCGAGCTGGTCCAGTTCCTCATCGGTGATGCGGGCGCAGGCGAGCTCCGCAGCGCCGGCCTCCAGCATCGCGCGCACCTCGAACAGCTCGGCCACATCGCCGAACGTGATCGGCACGACCTGATAACCGCGCCGGGGGAACGTCCTCACGAAACCTTCCGACCGGAGGGTGGCGAGAGCCTCGCGCACGGGGGTCTTGCTGACGCCGAACTGTTCAGCCAGTTCGGCCTCCGACAGTTCGCGCCCCGGCTCCAACTCGCCGGACAGGATCTGCGCGCGTAGGAGTTGGTAGACCTTCTCCGTCAGGGAGGATGCCTTTCCGCGCACGCTCTTCGCCTTTGCGGCCGCTTTCGCCGGAATGCTCATTTTGCGCAGGCTCGCCCTCGTCGGCGTTTCCATGTCATCACCCCTCAATGCGGGTCTTGTTCTCGAGATCTCTGTTACAATCTTGCGGCAAAGCCGAAGAAAGGATCACCTCTAATATATCTAACTTAGTAACACAAACTATATTCCAAGGGTGGATCCGACCGCCTCTGGAGCTAATGCGACATGCCTTAAGCCCCGATGATAGCGAAACAAATCCCGCCTATCCTCTCCAGGAAGGAAGCTGCTGTCGACGCACAACAGGCCAAGCAGCTTGCCCCCGTCATGTCCCCGAGGCGATCCGCGACGACAGGGCCTGCCGAAGCGCCCGTGCCGTCGAGGCAATGCGATCGGGGGCGACTCTCCCCACATCCACGCCGAAGAGTTCCTCCATCATCGTCCGGCAACGCTCCGTCGCGACCAGCGTACCGTCGGCTTCGATCGTTTCGATTCCGCCGGCCCGCTGTCCCGCCATGTTGATGTCGAACGCGCGCTGGAGATCGAGACCGGGCACATCCACCAATTCCAGCCGGTCGGCCCAGAGCCGCGCCGGCCAGCCCCCGGCCCGCCCCAGAGGGCCGGCGGAATGGAGATAGCAGCCGTTATCGCGCAGGACCGCCAGAACGGCCTTGACGCCCGATGCGGCCGTCCTCTGCTCCTGCGGAACGGGCCTGATGCGCGCGGCGCTTTCCGCCATGAGCGCTGCCAGATCGAACTTCTCGCTGACATCCTTGCCGTCGACATAGACGCGCGCGAACCAGGGTGCTTCGCCGGCCGATCCCGAGCGCTGGAACCACTCGCCGACGCTGTGATGCGCCACGATCATCGGCGTGACGTCCCTGGCGGCGACATCAAGCTTCTCGGACACGATGGCCTGGAGTTCACAGGCCATGTTGTCGACATTGCCGATGCCCGTGATCGGCGCGGGTCCCAGCTTCGCCAGCACCTGGTTGGTGAAATCCGGGAACGGCGCCGTGATCATCGGCGGTCGCGGCGACAGCCGCGCCAACTCTTTCTGCAGCGTCACAGCCAGCAGGAGATGGCCGCACAGGAACCCGCCCATGCCGTCCGCCCTCACGCGGGCGAATACGTCAGGCGTCAGGCCGCGGGCCATTTCCGGAACGGTGAGCAGCGTCGCCGTGTGGAACACGACGCGCGGCTGCAATCTCTCGAGCAAGGCCCGCGTCGCATCCGCATCGGAAAGGTCGAGGCCAAAGCCTTGAACCGTGACCTCCCTGCCCTCCTGCAATGCACCGAGGCGGGCCCGCCATGCGACACCGGCGGCGACATCCGCTCTCACATCCACAACGGCGATCCGGCGAACCTCGGGCCTGCGGACCAGGAACTCGACGGCATGACCGCCGACAGCGCCTGCGCCCGTCACAAGAACATCGAATGGTCTCATATGTCAGGCTCCGATCAGCGGTGCGGAAATCGATGGCGCGGCCGCATCGCGCGATACACCGAGCCGCAGCGGCGTTGCCGCAAACGCGGTGAAGAAGTTGGCGAGGCGCTCCACGATGATGTCGAGCAGGACGAGGCCGTTGTCCCGCGTTGCGGCTGCGGGATCGCCGTAATAGCCGCAATCGTCGGCCTGGAAGATCGGCGGCCAGGCTGCGCCCGCTTCCGTGATCGGATCGCTCTCGTGGCCGGGCGCGATCCATGGCTGGATGACCCGCGGCGGGAGGTCTCTGGCGCTGGCGATGATCCGCTCGACGGCCTCCGAATCCTGCGCCTCGATCGCCAGCATCAAGGCGGTCTCCTGCTCGCAGGCGTGACCACCCCGCTTCAGCCTGCCTGCAAGCCGCGCAATCCATGCACTCTCGCCTGGAACCCAGTAATCTACCGTCCCGACAGGCAGACCATCGGTGACCAGTTCGCCGACCTTGGCGCGGAGCGGAGCGTTGTTGCCGCCGTGCCCGTTCACGAAGAGCACGCGGCGGAAGCCCGAATTGGTCAGCGACACGGCGATATCGCCCAACACGGCGAGATATGTGTCGAGCCGCAGGCTGATGGTTCCCGCATGGCTCACGTGATGCGGCGAAAAGCCGAACGGCAGGGATGGCGCGACCAGAACCGGAAGCGCGGAGACACGCTTGGCCGCAAGCTGACTGACGACGGTGCTGAGCCGCGCATCCGTTTCCACAGGAAGGTGGATGCCGTGCTGCTCGATGGCGCCGACCGGAACGACGACCATCGCACCGGAATCGCGCGCCTCGGCGAGTTCATCGCTGGTCAGGCGCTGCCAGAGCAATGTCCGCGGAAATCTCGCAGGCGTGCTCATTTCAAACCCCAACCGTCCGGCAGATAGGCATGATCGTTGAGCGTCGGGCCGATGATGTTGCGCAGGAAAAGGCCCGTGACACGGTGGGGCAGGATCAGAGGCGCTCCGATGGCCGCCTCCAATGCCGGGACTTCGTTGACCGGATCGAAGGGCGCAAGGCCGATGCCGTAGCCGAAGAAGAATGCGAACTCGACGTTCCTGCGGCCCAGTTCCTGCGCGGCCGCCAGCGCCGATGTCGTGACCGGCGACATGACCAGCTCGATCTTGTCGAAATAGGGCCGCTTCGCCCAGTCCTCGTAGTCATGGTCGGCGTGCTCGGCATCCACCAAGGCGCCGATCCTGACCTTGCGGCGTGAGCCATGCGCGATGTTCTCGACCACCGAGAACATCAGCTCGCGAGGATGAATCAGGAGGGTTCCCGCGCTGATCGATCCTTCAGGAAACTCGGCGGCGCAGGCGAGCAGAACCATGTCGACCTTGTCTTCCTTCTCGAGCCGGTCGATCACCGACTGCACCCGTCCGATGGCGAAATCGAGCGAGAAGAAACGATGTTCCCAGCCATCGCCCATATGATTGCCGACGGCACCGGGAACATGCACATGCGCGCCGAGATTGGGCGTCTCCTTGCCGACCTGATGAGGCAGGAGATCGTCAAGGGACAGGCCATCGTAGATGTGGCGGATGACGACCTCGACGTCGGCACCCAGCGAGCGCAGAATCCGCTCATGATAATGAATGTATTCGTCCCGCGGGCCGTGCCCGGTGGTGACGACACCCAGTCTGGTGGTTTTCGCCATTGAATTGCCCCTGGTTCAATTGGGATGATCGGTCAGATGAATCGTCATCGCCTCGGGGACGAGCTTTCGCCCGTCATGGAAGCGCTCGACGGAAAACAGATCGGCCGGATCGTGCCTGCCATCGGCCAGCATCTTGGAAAGACGGCGCCCGCCACCTGGGCTCATCATCACGCCGTGGCCGCCATATCCGCCGTTGACATAGACGTTCGGGGCATCGGGAAGCGGCCCGATAACGGGAGCACCATCCTCGGATACGGCGAACGTGCCCGTGCGCAGGTGACTGTCGAGCAGGTTCTCGGACCAATGCTTCCAGCGCGGCGTCATCGGCATCACCGTCGCCATCGCATGGTTCAGATAGCCGGGCTCGGGCGCAGGATCATCGACTCCGTCTTCGACAAAGAGCGTCCCGCTGAAGGATGCGGTGATGCGCGCACCGCCCTCATCCGGCCGCCAGAAAGAACCGATATCGACGTCGATGGTCGTCGGGTGATCAGCCGGAATGCCTTCCGCCTTGACCCGCATGATCGACGACTTCGCTGTCTTCATCACGGGCGCATAGGCAAAGCCATTGAAAAGACCAATGCTTTTGGCGCCCGCAGCGACGACGACGGCACCGGCAGAGATCGATCCCCTTGAGCTTTCGATGATCACGCCGCCGGCATCGGGCTTGATCGCGTGGACGATCGTGTCGAGAACGAGATCGGCGTCCATGGTGCTCTTGTAGCCGGCGATGATCCGGTCGATGGAAATCACGCCGTCGCCGCGGCGGAAGGAAGCGCCGATGACATCGGGTGCGAGCAGCGGCGCCTTGTCATGGAGTGCAGCGCCTTCGAGATACTCGATCCCTTCCAAGCCAACCTTCGCCTGCCGCTCGACACGCGCCTTGAGGGCTGCGGCGGCGTGGGGCTCACGGCTGGCATAGAGATAGCCGATCGGCCTGTAACCTGCATCGTTCGCGGGGTCGCCTACAAGCTCCCCGAAATGCTTGTAGAGCGCGATCGATTCCTGAGCGATCGCAATGTTGTGCGGCAATTCCCACTGAGCTCTGACGCCTTCTCCCGAGCGGCGGGAGGTCAATGAGGTCGGTGAGCGCATTGCCTCGATAATCAGAACGCGCAGGCCCTCGCGGGAGGCGAAGAAGGCGGTTGCCAAGCCGACGATCCCTGAGCCGATCACAACGACATCCGGGCGGCTTCGCAGCTGGTCGGGTTCCTGAATGATCCGGAGAGGCACGGCGAATGATCCTGGCTATTCTTCTGATATATTACCGATATCCTAGAATCGTCAAACCGCGGATGCATAATGATGCGGCTCACGCTGCACAAGTTTCGATCAATGCCCGGTTTCCGGTTACGGTGCGCTCGATCCCTTGAGCAAATTCCCTATGCGGCCAGCGATGCGATGAATTGCTGCGTTCTCGGATGCCGCGGGCGCTCCAGCACGTCGGCGACTGCGCCTTGCTCGATGATGCTGCCGTGGTCCATGACCACGATCCGGTCGGCGACGGCACGCGCAAAGCCGATCTCGTGCGTGACGACGATCATCGTCGCACCGTCCCTGGCAAGCTCGCGCATCGTGTCGAGAACCTCGTGAACGACCTCAGGGTCCAGGGAGGACGTCGGCTCGTCGAACAGGAGGACGGTCGGCTCCATGGCGATGGCCCGGGCGATCGCCACGCGCTGTTTCTGTCCGCCGGAGAGCTGGCTCGGATAGCTGCCGAATTTGTCGGCAAGGCCGAAGCGCTGCAGGAGCAGCTTTGCCTTTGTCTCCGAATCGCCACGTCGCGCGCCGAGAACACGTTCCGGGCCGACGGCGACGTTTCGCAGGGCATTGAGGTTCGCGAACAGGTTGAACCGCTGAAAGACCATCCCCATGCGGGCACGCTGCCGGCGCAGCACGGAGTCGGGAACGAGCTTCGACGGATCCCGCTCGCTTGCACGGCCGAAGAGGCTTCCCTCCAGGCGCACGACGCCCGCATCTGGAATATCGAGATAGTTGAGGCAGCGGAGCAGCGTCGACTTGCCAGAGCCGGAAGGGCCGACGACGACAACCACTTCCCCTTTCGCGATCGCCAGATCGACATTGTGAACCGCAATGACGGAGCCCAGCCGCTTCGTGATGGAACGCGCTTCAAGAACGATCTCTGCCTCCCCCGCGAGGGGCTCGGCTTTGATGCCGATTTCTTCAACGTCTCGGGCGGCAACGATTGCGCTTCTTCTTGTTTCCGACCGACTGCTGCGCGACAGACGGCGCTCGATCATCGATTGAGTGATCATGATGATCGTGACCATGCCCATGTACCAGATGGCTGCCGCCGAATAGATCTCGAGAGGGCGGACCGTCGACTGGGCGAGCTGTTGAGAGGTTCGCAGCAGCTCCGCGACGGAGATCACGGACAACAGGGACGTTGCCTTGATCATGTAGCTGTAATTGTTCGCAAGCGGCGCCAGAATGGCCCGCGCGGCCTGCGGCAGCACGATGAGGATGAAAACGAGATGCGGCCTCAGCCCGAGGGAACGGCCTGCCTCGCTTTGCTCCTTGGGGACCGAGAGAAGACCGCCGCGGACGATCTCGGCCATCCGGGCGCCCTCGTTCACACCGAGAGCAAGAAGGCCTGTGGCGAGCACCGAGAGGCGCAGGCCCCACAGAGGCAGCACTGCGTAGAAGAACAGGATCTGCGCCAGCAGCGGCGTTCCGCGAAAGAGCCAGAGGTAGAACCAGGTGGCTCCGCGAACGAGGCGATATTGGGACAGCATGGCCGGCCCGACGACGGTGCCGATCGCGGTACCGATGAGCTGCGCGACAGTTCCCACCCAGATCGTCGTCCACGCTGCCTTGATGATCAGCGGCGAGACGAGGATGTCGAGGAAAAGCTGCTGGTTCCAGGCCGACATGGAACATCCCTAGTGGGGAACGGGGACGAGACGCACCTGCCCGGGACGGGGCGGATGCTTCGGATCAACCGCATAGTGGAAACCTCCGCGACGAACGCCGGCGATAGAGAAATCGAGAATATTCACCAGTCCGGGCGCGGCATCGAGCAGGTCATGGGTCGCATTGACGATGGTGTTGGCCGCGCCGAACAGGGACAAGGCGGCAGGCTTGAGGCTCGCCTTGACATGGTGGGCGCCTTCGATGTCGATGACATCGGCCACTTCCAGGCCATGCAGCTCCGGCTGATAGAACATGACGAGGCTCATGGAGATGACGGTTTCATCTCCCCTCACGCCCATGCCCTCCTGGCTGATGCCGATGACGCGGCCGGGCTCCAGCACGCCGAGGGTTGCATCGCCGGAATCCACGGGGAAGTCCGCCGTGGTTGTCGTCCAGCGTTCCTCGACCCGGTCGACGTCGATGTTCAGCCGCTCGGCAATGGCCGCAATCGACTCGGGCATCCCCATATGGCCGACGATGCGGCCCGACGCGATCTTCTCGTCGAATTCCTTTGGCCACAGGCCGTATCCGACATGATCGATATCGCCGGGCCCTGTTCCCGTCACGTCGATGGTCCGCGAGATGGTGACCCGCTTCACGCCCGACGTCACCCGCCCCAGCAGCAGGGGAAGGCTGTCGAAGCTGAAGCCCGGATTGATTCCGACGCCCGTGATGGACACATCTCTCGCACGCGCCGCCGCATCGAGGCGTAGGGAGAAGTCCGGGTACCGGAGGGCGGGATGAAACATCGCCTCGGAAGCCGAGATGACATGAAGCCCTGCCTCGAGGGCTTCGATCAGCTGACTTTCGATATGGGACGGCGTCGATTCCGTCATATGGTAGAGAAGATGCGCCGGCGCATCGAGCCCATCCAGACACTCCCGCAGCGTTGCGGCGACGACGACATCGGACGCCTCTCCAAGTCCGTCATAGATGTCGCCCATTCGGCGCCCGGCCCGATTGGGAGCATGATCGACCGCACCGACGATGCGGATCAACGGATAGCCCGTCTTGAGGCAATCGATGACGAGGCCGCCAAGAGCCCCCAGACCAAAGAGGATGACCCGAGTTGGTTCCGCCGGTGAATGCGTCATGTGGTGATCTTTCTTGAGAACGGGCGAGGAAATCGAATGAGGCGCTTGATGTCGCTCCAGATCGGTCGGCGAACCGGCGCGCTCGCCATGCCAACGCCGAACTTTCGCTCGAGCCAATCCTGAACGACCATCCATAGGGTGGCCATCAGAAGGTAATAGACGGCCGCGACCGAGTAGAGCTCGAAGGGCCGGAATGTTTCGCTGATGGCGAGCGTGGTAACCCGCAACAATTCCTGGAACGATATGACCGACAGAAGCGACGTCGTGCGCATCATGCTGGTGAATTCGTTTCCAAACGCCGGCAGGACCAGACGTGCAGCCTGCGGCGCGAGAATGCTGCGCATGGTTTCGAACCGCGACAGGCCGATGCTTCGGGCGGCCTCCTCCTGGCCGGGATCGAGGGATGCGAGCGCACCGCGGATGATCTCGGCCATGTAGGCCGCGCCGTAGAGGCTCAAGCTCGAGATGCCCGCCTCCAGCACCGTCACGCGTATGCCGAGCTGCGGCAGCCCGAAATAGATAAGAAGCAGCTGGATCAGAGGAGGCGTGCCGCGAAAGAACCAGACATACGCCACGGCAGGTGCGCGCAGAAGGTTGCTGCGGGAGCGCAACCCGAGAGCGAGCACGAATCCGACGACCGTCGCGAGAAGCTGCGCCACCGCTGCGACGCAGAAGGTGACCAGCGCGGCCCAAGCCATGCGGGAATCGAAGAGATATGTGAAAAACGTATCGAAGTCCCAGGTCATCGCTTGCTCGGATCAGCCGAAGCCCGGCGAGCTTCGGCTGTCGGTTCCTATGGCGGTTGCGTTACTTTGCGTAGGCGAAGGACGGAACGGACGCGACGCCCCACTTCTTGAGAATGGCGTCGTAGGACCCGTCGGCTTTCATCTGCTCCAGCGCAGCGACGAAGGCATCGGCCAGCGCCGTGTTCGGCTTCATCGTCGTGAGCGCAAGCTGGTTCGAGGCATAGCCGGTAAAGGCGAGCTTGAAGTTGTCGTTCGTCCGGTTGATGAAGAAGGCGGCTTGCGGATCGTTCAGGTATGCTGCGGCGGTCTGCCCCGATACGACGGCTTGGATCGCATCCGCATTCGTGTCGAATGCCCGAATTTCAATCGGAGCCTTGCCCGCCGCCTTCATGCGGTCGCTTTCGGTCTGAAGGTTCTTGTTGGTGGTTCCGGCAGCCGCCACGGAGACGGCCTTGCCCGCCAGATCATCGAAGCAGCCGGCATAGCTCGCCTTGTCCGCCGCCTTGAAGGAACAGCTCGATCCAAGGGATGAACTCTTCGGAACCATCAGCCCCTCGCCCCACTGCACATAAGGGACCATGTTCATGATCTTGAGGCGGTCGGGATTGATGAAGATCGCCGTGCAGAGACCATCGAAACGTTGGGCTTGCAGGCCCGGTACGAGGCCGGGAAAGGAAAGGTTCGTCCATTCGAGCTTCACATTGAGGCGTTTCGCAACCTCGCCGCACATGTCGACGTTCAGGCCATCCTTCTCGCCATCCGTCTTGATGAACTGATTGGGAGCCGCTGCGAAATCGGCGGCAAGGGCCAATGTGCCGTCGGTGAGAAGAGCACCACTGGGGACCTTCAGCGTGCTTTGTGCCTGTACTCCGGCGGTCGCGAGAACCGTCAGCATCATCCCGACCGCCACTGCAGCAATCTTTTTCATGTGTGCTCCCCTGTTGTTGCCTTCTACCAACGAAACATCGTCTCACTTGCCGTCGCCGTAGAACCCGGTACCTCTCGATCAGAACTAGTATTCTCGTAAGATATCAGCACGGACATTGCGCAACAAGGCGGTTACAATGTGCGTTGGGATATCGTTCGTGGAACGTCTAGTCCTGTAGCCGGTATCGCTGCTCGACGAGCCGTTGGACTCCTACGAGCACGCCGTTCAGGCACAGATAGATCAGCGCGACGGCGATCAGGATCTCGATCGGCTTGTAGGTGTAGGAGATGAGTGCCATGGCCTGCCCGGAAAGCTCCGTCACCGCGACGAGGCTCGCAAGAGCGCTTCCCTTCAGGAGGAGCGTCAGGTTCGACGTGAGCGGCGGCAGGATCGTGCGCATGGCCTGCGGCACGATCAAACGGCGCAGCGCGATCGACAACGGGATGCCGAGTGCACGGCAGGCCTCGTATTGCCCGGCAGGAACAGCCTGCAGGCCGACCCGGATGTATTCCATGTTGTAGCCGGCTGCGATCACCGTGAGCCCCGTGATGGCCGCAACCACCGGATCGAGATAGATCCCGAACTGCGGCAGGCCGTAATAGGCCAGGAACAGGAGCGACAGTGTCGGCATCGCCCGCGTGGTCCAGCTGTAGCCGGCGGAGACCCATCGCAGAAATCCGAAGCGCGAATCCCGCATGATGGCGAGCGGAAATGCGATGACCACCGACAGGACGATGGTCGCCGCCGCTATGGCGACCGTGTTGAGCGTCGCGGAAACGAAGAGCGGCGCGTTGCTTGTAACGACAGTCCAATCCAAAGCGACCTCCCTGTCCTAGAGCTGTTTCCACTTGCATGGAATCATCTCTCTTCTTTGGCTTGCCGCATTTTTTACGGCGAACCGGATCCACTTCGCCGAAAAATGCTCTAGCGACGCAAGCCAAGTCCGTAACGGGTCGAGAAGCGGCGTGAGAGAACGGCCTCGAGAACCATCAGAATGCTGGCGATGGCCGCATAGATGCTCGCCGCGACCATGATGAGAAAGAACGGCTGATCAGAGACCGCGATGGCCTGCCGGGTCACGGCCATGACCTCCGTCACGGCGACGGCGGACGCGACGGCAAAGATCTTGACGTTGCCGGCGAGGAACGTCGCCCAGGCCGGCATGGCGATCCGGATCACCTGGGGCAGCACGACACGGCGCATGGTGAGCCACCAGCTCATTCCGAGCGCCCGCGTGGCCTCCAGAATGCGCTTGTCCACCGCATTCAGCCCGGCGCGGAAGATCTCGAGCTGGAACGCGATGCCGACCAGCGTGAAGCCGAGGATCGCCGAGCCGACGGAACCCAGATCGAGACCGATGGCCGGAAGAGCCAGATAGCACCCCAGCAGAACGATGAGTTCCGGCAGGCCTCTGAACACCCAGCTATAGACGCTGAGCGGCAAGGATACCGGCTTTCCGGCCCATTCGGCCAGCACGGCCAACGTTGCGCCGATCAGGGTCGACACCGTGGTGACAAGCACGAACATCCAGATCGTCAGCCATGTCGCATCGAGGAAGCGAGGGAACTGCGCGATGAAAACGTCCATGAGCCTAGTCCGTCACGCGTTGCAGGAACGCCTGCAGCTCGGCGCTGGCCGGATTGACGAGCACATCCGACGGATTGCCGCGCTCCTTCACGATGCCCTGGTGCATGAACAGGACCTCGTCCGCCACATGACGGACGAAACCCATCTCGTGGCTGACGAGGATCATCGTCATGCCCTCGGCGGCAAGCTCGCGCATCACCGTCAGAACCTCCCCTTTCAGCTCCGGATCGAGAGCCGAGGTGACCTCGTCGAACAGCATGGCCTTCGGCTTCATGGCCAGAGCCCGCGCGATCGCCACCCGCTGCTGCTCGCCGCCCGACATCTGATGCGGATAGGCCTTGACACGGTGAGACAGGCGAACCTTCCGAAGAAGGGCGTGCGCCTCCTCCTCGATCTCGCTCCGCTTGCGCCCCAAAACCGTCATCGGTGCTTCGATGATGTTCTCCAGCGCCGTCATCTGCGGGAACAGGTTGAAGCTCTGGAACACCATGCCGACCTGAGTCCGGTATCCCAGAAGCTCCTTTTCCTTTTGCCTGACCCAGGTGCTTCCTTTCTGCACCCAGCCGACCCGCTGTCCCTTCCAGACGATCTCGCCGTCATCGGGAACGATCAGCATGTTGAGGCAGCGCAGCAATGTGCTTTTGCCCGACCCCGATGCCCCGATGATCGCAACGACGCTTCCTTCGGCAACAGTGAAGTTGATGCCCTTCAGAATATCGACACCGCCAAGGCGCTTGACGACTCCGTGGACTTCAAGAATCGGCGACTTCTCTGCTGCCGCGATGGTCATGGATCAGCGCTCCACGTGAATACGCTCGGGCCAGGCTGGCGACAGCAAGGTGCGCGCATTGAACACGTTCAGCACATTCGGCGTGATGACCGGGCATTGAAGTCCCTTGGAAATACTTTCGAGCAGATCGTCCGGGTCATGAGGCGCGAGGCCGTCGCCATATCCCCAGATGAGCGCAAGATCGTATGGGGCGCCTGCCTTGAGCTGCTCGACGGCCTGACCGTCAGCGATACCGATGCCGAACGATGCTTCGACATCCTTCATCCAGGGTTGGGATTCCCAGGTGGCGCGATCCTGGCCGATATGCCAGGCGGTCGGGAGCAGCAGCGCGAGCTTGAAACGGCCCTTGGCCTCCGCCTGGCGACGAACGACATCGAACATCAGCTGGTAAGGCAACAGAAGCGGCACGCTGCAGCGGAACGAGTTCGGCGGATACATCTCCGCGCAGCACATGAGGATGATGTCCATGCCGTCGGCTTCATGGGCCGAGATGGCGGCCTGAGCCCGTTCGATGTACCAGGCCTGATCGACGAAGATCTCCTCCCAGCCGCTGCCCATGCGGCGGTCGGCCGGGGTATCGTTGTGGACATAGCAGCCAATCCCGAGGCCGTCCTCCGGCTTGATCTCATGGGCGCGGATCTCTTCGCGGCTCAGCCCATCGAGGCAGGCGCGCTCGAAGACATCGACCTCGAGACCCAAGGCCGCGAGCGCGTTGCGATGAAAGGACCGGTACTCATTGCGAGGGCTTTGCCCGGTGGTGATGATGCCCACTTTCTTCTTCATTGGATGCTACTCTTCGTTCTTGATTGACAGCGAGGCAGGCCGCCTGAACCTGAAGGCGGCCCGCCATTGAATGTCGGACGGCGATCAGGACTTCGGATCGGGAGGCATCTTCGCGAAGTCGACCTTCTGGCCGAACCATTTCTCGACCAGCGCGTTCAGGGTCCCGTCCTCGCGATAGCGGGCGATAAGAGCGTCCATGGCCTTCGCCAGATCGGGATCGGCCGCGGAGACGGCGATGCTCTGGGTCTTCGGCATGCGCACCTCGGGCAGCACCGTGATGTTCCGGTCCTTGCTCGCCGCATAGGAGGGCCCGAGATAATCCATGCCGATCCAGTCGATGCGGCCGTTCTTGAGGTCGAGCGCCAGCTCGGTCCAGCCAGGATACTCGACGACATTCGTAACGCATCCGGCCGGCACGGCCTGCTGAATGAGCTTCGGCTCGTTGGAGCCGCGGATGACGCCCATCTTCTTGCCGCACACATCGTCCCAGCTGGCGATCTTCGCATTGCTCGTCAGCTTCGTGACGGCCACGCCGTTGACGATGTAGGGCGAGAGCATGATGAAGTCTTTGGAAGCGATGCGCTCCGCGCTCCGGGTGACGCCGGAGGCGACGACATCGAAGCGGCCGGCTGCGAGGCCCGGCAGGAGACCGGCCCAGTCGAGCTGCACGAACTCGACCTTCACGCCTAAGTCCGCCGCAATCTTCTCCATGACGGCGATATCGTAGCCGGCGAGCTTGCCGGACGCGTCGATCATGGAGGTGGGAGGGGCGGATCCCGTCGTGCCGACCACGATCGTGTCGGGCTTGAGGAGTTTCGCCTTGAAGTCCTGTGCACCTGCCGAGAATGGCGCCAGCGCAGCGAGCGCTGCTCCGGCAGCGAGGATAGCCTTGATCATCTTCGAGCCCTCCTTATGATATCTCAGTAGTATATCAGAGAAATTTTATTAGAAAGCCCGCATTTGCGGCGTTCGCGCTCAAAAAGTGAGCTCGCCTGCCTAAGGCTTGTACTTCCTGGGCTTTTTCGCGCCGCTGCGCCCGCCGAGCCGAGCGGCGCCGAGAATATTCCAGCAAAAACCTTGCGCGAATTCATTCCGTGATATACTACTCATACATCAGTTGAGACGGCAGATCTCTCCCCTTTCCAAGCATCGCGAACGGGGCTCACGCAATCCATTGGAATGCGGCCATGAGCTCGCGGGCGCCATGCAGAGGCTCATCGTCACGTTGCCTCACATCGGAGAGCCGACCGATCCGACTGCATAACCTGGATCCAGCAGATATCCGGGGGCCAAGATCATCAATGGAGAAGGCAATGGGCGATAAGATCGTGTGGGCTCGACAGGAAACGACGTTCAAGACCTGGGTGCATCCCGGTCAGGAATTTACCCATCGCCTGATCACGAACAAGAAGCAGGGTTCCTCGATGTCCTTCCACATCACCACCTACATGCCGAACTTCGAGGTCATGGTGGAAGGCGACGGCGTGCACGAGGTCGTGCTCTACTGCCTGCACGGTCATTCGCGACAGATCGTCGAAGAAACCGGAGAGGAGCATTTCTTCAAGCCGGGCGATGCGATGTATCTCCCCACCCGCTATCGCTATCGGCATATCATCGGCGATGCCGGCCTGGTTGTGGCCGTCTGCGCCAATCCGAGCAAGGAAGATGGCGACATGTAGCGCAGCGCTTCCGCGCAAGCCTCAAAGAGCAATCGATCCGGGCGATTCATGAGCGTCGCCCGGTCGGAATTCCATCGCGGCTTCTATCGCATGAACCTCGCTCGCAGCGAGATCCTGCCGGCGAGCGGCCATTCCATCGGGAGATACAATGATCTGGATCGACGATCAGGCTGTGGCGTCCATTCTCGACTCCGCGGCAGCCATCAAGGTTGTCGATCTCGTCGAGGCGGGTCTGGCCGAGGTCGCGGCCGGCACACTCGTCGAGGCGCCCGTCACGCGCCTGGATGCGAAGGAGCATGCCGCGAACTACACCGTCTTCCCGGCCTATAGCCGAGAGAGATCGCTGGCGACGGTCAAGGTCCTGTCGGGCGTAGAGCGCAATCCCGAACACGGTGTTCCGATGATCGATGCCGTGATCGTCGTCATGGATGCCAAGACGGGAATCATGCGAGCCGTCATGGACGCGAGGCGCACCACGGCGCTGCGCACAGCCGCAGCAACCGCGATTGCATTGCGCCGATTGCTGCCTGACTCGGCGAAATCCCTAGGCATCATCGGCACCGGCATTCAAGGCTGGGCCCATGCCCAGATCATCTCGGCAATATTGCCGGATTTGCATCTGTCCGTCGCATCGGCATCGGGCAACGCCGACCGTGCGCGCAGTCTTGCCGGCAGGGCATCCCTCGAGCTGGGGCGGCCGATTGCCAGCTCCACCTGCGACGAGATCGAGGCAACCGCGGATGCGATTGTGGTGGCTTCGCTGGCCAATGCACCTCTTATCGGAGAAGCATCCAAGCCGGATGCCGTGATCGCGAGCGTCGGGCATTTTCTGCCGGGAGCGACCGAGATCGACCCGAGGCTCGTTGCCAATGCCGCGAGAATCGTCTCCGACCTTCCGGAACGCTTCCGGCGGCATTGGCAGGCGCATGGAAGAATCCTGGGCGATGCGCTTGAGCGACTGACGAGCCTCGAGGATCTCGTTGCTTCGCAGCCAACTCCGTCCGGATCCGGTCGATCCGTTTTCCTCTCCGATGGCCGCAGCTTCGAAGACTGCGTCGTCGCAGGATATGTCCTGCAACAGGCCGAACTGAAGGGCATCGGGACACGACTGAGGAATGCGCCTTTCAACGGATAGCAGGTCCTGTCTCGATACGGATGCTGATGAGGACCTGCAAGCGCCCGACGACACGCACCTGAACGGCTCCCGCATGACCTAGCTTGGCTTTTCCGGCTGATCCGCTGGGAGTTGGAGATGTTTCGTCAGCACCTGCACCATGCTGGCGATATCGGTTCTATGCAGCGCAAAGGCCAGCGGCCCATACGACGGATGATCGAAAGCAAGAAGCGAGCCGTCGAACTGCGCGACCTGGATATGCCATGGCGGGTCGTTGACCGTGTCGACGGTTTTTCCATCGAGCACCTGCTTCTCGCTCCCTTCGACCATCCGAGCCCGCGCCTGCCCGAGCAGCCTGATGATCTTCGTCAGTTGCTCGACATCCAGGGTGATGGGCTCCGAGAGCCCTCCGACAGGGCCAAGCTCGACAGTCACGGATTGTCGATCCTCAGCGACCCGCACACCGATCCGTGCCTCGGCCACGACGCTCCCTCCCTGTTGTTGGCGAACGGTTGGAGTTCCCAGGCCTTCGCTCAACCCTACAGGGGTCAAATAGGTCCGCGATTACCTCTTTCGCGCGCATGGCATGTCACCCTGTGCAAGCCACCCTACCGGCCGCGCTCGCAGGGTCCCAAGCCTTCAGTCGATCGGATGTCCCATGACCGGCTCCGTGCTCGGATCTGCCGCCGCTGCGACCCATGACCGGAGGAGGTGCCCCTTGGAGTTACCGCGGCATCGCTAAAAAATCTGCTTGGTCATGCTTTGGCCCTATTCAGAAACCAAAACCCTCATGCAGTTGTTCAAAGTACTCCCCGCAACCCCCTGACGTTGAGGAGGGCACACTGCATGCTTTGATCGAATTTTTGCCCCTGTATTAGAGTGAAAGCGGCGCAAATTCTTGCGCATCGCAATACATATTCCTTCCTAATACGTCCCCCCTTCATCAGCCTCCTATTGCGCTTCGCTGCATCACCCGCCTCGATACTAAGGCTGGGTGCAGAGCGTCACGCCTGCGCCGATGGTCTTCTCATCAGGAGACATGCGTAGCCGGCACGTTCCACGCTTCGATTGAGAAATCCCTGAAATCTTAAAGCGAGAGAGACCATGGCAACCATTTATGTCTCGACCACGGGCAACGACTCCAATTCCGGCGCCTCCGGCAGCCCGGTCAAGTCCATCAACAAGGCAGCTCAACTGGCGCAGGCCGGCGATACCGTGCTCGTCGGCGCCGGCACCTATAACGGCACCGTCAACATCACCAAGAACGGCACCGCCTCGGCGCCGATCACCGTCAAGGCCGCCGACGGCGCCAGGGTGATCATCGACGGCAGCCAGACGTCCTCCGGCACCGATCTCGTCACCATCACCGGCGACTACATCACCTTCCAGGGCTTCGAAGTCGCCAACGCCAAGCGCACCGGCATCAGCCTGTGGGAGACGCACGACACCAAGGTGCTCAACAACAACGTCCACGACAGCTTCCGCGCCGGCATCTGGGCGGGCGGCAACGTCGGCAATTCCTACAACAACGTGATCGACGGCAACGAGGTCTGGCGCAACGTCAAGGAGAACCAGAGCAAGACCTGGTCCGGCGGCTGGGCCCAGGGCATCAGCCTCGACAAGTCCGACAACAGCACGATCAGCAACAACAACGTCTACGACAATTGGGGCGAAGGCGTCGGTGCCATGTTCACCAAGGGCGCCAAGATCACGGGCAACAAGGTTTACGACAGCTACAGCATCGGCATCTACCTCGACAACGCGCAGAATGCGGTGGTGCAGTACAACACCGTGTCGCATTCCTACGACACCGATTTCTACCGCAGCGGCAAACCGGCCATCGGCATCATCATCGCGAATGAGAACGGCGACCGCATGCTGCCGTCCTCCGGCCTCGTGATCACCAACAACGTGCTCGCCGGCGTCGGCAATCTGTCATACAGCAGCTACGGCGCCAACACCGGCCTGGTCAACTCGACGGTCTCGCCGAACACCATCTACAGCAGCCCGGATTCCGTCCCGGCTTCGTCACCCAGTCCAACGCCAAGCGGTAGCCCGATCCCGTCGTCGGAGGATGTGTTCACCTTCAACACGGCAATCGGCGGGACCGTCAAATCGATTTCCGGCTTCGATGTGGCGACCGACACGATCGCCCTGGACAACAGCATCTTCACGAAGCTCGCCAGTACCGGCGCCCTGTCTTCCAGGTTCTTCACGATCGGCGAAGCTGCCAAAGATAAGAACGACTACATCGTCTACAACAAGACCACGGGCGTTCTGTCCTACGATGCCGATGGATCAGGCTCGGGTGCCCCGGTGAAATTCGCCGTGATTCAGAACAAGGCTTCTCTCACCGCTGCGGACTTCCTCGTGATCTGAGCAGCGGGTTTATCGGTATTCGCGCTTTGAGGATCCCGAGACCCAAGCAAGAGCGACGGCAGGTCGCGCAAGGGACCTGCCGCCGCCGTGATGAGGCGAAATATGCACTAAGCTGAACTAAAAAGTCTCGATGTCTGAGGACCAGTTGGACTGGATTTGGAAACCACCGGCATCGCTGACTAGGTGTCCTTATTGACACCCATTAGACGCTCGGCCTCGGCCTGATCGATCTTGTTGCCCCACTCGATACCCTTCGGAACATCACCGGTGTACGGCGTGAACTTAGTGCCGTCCCAAATCTCTCTCGGCCAAGCCGTCGACGGCCCTTTGAACAAAGCTCCTTCATTCTCGATGAAGATATATTTCGAGCCGTCCGTCAGGTGCCGCGCACCCTGACGTTCGTCGATCAGCTTCTGGATGTAGTCCGGACCCTTGACGCCGGTTTTGCTGAACAAGAGGCGGCCACTACCGTCGTAGTGGTCATACAGGTCGGGCCGCGCTTCAGGCGTTGGAATCGGTTTCTTCGGTTTGTTTTCCATGGTGAGGAGCTTATGCGCTCTTGGGATCCCATGAAAGTCAAAGCGCATTATGAATACCAGACCGGTAGACTGAGACACCCAGACTAGGGCTCGTGACACCCAAACTGAGCGCCTGACTCAGGAAGTTCAGTGAAGCTCCAGGACGGTGCGTGACACCAAAAAGCGCGGACCTGTCGCAGGTTAGATACCTGAGTGCGCCCGACCTGCGCCCGAAGCACCTATCGAACCCTTGCGCACAGGCTCTTGACCACCGAGACTCGGCCGCGCAACGCTTTGAAATGTAAGTGATTTTTAGGCGGGAGAATGGTACAGCCGCCCCGGCTCGAACGGGGGACCCCCAGATCCACAATCTGGTGCTCTAACCAACTGAGCTACGGCTGCACGTGAGGCAGGGTGTAATCGCCTGGGCTGGCAATTTCAAGACCCCTTCGGCCTCTGATGGCCTGAAATGACAACGGCGGGCCTGAACCCGCCGCGTCCCATGCTCAAGCTTGGAAAGGCTTACTCGGCGGTGGCGCCGGCGGCCTTGAGGACCGGGGTCCAGCGGGCGACCTCGCTCTCGACGAGCTTCTGCAGGCCCTCGGGGGTCCGCTCCGTGGCGGAGGGCAGAACGCCGCCGAGGTCGAGAAGGCGCTTCTTGGTGTTCTCGTCCTCGAGGGACTTCACGAGCGCATCGTTGAGCTTCTTGACCACGTCCGGGGGCGTGCCCTTGGGCGCGAACACGGCGTTCCAGGCGCTGACCTCATAGCCGTCGAGGCCGGCTTCCTTGGTGGTCGGCACGTTCGGCAGAACCGGGGAACGCTCAGGCGTCGCGATGGCGAAGGCCTTGATGTTGTTGCCCTGGATCTGCGGCGCCACGTTGACGATCTGGTCGGTCATGAAGTCGACCGTGTTGCCCATCAGGTCGTTGAGGGCCGGTCCCGTGCCGCGATAGGCCACCATGGTCGGCTTCACCTTGACCACGGAATTGAAGAAGATGCCCGTGGAATGGGAGACCGAGCCCACGCCCGCATGGGCCATGTTCACCTTGTCGCCGTTGGTCTTCAGATATTCCAGGAAGCCCTTCAGGTCGTTGGCCGGGAAATCCTTCTTGGCGACGATCACGATCGGGGTGCCTGCGGCCACGCCGATGGGCGCGAAGTCCTTGGCCGGGTCGTATTTCAGGTTCGGATAGAGGGCCGGCGCGGCGCCATGGGTGCCCATATGGCCCATCATGATGGTGTAGCCGTCGGGCTGCGACTGGGCTGCGCGGGTGATGCCCGTGGTGCCGCCGGCGCCGGCCACGTTCTCGACCACGATCTGCTGGCCGAGGGTGCGGCTCATATGGTCGCCGACGATGCGGGCGATGACGTCGGTCGGGCCGCCCGCCGCGAACGGCACGATCATGGTGATCGGACGGGTCGGATAGTTCTGGGCCTGGGCGCCCGTTGCGGCCAAGCCGGCGACTGCGGCAAGCGCCATCACAACGTTCTTCATCAGTTTTCCTCCCTGGAAAAGTTACGGCCTTACATGTGGGCAAGGCCGGGTCGAAGGCAAGCTACTCCGTGAACACCTCGTCCCTTCCCTTTCGAATGGAAGGCAGGAGGGCGATCACAAGTAGGATAGTGGCGACGGCGAGCAGGCCAGCGCTGATCGGACGCTCGATGAAGGTCTCGAGCGAGCCGCGCGAGATGATCAGCGCACGGCGCAGATTCTCCTCCATCAGCTTGCCGAGCACGAAGCCGAGCAGCAGCGGCGCCGGCTCGAAGCCGAACTTGATCAGCACGTAGCCGACGAAGCCGAACAGGCCGATGAACATCACGTCGGTCGGCAGCGAGTTGATCGAGTAGATGCCGATGCAGCAGAACATCAGGATCGCCGGGAACATCAGGCGATACGGCACCTTCAGCAGCCGCACCCACATGCCGACCAGCGGCAGGTTGATGACGAGCAGCATCAGGTTGCCGACCCACATCGAGGCGATCATGCCCCAGAACAGGGTCGGGTTCTTGGTCATCACCTGGGGACCCGGGATGATGCCGTGGATGGTCATCGCGCCGACCATCAGCGCCATCACCGCATTCGGCGGAATGCCCAGGGTGAGCAGCGGAATGAACGAGGTCTGCGCGCCGGCATTGTTGGCGCTCTCGGGGCCTGCCACGCCCTCGATGGCGCCGCGGCCGAAGCGGCGCGGATCCTTGGCGAGCTTCTTCTCGAGCGTGTAGGAGGCGAACGGGCCGAGCACCGCGCCGTTGCCCGGCAGGATGCCGAGGATCGATCCGATCAGGGTGCCGCGTATGACAGGCTTATAGGACTGCCTGAAGTCGTCCTTGTTCGGCAGCAGCCGGCCGATGGCCTGGCGCACCACGTCGCGATGCTCGGTATGGTCGAGATTGCGCATGATCTCGGCGATGCCGAAGATGCCCATGGCGAGCACGGCGAAGTCGATGCCGTCGGCCAGGAACGGCAGGCCGAAGGTCATGCGCTCCTCGCCGGTCTCGAGGTCGGTGCCGACGGTGGAGAGCAGCACGCCGACCAGGATCATCGCCACCGCCCGCAGGATCGAGCCGCGGGCGAGCACCACGGCGAAGACCAGGCCCATGACCATGAGCGAGAAATACTCGGTCGGGCCGAAGACCAGCGCCAGCTTGGTGAGCGGGGCGCCCAGCGCCGCGATGACGAGGGTCGCCACCGTGCCGGCGAAGAACGAGCCGATGGCGGCGATGCCGAGCGCCACGCCGGCGCGGCCCTGGCGGGCCATCTGGTGGCCATCGAGCGCGGTCACCACGGAGGTCGCCTCGCCGGGGATGTTGACCAGGATCGCCGTGGTCGAGCCGCCGTACTGGGCGCCGTAATAGATGCCGGCCAGCATGATCAGCGCGCCGGTTGGATCGAGCCCGAAGGTGATCGGAAGCAGCATGGCGATGGTGGCGATCGGGCCGACGCCGGGCAGCACGCCGATCAGGGTGCCGACGAGGCAGCCGAGGAAGGCGAGGCCCAGATTCTGAAGCGACAGCGCGACGCCGAAGCCGAGGCTGAGGTTGGAGAAGAAATCACCCATCAGATCCTCCCGCTGTGATCGGCCACGTCAACCGGAGCCGGACGGCGGTTGCGGGTGGTGAGAAACAGGATCACGGCGGCGGCCGCCATGATGCCGGCAGTGGCGCGCAGCACCGCCTTCTGCGACCAGTCGGCCGGGAAGAGCCCCGTCAGTGCCTGCGGGAAGACCGGGATCGGCAGGTTGAGCAGATCGCCGAACAGCACCATGCAGAACGGTGTGAGGCTGAGCGCCAGGAGGACGAGATCGCGCAGGCGCGCCTCGTTGGTGGCATAGCCGCCGAGGATGATGGCGAGCGGCCCTGCGAAGAGCAGGCCAAGGCCCGGGGTGGCGAAGCTGCCGAAAGAGAACGGGCGGATCGTCAGCGCGAAGGCGACGATGGCGCCGATCACGAAGACCGGCCCGCGCAGGCTCCAGCGCTCCAGCGGATCGCCGTCCTTCATGAAGGAGAGGACCAGAAGTGCGATGCCGGACAGGCCCACGCCGATGGCGAGCCAACGCGGCAGCATGGCCGGGCCCATGGCGTTGAGCGTGCCCTGATCGAGATCCCGCGTCAGCCACAGGGCGAGCGCTGCAAGGGCAATCAGAAGAATGCCGCCGGCCAGGCTTTGCGGCGCGCGAACAGGCCCGTGATGGCGTGGAGGCTCGGGGCCTTCGTGAAGAACAGACATGGACGACCTCCCACCGGGCGCATCCCGCGCCCAAGGTTGTTGGGACCGATATGGCCTGAGGCTTCACTCCGGATCAAGCGTTCGCCTTCTCGAAGGGAAGGTTTCTCAACAAGACCTCTTGGAATGACCATCCGCCGTGGAAAGGTCCATTAAACTATAGGACAGGGAACCTTTGCCGCCAGGACGTCACTTGATCCTCCGCCCGGTCTTGTCTAGATGGACCCTGTACTGCCAGGCCGGGCCCCTCTGGTCGCTTCCCCATGAAGCGGCGATGTCGGACTGGATGAAAACCAGGGCGGCCTGGGTTCGTTCAAAAAGACGGTTTTGCCTGCATTTCGGCTCGATGTCCGGATGATTCCCTGACATCCCGATGCCAGATGCGTCTCTTTGAGCGTTTCACATGCGCTGCCCTCCAACCGACATATGAGGCACTGCATGTTTGATCTCTCGCAGTTTTTCGGACCCGAGGTCGTCGCCTTCCTGATGGTGGTCGGCATCGATCTGGCGCTGGCCGGCGACAATGCCATCGTCATCGGCCTGGCCGCCGCCGGTCTCCCGAAGGAGCAGCGCAACAAGGCCATCCTTCTCGGCGTTCTCGCCGCCACCGTCCTGCGTATCATTTTCGCGCTGATCACGACCCAGCTTCTCCAGATCGTGGGCCTGCTCCTGGCCGGCGGCATTCTGCTGCTCTGGGTCTGCTGGAAGATGTGGCGCGAGCTGCGCACCGGCCATGAGGCCGAACAGCATGCGGCAGAGGAGGCTCTGGAGGGTCGGGACATCGATCAGGACGGCACCATTGCCGGAGGCGTCCCGCGCAAGACATTCGCCCAGGCTGCCTGGCAGATCATCATCGCCGACGTGTCGATGTCGCTCGACAACGTGCTGGCGGTGGCGGGAGCGGCGCGCGAGCATCCCTACATCCTCGCCTTCGGCCTGCTGCTGTCGATCGCTCTCATGGGCATTGCCGCGTCCTATATCGCACGCCTGCTGCAGCGCTATCGCTGGATCGCCTATGTGGGTCTCGCGATCATCCTCTACGTGTCGCTCAAGATGATCTACGAGGGCTTCCTGGAGGTCTCTCCGCTGGTCAACGCCGCCGTCGGCTAGAGCAATGGATCCAAAAGTGGTTTTCACTTTTGGATCCGTTCCATGCATCGTCTCTATACCGCGGCATGGAATCTTCAATTGACGGCGGGGATGCGGGAAGGCACAGAGCATGTCGCTCATGTCTCCCGCTCTCCGCCCTTATTTTTCGACGGCAGGCCTTCGCCACGGCGCCCGCGCTGCCGTCCCCGCTTTTCCCGGGTTCATCATGTTCGCCCTCGCCTTCGGCGCGGCCGCGGCCCAGAAGGGCCTGTCGCTCGGCGAAACGCTCGGGCTCTCCGCCTTCGTCTATGCGGGCGCGTCCCAGATGGTCGGACTCGAGATCTGGCAGAAGGTGTGGACCCCGTCGACGATCCTCACGATCATGACCGTGACCGCCATCGTCAACGCACGCATGATCCTTCTCGGCGCGACACTCCAGCCCTGGCTGAGGGACGAGCCCATCGCGCGCACCGCGCTCAACCTCTTCCTCATCACCGAGGCCGGATGGCTCGTGAGCACGCGCTACCATAACGAGGGCGGCCGGGATGTGGGCGTGCTCCTTGGGTGCGGGATCATTCTCTGGATGGTGTGGATCGCCGCGACGCTGGGGGGCTTCTTCGCGGGCGCCCTCGTGCCCGAGCCCCGGCGCTTCGGCCTCGACCTCGTCATGCCGATCTTCTTCGGCGTGATGCTCGTTCCGCTCTGGAAGGGAACGAGGGCCGCCCTGCCCTGGCTCGTGGCCGGCGTAGTCGCGCTCATCGTTCATGCCCTCGTGCCGGGCTATGTCTTCATCATTGCCGGGGCGCTCGCCGGAGTCGCGGCCGGAATGCTGATCGAATGAACACGGCAACCATCATCGCGAGCCCCTGGGGCTCGGTTCTCGCCATCGCCGCGATGGCCTTCGTGACGTATCTCTGCCGCATCGCGGGCGTCGTCCTCATGAGTCGCGTGCGCATCACGCCGCGCATCGAGCGCGGCCTGCGCGCGCTTCCCGGCTCCATCATCCTGGCCACGATCCTTCCGGTGGTGATCGACAACGGCTGGCCTGCCGTCGCTGCGCTCGTGGCCGCCGTCATCGCCATGGCTGTGACGCGGATCGACATCGTCGGCCTGCTCGCCGGACTAGGCACCCTCGCCGTGATCAGGGCCCTTGGATGAACCCTGCTTGAGCCGAAGACGGATGCGATACATCAGCCCGTCGCGGATGTTGCGATAGGCGTCGAGAACCTGCTCGCGCGACCCTTGCGTGATCGTCGGGTCCGGGGTCGGCCAG
This sequence comes from Microvirga zambiensis WSM3693, assembly GCF_016735695.1. GTDB lineage: Bacteria > Pseudomonadota > Alphaproteobacteria > Rhizobiales > Beijerinckiaceae > Microvirga > Microvirga zambiensis. The sequence goes on along the minus strand of NZ_JAERQD010000013.1, from coordinate 55,930 downwards.
TATTCCACTTCCGCCGCGATGGTGCGCGTCAGTTCGAGCGCCGCGTGATGGGCCTCCGGCGAGAGCGAGATGATGAGGTCGAAATTGAGCCCCTCCCATTCTTCCAGCTCTTCGAGCGTGCGCGGCTTGTGCTTGGATCCGTCGATGCCGATCTCGGACAGGATCGAGGCGGTGAAGCCGTCCGCTTCGCTTTTCCGCACGCCGGCTGACTGCACATAGATCGACTTGCCGAAATAATGACGCGCGATGGCTTCGGCCATGGCGGAGCGAACGGCGTTCATGGCGCAGACGAACAGAACCGAATGGATCCGTTTCGAGCGGGGCTCGTCCAAGCGTCAGCCCTTCCAGTGAAGCGCGAAGATCAGCGTGAAGATACGCCGGGCCGTATCGAAATCGAGAACGAGCTTGCCCTCGAGTCGCTTCATCAGAAGTTCGGCCGCCTCGTTGTGGAGGCCGCGCCGTCCCATGTCGATGGCTTCGATCTGCGCCGGAGAGGCGGAACGGATGGCCTGGTAATAGCTGTCGCAGATCAGCTCGTAATCGCGGATCGCCTTGCGGAACGGCGTCAGAGACAAGTGATGGGAGACGAGATGCCCGCCTTCCTGCCCCGTCACCTCGAAGCAGAGCTTCTTCTCGACCAGCGAGATCCGCAGCGCATAAGGCCCGCCATCGTAGTTCGGCAGCGCGAAGGTGTTCTCTTCGAGAATGTCGTAGATGGCGATGGCGCGTTCGTGTTCCTGGTCGGGATTGCCGCGGCCGATGGAGGATTCGTCGAGCGTCACGGCGACCAGCCGGGTGCGCTCCTTCGCTTCGCTCGCCATCCCGCCTCCGCCAGCGTTAAAGGTTCAGGCGGATCGCCACCGACCGCGCATGACCCTCCAGTCCCTCCGAACGCCCGAGCGCGATCGCGGCCGGGCCGAGCGCGCGCAGAGCGCCCGCATCGCATTTCAGGATCGAGGTTCGCTTCATGAAGTCAAGCACGCCGAGCCCTGACGAGAACCGCGCCGAGCGGGCCGTGGGCAGGACGTGGTTCGGGCCGCCCACATAATCGCCGATGGCCTCGGGCGTGTGGCTGCCGAGGAAGATCGAGCCCGCATTTCGGACCTTCGCCGCGAGCTCTTCCGCATTCTCCGTCTCGATCTCGAGATGCTCGGGTGCCAGCCGGTCGACCAGGGGAATGGCGTTCTCGAGCCGGTCGATCAGGATGATGGCGCCGTAATCGCGCCAGCTCGCCGCGGCGATCTCCGCCTTCGGCAGGGTCTTCAGCTGACGCTCGACGGCCTTCTCGACCGCGTCGGCCAGCGCCGGGCTGTCGGTGATCAGGATAGACTGCGCCGCGGGATCGTGCTCGGCCTGGGCCAGGAGATCGGCGGCGATCCAGTCGGGATTGCCCTGGGCGTCGGCCAGGATCAGCACCTCGGAGGGGCCTGCGATCATGTCGATGCCGACCTGGCCGAAGACGCGGCGCTTGGCGGCCGCCACATAGGCGTTGCCCGGTCCGACGATCTTGGCGACGGGATTCAGGCTCTCGGTGCCGTAGGCGAGCGCCGCCACGGCCTGGGCGCCTCCGACGCGGTAGACCTCGTCGACGCCGGCAAGGCGCGCCGCGGCGAGGACGAGCGGATTCGTCTCGCCCTTCGGCGTCGGGACGACCATGACGATGCGGGGCACGCCCGCGACCTTCGCCGGCACGGCATTCATCAGGACGGAGGAGGGATAGCTCGCCCGTCCGCCCGGAACGTAGAGGCCGACGGATTCGATCGAGGTCCAGCGCCAGCCCAGGGTGACGCCCACCGAATCCGTGCTCATGGAATCCTGCGGACGCTGCGCCCGGTGATAGGTCTCGATGCGCTCCTTCGCGAGCGCGAGGGCTTCCAGCGCCTCCTTAGGGCATTCGGCCTCGGCGGCGTCGATCTCGGCGTCGGACACGCGCAGGGTCTCGGGCTGGAGGGCGAGCCCGTCGAAGCGAAGGGTGAAGTCGATCAGGGCCTCGTCGCCCCGCACCATCACCTCCTCGATGATGGCGCGCACCGCCTGGTCCACGTCCTCCGACACCTCGCGCTTCGCCGAGAGGAGCGCGGCGAAAGCCTGCGGGAAGGAAGCCTCCCGCGCATCGAGCCTCTGCGCCATTACGGGCGCCCCGCCGTTTGCAGCTGATCGTCGTGGGAGGGACGGCTTTCGGCCGCCCAGACGGGGCCGGTGTCTTTCATCTGCATCTCGATGCACTCCAGATCCACCTGGATGGCTCCGCCTTCGGCAAAGATCAAGGTGGCAGTGCCCGAAGGAGCGCTGGTCTCGTCAAAGGCGATGGCGAGAAGGTTAAGGACCGCGTCCTTGTTGGTCTGGTCGATGCCGCGGACGCGCACGCCGGTCACGTTCTCGAAATGCATGCAGGTCAGCCGGCGCTGGGGCGTCGCGGCCTCCCAGTCGTAGCGACGGATCTGGATGGCGAAACGCCGTTCCTTCGGCAGATAGGCGATGTCGCCCACCCGCAGGAGCGAGTCCTGAAGATGAGCGGAAATGACGGCAAGATCGTCAGGGTCGAACGCGACGAGTCTGAGGAGGTCCATGAGCCACCAACCTGTTGTTGAACTTTAAGGTTTAGGTAGAGAGCCCCCTGCCCCGGCGCAACCTCCCGGGAAGCGGCCCGGCAGCGTCTTCGAAACTTGCTTCCTGGCGAGCCCTGGCCCCGAAAAGAAAAGGCCGGCTGAAAAGCCGGCCTCGATCCTCAGCCTCTCAGGCGCTCGATCTGAGCGCCGCAGCGGGCAAGTTTGGCTTCGAGGGCCTCGAAGCCGCGATCCAGATGGTAGACCCGGTTGATGGTGGTCTCACCATCGGCCACCAGGCCCGCGATCACCAATGAGACCGAGGCGCGCAGGTCGGTGGCCATGACCGGGGCTCCCTTGAGGCCGGGCACCCCGTCCACATAGGCGCTGTCGCCGTCGAGGCGGATCTGGGCGCCGAGGCGGGCGAGCTCCTGCACATGCATGAAGCGGTTCTCGAAGATCGTCTCGCGGATGCGCGACGTGCCGCTCGCCCGGGTCATGAGAGCCATGAACTGGGCCTGGAGATCAGTTGGAAACCCTGGAAACGGATCGGTGGTAACGTCTACCGCCTGGATGCCATTGCCGTTCCGCCGGACCCGGATGCCGCCATGGGTCGGGGTCACCTCGGTCCCGGCCTGGCCCAGCGCATCGAGGGCCGCCTGGAGATATTCGGGGCGGGTGTTGTCGAGCACGAGGTCGCCGCCGGTCATGGCGACGGCCATGGCGTAGGTACCGGTCTCGATGCGATCGGGCATGACGTCGTGCGAGGCGCCGTTGAGGCGGGCCACGCCCTCGACCACGATCTCCGAGGTGCCGGCGCCTTCGATCCTGGCGCCCATCTTGATCAGGCACGCGGCGAGATCCACCACCTCCGGCTCGCGGGCGGCATTGCGGATCACCGTGGTGCCTTGAGCCAGCGTCGCCGCCATCAGGGCGACATGGGTGCCGCCGACGGTCACCTTGGGAAAGTCGATCTCGGCCCCGATCAGGCCCTTGGGGGCCGTCGCCACCACATAGCCGCTGTCGATCTCGATGGCGGCGCCCAGTTTGGCGAGCGCCATGATGAGCAGATCCACCGGACGGGTGCCGATGGCGCAGCCGCCCGGCATGGAAACCCGGGCATGGCCGAAGCGGGCGACCAACGGAGCGATGACCCAGAAGCTCGCCCGCATGGTCGAGACCAGCTCGTAGGGGGCGGTGGTGTCGATGATGTTCTTGGCCGAGAGGCGGATCGTCTGCCCGGTCTCGGAGGACTGGCCCGGCCGGCGGCCGGCGATGGAGTGATCGACGCCGAAATTGCTCATGATCCGCAGGAGGGAGGAGATGTCGGCAAGCCGCGGCACGTTGCCGAGCTCGAGCGTCTCCTCACTCAGCAGGCTCGCGATCATGAGCGGCAGGGCGGCATTCTTGGCGCCTGAGATCGGAATCAGGCCGTTGAGAGGCGCGCCGCCCCGGATGCGAATGCGATCCATAAAAATCCCCTTGCAAATCTTGTCAGTAAACCATGCGCTATGCGCGCCTCCGGCGTCGCAGGCTAGTCGCGCTCGTCCTTAACGCTCAAGCTTCCGCTTTCGGTTCCAGACGGCCTCACGGCCTGCCGCCCGCGGGCTTGAGCCTTGCGACGCTTCAAATTCTCTTTCAAAGCCGCCTTCAGCCGGTCAGCTTTTTCTTGTGTTTTCACGTCAGTCATGGTTCACGCGACCCATCGTCGCCTTTATCAAATAGAGGCTTCGCAGGCGGCCCTCAACCGCAATATCACAAATCCGGGCTTTGACCCGGATCAATGCCGTCTGGCATAATGTGTTTAAGTTCCCGGGGCATTGGATTGCCCACCCGGTGAGATGATGGATTATCAAAACTTCTTCACGTCAGCCCTCGAGCGTCTGCAGGCAGAGAGGCGCTATCGCGTCTTCGCCGATATCGAGCGGTTGGCCGGCCGTTACCCTCAAGCGATCTGGCACTCCCCTGAAGGCCCGCGCCCGATCACCGTCTGGTGCTCCAACGACTATCTCGGCATGGGCCAGAACCGGGACGTGACCCGCGCGATGGTGGAGGCCGCCTGGCGGCTCGGCACCGGCGCCGGCGGCACCCGCAACATCTCCGGCAACAGCAATCCGATCGTGGCGCTCGAAGCCGAGCTTGCCGACCTCCATGGCAAGGAGGCCGCTCTGGTCTTCACCTCGGGCTACGTCTCGAATCAGACCGGGATCTCGACGCTCGCCAAGCTGATCCCGAACTGCCTGATCCTCTCGGACGCCCTCAACCACAATTCGATGATCGAGGGCGTGCGCCAGTCGGGCTGCGACAAGGCGATCTTCCGCCACAACGACCTCGAACATCTGGAGGAACTGCTCCAAGCTGCAGGCGACCGCCCGAAGCTCATCGTGTTCGAGAGCGTTTATTCCATGGACGGGGACATCTCCCCCATCCATGCCATCTGCGATCTCGCCGAGCGCTACGGCGCCATGACCTATATCGACGAGGTCCATGCGGTGGGCATGTACGGCCCGCGCGGCGCCGGCATCGCCGAGCGCGAGGGCGCCATGCATCGAATCGATGTGATCGAGGGCACGCTCGGCAAGGCCTTTGGCGTCATGGGCGGCTATCTCACCGGCACCAGGGCCGTGATGGACGCCATCCGCAGCTTCGCCCCCGGCTTCATCTTTACCACCGCCCTGCCCCCGGCGGTCGCCGCCGCCGCGACGGCCTCGATCCGGCATCTCAAGGAATCCTCCGCCGAGCGCCAGCAGCAGCAGCGCCAGGTGGCCCGCACGAAGGCGATCCTGACCGGAATCGGCCTGCCCGTCATGGACACGGTCACGCATATCGTGCCGGTGATGGTGGGCGATGCGGAGGCCTGCAAGGCGGCCTCCGACCGGCTGCTCGACAAGCACGGCATCTATATCCAGCCGATCAACTACCCGACCGTGCCGCGCGGCACCGAGCGTCTGCGCATCACCCCCGGCCCGTTCCACTCGAACGCTCATATCGACGCCCTCGCCGCCTCTCTCGTGGAGGTCTGGACGGCGCTCAGGCTCCCCCTGCAACCGAAAGTCCAGGCGGCCGAATAAAGATCATTTTCAAGCTTGCATGGAGGGCTGCCCTGTGGCAGTAAGCGGCCCTCCCCGTTGGCGCGCTGCCGTAGCTCAGTGGTAGAGCACTCCCTTGGTAAGGGAGAGGTCGAGAGTTCGATCCTCTCTGGCAGCACCAGCCACGCCGATACGACGCGGTGGTTCGACCCCGTCGACACATCTTCTCCCTGCACTGCAGCCCTATTGCCGCGCCTCATCCTCTGGGGGCAAAACCAAAGGCCTAGTTGTCTTTCTAGGCAATGCTTTGCAATAATACCTTGAGCCGGCAATGCTGGTCTTCACGGCCTGCGATCCGGACAAATGACTGGAGGAAAACCTCCGGCATGTTGGGGGAATGGACCATGAAGAACGCGGCCTCTGCGCCCAAGATCGCCGATCCCTATGCGGCGCTCGAGCAGATCCTGAAAGTCATCGGCAGATCGTGGCTGAGTGAGGAGTGGCGCCTCGAGGACGTCCGCCTTCTCGCTCAGGAGGCCCTCGACAAGCGGGGCCGCAAGACTGGCAGCAAGCGCGCTGCCATTCCGGCCCTGCAGACCACGATCCGGCTTCAGACCCAGCTCCCGAGTGAGCGTCTACCTTCCTGAAGCTTAACCGACCTTGCAGACGGTGACGTAGAGGACAGCCCTGCGGCATGGTGTCTAAAAGGGCATAAATTCAAGAAAAGCCGTTTTTTATCCTCGTGATAATCTTTTATAAGCCTTCTGAACGATAAAGTTCACGCGAGACGGTCAAGAAAATCACTCTCGCGGCGGGGCAGAATACCATGACATTCCACGCTTTATCGTAGCGGTTCCGCCTTATGCGGCCTCCGGCGGCGATCTCTTGCCTTTTTTCCTGAGATCCGCCGGCGCCGCTCACCGGCACGCCACCGTTTCGACGGATTTGGCCCCTGAACTCCTGCTTCATCGATTGAGATTACCATGCCTGCTGTCGAGTCTTACACTTCTACGGGAAACACCTACCTCGATGCCATTCTGGGCAGCCTCAAATGGGTGCCGAGTCATCTCACCTACAGTTTCCCCGTGACGGCCACCTCCTACGGCGCCTCTTACGGCGACGGTGAGACCGCCAAGGGATTCGGAGCCTTCAACGGCACCCAGCAATCGATCACGCGATCGGCGCTGAACCTCTATGCGGCCGTCAGCAACCTGACCTTCCAGGAGGTTGGTGGTGCGAGTGCGCCCGCAGCCGATCTGCGCTTCGCGCAATCGGACCTGCCGAGTACTGCGTGGGCTTATTTTCCGACGACGGAAGCGACCGGCGGCGACGTGTGGGTCAACAATTCCAGCCGCAACTACGCGAGCCCTGCGAAGGGGAACTACGCCTATCTCACCATCGTCCATGAGATCGGACACGCCCTCGGTCTCGAGCATTCGCATGAGGGCAACATGCCGCTCTCGCGCGACAGCATGGAATACACGGTGATGAGTTATCGCTCGTATGTCGGCGCCTCGATCTATTCCGGCTACGCGAACGAGACCTGGGGCTATGCCCAGTCCCTCATGATCTACGACATCGCCGCGATCCAGCACATGTACGGTGCGAACTTCGCCACCAACAGCGGCAACACCACCTATTCCTGGAGCCCGACGACAGGAGAGATGTCCATCGACGGCGTCCGGCAAGGCGCCCCCGGCGGCAACCGGATCCTGCAGACCGTATGGGACGGCGGCGGCAGCGACACTTACAGCTTCACAGCCTATACCACAGACCTGAAGATCGATCTCCAGCCCGGGGCATGGACGACCACGTCACAGGAGCAGCTCGCCAAACTGTACTGGGACGGATCTGAGGTCGCCACGGGCAACATCGCGAATGCCCTGCTCTATCAAGGCAATTCGGCTTCTCTCATCGAGAACGCCTATGGCGGCTCGGGTGACGATGTCATCACGGGCAATGTCGCCGCGAACGTACTGCGTGGCAACGGCGGCAGCGACAAGCTCTACGGATTGAGCGGCAACGACACCCTGATCGGGGGCGGCGGCAAGGATCTGCTGAACGGCGGCGGCGGCAAGGATGTTGCGAGCTATGCCTACGCCAAGGCGGCCGTGACGGTCGACCTTCAGTCACCTTCGGCCAATCGGGGTGAAGCCGCTGGCGACACCTATGTCAGCATCGAGGGCCTCGTCGGCAGTGCCTATGGCGACAATCTCCGCGGCAACGGCGGCGCGAACACGATCGAAGGCGGAGCGGGCAACGACACGCTTTACGGGCGCGGAGGCAACGACGTGCTGCAAGGCGGCGCGGGCCGCGACAAGCTCTATGGTCAAGGCGGCAAGGACCTGCTTATCGGCGGCAGCGGCGCAGACACGTTCGTCTTTCAGGCTCTGAGCGACTCGCGCGGATCCGCTGTCGATACGATTCAGGATTTCGTCAGAGGCTCCGACCGCATCGATCTGCGCGGCATCGACGCCAATACCAGCATTCTCGGCGATCAGGCCTTCACCTTCATCGGCAAGGCTGCGTTCCATCACAAGGCAGGCGAACTGCGCTTCTTTGATGGCTTCGTGTCGGGTGATGTGAACGGCGATGCATCCGCTGATTTCAAGATCGCCGTCACCGGCCTCACGGTGCTGTCCAAGAGCGATTTCTATTTGTGATCCATTTGTGATCGCCCGCGCCCGGCAAGGGGGGAGAGCATCGGACCCAAAATTGGACACCACTTTGGGATCCAATCGATGCTCTCTTCTCCTGGCTGGCGCATCGTTGAGTGTGGACCCAGCGGGCCACGCGAGTGAAAACCGGATCCGCTTTTCCGCACGATGCGCTAGCGCGGGTTGCTTTCTCCCAGACGATGATGCGACGAAGGACCTTCATCCGCTGAACAGATTCGATCTCGGGAGCCGTGAATGAAGATCTCCGTTGTTGCCTGCCTTGCCCTGTTTGCTGCATCGCTACCGACGCTTGCGATGGCAGCAGATAGCGAAAAGCCGCTGCCCGATACGGATCTCGTCGCGCCGTTTCACTCCGAGGATCGCACTTACTTTCGCGAGCACCGTCTGCGCGCCTACGAGCGCACGCGCGCCGGAACGCGGCAGGGCGCCACCTGCGTCACGCCTCAGGGCGTCTGCTGGATTGCGGAGCCCCTCTCCAACGGCAATGACTGCTCCTGCGAGAGCCGGCGCCTCGGAACGATCCGCGGAACGGTGGGAGGTTGACGGAAATTATTGGTTAACCATCTGGACAGAAAGTAAGCTTAGGCTTTATCCCTGAATCAAACTTTCCGCTCCACGAGGAAGTGCGATGGAACAAACGGGAAAACGCCACCCCGCCAACGATGCAATGGCCTATCTTCTGAATCTGATTGCGCTTGCTTTCAGCTTCAGCTGCCTCTGGGTCGTCGCATCGGCCGCAAAAATGTAATTAAGTTTCGTTCCCGCGTGATCAGCGGGAGCGAAACTCCCGAGCCGCATCGGCAGCTTGATAGCTCCAATAGGTGAGCTGAGCTGCGGCGCGACCGAGAATGCCGCCATTCCATGCCAGATCGAACGGTGCGAACAGGCGATAACGGTCGCTCGCTCCCATAATTCCTTCGGCGATGAGGGTGCCGCCGATGGCGGTCGTATTCATGCCGTGTCCGCCGAAGGCGGTGCAGTACCACACGCCCGGCTTCCATTGTCCGATCTGCGGCATCAGGTGACGGGCGTAAGACATCAGGCCCGACCAGGCGATCTCGACCTTCAGATCCGCCAGTTGCGGATAGGTATTCACCATCTCCCGCCGCAACAGAGCCGCGATGTCGCGGGGGTCCGTCGTGCGCGTGGTGATGCGTCCGCCCCACAGGATGCGGCTGCCGTCCTCGACGAGGCGGTAATAGTCGCCCGCGCGCCGGTCATCGAGAATGGCGGCCGGAGTGCGGATCGCGCTCTGCACGAGATCGGGCGCCTGCTCCGTCAGCAGAACATATGTGGCGATCGGCAGGAAGGATCGCCGGAGCGCCGGCAGCACGGAACCCGTATAGCCGCCAGTCGCGAAGACCACATGTTCGGCCGCAATCTCGGCATTCTTCGTCCGCACGATCTTGCCCGCGCCATCGAGATCGAAGGACATCGCGGGCGAAATCTCGTGGATCGCTGCTCCCAGGCGCACGGCCTCGCGGGCGAGTGACCGGCCATAATTCAGCGGATGAAAATGGAAGGCATCTTCGTCGAGGATCGCCTCATGATATTTCGGCGAGACGAAGAGATCTCTCACCTCTCGCTTGTCCAGGTAACGCAGCTTCAGCCCGAACTCGCGCCGCTGCTTCTCGCTCGAAGCCTGCAGCGCACCGCGTGAATCGTAGCGCAGAGCCTTCGCGATGCCCGGCACCGGATGCGCATCGCGAATGTCGAGCGCATCGATATTGCCGCGAACGATCTCGACGCCTTCCATGGACATGCGGAACAGTTCGCGTGCCTGCTCGGCACCCACACGGCGCTCGATGGCGGAAAGTCCGGTGGCAAAGCCTGCGGAAACGAAACCGCCGTTGCGGCCGGACGCGCCCCAGGCCACGCGCTCGGCCTCGAGCAGCACCACCTTGCGCCCGCCGCGCGCAAGCGTCACCGCGGCGGTGAGACCGGCGAGCCCGCCGCCGACGATGCAGACATCCGCCTGGATGCGGCCCGCCGCCTGAGGATAGGTTTCCGAGGTGGCGGCGGTGCGGCTGTAATAGGTGTCGATATAGGCGGCCGTCATCTATCGTTCGGACGAAAACTCGGAGGCTGCGAGATAGATCTCGACCAGTCTCTCGCAGCCCTCACGGTCCTCATCGTCGAAGCGGTTGGCGCTCGGGCTGTCGAGATCGAGCACGCCGAGCACGACGCCATTCTTGATCAGCGGCACGACCAGCTCCGAGCGGGAAGCGCTGTCGCAGGCGATGTGTCCGGGGAAGGCATGCACGTCCGGCACGACGATAGAGACCTTACGCTCCACCGCCGAGCCGCAGACGCCGCGCCCCACCGGGATGCGAACGCAGGCGACCTTGCCCTGGAACGGGCCGAGGACGAGCCCCGGCCCGCGCATGAAATAGAAGCCGGCCCAGTTCAGATCGGGCATCAGCTGATAGATCAGCGCCGACATGTTGGCGGCATTGGCGATCGCATCCGGCTCGCCCTCCAGCAGACCTGTGAGCTGCTGGGCGAGCGAGGCGTAAAAGTCCCGCTTGCTGCCGGAACTCGAGAGGGATTTTGCTTCGAACATGGGCTTTTCCTTATGGATCCCCGGTCATCCTGTCCAGATGGGCCTCATTCGGCCGCCATGCCAGTCCTGGCGGGCGCTGCCAGGTCGAGGCCCTGATGGTCGCAGAGGCGGCGATAGAGGCCGCCCTTGCGATAGAGGCTCAAGTGATCCCCCTCCTCCACGATCCGGCCCTTCTCGAACACGAGGATGCGGTCGAGCGCGCGCACCGTGGACAGGCGGTGGGCGATCACGATGGAGGTACGCCCCTCCATGAGCCGCACCATCGCCTGCTGGATCAGCACCTCCGATTCCGAGTCGAGGGCGGAGGTCGCCTCGTCGAGAATCAGGATCGGCGCATCGGCGAGGAAGGCGCGGGCGATGGCGACACGCTGGCGCTCGCCGCCCGACAGCTTCACGCCGCGCTCGCCGACGAGGGTCAGGTAGCCCTTGGGCAGGCTCATGATGAAGTCGTGCGCGTTGGCGAGCCGTGCCGCGCGCTCGATCTCGACCATGCCGGCGCCGGGCCGTCCATAGGCGATGTTCTCCGCGAGCGTGCGGTGGAACAGGATCGGCTCCTGCTGCACGATGGCGATCTGCGAGCGCAGGGACGATTGCTGCGCATCGGCGATGTTCTGACCGTCGATGCGGATCTCGCCGCCCGTCACGTCGTAGAGGCGCTGGATCAGCTTGACGAGAGTCGTCTTGCCGGATCCCGAAGGACCGACCAAGCCTACGCGTTCGCCGGCGCGGATCGTCAGGGAGAGATCCCTATAGAGCGGCGTCTCGTGCCCGCCATAATGGAACGTGACGCGGTCGAACGCCACCTCTCCGCGCCCGATGCGGATCGGCTTCGCATGCGCATGGTCGGGCACGCCGATGCGCTCCCGGTGAATCTCGACGAGCTCCTCCATGTCGTTCACCGACCGGCGCAGATTGTTGATGTGCATGCCGACGTCGCGCAGGTAGCCGTGGATCACGAAATAGGTCGTGAGCACATAGGCGAGATCGCCCGGTGTTGCCCGGTCGTCCCACCACAGCCAGATCGCGGTGCCGATGATGGCGGCGCGGATGCCGAGCAGGGCGATGAACTGCACAGTGCCGCTGTTGGTGCCGCGCTGCCAGACGCGCCGCGTGCGGTTCTGCCATTTGCCCAGCACCCAGGTCAGCCGGTCGTCCTCGCGGATCTCGGCACCGAACGCCTTGACGACGGGATTACAGCTCAGGGCATCGGCCAAGGTGCCGCCGACGCGTGTATCCCAGGCATTTGCCAGCCGCGCTGCGGGCGCGACATAACGGGTGGCGAGAAAGCCCGTCATCACGATGTAGGCGAGCGCACTCAAGCCGATCACGACACCCATGATCGGCCAGCGCAGACCGAGCACGATCATCGAGCCGGCGAGCACCGTGAGCGAGGGCAGCAGCGCCAGCAGGAGCGTGTCGTGCATGAGGTCGAGCGCCCACATGCCGCGCGTGATCTTGCGCACCGTCGAACCGGCGAAGGAATTGGCGTGCCAATCGGTCGAGAAACGCTGCACGCGCGCGAACGCGTCCTGCGCCACGCGTCCCATGACGCGCAGGGTCAGTTCCACGATGCCGTAGAACGCCAGATGCCGCATGACGATCATGAGCAGGCCGAGGCCTGTCATGAAGCCGAACGCGATGAGCGCCGCATGGAGGGCGGCAGCCCGATCGTTGGCGCCTACGGCGATGGCATCGACGAGCCGCCCTGCGAAGACGGGCATGAACACGTCTGCGAGCGTGGACACCATCATGGTCACCACGATGAGGGCCACGTAGCGCGGCTCCTCACGCCAGTGGCGGAATGTGAATCTCAAAACGTCGCGGGTGGCGTCCCCGCTTCTCTTATGGTGCTTCATGGAGGTGAACAGGCCGCGCCGAAGCGCTTGCCTCTCCCGGAATTTGTGCGAAGCGACAGCGGAACGGCGGCTTGACGCGACCGATATCGCTCGATGATGGAATAGGAAAGCTTGGTAAGGTTTGCGGGCCCTCAGGAGCCCTGCCCGGTCCGGTCTACGATTTAGACTTGGACATGGGAGGAACGTTCAGCAAGCGGATATCGGCCATGCAGTCCTCCCTCTCTTGAAATTAAACCTAGGCTCAAAGTAATGCAGTTCGTTCAACTTGGCAACTGCACTTTCGTTTCAGGTCTGCTTTCGCGGCTCACACGACCTGAAGCGGCAGGTGCGGCCCTGCAGGAAGCTCGGTTCGAACAGCGTCGCCCGGCCTGACCTCGCCCCCCTCCAGCACGATGCCCATGATTCCGGATTTGCGGATGAGATTGCCGTCATTGTCCTTATCGAGAACGGCGCTCATGAGCCCTTTGCGGAAGCGGTCGATCTGGACGCAGGGGTTGCGCAGGCCCGTCACCTCGATCACGGCACTTTCACCGACATGAAGGCGCGTCCCGGCGGGGAGGCTCAACAGATCGATCCCGCGCGTCGTGATGTTCTCGCCCATGCCGCCGGCGGCGACGTCGAAGCCCTGAGCCTCGAGTTCGTCGAAGAGTTCCGCGTGGATCAGGTGGACCTGCCGCAGGTTCGGCTGGCTCGGATCCTTCGCCACCCGCGACCGGTGCTTCACTGTCGTGCCGAGATGCGCGTCGCCCTCGACGCCGAGCCCGGCCAGAAGGTGGATCGATTCTCTGTTGGTCTTGCTGAAGCTGTGTGTCGCGCTGCGGCTCACCGCCGTGACGATCGCATCCATTCCGCAGCCCCCCGCCTGTCCATCCTCCGCCTTGTAGCGTCAGAGAACGGTCAGATCTACCGTCTCAAAGCCCTTTTCGGCAAGACGCTGCGCCAGCACGCGGCGATGGCAATTGGCGGGATCGCGCTCGAAGCAGAGAAGGCAGATCGGCTGATGCCGCGCGAGTTCCTCAAGGTCTCGGAACGCCTCCTGAGCCGGCTCGGTCGCCAAGACTGCATCGCAATAGATCCGGCGCATGAGCTCGCCATCGCCGGCACGAGCCGCCTGACGGCCCTCCTTCGGCGTGCCGAGCTTGATGAAATGCTGATAACCGATCTCCCGGCTTGCCAGCGCGTCGCGCAGCGCGGATTTCGAGAACCCGCGCTTGCGCGAGAGCGCCACGGCGCGCACGTCCGCGAGCGTCGCCACGCCCGCGTCCTTCAAGGTGTCGAGGAAGCGGTCGACATCCGCTCCCTCGTACCCGATCGTAAAAACCTGCGGCTTTGTCATGCCGCGAGGTTACATGGATGGCTGCGGATGTCGAGGTGCCTCGGGCTGCGTATAGGGCCGGAGAGCTTCCGGTGTGCGGAAGTCAGACGGCACCGCGAAGTCGCTCGCAGCGCCATGCGCCTGTTCGACACCTCGCGGAAAACCGCTGCGATCGGAATAATCCTGCAGCGGCGGCAGCGGATGCGGGCTCTCGCGGCTCAAGGTCTGTGCGCAATAGACATCGAGTGCGGTTGCGCCCAGAACCGCCGCCATGGCGATACCGACATTTTCCTTCTTCGGATTGTTGCCCTCGAGCGCCGTTGCCAGCGTTGCAAGATCGAGCGCATCGCCCGCAACGCGGCCCCATATCCATGGCGTCGGATCCTTCGAGGCTAGGATGCCGATGCCGGTCGCGATCTCGCGCACGCCATAGCCGGCAATCAGACCCTCCTGCCCCTTCATGCCCAGCGCCCGCGCCAACGCGCGCGGCGCAGCAATTTCAGCGATGCCGAGAGCAATGGAGAACAGGCCGAGCCCGCGGGCGAGGGTATCGGTCGCCGTATCGGCCTGGCCGCGGCGGCGCGTTCTTTCGGTTTCGTAGCGCATGAGCTCACCTGTCAGGGTTTGATGACGACCTTGATGCAGCCGTCCTGCTTGTCGCGGAAGACCTTGTACATGTCCGGCCCCTCTTCGAGCGAGACCGTATGCGTGATGACGAAGGACGGATCGATCTGCCCCTCCTCGATGCGGCGCAGGAGATCGTCGGTCCAGCGATTCACATGCGTCTGGCCCGTGCGGATCGTGAGGCCCTTGTTCATGATCGCGCCGAAGGGGATCTTGTCGAGAAGACCGCCATAGACGCCCGGGATCGAGAGCGTGCCTGCCGGACGACACACATAGGCCATCTCGCGCAGCACGTGCGGCCGGTCGGTCTCCATCATCGTCGCCTGCTTCACGCGGTCGTACATGGAATCGATCGTCGCGGTCGCATGGGCCTCCATGCCGACCGCATCGATGCACTTCTCGGGACCTTTGCCGTTCGTGAGCTCGTTGAGGCGCTCGATCACGCTGTCCTCGTCGATGTTGATCGTGATGGCGCCGCCGGCCTCCGCCATGGCGAGACGCTCAGGGATGCGGTCGATGGCGATCACCTGCTTTGCTCCGAGCAGGACGGCGCTGCGGATCGTCATCTGGCCGACAGGGCCGCAGCCCCAGATCGCGACGGTGTCGGTCGGTTGAATGTCGCACTGCACGGCAGCCTGCCAGCCGGTCGGGAAGATATCACTCAGGAAGAGAAGCTTCTCGTCGGGGATTCCGTTGGGCACCTTGATGTGCGTTGCGTCGGCGAAGGGCACGCGCAGATATTCGGCCTGACCGCCGGGATAGCCTCCGGTGAGATGGGTGTAGCCGAAGAGGCCCGCCGTCGTGTGGCCGAAGGCCTTGGCGGCGATATTCCCGTTGCGGTTCGTCCGCTCGCACACCGAGAAATTGCCCCGTTTGCACTGCTCGCACTCGCCGCAGATGATGGTAAAGGGGATCACCACCCGGTCTCCGACCTTGAGCTTGCCCTTCGCCTCCGCGCCGACCTCGACGACTTCGCCCATGGTCTCATGGCCCATGATGTCGCCGGATTTCATGCCGGGCATGAAATGGTTATAGAGGTGGAGGTCCGAGCCGCAGATGGCGCAACTCGTCACCTTGATGATTGCGTCGCGGGGTTGCTCGATCTCGGGGTCGGGGACGGAATCGCATCGGATATCGGTCGTGCCGTGCCAAACAAGCGCCTTCATCAATATCTCCCTCGGACGGCCGAGAACTGCCAAGACTCTTGGCTTCGGCCGCTTTCGCGAGAGAATACTTATGAGGGGGCCCTTACGTTCCCTTGTGCACCTGAAAATCCGTCCGCCGATTTATGGCGAAGGTATCGTCAGACGTGTTGCGGCAGGCTACGGATCAGGTCGGCGAGCGCCGGTTCGAGAACCTGATGGGCGGCTTCCTCCACCTCGAACCATTGCGCTCTGCGTTGGCCCTTCTCGCGCCATGACTTGAGCTGCTTGGACACCTCGAGCGGATAGACGCTGACCCGGCAGAGATCGAAATGCGCCGCGCGTCGCTTCCAGTAATCGTAGGAGCCGAGGGGTTTGTTTTTGATCTCGCCCTTCACGCCGGCCTCCTCTTCCGCCTCCTGGGCAGCCGCTTTGTGCGGCTTCTTGCCCTTCATGGGCCAGCCCTTGGGTATCAGCCAGCGCTTGGTTTCCCGTGACGTGACGAGAAGCACCTCGACCTTTCCATCTTTGATGCGGAACGGGAGAGCTCCAACCTGGCTGAGTTCTTCTTTGGGGGGCTGGGACATTCGACGAGAGTAGGATTCCTGGCGGGTTAGTTTGTAACGTAAGTGATTTGAGCCGGCTAAGAAAGGATCTTTTCGAAAAGAGTTGAGGATGGGGTGGGTTCCACCCTGATACTGTTCTCCATGCTTTCAAAGTTCCATGACCGGTTGATAACAAGAAGTTTTCGTTTGAGAAGGACGCTCCGAGCTATGACCACCGATGGCCTCGACCTGAGATTTGCCGCAGCCTGTGCCGTCGCGCGGGAGGCTGGCGTTCTGGCCCGCAAGCGCTTCCTCGAACGGCCGCGCTCGCAGCGCCCGGACTTCAAGGGGCCGCAGGACTTTCTCACCGCCACCGACGCCGAGGTGGAAGAGTTGATTCGCGGCCGCCTGAGCGGGCTGTTTCCGGAGGATTCCTTCTTCGGCGAGGAAGGCGGCGGCTCCTTCGGACGCGATGTCTGGGTCGTCGACCCTATCGACGGTACGGCGAATTTCGCCCGCGGCATTCCCCATTTCGCAATCTCCATCGCCTTCGTGCGCGATGGCTGCGTGGAGATCGGTGCGATCTACGATGTGATGCACTCGGAGCTGTACACGGCCCAGCGCGGCCGTGGCGCGACCCTCAACGGAGAGACGATCCGGGTGAGTGGCCTCGCCGACATCAGGCAGGCGACGGTGGAGGCCGGATGGTCGTCGCGGCTGCCGGCCGAGCCCTACATCGCCGTCGTCGACACGCTGAAGGCAAGCGGTGCCAATGTCCGCCGTGCCGGCTCGGGAACGCTTGGCATCGCTTACGTCGCCGACGGACGCACCGACGCCTATTGCGAGCTCCACATCAATTCCTGGGATGTCCTTGCTGGGCTCCTTCTTGTCGAAGAGGCCGGCGGCTGGGCCAACGATTTCCTGGCCAATGACGGTTTGCGCAGGGGAAACCCGGTTCTGGTGTGCACGCCCGAGCTTGCCGATGTGCTGACGCAGGCGACGGGGATTGCCAAGCAAGCGTGAGGCGGAGACCTTATTCTAAAGATTCAGCCGGAGGGCCGACAGGGCTCTTGACCCGCCGAGGCAATGGAGGGAGCTTAGCCGGCCAAACAATAACATATCGGCCTATCATGGGAGGATTGAAATGACGTTGAAAAAGACTTTCGTAGCGGGAACCATGCTGGCGGGCGCCATGACGGCCCTGTCCTTCATGTCCGCCGGAGCAGCCCAGGCGCAGGGCGAGCTCGTCATGTATTGCGGCGTGCAGGAAGAATGGTGCCGCGCCATGGTCAACGCCTTCGAGCGTGAGACCGGCATCAAGGTCTCGATGACCCGCAAGAGCGCCGGCGAGGTCTACGCCCAGGTGAAGGCGGAATCCGCCAATCCCCGCGCCGACATCTGGTGGGGCGGCACGGGCGATCCCCATATGCAGGCGGCGGAAGAGGGCCTGACCGTCGAATACAAGTCGCCCAAGATGGGCGAGTTGCAGGACTGGGCGGTGCGCCAGTGGGAGCAGTCCAAGCAGCGGACCGTCGGCATCTATTCGGGCGCGCTCGGCTTCGGCTACAACACAGAGCTTGCGCAGTCGAACAAGATCGGCGAGCCCAAGTGCTGGGCCGACCTCTTGAAGCCCGAGCTGAAGGACGAGGTGCAGGTCGCGGATCCGAACTCCTCCGGCACGGCCTACACGCTTCTCGCCACCATCGTGCAGATCATGGGCGAGGACAAAGGCTTCGATTACCTGAAGGCCCTGCATAAGAACATCAATCAGTACACCAAGTCGGGCGCTGCCCCCGCCAAGGCCATGGCGCTGGGCGAGACGACGGCCGGCATCGCCTTCATGCACGACATCGTGACGATGGTGGTGGACAAGGCTCCGGTGAAGGTGGTCGCGCCTTGTGAAGGCACGGGCTACGAGATCGGCTCCATGTCGCTCATCAAGGGCGCCAAGAACATGGACAACGCCAAGAAGTTCTATGACTGGGCGCTGACGGCGGATGCGCAGAAGCTCGGCGCCGAAGCCAAGTCGTATCAGGTGCCGTCCAACAAGAGCACGCCGGTTCCGCCGCAGGCGCCGAAGCTCACCGACATCAAGCTGATCAACTTCGACTTCGCGAAATACGGCTCCTCGGCCGAGCGCAAGCGCCTCCTGTCCAAGTGGGACAACGAGGTGAAGAACCTGCCGAAATAGTCGGATGAACCGTCCTTCGGCGAAGCGGGACGCGCTTCGCCGAAGGACCAGCATTGCTTGATCGATTTGTGAGCCGATCTTCGCATCGGCCTTGAGGCGGGAATATTCAGGATGTCACGGGCAACCCTTGGCTGGATCGTACTGGGCTGGGTCGGATTTGCCCTTCTTCCCTGGTATGGGTTCGAGCGCTCCGCGGCGCCGACCCTTGCCGATTACTTCGTCAGCGGATCGGCTCTCGTTCACGGCTTTCGCGGTGCCTGGTGGCTTCTGCCGCTTCTCGTGCCACTCGGCATGGCCCTCGTGCCTGTGGTGCGGCCCAAGGCGGAATCGAAAGGCACGTGGCTCGTCGCATCGGGACTTCTCGGCCTCGCACTCATTGTCCTGCAAGGGTTCACCATCGGCCTCAATGGCTGGACGCTCGATATCCTGAAAGGCCTCTTCGGTGACCCGGGACCCCGGCAGGCCGGCATGGGCTATGGCGCGGCACTGACCTCGACAGCCTTCCTCATCGTTCTCTGCCACGGCCTTGCGGCGCGCGGCTGGTGTAGGGGCGACGCCTTCGTCACCTCCTCCATCGGCATCGTCATCGCGCTGATCATCGTCTTCGTCTTCTTCCCGGTCTCAACGATTCTCGCGAGCGCCTTTGCCGACAACAGCGGCAATTTCGCGCCGGTGGAATTCGTCACGAAATTCCTCGACAAGTCGATCTGGGGGCTCGACTGCCTGACGAGCGATCTGCGCTGCGGGGTCGCCTGGAACACGCTGTTTCTCGGGCTGCTCGTGGGTTTCGGAACGACGGCGCTCGGCCTCGCCTTCGCGCTGATCGCAACGCGCACCAGCTTTCGCTTCAAGAAGCTCCTGCGCGTGATGAGCGTCCTGCCCATCATCACCCCGCCCTTCGTGATCGGCCTTGCGCTGATCCTGCTCTTCGGCCGCTCCGGTGCGCTCTCCGCCGTGCTGTTCGAGTGGTTCGGCGTGCCGCGCTCGCGCTGGATCTACGGACTTCCCGGCGTTCTCATCGCGCAGCTGCTCGCCTTCACGCCCATCGCCTTCCTCGTTCTCATCGGCGTCGTGCAGGGCATCAGCCCGACGCTCGAGGAAGCCTCGCAAACCCTGCGCGCAAAAAGCTGGACGACGTTCTGGACCGTGACGCTGCCGCTCATGCGTCCGGGCCTCGCCAACGCCTTCCTGCTCGGCTTCGTGGAAAGCCTCGCCGATTTCGGCAACCCGCTGGTGCTCGGGGGCAATTACGAAGTGCTCTCGACCAAGATCTTCTTCGCCGTCGTCGGCGCGCAGCAGGATCAGGGACGGGCAGCCGTGCTCTCCATCATCCTGCTCGCCTTCACGCTCGGCGCCTTCTGGCTCCAGCACGCATGGCTCGGCAAGAAGGTCTACACGACCGTGACCGGAAAGGGCGATGCCGGGCTTCCCCTCCCCCTGCCGCGCCGCGTGGCGCTGGCTTCCTATCTCACGGCCATTCCGTGGGCGCTCTTCACCGTCGCCGTCTATGCGATCATCGTCGTCGGCGCCTTCGTGCGCTCCATGGGCCGCGACTACACGCCGACCTTCGAGCATTTCCTCACCGCCTTCCGCGTCGAGCGCGCCGAATGGGGTCTCTACTTCTCCGGCTCGGCCTGGAACTCGTTCTTCGCCACCGTCAAGGTCGCCGCGCTCTCTGCGCCGCTCACCGCCGCCATCGGCCTTCTCACCGCCTATCTGCTCACGCGCCAGCGCTTCTCGGGCCAACGCTCGTTCGAATTCGGCACGCTCCTGAGCTTCGCGATCCCGGGCACCGTGGTGGGCGTGTCCTACATCCTGGCCTTCAACGTGCCGCCGATCGAGATCACCGGCACCGGCTTCATCCTCGTGATGTGCTTCGTCTTCCGCAACATGCCGGTGGGCGTGCGCTCCGGCATCGCCACCTTGAGCCAGATCGACAAGAGCCTCGATGAGGCCTCGCTGACCCTGGGTGCGGGCTCGTCGACCACCATGCGCCGCGTGGTCCTGCCGCTGCTGCGGCCGGCCATCGTCGCGTCGCTCGTCTATTCCTTCGTGCGCGCCATGACGGCGGTCAGCGCCGTGATCTTCCTCGTCACCGCCGAGTACAACATGGCCACGACCTATATCGTCGGCCGCGTCGAGGCAGGCGAGTTCGGCCTCGCCATTGCCTATTCCACCGTGCTCATCCTCGTCATGCTGGTCGCCATCGTGGCGATCCAGCTGGCCGTCGGCGAACGGCGCCTCGGCCGCCGCAGTGCGAGCACCGCTTCCTCTCCCGTTGCCGTGCAGGCGGTTCCATGAACAAGATGTCCACGATCAGCTCACTCTCCCGCTCCTCGGCTGCCGGCAAGAAACAGGCCGCATCCGTCGAATTCCGCAACGTGACGAAGCGCTACGGCAACGTCACCGCCGTGGACGATGTCTCCTTCACCATCGAGCCGGGCAAACTCGTCACCCTGCTCGGGCCCTCCGGCTGCGGCAAGACAACGACCCTGCGCATGATCGCCGGCCTCGAGATGGCGAGCGAAGGCCAGATCCTGATCGGCGGCCGCGACGTGACCAACCTCTCCGCCGCCGACCGCGACGTGAGCATGGTGTTCCAGTCCTATGCGCTCTTCCCGCACATGTCGGTGCTGGAGAACGTGGCCTATGGCCCATCCGTGCAGGGAGCGTCGAAGAAGGACGCCAACGAGATGGCGATGGAGAAGCTCGAACTCATCGGTCTTAAAGGACTTGAGAAGCGTGCGCCGTCCGAATTGTCGGGCGGCCAGCAGCAGCGCGTCGCGGTAGCACGCGCTCTCGTGCTGGAGCCGCAGGTCCTGCTCTTCGACGAGCCGCTCTCGAACCTCGACGCCAAGCTGCGCCGCCGCGTGCGCGAGGATATCCGTGAGCTGCAGCAGAGCCTCAACCTCACGGTCGCCTACGTGACGCACGACCAGGAGGAGGCGCTCGCCGTCTCCGACCACATCATCGTCATGTCGAATGCGCGCATCGCCCAGACCGGCACGCCGCGCGAGCTCTACGAGGAGCCGGCGAACCTGTTCGTGGCCGACTTCATCGGCGATGCCAACATCGTCAATGGCGATCTGGTGAGCCTTGCCGGACCGAATGCGCAGGTTCGCCTCGGCTCCGTCACTCTCGACCTGCCCCATCGCGGTCTGCGCCAGGGTGCCGTGAAGCTCGCCGTGCGGCCTGACGCGATCATGATCGACGAAACCGTATCGCCTGGCGCGCTCGCCGGGACGGTGAGCAAGGCCTCCTATCTCGGAACGCAGGTTGAATACGAGGTGGAAAGCCCGGTCGGACATCTCTTCGTGGTGCAGTATGGCCGCAAGCAACCGATCGCGCCGGGCACGCCCGTCGCCATCTCCTTTGCGACGCAGCGCGGCGTCGCCGTCATTCCGGAGGCTTGATCCTCAGATCGCACCTTCATCGGGGATGTTGAGGGTCGTGCCGCAGGCCTTGCAATGAACCGCATCGTGGTCGTGCCGCTGCAATCCGCAGACGGGACAGGGAAAGCGTACCTTGTCGGGCCGCAACAGAATTTGCACGAGGCGCAGGAAGAGCGTGACTCCGAAGATCATGATGACGACGGAAATCAGGTGTCCCAGGGTCCCCGTCAACGTGATGTCGCCGAACCCAGTCGTGGTGAGCGCCGCGATGGTGAAGTAGAGCGCATCGACATAATTGCCGATCTTCGTGTTCGTCCAATACTGTGTCTCGTAGACAAAGCCGGTCATGATGAAGATGAAAACCGCAAGATTGACCGTCGCGATGATCAGGTCCTCATAGCGCCTGAAGAACGGAAAATCGACCCTGAGCCGTGCGGTTAGCTGATAGGTGCGCAGGAGACGCAAGGTCCGCAGAATCCGCAGGAATCCGAGACCTTCGCCGGTCCATAGCGCCAGGAAGGACACGATCGCGATAATGTCTGCCCAAGTTGTCGGGCGCAGCAAATCTCGCCACGGCGTTGGGCTGATAGCGAGCCGAGCCAAGAAATCGGCCAGAACGATCAGGCCGATGATCATGTCCATCCACTCGAAGGCAGGCGAGTGCGGAAGGAACGAGGTCGCGACGATGAACAGGATCGTCGTGACATCGAAGACGAGCAAGCCGTAGCGGAAGTTGTGCGCCTCGGGCGTATCGCCCTCGTAGAGCAGCCGAAGCTTGTCCTTTACCCGCATCGGGGCATCTCGGAAACGGGTCGGGAGGGGTCGCGGGACATGGGGGATCGGCTTGGAGACGGTTTACTGCTTCCCAAATATCTATAGAGCAGGGTTGCGATTCCAACGGGGTGCCACATCGGGAAAAGGACGGTATTCCCTGACCCACGCCCCACGACACTTTGCGAGACGGCCCAATGCTGAAAGCTCTGATCTTCGATATGGACGGCACCCTGGTGCATAGCGACCCGGTCCACCTGGAGGCTTTTGCCGAGGTTCTCAAGGACGAGGGCGTGGCGATCGACGAGGAGATCTACCGCTCGAAGATCATCGGGCGGACCAACGAGGCCATCTTCGCCTCGCTCCTGCCGCATCTGCCGGTCGATCGGCACGAGGCCTATGCGGACGAGAAGGAGGCCACCTTCCGCCGGATGGCCACGCAACTGAAGCCGCTCGAGGGCCTGCTCGACCTGCTCGACTGGGCCGAGGGCAGCGGCATGAAGATCGCGCTCGTCACCAACGCCCCGCGCCTCAACGCCGATCACATGCTGGAGGTGCTCGGGCTGGCAGGGCGGTTCAAGGTCGAGATCACCATCGAAGAGGTCGAGCGCGGCAAGCCCGATCCCCTGCCCTATCTGACCGCCCTCCAACGGCTAGGCCTCAAGGCCGAAGAGGCCATCGCCTTCGAGGATTCCCCCTCCGGCATGCGGGCGGCCAAGGCCGCGGGGCTGTTCTCCTTCGGCGTCCTGACCGGGCTCACGGCCGACGAGATGCGGGATGTCGGCGCGGACGGGGCCATCATGACCTTCCGGGACCCCGCCCTCTGGGAAATCCTGGAACATCGGACAGGGCGCTGAACCTGCCGAGCCTGCACCCTCAGGCCGCGTCGGATCTCTGTCCGGGCGTCTCGCCACCCTCGTCGAATCGCCGCCGCGCCTCCAGAATCTCGTCCCGGTTGGCGATGGCCCATTCGCCGAGGCCCCGAACAGTCTTGAGCAGGGAGCAACCCAGCCCTGTGAGCTGGTAATCCACCCGCGGCGGAATGGTGGGATAGACGGTGCGCGTGACGAGCCCGTCGCGCTCCAGGCTCCGCAGAGTCAGAGTCAGCATCCGCTGCGAGATCCCAGTCACCAGGCGGCGTAACTCATTGAATCGCTTGGGTCCTTCGCCCATCTGGACGACGACCTGGACGCTCCACTTGTCACCGACCCTGGACAGGATCTCCGTCACGGTCCGGCAATGGCTGGGCACATGGATGTGACTGGGTGACATGAAAGTGCCTCCTTGCGCGGCGGCCGAGAAGTTACTTAATGAGCCTCGGTTACAAAAGGGAACTTAAGTGGTCCCGCCTCCAATTGCAAACCAAGGACATGCCATGAAGCCCAAGCTTCACATCATCATCGGCAGCACCCGCCCCGGCCGCATTGGCCCGAGCATCGCCAAGTGGTTCAGCGACTA
Organism: Microvirga zambiensis WSM3693; assembly: GCF_016735695.1. Taxonomy (GTDB): domain Bacteria; phylum Pseudomonadota; class Alphaproteobacteria; order Rhizobiales; family Beijerinckiaceae; genus Microvirga; species Microvirga zambiensis. The sequence goes on along the minus strand of NZ_JAERQD010000013.1, from coordinate 31,820 downwards.
CACGGCCGAGCATGGCAAGTTCGAGCCGGTTCTGGTCGACCTGGCGGAGTTCAAGCTGCCGGTCTTCGACGAGCCCGAGCACCCGATGAAGCAGAACTACCGCAACGCCCACACCAAGGCCTGGGCCGAGAGCGTTGCCGCCGCCGACGCCTTCGTGTTCGTGACGCCGGAATACAACTTCGCCACGCCGCCGGCGCTCGTGAATGCACTCAACTACCTCTCCCGCGAGTGGAACTACACTCCGGCCGGCTTCGTCAGCTATGGCGGCATTTCGGGCGGCCTGCGCTCCGTGCAGATGGCAAAGCAGATCGTGACGACACTGAAGATGATGCCGATCCCGGAAGGCGTTCCCATGCCGATGGTGTTCCAGAACCTGGACGAGAGCGGCAAGCTCAATGCCCCTGACATCTACAAGGCGTCGGCGGCGACCATGCTCGACGAGCTCTCCCGCTGGACGGAGGCCCTCAAGTCTCTGCGGGCCGAGCGCAAGACACCGCTGAAGGCCGCTGCGTAACCGACGGACGTCCGATCAAAATGACAAGGCACCGCTGCAGATGTCAGCGGTGCCTTCATTTATCGCGAATGGATCAGAGACGTCCGGCGAGCGCATCCTCGAAGAGCTTGCGCGCGCTCGTCTTGTCGATCGGCACGGGATTGCCGCCGGCGGTGGGATCGTTCGGCGCCATCTCGGACATCTCGTCGAAGCGCGCCGCATCGACCTTCAGGCCATCCAGCGTATGCGGCACGCCGAGGTCCTTGCGCAGCTTGAGCACCCAGTCGAGGAAAGCCTGGAACGACGGCTCAAGGCCGATATAGGCGGCAAGCCGCTCGATCCGCTCCTCGATGGCCTTGCGGTTATAGACCAGCACATAGGGCATGAAGACCGCGTTGGTCAGGCCATGATGCGTGTCGTAGAGCGCGCCGGTCGGATGCGAGAGCGCATGGATTGCGCCAAGCCCCTTCTGGAACGCGGTGGCGCCCATGGCGGCGGCCGACATCATCTGCGCGCGCGCCTCGATATCCTTGCCGTTTTGATAGGCGCGCGGCAGGTATTCCTTCACGAGGCGGATGCCCTCCACCGCGATGCCATCGGCCATCGGGTGATAGCCGGGCGCGCAATAGGCTTCGATGCAATGGGCGAGCGCATCGAGCCCCGTTCCGGCGGTGATGTGCGGCGGCATGCCCACCGTCAGCTCCGGATCGCAGATCACGATCTTCGGCATCATCAGCGGATGGAAGATCACCTTCTTGGTATGCGTCGCTTCCTGCGTGATCACGCCGGCGCGGCCGACCTCGGAACCCGTACCGGCCGTTGTCGGCACGGCGATGATCGGCAGGATGCCTTTCGGGTCGGCGCGGGTCCACCAATCGCCGATATCCTCGAAATCCCACATGGGCCGCGTCTGACCGGCCATGAAGGCGATGACCTTGCCGGCATCGAGCGCGGAACCGCCGCCGAAGGCGACGACGCCGTCATGCTTGCCGGCGCGCAGAACATCGAGACCCTTGTAGACATTGGTCTCGACCGGGTTCGGCTTGATCTCGGAGAAGAGCGCGGCCTTCAGGCCGGCACCGATGAGCTGGTCGAGCGCCGCCTTCGTCATCGGCTGCGTCGCCAGGAACGGATCCGTGACGATGAGCGGCGACGACATGCCGACCGACTTGCAGGCTTCCGCAAGCTCGGCGATGCGGCCGGCGCCGAAGCGCACGGCGGTTGGGTAGTTCCAGTTGGAGCGGGGCGATGTGGTCATGATGCTTTCGATCAGATCTGACGGAGGTGGTAGGATTTCGGACGGGTGAGCGATTCATAAGCCAGCCGCGACAGGCTCGCGCCGCGGCCCGTATCCTTCACGCCGGTCCAGGCGAGCGCGGGATCGAGATAGTCGCAGCGGTTCATGAACACGGTGCCGGTCTCGAGCCTCTCGCCGATGGCTTCCGCCGCATCGACGTCCGAGGTCCAGATTGCGGCGGAGAGACCGTAGGGCGAATCGTTCATGAGGCGGATCGCCTCCTCGTCGCCCTTGACCTTCATGATGCCGACGGTGGGCCCAAAACTCTCGTCGCGCATGACGCTCATGGAATGATCGACATCGGTAAGCACCTGCGGCGCGAGATAGGCGTTGCTGCCCACATCCGCTGCAAATTTCTTTGCCTCGACATGCGCCTTAGCGCCCTTGGCCACCGCTTCCGCGTTCTGCTGGCGCACCAGATCGGCGAAGCGCTTGTGTGCCATCGGGCCGAGCGTCGTCGCTTCGTCGAGCGGATTGCCGAGCACATAGGCGTTCACGAGATCGACTGCGCCCTCGACGAAGCGGTCATAGTGCTTCTCGTGCACGTAGATGCGCTCGATGCCGCAGCAGCACTGCCCGGAATTGAAGAACGCCCCGTCGACGAGGTTCTCGATGGCGTGATCGAGATTGGCGTCCTCGCGCACATAAGCCGGATCCTTGCCGCCGAGCTCGAGCCCGAGCGAGGTGAAGGAGCTCGCCGCCGCGCGCTCGATGGAACGCCCGCCGGAGACGGAGCCGGTGAAGTTGCAATGATCGACGAGGCCTGAACCGAGGATGCGGCTCGTCTGGTCGTGGGAGAGATACAGGTTCTGGAACAGGCCCTTCGGCATGCCGGCCCGGTCCATCGCCATCTGGAAGCGCTCGCCCGCCAGCACCGTCTGCGAGGCGTGCTTCAAGAGCACCGCATTGCCGGCCATGAGCGCCGGCACGATGGTGTTGATGGCGGTGAGATAGGGATAGTTCCACGGCGCGATGACGAGCACGAGGCCGACGGGCTCGCGCTTGATCATGCGGCGGAATCCCGGTTTCTCGTCAGCGGCGGGAATGGGCTGGAGGCTCTTCTCCGCAATCGCGATCATGTAGCGCGCCCGCTCCTCGACCCCGCGGAACTCGCCGCCGTACCGCACGGGGCGGCCCATCTGCTGGGCGATCTCCGGCACCACCTCCTGGTTCATGGCGAGCAGCGCATCGAGGAAGGCGGAGACCTTTTGCGCACGCTCGGCAATCGAGGTGTTGCGCCAAGCCTTTTGCGCCTCGCGCGCGGCCTCGACCGCAGCATCGATGGCGCCCTCGGACATGATGGGACGGCGGACGAGCTCGCGCCCGTCGATGGGGGAAATGCAGACGATATCGGTATCGGCCATAAGGCCGTCTCCTTCAGCAATGATCCCCTCCCCCTTGCGGGGAGGGTGGTGCAACCGGTTGGAAGCCTCCCGTCATGGCCGTCCCCGGACTTGATCCGGGGATCAGTCCCGGCCATCCCGATACGGTGAGGCTCAGCGCATTTCTTAATCGGGATCACCGGCACAGGGCCGGTGATGACGTGTAGAGTTACAAACCTCTTAAATGATCTCGAAGTAGCGCGCGAGCTGCCAATCGGTGATGGCCTTGCGGGCTTCGCGCTCCTCCCATTCGCGGGTTGCGGCATAATGCTCGACGAAGGTGTCGCCGAAAAGTTTACGCGCAGCCGCGGAGCCCTTGAGACGCTCTGCGGCCTCGCCCAGCGAGCGCGGCAGGGCGCGCTCCTTCGGGTGCTCGACCGCATAGGCATTGCCTTCGATCGGCTCGCCCGGATCGACCCGGTTCTCGATGCCCCACAACCCCGAGCCGATGGCGGCCGCAAGCGCGATGTAGGGGTTGATGTCGGCGGCGGCGACCCGGTACTCCACGCGCTGCGACTTCTCGGAGCCGGGAATGACGCGAAGCGCCGTGGTGCGGTTCTCGACGCCCCAGGCGGAATCGGTCGGCGCCCAGAAACCGGGGATCAGGCGCGTGTAGCTGTTCACCGTGCAGGCGACCATGGCGAGGAGCTCGGGCATCAGCTGCTGCTGGCCGCCGACGAACCAGCGCATGGTCTCCGACATGTTGTGTTTGCCGTTGGCATCGTAGAACGCGCCCTTGCCGGTGCGGATATCGCGCAGCGACGTATGCAGGTGCCCCGACTGGCCGGGCCAGTCGCGCGACCACTTGGCCATGAAGGTCGCCATCCAGCCGCGGCGCTGGGCGAGAATCTTGGTATAGGTCTTGAAGAGCGCCGCCTTGTCGGCTGCCTTCAACGCATCATCGACGCGGATCGCGGCCTCCAGCACGCCGGGACCGGTCTCGGTATGCAGGCCCTCGATCTCGAAATCCATCCTGTTCGCGAGATCGAGCAGCTCGTGATAAAAATCCGCGTGCACACCGGAGCGCAGCACCGAATAGCCGTAGAAGCCCGGCGTGATGTTCTTGAGGTCGCGATAGTTCTTCTCGCGCACGGAATGCGGCGTCTCCTCGAACAGGAAGAACTCGAACTCGGCCGCCGCCGAGACCGCAAAGCCCATGTCCTCGGCCTTCTTCAGCACGCGACGCAGCACGCCGCGCGGGCATGCCGCCTCGGCATAGCCGTCGAACTCGCCCAGGAAGAACGGCAGGTCGTTCTCGAACGGGATGAGACGCATGGTCTCCGGCAGAACGCGAACCGCTGCATCGGGATAGGCCGTGTGCCAGCCGGTGAGCTTGGTGTTGTCGTAGAGCTGGTCGTTGGAATCCCAGCCCAGCACCACGTCGCAGAAGCCGAAGCCTTTTTCGAGGGCGGATTCGAACTTGTCGCGGGCCATGTACTTGCCGCGCATGATGCCGTCCACGTCGACGATTCCGACCTTCACGAAGGGAAGGTTGCGGCTGCGCACATATTCCATCGCGTCGGCGGCGTTCTTGATCTCGGGAGCGTCCATTGAAGAAAAACCTTGACCGGGGACAGGGAGGGAGCGCGCGAGGTGCGCGCTCCCTTTTCGATCGTCAATGCGTCTTGTACTCGCTCTCGCCCTTGGTGAGCGCGAACTCCTCCTCCGGCGAGAGGATGAGCTTATGGCGCCCGATGAGCAGGAAATAAGCCATCATCACCGCATAATAGATGGCAACGCCGATCACCGCCCCACGGAACACCGAGTCCGTGAGCTGGAAGTAGAGCGTCACCGCCGCGATCGCCATGCAAACCACTGCGCCGGCCATGCCGAACGGGCTGTTATAGGGGCGATGGAGGTCGGGGAACTTCCTTTTGAGCACGATATAGGACATGCCCTGCATGAAATAGGCCAGCATCGCGCCCGCCACCGCCATGTTGAGCAGCGTGCCGCCGATGATGCTCGCACCCGACTCGGCCCCCACCGAGAACCAGATGATCAGCATCACCAGAAGACCGAGCAGAGCGCCCGCGATCAGCGCCACGTGCGGCGTCTTGCGCTCGCCGTGCGTCACCGACAGGACGCTCGGGAAGTAGCCTGCCCGCGAGAGCGAGTAGATCTGCCGGCCGAAGGCGAAGATGATGGTGTGGAACGAGGCGATCAGGCCGATTACCGCGATGGCCGCCAGGATCTTCGCGATATCCGTGCCGAACAGGGTGCGGAAACCGTCGAGCAACGGCTCGCCGGATTTTCCGAGGCCGGCGGCGCCCGGCGCGATGCCCGTGTTCAGGAAGAGCACGAGGAACGCGGAGGCGATGAGAGTCAGGATGCCGGCGATGATGCCCTTGGGCATGTCGGTCTGCGGATCGTGCGATTCCTCGGCCGCGAGCGGCAGCTGCTCGATGGCGAGGAAGAGCCACACCGCGAAGGGCAGCGAAGCCAGGATGCTGCCGAATCCTAAGGGCAGGAAGGTTCCATTGCCGTTCGGCAGCTCGGCTCCGTCGGGGCCGATGTTCAGGGCCCAGCGCGAGAAATCGAACTGCCCGGAGAGCAGAACCGAGACGTAGAAGAACGCGAGCACCGCAAGCGCCGCCACCGTGACGCCCACCGTGACCTTGAACGACAATTCGACGCCGATGATGTTGAGGCCGACGAAGAGCGCATAGCACAGGATCCAGTAGACGGGCTGGAAGGCCGGTGCCGTCTCGAAGATCGCCGAGAGATACGAGCCGATGAAGAACACGATCACGGCCGGAGTCAGCACGAACTCGATGTTTTCCGCGATGCCCGTGATGTAGCCCGCCCAGGGGCCCATCGAGGTGCGGGCGAAGGAATAGGCGCCGCCCGTATGCGGCAGCGCCGGCGACATCTCGGCGATCGAGAAGGTCAGGCCGAGATACATGATGGCGATGATGATGGTGGCGAAGAACATCGCCCCGAAGCCGTTGCTGAGGCCGAGATTCCAGCCCGAGTAATGGCCCGAGATCACCGCGCCGACGCCGAGCGCCCAGAGCGACCAGACGCGGGCGTGGCGCTTCAGGCGCCGTGCTTCGAAATAGCTCTCGTCCACCGTGGTGTAGGTGATTCCGGCGGTGCCCTGCGCCCCGGCCGGCGGGGCATGAACCCCTGTGCTTCCTTGTCCGACTGACATCGAGTTGATCCTCCAAGAAGTTCTGCGTTTCAGGTCATGGCACGTCATGCGCCATGCACTTCATCAGAGCGTCCGTGCCCCCTCCCTCAAAAGCGGCGCCAGACGTTGAGCCCACGACGCCTGTCCGTCTTGTGTGCGGATCAGGTCGTTGCGGATTTCGATCATCAGCGGAGGCAGGCCGCGCCGTACGGCGTGGCGCTCGAGGGTGTGGAACACCCGGTCCGCCGGTGAATAGGGTTCGTTCATGCCGACGACGAGCGCCGGATCCTGCTTCAATCCGGCCGCGACGCTGCGGGCATAGCGCTCGTCGCGGTCGAAGATCAGGCCGATCTGCCAGGGGCGCTGCACATCGCGATAAACGGGCGTGAAGGAATGGATGGACACGACGGCGCCGAGCTGCCCGGCGGCCAGACGCGCATCGGCGAAGGCATCGACCGCGCCGTGGAAGGCCTCGTACACCTCGCGCACGCGGGTCGCCCGCTCGGTCTCGTCGAGATCGAGATTGCCGGGGATCGTCGTGCGCTCGCTGAGCGTCCAGATCGAGTCCGGCGCCGAGGGCTCGCGGTTGAGATCGAGCACGAGGCGCGAGACGGTCGCGTGGATCAGCGGCGCATCGATGAGCCGCGAGAGCTCCTGTGCGACACCGAGCGCGCCGGGATCCCAGGCGATGTGGCTTTCGCGTTCCGCAGGGCCGAGACCCAATGTGCCGTAGCGGGCGGGAAGGTGATTGGAAGCGTGTTCGCAGATCAGCAGGATGGGCGAGCATCCATGCGGATTGTCGATGACGGCGACCGGCTGCTCTGCCGCAGCGGCAGAGAGCGTCCCGGCTGTCATGCGACTCGCCTGCGTCATGCGGTTCTCCGTGATCCTGCCCCTAAGGCAGGCCAATCCCCGATTGAACGCTTGATACGTTTCTTATAGTTTTTTCATGTTCTGAAATTTCTGATACAGCTTTTCAAAACCGTCAAGGAGGGGCTGTGAATCAATCCGGTATGCGTCGCGACCCCCGCCCTCCTCCGACGGACCCGCCGAGCCTCGCCGAGCGCATCCGGCTCGAGATGGATGCCTTCACGCCGAGCGAGAAGCGCGCCGCGCACCTGCTCCTGAGCCATTATCCCTTCGCAGGCCTCGATACCGTTGCGGAATTCGCCTCCCGCGCCGGCATCTCGGCCCCATCGGTCCTGCGCTTCGTCACGCGGTTGGGTTTTGGCGGTTTTCCGGATTTCCAGAAGCACCTGCGCGAGGAGTTGGAGGCGCAGCTTCTGTCCCCTCTCGCCAAGGCGAGCCCCTCCGACAAGGGCCATGGGGCGACGGCGCTTACCTCCTTCGCGGAGGCTGTTATCGGAAACCTGAGGGCGACGGTGGAGAACATCGCTCCGGCGGAATTCGAGGCCGTCGTGACGCTGCTGTCCGATCCGCGCCGGCACATTCATTTCACGGGCGGACGCTTCACCGGCGCGCTCGGGCGCTATGCGGAGAGCCATTTTCGCATCGTGCGCAGCAACGTGGATTTCATCGAGGGCCAGCCAGCCCTGTGGCGCGACCGGATGATCGAGATCGGCAAGAAGGACGTGATCGTCGCCTTCGACATCCGCCGCTACCAGGAGGACGTGACGGCCTTGTGCGAAACGGCGGCGAAACAGGGCGCGACGGTGGTTCTGCTCACCGATCCCTGGCTCTCCCCCATCGCCCGCGTGGCCAGGCATGTGCTGCCGGCCCACATCGTCGCCCCTTCCAACTGGGATTCCTCCGCCGGACTTCTGCTGCTGACGGAAGCCCTCGTCGCCGCGGTCACCAAGCGCCTGTGGGAGACAGCCAAACCGCGCATGGAGGCCGTCGAGCGGCTGCGCAATGAGAAGTCCTGACCTTCGATTGCCGTAACTGAAACTTTATATTGTAAAAACGATACGATATTTTATATACTTCCTCTGCCGAGACCCACCCTCCGGAGAGGCCCGTTATTTGATGAGAGACCGAGTTTATCCTCGGGGCTTTGTTCTTTCTCAAGGCAACAAACAGCCCTCGCCTGATTTCATAGCAGGGCCGATATTCGACAATTTTTTCATTGATGGGCTCAATACTTTCGATTTTGCCGCCAAGGGCGAACTGGCTGTCGTGATCTTGGGAACCTGCGTCAGCACCGAAGCCGATGACGCGCTCGGGAGTCGAAGCTCCGCTCCGCAATCCCCCGCTCAGCACATGCTTGACGCGCTTCTTGCGAGCGAGAGGCAGTTCTTCGACGTCATCGACCAATATTGCGGCAGACACGTCATTTTTTACGGCCGGAAAGACAGGCCGCGCATCATCACCGACGCGACAGGAATGCGCACGGTCTTCTACGCGACGGAAGGGGGAGTTGTCGCCTCCCATGCCCGCCTTGTTGAGGAAACCCTTGGCGGAGAAATGAAGATGATCCATCTTCCATCCCGCTACGGGTTTCCAGGCAATCATACACCTTATGTTCGGACACGCCTGCTGACGCCCAATACGCTGTACGACTTCGCGCAAGCCAAGGTCATCCGCTTTTGGCCGAGAGGTCCTATTCAGGAACTGACGCCGCAGCTGGCCGCCGACGCCGTTCTTGAGCGCTCGACAATCGCACTCCAGAGAATTGCAGCGGGCAAACGCGTTTCCCTGAGCATCACGGCAGGCATGGACTCTCGGACCATGCTTGGCCTTGCCCTCCATTCAGGCATCCCATTCGACGGATATACATACGACCGCGGAGAGAAGACGACGATCGATTGCGACGTCGCTCGCGAATTAGCCCGTATCGCCGGAATTACGCATACCCTCGTTCACATGCAGACCTCTGTCCCGGAAGAGCTTAAGAACATTCTCAGCCGTACGACATATTCCAATCATCATCACAAAGTGATTGCCCCGATGCAAAGACACTTTGCGGATAGGGATGTCCTGACCGTAACGGCAAATCTTTTGGAGATTGGAAGATTTTTCTACAAGGATCGGGTCTATGCGGAAAAGCTGCCCGAAACTCCTGAATCCATGACTGATCTTGCCCTCACGGCAACAAACTGGTCGGCGCAGAAAATCGACGGAATGCGTGGTTCGGAGAACAAGAATTTAATACCGGAATGCTTTGCAGACTTCATCCGCGACACAGACTTCAATGCAGCGCGCGGCATTCTTGACTCGAGGGATCAGTTCTACTGGGAACACAGGATGAGCGCGTGGCACGGAACGATCCTTTTGGAACGTGATTTCTATGCCGATTGCTTCATCCCGTTCAACAGCCGATCGATCTTTGAGGCACTCCTTGGTGTCCCGGAGGTGGACCGCAGGAATTCGACGGTCTTCAAGATGCTCATCGAACGCTGCGCGCCTCAGCTCCTGACAGGAATCCCCATCAATCCCGCTCAATGGCCTCCAAGACAACCTGCACCGAAGCGCCCTGCGCGTTTCTTGCCCTGGCTGGAAACGCAGGCAGGCGAAGTGAAGAGAGGGCTGAGCACGAAAGTGCTGGCATCGATCCCGGAACTGCTTCGCCGAAAATTTCTCTAGACGCTATTCCGCAGCCTCGGGCCTGCTCCGCTGCAGCCAGCCGATGAAGAGCGGCAGAACCAGGCCGATGCCCAGGAAGCGCACGAGGTGGTGGACGCCAACGTATAGCGGGTCGAGCCCGAGAACGAGCGCCAGCACCGTCATCGCCTCGAGGCCGCCAGGCGCGAAAGCGACGAGGCTGTTGGCGAAGCTCACGCCGGCCAGCCAGGCGGCGAGGCCGGCAAAAAGCGTCGCGACGCCCATGCCGACGGCGAATGAGCCCAAAGCCGCAATGATGGAACTCTGAAGGGTAGAGCGCTGAATATGCCGAAACCGCTCGGCGATGAAGAGCCCGATCAGGATGAGGCCACCGGTGGCGATGACGGGGGGTACGACCCCGGTCACGAAGCCCGTGCCGTGGCTGACCGAGCTGACGATGGTCGCGCCCAGAAGCACGGGGGCCGCCACTTTCACCAGCTTGAAACCGGCACCCAGAGCCAAGCCACCGAGGAGAATGATCGCCATGCCGGCGGGGCTTTGGATCGGAAGCCCGGTTCCCACCAGCGCATTCGTGTGGCCTCCGCCGCCGATGAGGACCACGATGCTCGGCAGGAGCGCGATGAGGACGAAGAGCCGGAGGTTCTGTGCGATGGCGATGGAGGCCACATCCGCCTTCCGGTCGATCGCAACCGCAAGCACGGTCGAGAGAGCACCGGGCGCGGAGGCGAGAAGCGCGTCGAGTCTGCGCCAGCCGGAGATGCGGACGAGCCAGAGCGAGGATGTGTAGGAGATTGCGACGACCGCGATCACCAGGACGATCAGGCTGCCGGGATAGCGGCCGATGGCCGATATGGCGGCCGGCGTCACGGCGGCACCCATGGCGGCGCCGGAAATCAGCATGGCGGCATCGACGAGGGCGCGAGGCAGGGCCACGGCCCAGCCCGTCAACCCCCACAGGATGGTCGCGACAGCGGCGCCGGAGAGCCACGCCGCCGGGACGCCGAGCATGTCGAAGGCGAGGCCTCCGAGTGCGGCGATCAGGATCTGGGCGATGTGGGCAAGGACGAGGCGCATCTGGCTTTGCTCAATGGACGTCCTTTCCGTTTCCGTCAAATGCCGATCCTGCGCATTGGGCATGCGGTGAGCGACTGCCATCGCCACAAGCTCTTCCGGAGCATTGCACAGGACCCGAAAGCCTGCTGAGATCGCCCGCATCAAATCGAGAGAGGGGGAGGGAACGGTGCTGCACGGAATCGATCCGGCGCTCAATGCCGATGTACTGTTTGTGCTGCGGGCGATGGGGCATGGCGACGACATCGTCGTCTGCGACGCGAATTTCCCCGCCGATGCGATCGCGCGCCAGACCGCCCATGGCCGGCTGATCCGGATGGACAACCTCACCTCGCCTCAGGCGGTGCGCGCGATCCTCTCGGTCATGCCGCTCGACAGCTTCGTCGAGCATCCGGCGGAGCGCATGGAGGTCGTCGGCAATCCGGACGAGCTTCCGCCGATCCAGCGGGAGGCTCAAGCCGAGATCGATGCTGTCGCCCGGCGCGACGCCGGGCGCGATGCCTGGCCCATGGGCTCGGTGGAACGCTTCGCCTTCTACGAGCGCGCCAAGCGGGCCTATGCGGTGGTCGTCACGGGCGAGCGCCGCTTCTACGGCTGCTTCATTCTCAAGAAGGGTGTGATCCCGCCTCCGTAAGCGGCTCGCCGGCTCAAGCCACGAGCCGCGGCAGGGCCTCGGCGATGCGGCGGACCGCTTCCTCCACATCCTCCGGCTTGCGCAGGTAGCACAGGCGCAGGTAGCCCTCGCCGGCCTCGCCGAAGGCCGAGCCCGGCGCGAGGCCGACATTGGCCTCGTCGATGAGGCGGAAGGCGATGTCCTTCGCGCTTGTGGCGCCCTTGATCTTCAGGAAGGCATAGAAGGCGCCGTTCGGCGGCGGCAGTTCCACGAGGCCGGTCTCCGCAAGCCGTCCGACCACCTCCCGGCCGTGGCGCGCCTTCGCGATCTGGTCGGCGAGGAAATCCTCGCCCTGCTCGATGGCGGCGACGCCCGCGCGCTGCACGAAGACCGGCGTTCCGGAGGTCTGGTACTGCACCAGGTTCTCGATGATCTGGCCCAGGGCGGGCGAAGCCTCGAGCCAGCCGAGACGCCAGCCGGTCATGGCCCAGTTCTTGGAGAAGGTCTGGACGAAGATGATCTTGTCCTCGGGCTCCATCACATCGCGGAAGGACGGCGTGCGCCCGTCGACGGTGAGAGCGGGCTCGTGGACGAAACGGCTGTAGATCTCGTCCGCCACGATCCAGAGCCCATGACGCCGGGCGAGATCGAGCGCGGCGCGAAGATCGTCATGGCTCGCCACCCAGCCGGTGGGGTTGGAGGGCGAGTTGATGACGAGCACGCGGGTGCGCGGCGTGATCGCCTTTTCCAGGCGCTCGAAATCGAGATGCCAGCCTTTTGCGTCGATGGCCATCGGCACCGCGACGGGACGCGCGCCGGCAATGGAGATCGCACCGGCGAAGTTCGGCCAGGCGGGGGTCGGAATCAGCACCTCGTCGCCGTTGCCTGCCAGCATGCGGAAGGCGATCTGCATCGCGGGCATGCCGCCGGAGGTGACGAAGAAGCGCTCGGGGTCGAACGGCTTGCGGTAGACCCGCTCATGGTACCCGGCGATGGCCTGGCGCAGCTCCGGGATGCCGCGCTGATAGGTATAGAAGGTCTCGCCCTTCGCGAGCGACTGGGCCGCCGCCTCGCAGATGAAGGACGGGGTCGGCAGGTCGCCCTCGCCCACCCAGAGCGGAATGATGCCGGGCTTCAGCCGGCCATAGCTGAACACGTCGACGATGCCGCTCGTCGGCGCCTGCTCCGCCTCGGGGCGCAGGTTGAGAACGGACGGAATCGAGACGGAGGCGTTCATGGGAAGTTCCTCGGGGACAGGTGAACAGGGATGGCCTGTCCGCAGCCCCAAGGCAAGCCTCGAATATGTCCTATGACAAAAGACGAAGGGTTCGATCGAAACCGGTGATCAATCTCAGGTCGTCCGATCCCGTATGCGGCACTCTCCATCTCATAAATCTCTGTCCTCATCCTGAGGAGCAGACGTAGTCTGCGTCTCGAAGGATCATCCAGAGCAAACTGGAGACGCCCTCGTCCTTCGAGATGGCCTGACGGCCTCCTCAGGATGAGGGCTATGGAAGCGGAAACCCTTTTCGAGCCACCCTCACAAGATGAGGTCGAGGGTGATGGGCAGCCTCTCAAGCGGTCCGGCCCGTCTTCAGGAGGTCGCGGATTTCCGTCAGCAGCTTCACGTCGGCCGGGATCTCCGCAGGCTTGTCGGCCGTGCCGGTCTTGGCATCCTCGGTGCGGCGCAGGCGGTTCATGCCCTTGACCAGCAGGAAGAGGATCCAGGCGATGATGGCGAAGTTGATGGTGACCGTGATGAAGTTGCCCCAGCCGAGCACGGCGCCCTGCTTCTTGGCCTCCTCGAGCGACCCGGCGGTCACGTTGCCCGACAGGGCCGTGAAGTGGTTCGAGAAATCGAGGCCGCCCGTGACGGCCCCGATGATGGGCATGAAGATGTCGCCGACGATGGAATCGACGATCCTGCCGAACGCGACACCGATGATGATGCCGATGGCGAGATCGACCACGTTGCCACGCAAGGCGAACTGCTTGAATTCATTCCACATGACCGGACCCTTTCGCTTGCTCCTAAGCTTAAGCTGTCCGGCCTGAGAATTTCGTCAAGCCTCGCGTGCGGCCAGAAGGTCCTGCAGATCGAGCCGTCTGGTGACCATCTGAAGCTCGCCGTCCGGCGTGCGAGGCCACTGGTCCTCGGGGCGGTCGAAGTAGAGTTCGATGCCGTTGCCATCGGGATCGCTCAGGTAGAGCGCCTCGCTCACCCCGTGATCGCTCGCCCCCTGCAGGGGGATGCCGGCCTCGGCGAGCCGGTAGAGTGCATCGGCCAGGGCTGCCCGTGTGGGATAGAGGATCGCCACGTGGTAGAGGCCGGTGGTGCCGGGAGCCGGCGGCGATCCGCCTTTGCTCTCCCAGGTGTTGAGGCCGATATGGTGGTGGTAGCCCCCGGCGGAGACGAAGGCCGCCTGGGTGCCGTAGCGCTGCATCAGCTCGAAGCCGAGCACGTCGCAATAAAAGGCGAGCGCGCGGTCGAGATCGGCCACCTTGAGATGGACGTGGCCGATCCTGACGCCGGGATCGATGGGTCGCGCCACCGGATGTCCGGTGGCGCCAGAGAGAGCGGAGAGCGACATGATCTTGGACCTCAGGCCGAGCGGACGGACAAAGCAGGCGCAGTGTTCGCCGATCCGGCCTGCAGGGCAAGAGCGCCGTTGCCGAGGAGAGCCTGAACCACGAGAGCTGCGATCCAGAAAGCGAGGTATTCCCAGCCGCCGTTGGGGTTGTTGAAGAAGAAGCCGGCAGGACCGTGCACGAAGACGATGGCGCCGAGCAGAACCGGGATCAGGGCAAGCGAGACCCAGCGGGTGAAGAAGCCGAGGATAAGAGCGATTCCGCCGACGGTCTCGGCGGCAATGGTCAGATAGGCCACGGCCGGAGGCAGCCCGAGGCTGCCGAAGAACTGGGCTGCGCCGGCGGGCGTGAAGACGAAGACCTTGAGGCCGGCATGGGCAAGGAAAAGGACGCCGAGGGTGACGCGCAGGATCAGCGCGGCGTAGGGAGCGGTGCGGGTGTCGATCATCGAGATATCTCCGAAATGGGGTCCTCTCCTATGACCTCAAACCAATAATGTGATAATCTCTGCCTCAGAATATGAGCTCACACTCCGGGAATGAGATCGCATCATGCTTGACCGTGTCACCAGCATGCAGGTCTTCGTCCGCGTCGCGACGCTTGGCAGCTTCTCGGCCGCGGCCAGGGCGCTCGACCTGTCGCAGACCATGGTGACGAAGCACGTGGTGGCGCTGGAGGAGAGGCTCGGCATCAAGCTGCTGCACCGTTCCACCCGCAAGCTGGTGCTGACTGAGGGCGGGCGAAGCTATCTCGCGGCCTGCGAGCGCATCCTGGCCGAGATCGAGGAGGCCGAGGCCTCGACCAGCCTCGACCGCATCGAGCCGCGCGGCACGCTCCGCCTCAACGTGCCCCTCACCTTCGGCTTCCGCCAGGTGGTGCCGGCCCTCGCCGAGTTCAGCAAGCTCTACCCTGCCGTCTCGTTCGATCTCGGGCTCGCCGACCGCTACGTGGATCTCATCGAGGAAGGCTGGGATCTCGCGATCCGCATCGGGCGCCTGAAGGATTCGAGCCTCGTCGCCCGGCGGCTGGCCGAATGCCGCACGGCCGTCTGCGCTGCGCCGTCCTATCTCGCGGAACACGGCACCCCGCGAAATCTGGACGACCTCTCCCACCACAACTGCCTCGGCTACACCCTGCCGAGCGCCATCGGCGCGAACCGCTGGACCTTCGGCACGGAAGGCGAAACTGTCGTGCCGGTGCAGGGCAACCTGCGCGCCAATAACGGCGACGCGCTGCTCGCGGCAGCCGTCGCCGGACAGGGATTGATCTACCAGCCGACCTTCATCGTCGGCGACAGCCTGCGTGACGGCTCTCTCGTCCCGGTGCTGACAGGGTACCCAACCTACCAGCCCGGCATCCACGCCGTCCTGCCCTCCGGCCGGCAGGCCCCGGCGAAAGTGCGCGTCTTCGTCGAGTTCCTGGCCCGGCGCTTCGGACCTGAGCCTGACTGGGACAAGGCCATCTGACCGCCAGTGGCCTTCGTACCGCTAACCGGATAAAGCTGTTCCACGTTGGATTTCGAGGGTTAAAGCCTATGGTCGCCACCTGGGCCGTCGTGCTGTCGGCGCTGGTCTATCTCTGCTTCCTGTTCACGGTCGCCCATTGGGGCGACGACGGAGGCAAGCGCTTCATCCAGGGACCGGCCCGTTCCACCATCGCGGCGCTTGCCCTCGCCGTCTATTGCACCTCCTGGACCTTCTTCGGATCGGTCGGCCTTGCCAGCCGCTCGGGCTTCGATTTCCTCGCCATCTATATCGGCCCGATCCTCGTGATCGGCTTTGGATATCCGCTGGTCGCGCGGATCGTGCGGGTCGCCAAGACCCAGAACATCTCCTCCATCGCCGACTTCGTCGCCGCCCGCTACGGCAAAAGCGAGCGGGTCGCGGCGCTCGTCAGCGTGATCGCCCTCGTCGGATCGGTGCCCTACATCGCCCTGCAGCTGAAGGCGGTCTCTTCCTCGCTCGATGTATTTCTCGCGGCAAGCAACGAGACGCTGCCGTCGCAATTCCCGCTCGTGGGCGATCTCGCCTTCGTCGTCGCTCTCGTGCTGGCGGGCTTTGCCGTCGCCTTCGGCACGCGGCACACGGATGCGACCGAACACCAGAACGGACTTCTTCTCGCCATCTCCGTCGAATCCGTGGTGAAGCTCATCGCGTTCCTGATCGTCGGCGCCTATATCACCTTCGTCATGTTCGACGGCTACGATTCCATCGTGCAACGTCTCCATGCGCAGGGGATCAGCGCAAACCTGATGGGCACGACCTCGGGCTTCGGCAGCTACATCACCCTGATCCTGCTCTCCACCTGCGCCGCCCTGCTTCTGCCGCGTCAGTTCCACGTCACCGTGGTCGAGAACCACGAGATCGGCGACCTGAAGCGGACCGCCTGGCTGTTTCCGCTCTATCTGATCCTCATCAACATCTTCGTCATCCCGATCGCGCTCGCAGGCCTCGCCGTCTATCCCGGCGGATCCATCGACCGCGACATGACCCTGCTCGCGCTGCCGCTCATGGACAAGGCCGGCACCGTCGCGGTCATCGCCTTCCTCGGCGGATTCTCGGCGGCGACCGCCATGGTCATCGTCGATTCCGTCGCCATCGCGGTGATGATCTCGAACCATCTCGTCATGCCCATCGTGCTGCGGCGGCGGGCCTTTGCCGGCATCGATCCCGGCAGCTTCGTGATCGGCGTACGACGGATCTCGATCGTTCTCGTGATCCTCCTCGGCTACGCCTATTACCGCGCATCGGGCGAAGCGGCGCTTGCCGCCATCGGCCTTCTGTCCTTCGCCGCCATCGCGCAGGTCGCGCCGGCCTTCCTCGGCGGGCTGATCTGGACGCGCGGCACGGCGCTCGGCGCCAGCGTCGGCCTGATCGTCGGATTCCTCACCTGGGCCTACACGCTCCTTCTCCCGAGCCTCGTCTGGGACGGCGTGTTCTGGTCCGACGTGGTCGTCACCGGCCCGTTCGGCATCACGGCGCTGAAGCCCACTTCCCTGTTCGGCGTCGACCTGCCGCAGCTCACCCATGGCGTCATCTGGAGCCTGACGCTGAACATCATCTGCTACATCGCCTTCTCCCTGTGGCGCCCGGTCACCGCGATGGAGCAGATCCAGGCCAATCTCTTCGTCGGCGAAGCCGTCGCCTCGGTGACGCCGAGCTTCCGCCTCTTCCGCGCCAGCGTGACCGTCGGCGAGCTGCGCGCCACCGTGGCGCGCTATCTCGGCGAGGAGCGGACGACCCGCTCCTTCGAAGGTTTCACCCATAGCCGCGGCCAGAACCTGGAGGCGCGCGCAGAGGCCGACATCCATCTGCTGCGTTATGCCGAGCATCTCCTGGCCTCGGCCATCGGCACGGCCTCGTCGCGTCTTGCCCTGTCGCTGCTGCTGCGCCGACGCACCGTGTCCACGGAGGCGGCCCTCAAGCTTCTCGACGACGCCTCCGCCGCGATCCAGCACAGTCGCGACCTGCTTCAGCATGCGCTGAACTATGCCGAGCAGGGCATCACCGTGCTCGACAGCGACCTGCGCCTGCTCGCCTGGAACCAGGCCTTCATCGATCTCTACGACATGCCGCCCAACTTCGTGCATGTGGGCATCAGCATGGAGCGGATCGTCACCTACAATGCCTCGCGCGGCTCCTATGGCCCAGGCCGGATCGAGGAACTCGTCGCGGCCCGCCTCCACTCCTTCCGGAACGACGTGGAACCGGTGCGCCTCAAGCTCTTTCCCTCCGGCAAGGTGATCGAGATCCGCTCGAACCTCCTGCCCGACGGCGGCCACGTGACGACCTATACCGACGTCACCGAAACGGTGGCGGCGGAGGAAGCGAGCCGGCGCGCCAACGAGACGCTGGAGCAGCGCGTGCGTGAGCGAACCGAGGAGCTGACGCGTCTCAACGAGGCGCTGAGAAGCGCGAAGGCGGAGGCCGACGAAGCGAACGTATCGAAGACGCGCTTCCTCGCCGCCGCATCGCACGACATCCTGCAGCCGCTCAATGCCGCGCGTCTCTATGCGACCTCGCTCGTGGAGCGGGATCGCGACGCGGGCAATGCGACCCTTGCCGAAAACATCGATGCCTCGCTCGACGCGGTCGAGGAAATCCTGACCGCCATCCTCGACATCTCGCGTCTCGATACAGGCGCCATGAAGCCGCAATGGTCGAGCTTCCGCATGGACGAACTGTTCCGTCAGCTGCAGCGCGAATTCGAACCCGTCGCCCGCAACAAGGGCCTCACGCTCACCTTCGCGGTCCCGTCGCTCACCGTCCGCTCCGATCGGCGTCTCATGCGCCGCCTGCTGCAGAACCTGATCTCCAACGCCATCAAGTACACGCCTTCCGGCCGCGTGCTCGTCGGCGCGCGCCGGCGCGGCGCGCATCTCGTCCTTGAGGTGTGGGACACGGGCCTCGGCATCCCGCCCTCGAAGCAGCGCATCGTCTTCCGCGAGTTCCAGCGCCTCGACCAGGGCGTGAAGGTGGCGCGCGGCCTCGGCCTCGGTCTCTCGATCGTCGAGCGCATCGGCCGCGTGCTCAAGCATCCGGTCACGTTGAACTCGGAAGCCGGGCGCGGCTCCGTGTTCCGCGTCGAGGTTCCTGTGGTCGCCGCGCTTCCCGCAACCGCAGCCACACCGGAGCCGCCGAAGCCGGCCGCGACCGTGCTGTCGGGCCTGCGCGTCCTCGTGATCGACAACGAGCCTGCCATTCTCGAAGGCATGCGCCTTCTGCTCACGGGCTGGGGCTGCGAGACCTGGACCGCCTCGGATCTCGAAACGGCTCATCAGGCTCTGCGCACGCACAAGGCGCTGCCGGAGGTGATCATCGCGGACTACCATCTCGACGACACCGACGGCCTCGAACTCATCAAGGCCCTGCGCTGGAAGACTCAGGTCGACACGCCGGCCGTGCTCGTCACCGCCGACCGCACTCCCGTCGTGCGTGATGCCGCCGCCGACATGCACATCCATGTTCTCAACAAGCCGCTGAAACCGGCGGCTTTGCGCGCACTGCTGACGCAATGGCGTGCGACGAAGGTGGCGGCGGAGTAAGCGTCCTCTCCACGTCATCACCGGCCTCGTGCCGGCGATCTCGATTAAGAGGAGCGCTGCGCCTCACATCATCGGGATGGCCGGGACAAGCCCGGCCATGACGTGGAGGATCACTCCCCTTTCAACGCCTCATCGACCGCCGCAACTGCGTGGATCGTCGTGGTATCGAACAGCGGCACGGCGCTGTCCTCGTCGGAGACCAGCAGCATGATCTCGGTGCAGCCGAGAATGATGCATTCAGCGCCGCGCTCGATCAGGCGGACGATGATCTCGCGATAGGCTTTTCGCGACTCTGGCACGATCCTTCCAAGAACGAGCTCCTTGTAGATGATCTCGTGCACGACGCGACGATCGCTCTCCTCCGGCACGATCACGTCGAGCCCGTGATGCTGCTGCAGGCGGCCCTTGTAGAAATCCTGCTCCATGGTGAAGGCCGTGCCGAGCAGGCCGACGCGCTGAAAGCCGGCCGCCTTGATCTTCTCCGCTGTCGGATCGGCGATGTGCAGGAGCGGGATGCCGACAGCTGCTTCGATCGCATTGGCCAGACGATGCATGGTATTGGTGCACAGAACGATGAAGTCTGCCCCGCCGCGTTCCAGCCGGGTCGCTGCGTCCTTCATGGCCTCTGCGAGTCTGTCCCAGTCGCCCTCGTGCTGAAGCCGCTTGATCCCCTCGAAATCGACGGAATACATCAGGCACTGTGCCGAGTGAACGCCGCCGAGCCTCCGGTTGGTCTCCTGGTTGATGATGCGATAGTACTCGGCCGAGCTTTCCCAGCTCATGCCGCCGATGAGGCCGATAATCCGCATCGCGCTTGCTCTCAGGTGTCCGGCGTGTAGGGCTCGCGGCCGGTGCTCAGCGCATCGTCGAGCAGTTCAAGTCGGTCCTGACCCCAGAACACCTCGCCGTCGAGCACATAGGCCGGGGAGCCGAAGACGTCGCCCGCCACCGCATTCTCCAGGTTGAGCGCGTAGATCGCCTCGGTCGTGCTGCCGGTCACCACATCCATGAGCGCCGACGAGTCGAGCCCGGCCTGTTCGGCGAGTTCCGCGACAACGAGCGGATCGCCCAAGTTACGCTCCTCCTCCCAGATCCCCGCGAAGGCCCGGCGCAGGAAGACGTCGGGGCTCTTGCCGGAGGCGGTGATCGCGATCACGAAGCGGTCGGCGAGGTTCACGTCGAAGGGCCAGTGCTTCGGGGAGATGTTGAAGGACAGGCCGCGCTTCTCGCGCCAGCGCTGCAGCTCGACGACGCGATAGCGCTGCCGGGCGGGATGGCGCTGGGCGAGCGGCAGCCCGCCGGTTTCGGCAAAGACGCGGCCGAGGAAGACCGGCTTGAAATTGACCTCGATCCCATGCTTCTGCGCGATCTCCATGAAGGGCGCATGGCCGATATAGGCCCAGGGGCTCACGAGCGAGAAGTAATAGTCGATGATGCGAGGCATGGTCCGATTCGGGGTTGGTCAGGCCTAAAGCGGCGATGGCCCACCTTGGACCATCAGGCGGCGCGCTTCAACGTCTCTTCCGCCTGGAGGAAAGCCTCGACCTCGGGTGCGGCGGCCGGCGCCTGGGCCTCGAGGCCGATCTCGCCGAGCAGGCGCTCCATGGACACGAAGCTCCTCTCCCGCCGGTCGTAGAGCCCGGCCCGCACCAGGGCGATGGCGTTCAGAACCTGGCCGCCGTCCCTGGATTTGGAGACGAGCCGGTGCTCCATGACTACGTGGCTCTCCGACCAGGTGAGGATGCGCGTCTCCAGGGTGAAGGACCTGAAAGCCTTCAGCTCCCGCCTGAACCGGATCTGCCCGGCGCTCACCACGGGCACCCAGCCGTGCCGAAAGATCGGCCGCCACAGGCCGGAGCGGATCATGATGTCGGTACGCCCGAGATCCATGAGCGTCCAGTAACGGCCGTTGTTCATGTGGAGCGAGGTGTCGAGGTCGTGCGGCCAGACCCGGAAGGAGAGCCGCGACACGTCGCGCACCGGATCGAGCCTCGGCCGGAAGAACGAGGCGAGGATCAGGTGAAGGACGCGCAGCCACAGGTTCATGTGAGGCCCATTCCCGTCTCCCGTTGGAACAGGATGAGGTCAAGCGACGGCGCATCGAGACCGAGACCGGTGAGCAGGCAATGGACCTGCCCGCGGTGATGGGTCTGATGGTTGAAGAAATGCACCAGCGCCGGAGCCAGCGGCTGCTCGATCTCGGCCGGGTTCGTGATCGTCTTGTAGCGGATGCGTCCGGCCAGATCGGTTTCGGACAGGCCATCGACATAGGCGACGATGCGCTCGTCCTCCTTCGTGCGCGCCGCACGAAGGCCGGGAAGATCCTCGAACAGGATCACGTCGAGCCGGTTCGGCGCCTCGCCCTCTCCGGAGAAGCGCTTCAGCCAGATGCGGTCGGTAACGAGGAGATGGTTCAGGGTGCCGTGCACCGACTTGAAGAACGCCCCGCGATCCGCGCGGTAATCCGCATCGGAGAGCTGCGCGGCAACGTCGTAGATGCGCGCGTTGCACCAGGCGTTGTAGCCGGCCATCATGGCGAAGTGCGGTTTCATGAAGGCTCCTCTATTGCCCTCTCCCCTACGCGGGAGAGGGTGACCTCGCGAATAGCGAGGTCGGGAGAGGGGCCGAATTCACCTGACGAATTCCCCTCTCCCGGCTCACTCCGTTCGCCACCCTCTCCCGCAAAGGGGAGAGGGTTGAAGCATCACGCCGCCTTCTTCGCTCCCGCGGCGCGTCCATAAAACGTCTCGCCGTTTGCTGCCATGTCGAGCAGGATCTTCGGCGGTGCGAAGCGGTCGCCGTGCTTGGCCTGCAGGTTCTTGCACAGATCCACGAACGTCTTCGCACCCATGAAGTCGATATAGGAGAGCGCGCCGCCGGTATAGGGCGCGAAGCCGAAGCCGAGGATGGAGCCCACATCCGCCTCGCGCGGATCGGTGATCACACCCTCCTCGAATGTGCGCGCGGCCTCCAGAGCCTGCGTCACGAGCAGTCGCTGCTTCAACTCCTGCATGTCGACGAGCTCGGGCTCCACATGTGTCGTCTGCAGATCCTTCAGGCCCGGCCAGAGATGCTTCTGCCCGCCTTCCGGATAATCGTAGAAGCCCTTGCGGTTCTTGCGGCCGAGGCGGCCCTCCTTCTCCACCAGTGTGGTGAGCAGCTCTTCCTGCTGCGGCACGATCGCAGTCTCGCCCAATTGCGCCTTGGTGGCGCGCAGGATTTTCAGGCCGAGATCGACGCCGACCTCGTCATTGAGCGAGAGCGGCCCGACCGGCATGCCGGCCTGCTTGCCCGCCTGCTCGATCATCGCAGCCGGCAGGCCCTCGGTGAACATCAGGTGGCCTTCGAGGATATAGGCGAGCACGCAGCGATTGGCGAAGAAGCCGCGCGAGTCGTTGACCACGATCGGCGTCTTCTTGATCAGGCGCACGTAGTCGAGCGCGGTGGCGAGCGCCTTGTCGCCCGTCTCCTTGCCCATGATGATCTCGACCAGCATCATCTTCTCGACCGGCGAGAAGAAATGGATGCCGATGAACTGGTCGGGCTTCTTCGATTGCCGTGCCAGCCCTGAGATCGGCAGGGTCGAGGTGTTGGAGGCGAAGACGCAATCCGGACTGATCGCCGCTTCCACCTTCCCGATCACCTCGGCCTTCACCTTGGGGTCCTCGAACACCGCCTCGATGACGAGGTCGCAGTCCTTCAGGTCGCCGTACTCGGCGGAGGGCGTGATGCGGGCGAGCAGCGCATCGCGGTCCGCCGTCTTCGCGCGGCCTTTCATGATCTGGTCGGACATGAGCTTGTGCGAATGCGCCTTGCCCTTCTCGGCCGATTCCATATCGCGGTCGATGAGCACGACGTCGAGGCCCGCATTGGCGGTCACGTAAGCGACACTCGCGCCCATGAAGCCCGCGCCGACGATTCCGATCTTCTTCAGGTTCGTCGGCGGCACGTCCTTGGGACGGCGCGCGCCCTTGTTCAAATCCTGCATGGAGATGAAGAGCGTGCGGATCATCGCCGCCGCTTCCTTCGAGCGCAGGATATTGGCGAACCAGCGCGACTCGACCTTCAGCGCCAGATCCATCGGCAGCTGCAGGCCCTGATAGACCGACTCGAGGATTGCGCGGATCGCCGGATAATTGTCCTGCGTCTCGCGGCGATAGATCGCGTTGGCCGGCGGCCAGATCTGCATGCCGGCAGCGGAATAGACCTTGTTCGAGGGCAGCTTGTAGCCCTTCGCGTCCCAGGGCGCGACGGCGGAACCACCTTGCTTGATCCAGTCCTTGGCCGTCTGCACGATCTGCTCGCGCGGCGCGACCGCATGGGCAAGGCCCATGTTGCGCGCCATGAGCGGCCGGAGCTGCTCGCCCTTGAACAGCATCTGCAAGGCATCGCCCGTCTGCATCAGGCGCGCCACGCGCTGCGTGCCGCCGGCGCCGGGGAAGAGCCCGACCTTCACCTCGGGCAGGCCGACGCGGGTGGAATCCACGTCCGAGAGCACGCGGAAATGGCAGGCGAGCGCCAGCTCGAAGGCGCCGCCGAGGCACACGCCGTGCACGGCCGCCGCGAACGGCTTACCGCAGGTCTCGAGCCGGCGATAGAGCAGCGACAGCCTGCGCGATTCATCGAAGAAGAACTGCATCGCAGCCTCCTCGCCCTTCTCCTTAGCAAGGCGCCCATATTCCGCGCCGAGGCCCTGGAGCATGGTGAGGTCCGCGCCGCCGGAGAAGGCGTCCTTGCCGGAGGTGATGACGCAGCCCTTGATCGCCTCGTCGCCGGCAACCGTCTCGACGATCTGCGCCAGTTCGGCCATCACCTCGGGCGTGATCACGTTCATGGAGCGGCCCGGCATGTCCCAGGTCGCGAGCGCGATGCCGTCGGCGTCAACCTCGAAGCGGAAATTGGTGAAGTCCATCTCTTCCTCCCTCGGACCTCATCCTGAGGAGCCCGCTTTGGCGGGCGTCTCGAAGGATGGTCCAGTGTGCTCTGGATCCGCATCCTCGTCCTTCGAGACGGCGCTGCGCGCCTCCTCAGGATGAGGATGCTGGCGTAACGTTTCTTTAAACCCGCTCGATGATCGCGGCGGTGCCCATGCCGGCGGCGACGCAGAGCGTGATCAGCGCCGTCTGCTTGTTGGTGCGCTCCAGCTCGTCGAGCACCGTGCCGAGGATCATGGCTCCGGTCGCGCCGAGCGGATGGCCCATGGCGATGGCGCCGCCGTTGACGTTGACCTTCGCCGGATCGAGATCGAGCGCCTGCATGTAGCGCAAGACCACGGACGAGAACGCTTCGTTGATCTCGAAGAGATCGATGTCGTCCTTGCTCATGCCGGCCTTGCGCAAGGCAAGCTCCGACACGTCGATGGGGCCGGTGAGCATCAGCGCGAGATCGGAGCCGATGGAGGCAAAGCCCTTGATGCGCGCACGCGGCGTCAGGCCTGCCTTCGCGCCGCCCTCCTTGTTGCCGACGAGCACGGCGGCGGCGCCATCGACGATGCCGGACGAGTTGCCGGCATGGTGCACATGGTTGACGAATTCCACGTCCGGATGCGCGGCGGTCGCCACCGCATCGAAGCCGCCCATCTCGCCCATCTGCACGAAGGCCGCCTTGAGCTGGCCCAGCGACTGCATGTCGGTCTGTGGCCGCATATGCTCGTCCTTCGCAAGGATGGTCAGGCCGTTCACATCCTTCACCGGCACCACGGATTTGACGAAGCGCCCCTCGTCCCAGGCCTTCGCCGCACGCTTCTGCGACTCGACCGCATAGGCGTCGACATCGTCACGGGAAAAGCCGTATTTCGTCGCGATCAGATCCGCCGAGATGCCTTGCGGCAGGAAATAGGTGGGAATGGCGAGGCCAGGATCGACGGGCCAGGCGCCGCCGGAGGCGCCCATGCCGACGCGGCTCATGGATTCGACACCGCCGCCGATGGCGATGTCCTTCATGCCCGACATCACCTGCGCCGCGGCAAAGTTCACCGCATCGAGGCCGGAGGCGCAGAAGCGGTTGATCTGCACGCCGGGCACTTCCTTGCCGAAGCCCGCCTTGAGCGCCGCCGCACGTGCGATGTCGCCGCCGGCCTCGCCGATCGGATCGACGCAGCCTAGCACCACGTCCTCGACCAGGATCGGATCGAGATCGTTGCGCTTGCGGATCGCATCGAGCGCCGTCACGGCGAGATCCACCGCCGGCACCTCGTGCAGCGAGCCATCCGGCTTGCCGCGTCCGCGCGGGGTGCGGACGGCATCGTAGATATAGGCTTCAGCCATGGAGGCCTCCCAGAACTATCATGTGTCATCCCGGGCGAGCGAAGCGCGACCCGGGATCGTTCTCAAGTATGCATACTCGTCGCGCGATCCCGGCCCTGCGCTTCGCTTCGGCCGGGATGACGTATGTCGTTAAAAGGCTTCCGCCGGCAGCGCCATGGTCGTGTCCGCACCGGTGGAGATCCGGGCAAGGCGCGTGCCGGTCTCGGGCATAAGGCGCTCCATGAAGAAGCGGCCCGTCACGAGCTTGGCATCCATCCTGTCGGCGGCGCCGTTGCCTTCGGCCTTCTTGCCCTGAGCGGCCTTTGCCATCTTCGCCCACATGTAGCCCATGACCACGAGGCCGAAGAGATGCATGTAGTCGGTGGCGCCGGCACCCGCATTGTCAGGTCTAGCCATGGCGTTCTGCATGAACCACATGGTCGCCTGCTGCAGATGGCCGAGTCCCTGCTGCAGCGGCGCGATGTAGGCCTTCAGGTTCTCGTCGCCCGCGTTCTCCTGGCAGAAGGCGCCGACCTCGTTGAAGAAGGTCATGACGGCGCGCCCGCCATCCTTGCCGAGCTTGCGACCGACGAGATCCATGGCCTGGATGCCGTTGGCGCCCTCGTAGATCTGCGTGATGCGGGCATCGCGCACGAACTGCGACATGCCCGATTCCTCGACATAGCCGTGGCCGCCGAACATCTGCTGCGCCTTCACGGCATTGTCGAAGCCGAGATCGGTGAGCACGCCTTTCACAACCGGCGTCATCAGGCCCATGTAATCCTCGGCGACCTGGCGCTGCGCCTCGTCCGAGGAGCGGTGCGCGATGTCGCTGTTGAGCCCCGTCCAGACGACGAGCGCACGGCCCGCCTCGTTGACGGCCTTGATGGAGAGAAGCGTGCGGCGCACGTCCGGATGCACGATGATCGGATCGGCCGGCTTGTCGGGGAACTTGGCGCCGGTGAGCGCGCGGCCCTGCAGCCGGTCCTTCGCATAGGCCACCGCGTTCTGGTAGGCGACCTCGGATTGGGCGAGCCCCTGCACGCCCACCGCAAGCCGTGCCTCGTTCATCATCACGAACATCGCGTTGAGGCCGCGGTTTTCCTCGCCGATGAGCCAACCCCTGGCACCGTCATAGTTCATGACGCAGGTGGCGTTGCCGTGAATGCCCATCTTGTGCTCGAGCGAGCCGCAGGAGACGCCGTTGCGATCGCCGAGCGCGCCGTCTTCCTTCACCAGGAACTTCGGCACCACGAAGAGCGAGATGCCCTTGGTGCCGGCCGGCGCACCTTCGATGCGGGCGAGCACCAGATGGACGATGTTCTCCGCCATGTCGTGCTCGCCGGCGGAGATGAAGATCTTGGTGCCGGAAATGGCATAGGAGCCGTCGCCGTTCGGCACGGCCTTGGACTTGAGCAGGCCCAGATCCGTGCCGCAATGAGGCTCGGTGAGATTCATGGTGCCGGTCCAGGCGCCCTCGATCATCTTCGGCAGGTAGGTTCTCTTCTGCTCCTCGGTGCCGTGCACGAGAAGCGCGGCGATGGCTCCTTGAGTCAGGCCGGGATACATGCCGAGCGCCAGGTTCGCCGAGGAGATGAATTCCTGCATGACCGTGTTGAGGACGGAAGGCAGCCCCTGGCCGCCGAATTCCTCCGGCGCGGCGAGCCCCATCCAGCCGCCGGCGGAATACGCTTCGTAGGCCTCCTTGAAGCCCTTCGGCGTCGTCACCGATCCGTCCGCGCTGCGGGTGCAGCCCTCCTGATCGCCCGAGAGGTTCAGGGGTGCGAAAGCCTCCTCGCAGAGCTTGGCGCCCTCGGCGAGGATCGCCTCCACCGTGTCGGGGGTCGCATCGGCGAAGCCGGACAGGTTGTTGTAACGCTCAATCGGAAACACGTCGTTCAGGAGGAACATGACGTCTTCGACGGGGGCCTTGTAGACCGGCATTCGGACCTCTCCCAAATCGGCACCGACGCTGCATCTTCCCAAACGGAAGAGTGTCGGTCGAGTAGATAGTTCACATATAAACTATCTTGCCGTTTTGGAAAGATGTAGGGCGACAAATCTTCCGCGGACAGGCTGGTAGCAGCATCCGTCTGGCGATCGGGGACGCCCAGCGCCTCCGGCGGGCCGGCGCCCAAACGCAAACGCCCACCCGGCCCGATGCTCGGGGCCGGTATGGGCGCTCAAAAGGCCTGAAGACGACGCGCTCGTCTGAGAGCTGTTTCCACTTGCGTGGAATCATCTCCCTTCTTTGGTTCGCCGCATTTTTTGAGGGCTAACCGGATCCACTTCCCCGAAAAATGCTCTAGGCGGCAGCGGCGAGGCCGGCGCGGCGGGTCTGGAGTTCGGCGAGGGCCGCCTCGATCTCTTTCTTCTGCTGCTCGAGATGCTGGATCTGGTCCTCGATCTGGTCGAGGGAGAGCTTCAGGTTCATGCCCGGCACGCCGCCGGCACGTTCCTCGGCCACCATGGCGCGGATCTCGGTGAGGGTGAAGCCGAGCTGCTTGCCCTTGAGAATGACGGAAAGGCGCTCGCGGTCGCGGGGATCGTAGATGCGGGCGGTGCCGTCCCGGCGAGGAGCCAGGAGGCCGCGGTCCTCATAGAACCGCAGGGTCCTGAGGGTGACCCCGAACTCGCGGGCGAGATCGCCGATCGTGTAGAACTTCGTGCCGTCTGCGGCATCTTGGGCCGCGGTGCCGTTTGCGTAATGGTCCATGGAACGCCCCGTCATTTCTCGTTGTCAATGCTGTGCTTGGAGCACATCTCCTTTGGTAATGAAATGATAGAACATTTATTTCGGATTTTGCAAGAGTATTACGGACATCATATTAACAGGACTCGAAGGGACCTCCCCTTGCAGGATGTCCAAGGGGAAAGTGTCCGCTCCAAAGGCCGCGGCCTCCCTTAATCCCCTCTGTTTTAACGGGTTCTTTACCACGCCGGGCAAAAGGTGCGGTGGCGGGGGAAGGGCTTGCAGGCGAAGTGATTCGCCTATCGACGCCTCAAGTCCGCAGGGCGGGCATCGGCACGGGGTCGTGACCGTCTCAAGCGTTCGAGCGTATCCCCGCGAGCCTTCCATGAGACGACCCGCCCTTTCGAGACCTGACGATTTCGACCTCGATGCCCGCGAGCTGGCGAAGGCCGCCGCGCGCCGGGCGGGCCTCTCTCTCGAGGATTGGGCGGCTGCCATCCTCGCCGAACACCGGGAGGATTCACGCCCGGCCATGCGAAAGGCCGCCAGCGACCTCGACAACCTGATCGCGCGCATGTCGCAATCGTCCCGCTCCCAGACGAAGCGGGATTACGAAACGCTGATGGCCGCGATCGCGGCCGAGACCGAACGGGAGGCCCAGGAGCAGGCCTCCCGGACCGCCATCGCGCTCGAATCCATGGCAACCTGGATCGAGCAGGCGGAGGATCGCCTGAACGATACCGCCCGCGCCTCGGCCGACCAGCAGGACAGGATCGCCGCGATCCTGTCCGAGGCCATGACCTCGATGAAGGAGCGCCTCGATACGGTCGAGCGGCAGGTGGCCTCGGAGCGTTCCGCCCCGCCCCGCATCGCATTCCCGATGGAGGAGGCGCTCAAGGCGCTCGCCCCGGTCTCGCAGAATCTCGCCGGGCTTCGGGCCGACATGTCCCGGCTTGCGGCCCATCTGGAACGCACCGGCCCCACGCTGCAGCCGGCCGTGGAGGCGATCCGCTCCGAGATCGCGGACGTCCGCGCCGGCATCGATGCCCTGGCGACCCGGAGCGAGATCGCCGCCCTCGATGCGACTCTCGGCTCGCTCGCGAAGGATTTCGGACAGGGGCCCACCACCAGGGATCTGCAAACCCTCGCAGGCTCCATCACCGTTCTCTACGAGCGTGTCCAGAGCCTGTCGGAGGAGATCGGCGAGGACATGCACGGGCGCCTCGCCGATGCGATCGATCTCATCAAGACCAGGATCGACACGGTCGCGAAGACCGGCGTCGACCGTTCCGTCGTCGATTTTCTCAGCAGCCAGATCGTCGACCTGCGTCAGGATCTCGCCAACCGGGCCGAGCCGCAGCAGGTCGGCCGGCTCGCGGATGAGGTCGGCACCCTCGGCCGCCAGATCGCGGAGCTGCGCCTGCATCAGGTGAACAAGGGCGACTTCGCAGCCCTGAAGAATTCCCTCGACGATGTCTGCTCGGCCCTCTACGTCACCGCCACCGCGCAGGAGACGAGCCGGGTCCCCGAGCAGCTGGAGAGTCTCGGGCGGCGGATCGATCTCCTGACACGCCGTCCGGACCCCGCCCCCGTCGATCTTGCCCCCGTCAGCGAGCAGCTCGCGCTGATGACCGAGCACATGGCGAACCTGTCCGGCGGTCGCCCGGATGAGAGCGGCGCCCTGTCGGACATGATGGAACGGCTCTCGTCCAGGATCGAAGCGGTTGCAGAACGGGAGGTTCCTTCGCAGGAGCCCCTCATCGAGCGCTTCGACCGCATCGAACAGGAGCTGCGCCAGCTCGGCGAGAGAACCGATACCGCCAGCCTGGCCGAGCAGGTGCTTCGCGCCCTCGACGAGAAGCTGAAAGGAACGGCCCCGCCGGCCGGTCTCGAAGCCCTCGAGCGGCAGATCGCGGCCCTGGGCGAGCGTCTCGACAGGAATGCGGAGACCACGGGCGGCCACGCCAGGGCGCTTCGGGACGAGGCCGCCGGCATTGCCGAACGCGCGGCGCGGACGGCCCTGACCGATATTCGCGCCACCCTGCCCGCCGCCGGCGATCTCGACACGCTCAAGCACGGCTTCGTCGAGCTGAAGGCTCTTCACAGCCGGTCGGACCGCAAGACGCAGGAGACCCTGCGCGCCGTCCACGAAGCCCTAGAGGCTCTCGCCTCCCGCCTGCCCGGTCAGGTCGTGCCGCCCGCTGCCGCGAGCGCCTCGCCCGATCCTCTGCCGCCGGCGGACCGCCTCGAAGCGGCCGTGCGGCGGCTCCATGCCGCCACCCTGTCCCAGATCGAGAACGCCGCACCGGCCACCGATCAGATGAGCCAGGCGGCATCGACCGCGCAGGCGCCTGCACCCGGGAGCACGACGGGCAGCGCAACGCTCCTTTCGGTTCCGGAAGCCGACAACGGCCACCTGCGGGCGAGCTTCATCGCGGCGGCCCGCCGGGCCGCCCAGGGCGGCGCGGAGACGGACAGGAATGCACCATCCACATCGGAGACGGAGCCTGCGCCGGATGACGGACACGACGAGACAGGCGAGGACGAACCAGCCTCCGCCACCCTCTTCGAGCGCCTGCGCCGGAGTCTCGACGGCCAGCGCCGTCCTCTCCTCTTCGGGCTTGCCTTCCTGATCCTGGCGGCAGGCTCCGCGCTGATCCTTGCGGGAGACCGGAACGCCCCCTCCCCGGCGGCCTCCTCCTCGTCCTCCGCGGACATGGAACCTGTGTCGTCTCCGGCACCGAAGATGGCGGAAGCCGGCTCCGCCGCAGCCGAGACAAACCTTTTCCAGGCCTCCACCCTCTCCACGGGCTCCGTGGCTCCGACCCCATGGGCATCGGGCCAGTTCCTGGTCGATCCGGCGACGGTCGGCGTGATTCCGAGCGAGGCGCCGGCGGCCCTGCGGCAGGCGGCTCTCGCCGGCGACGCGGCGGCGCTCTACGAGATCGCGGCCCAATTGGCCGAGGGACGCGGCATGGCGCAGGACATGGCGATGGCCGCACGCCTCTTCGAGCGCGCTGCCCAGGCCGGCCTTCCCCCGGCCCAGGAGCGCCTCGCGACGATGTTCGAGAAGGGCACCGGCGTCGCGCGCGATCTCAAGCATGCCGCCTTCTGGTACGAGCGCGCGGCCTTGGGCGGCAACATCCGCGCCATGCACAATCTCGCCACGCTCCTGGCCTCGGGAAGCACCGGCAAGCCGGACTATGCCGCCGCCCTGCGCTGGTTCGGCGAGGCGGCCGAGGCGGGCTTCCGCGACAGCCAGTTCAACATGGGGATCCTGCTCGCCCGCGGGATCGGCGCGAAACCCGACCTGCAAAAAGCCTTCCAGTGGTTCTCCCTTGCGGCCGCCCAGGGCGACGAGGAAGCGGTTCGCAAGCGCGACGAACTCGCCATGCGCCTTGCCGCCGCCGACATCAGAGCCGCCAAGGGAGCGCTCGAGCTTTGGCGGGCGCGGCCCGTCGACCCCATCGCCAACCGGCCGCCGGCCGCGGATGATGGCCGGACCGTCGCTCTGGATCGATCGGCAGCGGACAGGAGTTGAGATCGGATCGGTTCTGTCATCTTCCGTTCAGACCGTAACCGTTACATCGCCTGCACGATGCTGTAACAACGACGTGGCTGCACCGGCCATTGGGGGAACCGGGGTGCAAATCTATTTGCCGATCGCCGAGATGCCTGTGAGTGTATTGCTCATTCTTGGGATGGGTGCGGCGGTCGGGTTCATCTCGGGTCTGTTCGGCAT
>NZ_JAERQD010000139.1 GCF_016735695.1 Microvirga zambiensis WSM3693 | reverse complement strand
CCGAATCCGCAGCTACTTTGGGCATCCGTCATTCCGCTATGCCGCATAGTTCAAGTTCACCCAAGCCGGATCAGTAATCCTTCAGGCGGCTACCCAAACCGCTCCCAGACCGACTGACGTGAGGTCCCGAGAAGAGGAGCGATTTTTGCCGAGCTGACATCACGGGATCGTAGCACATGCCCGGCGTCAATTAGCTTGAGCGACATAGTGTCAACTATGATGAGCGCCGCTGCAATCGAGGTCGAGATCTGGGACTTCGCGCTGATCGTGCTGCCGATCGCTTGAATGGCCTGCGCGGCTTCGCTTGTCGCCTGCTGCACCTCAGCGATTTTGGGCTAAGATCTCGTCCGTGGCGCGGGGGTTTGGCTCGCCAGACCCTTCACCTCGGAGGCGCCCAACGCAAAACCCTTGCCAACCTCACCCGCCCGAGCGGCTTCGATCGTGGGATAGAGCTCTTAGAACACAAGCCCCGGGGAGCGCCTTGGCGCTCCCGGGGGCACGGTGTGCAGATGAGATGACGCTGGCAGGCTGCCCTGACTGCTAGAGGCTGAGCCGACGCTCGTTTGCGTGTGCCAGTCCGGTCTTCTGCCAGTCTCAGTCCTCGTCTGCTCCACCCGTTCCGATGAAAATCTCTCGCTTGCCCGCATGATTGGCGGGTCCGACGATGCCCTCCTTCTCCATCCGCTCCATCAGCGAGGCCGCCCGGTTGTAGCCGATCTGCAGCCGCCGCTGGATGTACGAGGTCGACGCCTTCTTGTGCCGCAGCACAATCGAGACCGCTTGGTCGAACAACTCACCCGATCCAAGCTCTATCTCGCTCTCATCGAAGACCGGGGTCTCCTCTGGCTCCATTTCCTCGTCTTCGGCCGTGACGGCCTCCACGTAGATGGGTTTGGCCTGCCGCTTGAGGTGAGCAACGACCCGTTCGACCTCCAGATCCGAAACGAAGGGGCCGTGTACGCGAGCGATGCGGCCGCCACCTTGCATATGGAGCATGTCGCCCTGGCCCAGAAGCTGCTCGGCGCCCATCTCGCCCAGGATCGTGCGGCTGTCGATCTTCGAGGTCACCTGGAACGAGATCCTTGTCGGGAAGTTCGCCTTGATCGTGCCGGTGATCACGTCCACCGACGGGCGCTGGGTGGCCAGGATGACATGGATGCCGGCAGCCCGCGCCATCTGGGCGAGACGCTGGATCGCCCCTTCGATCTCCTTGCCGGCCACCATCATCAGGTCGGCCATCTCGTCGACGATCACCACGATGTAGGGCAAGGACGTGAGGTCCATCACCTCTTCGGTGTATGTCAGCTCCCCTGTGGCCTTGTCGAAGCCCGTCTGGATGGACCGGGTGATGACCTCCCCCTTGGCCTTGGCCTCGACCACGCGGGCGTTGAAGCCGTCAATGTTGCGCACGCCGAGCTTCGCCATTTTTTTGTAGCGATCTTCCATCTCGCGCACCGCCCACCGCAGAGCAATAATCGCCTTCTTCGGGTCGGTGACGACCGGGGTGAGCAGGTGTGGGATGCCGTCATAGACCGAGAGCTCGAGCATTTTCGGGTCGACCATGATCAGGCGGCATTCTTCCGGCGTGAAACGAAAGAGCAGCGACAGAATCATGGTGTTGATTGCCACCGACTTGCCCGAGCCAGTTGTGCCGGCGACGAGCAGGTGCGGCATGCGGGCGAGATCGGCGATCACCGGCTCGCCGCCGATCGTCTTGCCAAGGCAGAGAGGCAGCTTGTGCTTCGAGACTTCAAAATCCTCCGAGGCGAGGAGCTCCCGCAGGAACACGGTTTCGCGGGTCTCGTTCGGTAGCTCAATGCCGATGGCGTTGCGGCCCGGGATCACGGCGACGCGGGCCGAGACCGCACTCATCGAGCGCGCGATGTCCTCAGACAACGCGATCACGCGCGCTGACTTGATGCCTGGAGCGGGCTCGAACTCGTACAAAGTGACCACCGGGCCGGGATGGACGTGGATCACTTCGCCCTTGACGCCGAAGTCACGGATAACCCTCTCGAGCCGGCCCGCTGTTTCCTCCAGAATGTCCTCGGTCAGCTCCGGCCCCTCGCGGTCGGGGGGCTCGGCCAAGAACCCAATATCCGGCTTCTGGTAGGACCAGTCCACGACGGTTGCCGGGAGCAAGATCGGGTGCCCCCAGGTTGAGGGAGCAACTTTGGGCAGATCGACGATCGGGCCCGCCTCCTGAAGCGATTCGGCGCGAGGAGCTGCTGCAAGATCCTGGTTGTCTGCGGCATCAGGCATGGGCAGCTGCTCACCCCGCTCCCGAGCCGGTACGATTGCGGCATAAGGCGCAGGATCGACCAACGGTTCGGTCCAGAGCTGCAGTGCCACCTCCCCCGTCGGCGGTGTCTTAACGGTGGTCGGCACCAGATCATCGAACAGAGCGAGGTAGCTGAGATCGATCTCCGCCTCGATAGACCCCGGCACGCTGGTTACCGTACCAGCAGGAGGCGCCGCCTCCGCGGTGATGTCAGTCGTGGCGATGCTCTCCGGGCTCGGCTCGGACGGCCGTGAGGCGTCGACGGTGGTCGAATTCTCCGGCTCGATCGCCTCGATTGAATCGCTCCCACCGCCATAGGCTGCATCGCTCGTCAAACCGCTGTCAGGAAACACCAACTCATCAGAAAAGCGGGCCGGCAGAGCGTCGAGAGTCTCCGTCGGTCGGGTAGAAGCCAATCCGTAGGAGTTGCCCTGCCACGAGAAGGACACGGCCGCAGACACCAAGCTGAAGGACGTGGCCGTCGGCCGTAACTGGATCTCTTGGCTTTGCTCCTGACGGCGCAATCCAACCGGCTCTGGAGCTTGCGGTGAAAATGGCAAGCGTGTTGCCGTCTCGATCATAAAGCGCGGGCCGCCAGCCGCCTCTCCACCGCTCTCATCAGCAAGGGCTGCTTCCTTGTCGGCAAGGCGGGTCAGCCGTTCCGAGACCGAATCCTCGGCCGCCAAGGCCGACCGCAATTCAGCGATCTGGCTTCGGATCGTTGGCTCATGAGCCTCGGTGGCCTCCTCGCCGATGACGGAGCGGACGGGTTTGCCGATAGCCGCGTCGGCTTCAGGGACGGACTCCTCATGTCCGCTAGTCACGGGCTCTGGATGGCCGTTACGAGCCCGAATGATGCGATCGGGCGTGCGCGTGGCTTTTACCCCCTCGGCGAGAACGAAGGCCTGTCTCCACGGTGGCTCGCCGGTGTCTTGGACTGGATCGTTTTCGGCGCCCCTTCGAGCCTTCTGCAACCTCACGACGTTGGTGATCTCACGGGCATTGTCCTCTCCGGGAAGGGGTGGCGGGGCGAAAGGCGGCTTACGGGTCGAATGCATGATCTCAACGCAACTGGAACGTGAACAGCCGGGCTAAGTCCGGCCTCGTTGTGACTCTGCGTGCAAACCGTAAACAGAGGGTTAGACCAGAGAGTTGCTCCGATTGCGATGCCCCCGCCGGCCCACCCGATGGACAGGGTGAGCTATTGAGCCACCGAAGCCGTGTGAGTTCTCAGCGCCCGGAAGGTTGCCGTTCCAAGCCTGCCCGTGACCGGCAAACCGTTGGCTCGTTCAAAGGCCTTGACGGCCTTGCGGGTCGAGGGGCCGAATGACCCGTCCGCTTTCAGTTTGCCATATCCGAAGTCTACAAGCGCTTCCTGTGCGGCGCGGATCTCCTGTTTCGACAAACGAACAGATGACGTCGTGCTGATCGTGGGGCTTTCGGTGACATCGACAGACTGTTCCGACACTCCGGTGAGCTGAAGGCGGGCCTGTTCAATCGCCTGATCAACGCTCGCCTTGAGAGAATTCAGCCGCTGGAGTTCTTCGGTTGCTGCTTCAATGCTTATCAGCATGGTGTTCAGATCCTGGCCTGCCAGAATTCTCTGTTCATTTGCTTGCGCCTGTTGATCGCGCTCTGCGGTGACCGTCTCAATCCGTTGCCGAAGTTGCGAAACCTCGCGCCGGAGATCGTGCTCCTCGGATCCCGCGGAGAGGATGGAATAGGTGAACAACCCCCACCCGATGATTGTCGCGGCCGAGAGGCCTATGCCTGTCACACGAAACTGCAATCCTCCGTGGGTTCTTCCAAAACTCATAAGGTGACTCGTTGATCGCTAAATGACATTCCAAGAGCGTTGTGTGCGCACATCAGCGCCGCATTGGGTCGGGCTTGTGGCGCAAATCGGATCGTCCAAGGTCAATGGTCACTCATGGTTAACCAAAGGTGATCGCCCGATTTTGTGCATCGCAATGCCATAATCAGTAGCCAAACTTCGCAGGTAAACAGTTGCAAGGAGAAGATCGGATGAGGGATGATGAGCCCCGTGCCGAGGGAACGTTGGCCTTGGCACCAGCGGCGGGAGGCAGCGGCGACAACAAGCCTCCCGTTCGCAAGCTGAGGCGTTCCAGCCTTGCCAGTCTCGGCAATCGCTTGCGGGCCATGTATGACCGGGAGATGAGAGATCCACTCCCTCAGCATCTTCTGAATTTGATCAACCAGAAGGGCTCGCCATCGAACCCCACACCGACGCTATGAGATGCGATATCCGGGAGGTGTGTGATGATCCGAGCCGCGTGCCACACAGCCGACAATGCCCTCGCACTTGAGTTCGATGCGACTGAGGATACCGACAAAGCCGTCCACTTCGTCCAATCTGAAGCCGTCCAGGCATTCCGATTTCAAGCCGTCCATGGGT
>NZ_JAERQD010000138.1 GCF_016735695.1 Microvirga zambiensis WSM3693 | reverse complement strand
AGGTTCTGGCAGGCTCGACACCCGCCTCGATACGTCGCCTTTCTCAATCCGTCATCACCCACATTCCGGTATAGTTCATCACGCAAACCTTGGTGCCATAGCCGCCACGAGAGCGGCCAAGTGCTTCACGATGGTCTCGCTCAGCTTGAGAGCCCCTTTTCGGCGAGCTCCGGCGGCCTTCTGATGCGCCCGCACGCTGCTGCCGTCGAGGAACGTCATTCC
Source organism: Microvirga zambiensis WSM3693 (assembly GCF_016735695.1). Taxonomy (GTDB): domain Bacteria; phylum Pseudomonadota; class Alphaproteobacteria; order Rhizobiales; family Beijerinckiaceae; genus Microvirga; species Microvirga zambiensis. Next base: position 4,502 of record NZ_JAERQD010000138.1, on the reverse strand, counting down.
GAGCTGGATGCTGTGCTCCTGCACCAGGAGACGCTCCCAGACACCCCGACGCGCCCAGCGGATGAAGGTCTGAGCCGCGCGCCACCACGGCCCCAGCTCAGCGGGGACGGACCGCCCTTTGGCACCATTCTCATGCCGCCGAGCATGGCCTCAATGGTCCGTCGTAGATCCTGCGGCGGTGTCTTGCCCTTGGGACGGCACTGTTCCACCAAAGGCTCCAGCATCGCCCACTGTGCGGCCGTCAGCATGGCTCCTCCTCAGATCAGGACGAGCAAAACGCCCTCAGACGCAATGAGTTCATGCGCTAACAGCGCCTTAGCGGCAGCCCTGTGCGATAGCAATCACATCAAAGTATAGGTGTCCTCATCCAGTGGGCAGAATGCTGTCGCACCTTAGTAGATCCGAGCTGGGTTATGGCGCAGACAGTTTGTTTCAGAGTTTTAGCTACTATGATTGAAATCCCGACAACGGAGGACGTGGTGTTCAACGGCAAGCATTTTGATTGTTCGGCGATTCTGCTCTGCGTCCGGTAAAGCGATGCTTATGCGAGGATCCCTTCGCAAAAGGCTGACCACATGCGGCCCCAGGGTCCGTTCTCAGGAACACCCCTGAGGTTAGGCTCTGGCACTTCTCGGAAGGGCGTCGTCACATCAAAGTGTTTTACGTACGCATACTGCCCCTCGCGCGGATGCCCGATTGTGCGTTTTCAAGGACTTAGGCAGGCGAGGCCCGCGCCGGAAAGGCCTTTACTTGGTTGATGTGACATCCCCGCTTATACCCCGCGCATCGCCAGCCCATACCAACGTGTAATCCAATCAGCCACGCGGATAATTGGCGTGGAGTGCTGCCGCAATCATCATCGCCTTATGTCGGCGTAACTCTGTGCGGCTGCGGGTGAAGGCGCTCGTGATCACTGAGGGCGCGATGCCGACCCGGCCGAGCGTCGGTCTTAGGGAAAAGGAGGCTTCGATGCGGCGTGCCGAAATCTGGGCGGCCTTCTATAACGCCTTAGCTGTCGTGATGACGATCGTTGTCATCGCGGCCCTCTTCTACTCCCTCCCTGCTAGGGCCGAGGAGGGACACTCTGATGAGCATCAGATAGCGCACGGCGCCTATCATCACCTCTATAACGGCATCATGCGCCCGGATGTCAAAAACTCGAGCTGTTGCAGTGAGCAGGGTCGTCCTGCGCCTAATCACAAGCGGGTCTATCGAGTGATGAAGGCCCATGACCTCCTGCTGCAGCGCCATGCTGGCGGAGCTGAGACACGTTGGCACGACGGGCGTGTTGCCGTGGAGCGCTCCAGTCTGCGCTGGTGCTCGGATAGGTTCGAGATCGGCTGCGCCAATGGCGAGACGGTGCGGGTGGCGTTTGCACTCGACTGCTGTGATCGCGAGGTGCTGGGGCATGTGGCCACGACCGAAGGACTCACGGGCGAGGACGTGCAGGATCTGATGATCACGGCGGTGGAGCCTCGCTTCGGGTCCGTGAACCGGCTGCCGGAGACCATCGAAGGGCTCTCCGACAACGGCTCGGGCGACATCGCGCATGACACGAAGAGCCTGGCGCGGGAGATGGGGCTGGAGCCGCGCACCACGCCGGTGCAGAGCCCGCATAGCAACGGCCTGGCCGAAGCCTTCGTACGGACGATCACGCGTGATGACGTCCGGGTAAACCCGATCCCGGATGCGAGAACGGTCATGGAAAGCCTTCCCTTATGGTTCGAGCATGACAACAGCCTTCACCCGCACAAGGCGCTCGGCGATCGTTCCCCGCGTGAGTTCATCGCCTCACGTCAACCGGGATGATCTGTCCGATCTTTCGGGGCAACAACAACCAATGGTCTGCTGCGCCAGTACTTTCCAAAGGGGACCGACCTCAGCGCGCATAGCGTCGATGACATCTCAGCTGTGGCACTGGCCCTCAATACCAGGCCGCGAAAGGCCCTTGGCTGGAGAACCCCTGCCGAGGCCTTGGACCAGTATCTGCGATGAGCTAAAATTTCACCGTTGCGACGACCGCTTGAATCCGCCCACATCCATGCTATGGATCACTGCACACCATGCGTTTCAAGGGCCTTGATCTCAATCTCCTCGTCGCGCTCGATGCTCTGATGACCGAGCGTAACCTCACGGCGGCGGCACGCAGCATCAACCTGAGCCAGCCGGCCATGAGCGCGGCCGTCGGCCGGTTACGCGCCTATTTCCGCGATGAGCTATTCACGATGAGGGGCCGTGAACTTGTCCTAACACCGCGTGCGGCAGGGCTCGCCCCCGCAGTCCGCGAGGCTCTGCTGCACATCCAGCTCTCCATCATTTCCTCGGACCGGTTCAACCCAGCCCAATCGGAGCGCCGCTTCAGGATCATCCTTTCCGATTTCATGACACTCGTATTTTTTAGAAAGGTCGTGGAGCGTGTTGCCCGGGAAGCTCCCGCCGTCAGCTTCGAATTGCTGCCTCTCGACGATGACCCCGATGAGCTTCTCCGGCGCGGTGATGTCGATTTTCTAGTCCTTCCGGAAGTATTCATGTCGAGCGTGCATCCTAGAGTGGCACTGTTTGACGAGAAACTTGTGTGTGTAGGTTGCCGCATGAACAGGCAGCTACCGCGGCAGCTTACATTCGAGAGATACATGTCGATGGGGCACGTTGCGGTCAAGTTCGGACGGACACGGAAGCCCTCCATCGAGGAATGGTTTTTGCTCGAGCACGGATTCAAGAGACGTCTTGAGGTCGTGGTGGACAGCTTTAGCATGCTCCCACCCGTGCTATCAGGCACCAACCGTATAGCAACCATGCCCTTACGGCTGGTTGAGCATTTCGCAAAGACGATACCCCTGCGGATCGTTGAACTGCCGCTGCCACTTCCCGCATTCACCGAAGCCGTCCAATGGCCTGCCCTTCACAATAATGATCCAGCAAGCATCTGGATGCGAGAGATACTATTACACGAGGCATCCCACATGGCTTACCCGCGTGAGGCCACGGGACAGCTCAGGCATTCCTATACCACCTCGGCGTGATTGCCACCCCGCTTGATCTTGCGACGGCAGGCGATCTTCCCTTCGGCATCGAAGCCGACAAGGGAGAAGACGTCTTTGCCGATGTCGATGCCAATCATCGTAAGGGTCGGAAATAGATTCTCTATCTCGGGCTCCATGGCTGCTTCTCCCGTTGTCGCGGGTACCAGCCTTTGCCGAGTACCCGCCGGGGGAAGCAGCCGGTCCATCCCATTAGTGGACCGTTGTTCCGAAGCGTGCGAGCTGCAGCCCCAAAATGAGAAGAAAATACCTGGCCAGAAAGCCAATATTGCCGTCGGCGCTTCGGTCTGGCGGTTATATTTCAGGGATTATACCCGCTCACGGAATTTCTGACGTGGTCAGATAAGGATAAGCAGTAAGTGTCGTGAGCCGACCCGCCTCATCAAGAAGCCTGGTCCAGGCGCGGCAGACGGCCTCCAGGACAGCCCCATCGTCGTCCAGCACGCGATGCGAGAGATCCCGCTCACGCAGATAGAGCCAGATCCGCTCCACCGGGTTCAACTCGGGCGAGGCCGACGGCAATGACAGGAGCGTGATGGACGCGGGCACATGCAAGGCCCGCTCGTCGTGCCAGCCGGCCTGATCCAGCACGAGCACCGCATGCACGCCCGGCGCAAGCTGGCGCGAGAAGTGCTCCAGAAGCACCGTCATCGCGTCGGCGTGCACTCGCGGTAGCGCCAGCGCGAAGGCCTCGTCCGTGCCCGGACGGCAAGCGGCCAACAGATACAGCCTCTCGAAGCGCCGGTCGACCACGCCCGGCGGGCGCACCCCGCGCTCATCCCAGACCCGGGTGGTCCGGCCCTTCTGGCCCAAGCGCGCCTCGTCCTGACACCAGAGGTGAAGACGTGCGTCAGGATGCTCCGCCGCGAAGGCCCCTGAAGAGTAGTGTGGTGAAGGTTCTGCAAATCGCCTGATCGGGGCGGTCATGGCAGGATGGTGATGTTCAACGTCACCCTCCGAGAGGAGCCCCACCATGACCAACTCCAAGGATAAACCTGCCGCGGCCGCCATCAAGGACCTTCTGAGCCAGAACCCGGACGGGCTGCGCGAGATCGTGCGGGCCGTCATGCAGGAGATGCTCGAAGCCGAGATGAGCGATGCGCTCCAGGCCGAGAAGGGCGAGCGCACCGCCTCCCGCCTCGGCTACCGCTCGGGCTATTACACCCGCACCCTGGTGACCCGCGTGGGCAAACTCGAGCTGCGGGTGCCGCAGGACCGGGACGGGCGCTTCTCGACCGAGCTGTTCGAGCGCTATCAGCGCTCCGAGCAGGCGCTGGTCGCCACCCTGGCCGAGATGTACGTCCAAGGCGTCTCCACCCGCAAGGTCAAGGCGATCACCGAGGAGCTGTGCGGCCACAGCTTCTCGGCCTCGGCCATCTCCTCGATCAACAAGCGCCTCGACGACAGCCTGGCCCAGTTCGCCTCCCGAAGGCTCGAGGAGCCGTTCCCCTACCTGATCCT
>NZ_JAERQD010000137.1 GCF_016735695.1 Microvirga zambiensis WSM3693 | reverse complement strand
GAGCGAACTCTCGCGAGGCAGTTGTCGACGACCGCGGTCTACCTCTGCTGCATTCAGGCTCGAAGGATTTGACGAATACTCGAGGCAGCGGATGACAATTCAGCGCATCGTACGGGTGGCGGGCGAGAGGCTCGGCATATGGCTTGAAGGCAACAACCGACCGAGGAGGGAAGCCTCAGGGGCAGAAGTAGCCCTGTGCACTATCCGAAATGCAGCGCGCTCCATTGGGGAGGACGATCCCGCCTGTTCCGTCGGGTGGGATATAGGCCCCGGTGGAGATCGTGAATCCGCCATTCGGATCGGCCGGAACCGTTGAGCCGTCCGGCAGAGTGAACCTGCCATCCCTGTAGGTAATGTGCCGGGTATATCCTGGCGGAAGGGCCGCCGGGATGGCGGCCGGGGGCACAGGAGATACTGCCTGTGTCAACCCGAGATTGGCTGGCGGAACGGGCTGGGATGGCAGCTCGCGGGACGAAACGCAGCCTGACAGGACAATGCCCATCAGCACGATTGCCGGCACGCGCATCGAATTCCTCCTCTCGCTCAGCGTTCGCCTCCGTGTTGACGATAGCTGAGCGGATCCCGATCTGAAGCAGAAAAATGATTGGCTCCCATTTTGACGTCGATGCCTGTCGCTTGTCTGGCATTGAAATCGTCCCGCCAGCGTTCGAGGGCACCCTGGATCGTGTGCGCCGGATCCTCGGCAGCCGACAGACCATCGGCGTCCGCTAGGGCGGCCATGCCCAAGCGTGCTGTCGCCATGATCCCACAGCGTGCTCCCGTTGAGCGGTTGCGTAGTCGAGGCATCGGTCAAGACATCTTACCCCATTTCTGATCTGCCTTGGCGTGGTTTCCTGCCATGCGAGCGTTATTGTTGGTTTGAGTGCATCGCACGGTTCTCGGTAAGCCTCCGATGAGGATCGCCAAGGTGACGTCAGCGCGTCTCGCGGCCGTCTTGACCGCCGGCGCAGCGCTGTTCGGCGACCCTGCCGAAGCCGCGCGACTTCATTGCACCACGCTCTCGCACGTCAGGTCCAATGCCGAGGGGAGAATCGAGGAGTCCGATCCGGCCGAGCCGTTTGCCATGTCCTGGCAGAGCTTCGACTTCGACACCTCGACCCTGACCCTCACCAATGCGCTCCCTGATGGCGCAACATTCTCGCAGAAACTGCAGAAAGGGCTTCTCAGCACGAGCGAGTTCGTCGGCTTCTTCCGGATCGGCGCCTCGCCCATCGGGATGCTCCACATCGGCCTGTCGAGCACACCCATGACCTTCAGCCTCTACCGGATCCGGGACTTTCTCTCTGGCGAATGCCGGCCGCTGGAAGAACAACCGAACGATCCAGACAACACTGTGCGCTGAGCACGGCAAAATCACCCAAACAAGAAGTCTCATTCGGAGTACTGACCAACCTGACTCTCCTCCCTATACTATGTATAGCTTTTGTCCCTACTGCGTTTTCAGAGTCCCGACAGCAATCCGCGTATTGGGTGCCGCCATGCAGACACCGTGGGCCGTCATACTCACAAAATTCAACGACAATAATAATGAACCCTTTCCTCGGCTCCGCTACGAGGAAATCTTCACGCCCGCTGGAGCCGGCAAATGGAACATGGTCGACTACTTCCGCGACATGTCCCACGGCAAACTCGATCTGAGCGGTTCTCAGGTGTTCGGGTGGTACACGCTCGACAAGGCGACGGCCGACTACACCGGAAGCGGATTGCATCAGGCTGGCCGGCAGGACCTTCTGCAATGGGCCAAGGACAAGGCGACGGCCGAGGGCGTCAATCTCGGGGACTTCCATAACGTGGTGGTCGTCCTCAACTCCGGCCGCGACCTCTTCGGTGGTCTCAACGGTGTCGTATGCGGCGACGATGGCGCCAACAGCGCTCTGTCAGGATTGTCCCCCAGCCTGCTCGGACAGGAAATGGGGCATGGATACGGCCTCAACCATTCCCGAAGGGAAGGGTCGACTGTCGACTACACCGATCCCTTCGATGTGATGAGCACAGATGCGGGCAGGTCGGCCCCTCATCCCGTTTACACCGACCTCGACCTGTTCGGGCAGCCCGTCTACGAGATAGGGCCCGGCCTCAACGCCGCCAACATGGGGTCGAAGGGCTGGCTCGACATGACACGTGTCTGGACCGATCCCAGAACCGCTCGCATCAGTACGACTGTGCAATTGCGTCCGCTGCACAGCCGGCATCTTCCCGGATATCTCGCGGCCCGGTTCGGCGAGTACTTCATCGAATTCAGGATGAACACGGGATGGGACGCGCTCGTGCCTCCTTGTGTTCTCGTCCACCGCTTCGAGGGCGGTAGTTCGTATCTCGTTCCAGACGAAGACGGGAATGAAGTGTTCAGAGCGGGCAGCGCGATCAGCACACCAGAAAACCTGTCAGTGCTCGGGTCAGGGTTCAGCATCCGGGTCAATGCTATCGACACCGCCAACGAGGTCGCGACGGTCTCGCTCGCCAGAGCCCCGGCACAGATCCCGAGGATCTTTCCGCAGGAGGGGCCATACCAGACACCGTGGATCAAGTGGCTTGAGGCCGCATCCCTCGGAGAGGCTGTCGTCATCTTGGATGGGAAGGCCGTATCGATCTCCCCGAACTCGCCCGCCTACGGCATCCTCGAGAACGTCGCCATGATCGGAAACAGCCATCCGTTGATGTCGGAACGTCTTCAGACCTCAATCAGGGAGGAGGCAATGGCGAACATCGCCAGGCTCTCCCAAACCGAGGTCTCGATGCCACTGTTCCGCAATCCCGCAACGTCGCTCCATCGCAAGAGAGGCGGGGGATTTGAGAACGGATCATCCTGAGGCGAGGGTTCTGAGACGAATTGGCGGCGCCGCCAGAAAGGCGAATTGCGAGAATGCAAACCATTGCTTCCGGGGCTAGCAATTCCGCAGAACAATGGTTTGCGTTGCGGTGTGGCAGGCGACGTCCATTTCAGGCCGCTAGGAAAATCTCATTCTTGCACCAGTCCGCTGACGGCTTTCGACCATTCGGCTTCGCCAGTCTGATGCGTTCCTCAAACCGAGCCTGAGTTTCACGCAGCAACCGATGCTTTCGGGCAAGCGGCTGAGCTTCCGTATCCATATCGCTCACGATGGCTGAGGCTGCGGCATAAAAGTCGGACGTCGCCGCATCGAGCCCGGGGTTCCGATCGAACAAGCCGAGGAGCCCTGCAAGGTTCTTATGCAACAGACCCTGAAGCTCGCGAAGGTACCCTTCACCACCTCCAGAGAGGATTGCGTTCAAGGTTCCACTGATTTGATCCATCTTCTCCTGAATGACATCGGGCGAGATCGTTTCTGTCATGAGCAATCGTCTCCGCTTGAGAAATGCCCGCCCAGTCCCCGTGTCACGTCAGCAGGATGATGCGCGTTCATGGTTAACTGAGCCTTACACTCGCCCATTTCCTCTCCCTAGCGACGCAAATCCTTCGGAGAGCGCTAACGCATTCCTTTAGCCTCTTTCTCATTGCGATGCGTGGATAGTTGCTAATGTCGCTCGCCTCTGGGCAATGTCTGTGGGTCTAGTGGCTGTATTCCTTTGAGCGTTAGCAGGGGAGTATCCGGTGAAAAAACATCCAGCCGCCTATGCGATGGAGCTGAAACGATCGTGGCGCGTCATTGTCCCTGTGCGCGGAAAGCTGACGCCCAGGATTTGTCGTGAGAGATTCTCTCAACGGATAGAGGCTCTCACTTGGATGGACACCGCCGAAGGTCAACGAGCGATCGCATCCGCGCGAGGCGAGTGAGGTGGCATAAGGATGCGAGGCAGTTTGGCTTCCGCGGGAAGCGCTCGCGACGCTGTCCCACGTTGCTATCGGTCCGAAATCTCTTGAGCGTTGAGCGGGTGGAGGTCGCGAACCATGTGATGGAGGCGGGAGGTATCGAGATGAGTGTAGACTTGGGTGGTCTCGATACCGGCATGGCCGAGAAGCTCCTGCAGGACGCGTAGATCGGTGCCGCCGGAATGCATGTGGGTGGCAAAGGCATGACGCAACACATGTGGTGACACCCGCTCCGGATTGGCCAATCCTGCCGCGACGGCAGCTTCCTTGATTTCCTTCAGAGCCGCTTGGCGCGTCAGCGCCTTCGTGCCGTTGCGAACCGAGTGGAACAACCACTGGCTCCGCTTGCCGCCAGAATACGCGCTGGCCAGCCTCTGCCACTGGGCAATGGCCTCGATGGCTCGGTCGTGGAGGGGCACGAGGCGCTGCTTGTCGCCTTTGCCGCGCACCAAGAGCATGCGGGTGCCAAGAGGCGCCGCGTCGGATGGCAGGGACAGAGCCTCGCTGATGCGCATGCCCGAGGCATAGAGGGTCTCGAACAGAGCAGCGCGGCGGGCATAGCCGGCCTGCCGGTAGAGGCCGACCGAGGGATCGGCGGCAAGCCTATGAGCCGTCTCCAGGAGTGCCTCGGTCTCGGCGATCGACAGGACAAAGGGCAATTTACGGGAGCGCTTCATCGCAGACAGGTTGGACGTGGGGTCGCGCGAGCCGAGTTCCTCGGCGATCAGGAACCTGTGCAAGCCGCGTGCCACTGTGATGCGCCGGGCAATGGTCGATCCGGCATAGCCGCGTTGATCGAGAACGGCGACGTAATCCCGGATGTGCTCCAAACCGACATCCTCCAAGCCCAAGTGGCTTTCCTCGAGCCAGACAAGGTAGCAGGTCAGATCGTCGGTGTAAGTGGCGATGGTACCGGCAGAAGCCCCAAGCTCTGTTGTCAAAGCATCGAGCCACAACTGGGCGAGCCGCTGATTGGTTCGCATAGGATCCTCCTGAGAGGAGGAACCCTGCCACGGCACTGGTTACAGACTTCTTGTCAAAACACTAATTATGCGAAATGTTATTGTAGAACACTGTAGGCGCAAAGTCAGAATGTCCCACCGTGGCAAACTAGGAATGTCACACTCCCCTGGACAGCAGTGCATGGGAGTTGGCATGGGCTGGGTGGAGATGAGCGAACGGGAGCTTCGTCGCGCCGAGGTGCTGGCATCGGTGGTGGCAGGCCGTCTGACGATGACCGCGGCGGCCGGCCTCATGGGCGTCAGCAGGCGCCAGGCGCATCGGCTGGCGCGGCAGTTGGCCGAGCATGGTGCGGCCGGCCTTCGTCACCGGGCCCGCGGGCGGCCCTCGAACCGTCGGCTGGGACCGCATGTGCGCCAGCTGGCCATCGCCTACGTCACGGAGAACTACCGGGACTTTGGACCGACCCTGGCGAGCCAGATGCTTCTGGAGCGGCATGGCCTGAGTCTCTCGCGCGAGACGCTGCGCCAATGGATGCGGGAGGAAGGGCTCTGGTT
>NZ_JAERQD010000136.1 GCF_016735695.1 Microvirga zambiensis WSM3693 | reverse complement strand
TATCGCTCTCTCGAAGAGGTTCTGGCAGGCTCGACACCCGCCTCGATACGTCGCCTTTCTCAATCCGTCATCACCCAGGTTCCACCATAGCTGGCAGCCAGGATCCGCCTCAGCGCGCAGCCACGCGGGGGCCGCGATCGCCAAGGCATTCAGGGTAGCCCGCAGGGTCTCGGTCACGCACTCGAGGCGGTGCAGGAAGCGGACGGCTCCGAGGACATGGGTGGAGTCGGTGCGCTGGCGGCCTCGGGCGCCCAGCAGCTTGTGCTCCCGGCACAGCGCCAGGAGAGTGTCGAGCAGATGCTCCTCCGCGCCGCCTGCCACAAGACGGCCGCGGAACTCGCTGAGAACCGAAGCGTCGAAGCCGGGATCGGTCAGCTCCAACCCTAGCAGATACTTCCAGTCGATGCGGCTGCGAACAGCATCGGCCGCCCGCCGGTCGGACAGGTTCTCGGCGAACTGGAGCAGGGTCACCAGCGCCAGCCGCCATGGACATTCCGCCGGTTGTCCGCGATGGGCGAAGAGCGGCGCGAACTGGGCGTCGGTGAAGATCGTCCCAAGGTGGTCGCGCAAGCGCAGATAGGGATTGCCCTGGGGAAAGGCTGCACGGGCAACGGTCGCGGTCGAAGTCGGAACATCACCACTCACGGTTGGGTGAAGCGACATGGAACCCTCCAGGTCTGGACCCAAGCCCCTACAGCCTGAACGCAGACCTCCCCTCAACCGCTCCAACGCATTCGCCAGCAGTATCTAAACTGAAGCAAATCCATGTGGCCGGGCGCTGCACGCTCAAGCCATGTGCCTTCAGGGGCCGCTCCAGATAGCGCTGATGATAGTGGATCTGAAACTCGCGCTCGATCAGGGCCGCAATGCGCTTCAGGGTCCAGCGCTCGGTCGCAAAGCCGGCGGCCATGGCACCCCGGTCCAGGAGCCGAGCCAGATGAGCCCAGGCCTCCTCCTCAAGCCGGGGCGCTCGTCCAGTTCTGGCTCGGGCGGCCAATCCGCGCCGGCCCTGCTGAGCCAGGGTGGCGGCCCAACGCGAGACACTGGCGCGACTGCCCCCAAGTTAAGTTGCCGGGCGATCTCGGCTTGGCAGAGCCGCCCCTGGCGCAACAGCCTCGCGGCCGCAAGGCGGCGCTCCTCCATCTGCCCCGGCGTCAGATGCGCCGGACGCCAAATGTTGTCCTCCATCGCGCACCTCCTCACGAGGATCGACACCGCCCTATGTTATACCACCTTCGTGAAGATCATTAGGTGATCAGCCGTCGACATCGGTTTCGAGATGAGTTCTTGTAGTCAGCCATTGGTCTTGGCCCGTCAATACATAACTGCGTTGAGTGTGACATAGACGGGCGAACCCGCCTCGAACTGTGCGCTGCCCCGCGCGACCAGCCAGCCATCCGCACGCTCCAGGCGCGCAACGATCTGCAGCGTTGGCGAAGCAGTCGAGCTTGCGGGCGGGGACAAGGAAAAGGCTATCGCCTTTAACCCGCCGTCGCTTTTGGTGCGCGTTTTCGCGGCGCGACGTCGCGAATCATCCTGAATGGCAGGGTCCTCGAGATAAATCTCAAGATGACCTTCCGGGATAACCGCGCCGCCCTCGAACGTGACTGCGCCGCGAATATCTGTCGATTGCGCAGCGACTGGCCCGGTGGCCGCGGCGACAGCCGCAGCTCCGGCGGTCATTAATACTGTGCGGCGGTCGATCGGGCACTTCATCACACACTCTCCATGATCGCCCCGCAAGACCCGTGCGGTGGCGGCATTGCCGCTCAGCTTGTAATTCGAAAAGAGAAACCAATTGCAACTGTAATACAACTAGGTGGGGCGCCCGAAAGCGCCCCACCTGCGCTCGCGTTAGATGATAATGAAGTCGGCAGCCGAAACATTCAGATTTTTGCTCAGCCGCGCAAACTGAATGGCTGCAACTGGTCCGGCGCCATCGGCGTCATAGAACAAGGCGCCGCTATCTGTATCGTAGATGATGCGATCGTTGGCGTCATGAGCGACGCCCGCCTTACTCCTGTGAAATGCGCCCAAAGCGAGAGCGCCATCGCCACCCACGCTCGCGAAGATGAGGTTGTCCAGCAGGATCGTGTCGTCGGTGGCCTTGAAGTCCTTGATCCAATCGACATTGCCGTTCCCTAGCGCCGTCGAGAAGCGGAAAGTATCCTCTCCCGCGCCGCCGGTGAGCGTGTCGGACGCCAGACCACCATCCAGCAGATCGCTGCCGCCGCCGCCGGTGAGCTTATCGGATCCCGCAACGCCCGGCTGAGCCGGCGCAGGGGGAAACTCGACCGATACGTTCAACTCATATGTCGAGCCTTCCGGCACAACTTCCGCCCAGCCATTGCCCGGCGCCGTCTCTGACCAGCTGCCTTCCACGATGTAATAAGTTCCGGTCTCCTGGACAACAAATGCCACGCTTGAGTCCCGGTTGCTTGTAGAGCCGGGGTCGCCGCCGCCATCATCGTTCTGAGCGACGATATTTCCGTCACTGTCGAGCAGCCTAAGCCAACTGTCATGGACATTCGGATCGGCAATTCCGTCAATGTCGATCGTAATGACCGTACCGGCCGCCAGATTGACCTTATAGTATCCGCCCTGACCGTTTCCGGTGGCGTTGACAGTCGTATGGAGGATCGTCGTCGAATCGAAGATATCGGGATCGCTGGCGAGCGAGAAGTTGTTGGAGATGTCGAACGCGGCTGCGATCGAATTGTTCGCCACGTCCGGCCCCAGCGTGGCGTAGCCGGTTCCCATGCCAGGGCGCGGCGGCGCGTCGCCCTGATAGGCGAAATCGCCGAGCAGGGTGTCATCGCCACGGCCGCCGTCGATCGTGTCGTTCCCGCCTTGGCCGGTCAATACGTTGGCTGCGCCGTTGCCGGTCAGTCGGTCGTTGAATCCCGAGCCTGCCAGATTCTCGATGGAGACATACCTGTCTCCGCCGGACTTGCCTCCAGCGAGAGTTAGCCTAACGCTGCTCGCTGCATCAGCGTAATCTGCCGTGTCGCTGCCGGCTCCGCCGTTCAATCGGTCGGCACCGCCGCCGCCAGTCAGCGTGTCGTCGCCAGCGCCGCCGGAGAGCTCATTGGCCTGGGCATTGCCGATGAGATGGTCATCAACAGATGAACCGACGGCATTTTCAAAGCCGACGAGTATATCGTGCCGGATAGCTGTGCCTCGGCCAACGATTTGCACCGTACCATCACCGTCGCCACCGGTGGCTGTGCCGCTAGCAAGATTGATCGTCACACCACCAGTGCTGCCTGTGTAGACGACGGTATCGATGCCGGAACCACCATCCAGATAGTCTTGACCCGCGCCGCCAATGATCGTATCGTTCCCGGCTTCCCCATACAGGATGTCGCCATCGTTGCCGCCATCCAGGACGTCATTGCCGCCGCCGCCATTGAAATAATCTCCGCCGCCTCGGCCCCAGAAATGATTTGCGGCGGATGTGCCGATGAAGCGGTCGATGCGGTCATCGGAGCCAATCAGGTTTTCAATGCTGTAGAAAGTATCACCCGAGGCTGTGCCGCCGCTGGCGACGTTCGTGGCGAGGTTGACGAGCAGTTGGGAGGGGCTCTCCTTGCTATAATCGACTGTGTCGACTCCGGCGCCGCCCCTGAATATATCTACTCCGTCCTGGCCGCTCAGCGTGTCATCGCCGGCGCCGCCGTCGAGAATATCGTTGCCCTGGCCGCCAAGAATGACGTCGTTACCGCCGCCACCGTAGAGTGCGTCGTTACCATCATCGCTTTCGGTCTGGTCTTCAAGGTCGGCGACATCGATCGTGTTGTTGACGTCGCGACTGGCGAGCGAGTCGCGGCCGCCAATGATCAGGTCGTCACCTCCCAGGCCGAAGATCGTGTCGTCGCCGGCGCCGCCCCCAAGCGTATCATTTCCGTTGTCGCCGAAGATGAGGCTTTTCATCGTGTTGTCGCCGACGCTGGGTGGCGTCTCGCTGCCGCCGCCAGGCTGGATCGTCGACTCATCGGCGTAGATGATGTTTTCGACGTTGGCGACTTTCCTGATTTTCAAGTTCCTGGCGAGGAGGATGATCGTGTCATTGCCGTCGTTGAACTCCTCCCGAACGATGTCGTCTGGTGAATCGACGAAATAGATATCGTCGCCACCGTTGCCTGCCATCCGGTCGTCGCCGCCTCGGCCGTCCAGAACGTTGGCCCCATCGTTGCCGATCAGGATGTCGTCGTACCTGCTGCCGACGCCGTTCTCGATGTAGTAGTCGGTTCCATCCGCGTTGTGTCCGGAGAAGATCGATACATTGTTGCTGTGACCATTGACGCTGGAGAAGTGTCCGGCGCGCAAGTCAAGGATCGTGCCTGCCGTCGAGCCGGAGAAGTCGATCGTGTCGGTCCCGCCGGTGTCATGGATCGCGAAGCCGATATCATGCTGCATGCCCGAGGCGGTCAGCTGATAGCCGAGTTGCATGCTCCCGAAGCCGTAGACATTGTCGCCCGTGTTGAGGTCGATGTGCTGGTAGGTGCGCACCCCATTCGCATCGACGGTGGAGAAGAAGCGGCGAATGACGGCCTCGATGTCAGCCATAAGGGGCGTCGAGGCGGACCAGCGGCTGGTCTCGCCGACATCGATCCCATCGAAATAGGACATGACGCTGTATTGCTGGCGATCATAAGTCCAGGTCGCATTGTTCAGATAGTTGATCTGCACGCCGCCCGGGCCGCTGTAATTGTAGAGCCCGGGATGGTTGAGGCCGAATTCATGGCCGAATTCATGGATGAAGGCATCGAAGACGTAACCGCCGACATCCGTCTTGTTGGGTTCCGTGTCATGGAAACGCTGACCGATGCTGACATAGCGGTTGCTCGAATAGGCGCTGCCATCGTCCTGCTCGCCTAGCTCGGGGCTGACAACCTCGATCCAGTCCGTTGCGCTGTTGAATGGCGCATCGTCGACGATCTCGAATTTCAGGGGGGTGACAGAGGACCACATTTGTAAGGCGCCGATAGCGGCGGCCTTGTACTCGGGGTGGTCGTTGAGCTCGTAAACGTTGATCCTCAGCGTTCCCGCAGCGATCGCTGGCGTTAGGCTACGGCCCATTGCCCCAAGATAATCAAGAAAGGAGTCATAGTCCTCGCTCTTGCCATAAGGGTTGTCTGGCGTTTGATCGTTGACCCACCACTGGTCGCTAGTTTGGCTTGGATTCGGCATCGTAGGGTTCCTCTCTCACGGCTGTGCGTAGTTCATGGCTACACTGGTTTGAAGTTACTAATTTCCCGCAGGCATGGCTCACGGCCGCCTGTCAGCGCCTTACACACTGTGCAAACCTCGTGCCAATTTGGTGGATCGAGCCTCAGAAGAAATGTTGTGCAGATTATTCGTACGCATCCGAGCTGGGCCGCCTTGTGGGACTGGGGCATTTGGAAGAGCACTGGCTCGATCGACGTCGATATGG
>NZ_JAERQD010000135.1 GCF_016735695.1 Microvirga zambiensis WSM3693 | reverse complement strand
GGTCGCCCTCGATCTGTTCGAGGACGCCTATGGCGCACGCTATCCGAAGGCGGTGGAGTGCCTGCGCAAGGACCAGCGGGCGCTGCTGGCCTTCTTCGATTGGCCGGCTGAGCACTGGATCCATCTGCGAACAACGAACCCAATTGAGAGCGTGTTCGCCACGGTGCGGCATCGCACGGTGCGCACCAAGGGCGCGCTGTCGCCAACCACCGCGCGGCTGATGGTGTTCAAGCTCATCATGGCCGCCGCGAAAAGCTGGCGCCGGCTGATGGGCGAAAATCAGTTGCCGAAGGTGATTGCCGGTGTCAGGTTTAAGGACGGCGCCGAGATCACAACGACGCCAACACACAACGTCGCCTGATCGACCCCATCACCCACCTTCCGGTTTAACTCAGATCGAGGACCACGGCCAAATACAACCAGCCCTCGTTCGTCCACAGGTAGGAGATATCCGCAGCCCACTTCTCGTTCGGACGCTCAGCCGAAAAGTCCTGCTCGAGCAGGTTGGGTGCGACCGGAAAAGAGTGATGGCTGTCGGTGGTGCGCGTGAACCGCCGCTTCTGCCGGGCTTTCAGGCCGTTCTCCCGCATCAGCCGAGCGGTTCGACGGCGACCCACCGTCAGGCCCTCATCCTGCAGCTCGCGGGTGAGGCGCGGGCTGCCATAGGTCTCATGCGAGCGGGTGAAGGCCGAACGGACATGGGCCAGCAGAACCAGGTCCTCCCGCTGGCGCGGGCTGGCTGGACGAGATCGCCAGGCGAAGTAGCCACTCTGGCTGACACCGAGGACCTGGCACAGACGGGTGACGGGGAAGCTCTCTTTCGCCACATCGATGAACTGGAACTTCATCGACTTCCCTCCTTGGCGAAAAAAGCCGTGGCCCGTTTGAGGATCTCCCGTTCCTCGCGCAGAATTTCGTTCTCGCGCCGCAGCCGCTTCAGCTCGGCCGCCATGCCCTCCTAGCGCTCTACGGGCGGATCCTCGATCGCGCGCTCGAGCCGGCGATCAATCCAGTGGCGCAGGGTCGACGATCATGCGAAACACGCAGGTCGACAGGCCAACGCCGAGATCCGCGGCAATCGCCCGTCGGCTGCGGCCGCTGGTCAGAGCAAGCCGTACCGCCTCATCCTGAAACTCTGTCGTAAAGCGTGTCTGGGGCATGGGGATCCTCCTGAGTTGTAAGAGTGCTCTCCATTTTCCGAAGCAGGTCCAGTCGCAGATTAAGCCCTTCTCAAGGAGCCTGTTCGTCGCCTGGTCGAAGCTCTTCCGAGCTTGGAATCCATCGTGCCGCGTCAGCTACAGCAGGGCGATGACCGCCTCGCGGATCTTGTTCTGGTCGATCCTCATGCGGCTACTTTCCCACGACACGACCCTAGATTCCACAGTCATCGGCGCATGCGTATGTAGCCTCTGGACGTGCATGGCGTTCAAAGGCCGCCGATTCTCATCGGTCGGCAATCCTGCTCTGCGTGTGCTGGTACCAGTCCTATAATCTCAGCCTGCGCAATCTTGAGGAGATGATGGCTGAACGCCGCATCTCGTTCGACCATGCAACCATTCACCACTAGATGATCCACAGGCGCCTCCGGTGATCGTTGTAACGCCGCCGAAGCATAGCCGCGATATTCCAAGCGCTTCAGTGCATCGACCAATCGCTCTGACCGCGGCTGCCACCCGGCGGCGCTAACAAACCTGTGATAGCTTGCGCCGGACGAACTACGGCAGTTAAGCTTATTGGCTCGGCAGATCCCCGACCTTAGCTGAGCCCGCCCCAGTGTGTTGCGGTTTCGTTAAATGTCGTGACAGCGTGTCGACTGTCAGATCACTCTGACATGGACTATGCGGGGTGCATCCATCGCGTGGATGTGTCCGATCAGAACTATGGATTTCTCCAGCCAACTCCTCGACGTTAACCCTTCCATTCATCGAATCATCGGCGCGGGACACGCTGGGCTGATGAACACCGGGGAGTGGCACGCAGGGGAAACGATGCGCGGAGAAATGACAGTCGGAGCAGGTGGCATTCTGGGTCGGCAGACCGGCAGTTTCGATCCGCCACGGGTCGTCACAAGCTTCTATCCGCGACTGTTGCCATTGCTGAAATGCTCCTGCGAATACCTCTCCGAAAGAACGGCCAAGACTACTGACACGAGTTGCTTAACTTCTGCTGCTGTCCAGGATTCATAGCTGACGGTGACGTGCCCAATTTACAACTCTATCTCGACTGTGAGACGAAATGCGAACGCTGCTCGTTGATCACCATACGAACTTTGCACGCACGGTGCGCGGTGCGCTGGCGGAAAGCGGCTTTGCCGTTGATATAGCTTGTACCCTGGAAGAGGCTTCGAGCATATTTCATTGCGCCAGCTACGAGATTCTCCTCCTAGAATTGGCTTTGCCGGATGGCAATGGCTTGGACTGGTTGAGGCAACTAAGGAGCGGGGGGCATTCGGTTCCCGCCGTAATTATGAGTTGCCTCGACGATTGCGAGAAGCGGATTGCCTCTTTCAACGGTGGGGCGGACGATTTTTTGCTCAAGCCGGTCTCTCCTGTTGAGCTCATCGCCAGGATGAGAGCCATTCAGCGCCGGGCAAGACAGATGGCCGCCCCCATCCTTGTATTTGGCAACCTCAACTTCGACCCCATCAGCAGAGAGGTTTCCGTGGCAGGCGATCCGCTGACCATAGCACGCCGCGAGCTATGTATTCTTGAACATTTGCTTAGTCGCGCCGGCCGCGTCGTGCCGCGCGACCAGTTGGAAGATCACCTTTATCCGTTCAACGACGAGGTTTCTACCAACGCACTTGAAGTTGGAATTTATCGCTTACGTGGACATCTGAATAGGTCAGGTGCGACGCCACGAATAAAGACCGTGCGTGGAATTGGCTACATTCTTCAATTGCCTGACGCGGCATCCGTATGATTGTTGACTGTGAAGGAAGACTGTCTTGAGAATGTTTACAACTCGCGATCCCAGCATCATTCAGCGGCCGCCCCTCGTCGACGGCTCGAGTGTTACGGATTGCTTCTGTTTGGGCCCTCTCCTCTGCACCCTACTGCTGCTTTTTCCACTTTCGGCCGCGGCTCAAAGTAACAGGGATGAAGGGAAGCAGCGTGCAGCTTCCAATGGCATCAATGCCACGCTGAAGCTTACCTCGTCGCTCGGCAAGACAGTTCATCTGCCCGCGCCAGCTGCCACCATCTTTGTTGCCGACCCGACGGTTGCGGATTATCAGGCACCTTCAAACAAAACCATCTTCGTCTTTGGCAAGAAATCCGGGCGGACCACCCTATTCGCCTTGAACGACAATGGTGAGGCCCTCGCCGCGTTGCAGATCGTCGTCACAGAGCCGATTGAGGATCTGCGGGCGATGTTGAGGGATCAGGTCGGCGACTATCCGATCCGCGTCAAGTATACTCCACGCGGCGCAATCCTTAGCGGCACGGCGCCCGACGCAGAAACTGTCCACACGGCGAAAGAGATCACCGAGCAATTTCTCGGAGACGGTGCTCAGGTCGTCAATAACATCAAAGTCGCTGGGTCCTTGCAGGTGAATCTGAGTGTGCGCGTAGCGGAAGTGTCTCGTGGGGCGATGAACGAACTCGGTATTAACCTGTCCGCCCTCGGTCAAATCGGCGGTTTCAAGGTGGGTTTGGTGAGCGGCGGCGGCAAACGTGCCGGCTCTGGCGCGGGGAAAGGTGGCGGTACAGCAGAAATCGGATACAACGATGGTAACGTCAACATCAGCGCGGTTCTTGACGCGCTCGCCAAAGAGAACATTGCTTCTATCTTGGCTGAGCCGAACCTCACGGCGATTTCAGGCGAAACCGCTCGCTTCCTCGTCGGCGGCGAGTTTCCCATTCCTGTGCTGCAAGAAAATGGGCAAGTCTCAATTGAATTTCGGCACTTCGGAGTCAGCCTGGAATTCTTACCTACCGTCCTCGGCAACAACCAAATCAATATTCGCGTAAAACCGGAAGTCAGTGACCTCACGTCACAAGGCGCCGTTCAAATCAACGGCATTTCAGTGCCAGCGATTTCAACCCGCCGCGCCGATACGGTCGTCGAACTCGCCAGTGGGCAGAGCTTTGCAATTGGTGGGCTCATCAGGCGTACCGCCAGCAATAACATCAGTGCTGTTCCCGGGCTCGGCCAGATGCCGATCCTTGGCACCCTGTTCCGTTCTTCCTCATTTCAAAAGGAGGAATCAGAACTGGTTATTCTGGTTACGCCGTACATCGTAAGACCAGGGTCGAGCCCCGACCAGATGAGCGCGCCGACGGATCGGATGGCGTCGCGTTTGGATGGTGGGGGGGCCAGATCGAATGTGCCCAGTCGGCCGCGAGGCCGCGCGACTGTCCGCACAGGCGCCGAGAGCGGCATCGGCTATATTATCAAATAGCTGTGGTCAATGATGTTGCGGATCAAAGTTTACTTGGTCGGTCTAACGGCAGGCCTAAGTTGCTGCGCAAGCCCGCCGTTCCATGTGGAGCCGTCGGCACCTATCCTTATCCGAGAGGAGACCTCCGTTCTGACTTTAGAGGGCGTTCGCGCTTCGGAACGGCAGCGGTTGCGAGTCTTTCTTGAGAGGGCCAGCCGCGGTCGGCCTGATGCGCTTCATCTGCTTATCAGCGGGTCGCCCCGGCTTAGCGCAGAGGCGGTCCATCAGGCGAAACAGATCGGGATCGACGCTTACAATATTCAGTTGTTGAACCAACACGACGGCCGCGTAGCGCGAATAGAGGCGATCGTCTATCTTGCCCACCCTCCTGTCTGCCCGTCATTTTCCAGTCCGTTACCTGAGGACGAATCCGTCGATCAGACGCTTGGCTGTTCGACGCGCCATAACCTCGCCGTAATGGTGAACGATCCGCGCGATCTGTTCGGCAACATGGCTGTCAAGCCAAGCGACGGTGATCGTGCGGCCATACCAATTGCAAAATACAGGGAGTTTACAACAGACAAAAGTGGTGAATGATGCCATTGGAGTGCACCCTCGGCGCCGGCTTCATCTTGCTCGCACTGCCTAACGCAGACGCACTCACTCGTTGCCCATAAGCTTTTGAGAAATGTAGCTGTATTCAAGCGCGTAGCGGCGGGCACCGTCCCACAATTTGGCGGCACCGGCGTGCCCCCCCTCCAACTTTTCGAAATAGTAGAAGGGCAGGTCCATTTCTTCGAATAGAGCGACCATCTTGCGCGCATGCACCGGGCCGAGGACGTCATCGTTGGTCGAATCTTCGAAGAAAGGTTCCGGATAGGTCACGCCCGCCCTGACGTTATGATAAGGCGATATCGAGCGCACGAAGCCGCCTTCGACCGGATCGTCGGGATTGCCATATTGCGGTGCTGACCGCTGCGGAATGTTATGTCCTCGATGGTATGGCGAGAAGAGGCTGATCTCCACCATCGGGAGATCTCCGGTTCGAAGTCTTGCTCTGAGATCCCTCCGATCCTTCCAGCCGTCGGGCCGCCGTTTCACGCGAAGGTTGGAGAAAGGCCGCTTCATCTGGCCGAATGTGGAGGGCGGCGCTGTTGCGATCTCACCGGCGCA
>NZ_JAERQD010000134.1:0-2500 GCF_016735695.1 Microvirga zambiensis WSM3693 | reverse complement strand
GGGTCTAATCCCTTCATCTGACCCTCCGTCTTGCAACACCACTGTTTGACCAATGACGTCACAAGACAAAGGGTCGAAGGGGGGTTTCCCCATTCGGAGATCCTTGGATCAAAGCTCGTTCGCAGCTCCCCAAGGCTTATCGCAGCGTACCACGTCCTTCATCGCCTCTCAGCGCCAAGGCATCCACCAGATGCTCTTACGACACTTGATTACTCTCACGATCCATGCCCGCTCGGCAGCGGACACAAATCATCAAAGAAAGACCTGTCATCGGCTTTTCAGCCGACGACATGTTTTGCTTGCCAAGCATATCCGACGCTCGACGGCTGCGGGCCGTCAGCTGGTTCGCAGGAACTAGGTCGTCCCGCTTGCCGAATATGCTGCCTCTTTACGATTTCAAACATCCGCGCCGCTCACCCCGACAGGGGAGGGCACGAACCTCATTTGACACGTCCAAACACCAAAAAGCTTTGGTGGAGCCTGTCGGGATCGAACCGACGACCTGAAGCTTGCAAAGCTACCGCTCTCCCAGCTGAGCTAAGGCCCCATGTTCCGCAAGGAACAACTCGATAATGGTGGGCCTGGGACGACTCGAACGTCCGACCTCACCCTTATCAGGGGTGCGCTCTAACCACCTGAGCTACAGGCCCAGTCGGCCCCAAGGCCATCCTTAAAGGACCACCCGGACCAACCGATGTTTGGATGTGAGAGAAGAGAAACGAAGACGGCAGCGTCCCGCTGAAGTGGGATCTGACTGATCCCTTTTGTTCAAAAGAGATCCGATAAGACCAACAGATGTCAGCCTTGAGGGATCATCCTTAGAAAGGAGGTGATCCAGCCGCAGGTTCCCCTACGGCTACCTTGTTACGACTTCACCCCAGTCGCTGACCCTACCGTGGTCGCCTGCCTCCTTGCGGTTGGCGCAGCGCCGTCGGGTAAGACCAACTCCCATGGTGTGACGGGCGGTGTGTACAAGGCCCGGGAACGTATTCACCGTGGCGTTCTGATCCACGATTACTAGCGATTCCGCCTTCATGCACTCGAGTTGCAGAGTGCAATCCGAACTGAGACGGTTTTTGAGGATTAGCTCCCCCTCGCGGGTTCGCTGCCCTTTGTCACCGCCATTGTAGCACGTGTGTAGCCCAGCCCGTAAGGGCCATGAGGACTTGACGTCATCCCCACCTTCCTCGCGGCTTATCACCGGCAGTCCCCTTAGAGTGCCCAACTGAATGATGGCAACTAAGGGCGAGGGTTGCGCTCGTTGCGGGACTTAACCCAACATCTCACGACACGAGCTGACGACAGCCATGCAGCACCTGTGTTCCGGCCAGCCGAACTGAAGAACCCCGTCTCCAGGGTCCATACCGGACATGTCAAAGGCTGGTAAGGTTCTGCGCGTTGCTTCGAATTAAACCACATGCTCCACCGCTTGTGCGGGCCCCCGTCAATTCCTTTGAGTTTTAATCTTGCGACCGTACTCCCCAGGCGGAATGCTTAAAGCGTTAGCTGCGCCACTGACGAGCAAGCTCGCCAACGGCTGGCATTCATCGTTTACGGCGTGGACTACCAGGGTATCTAATCCTGTTTGCTCCCCACGCTTTCGCGCCTCAGCGTCAGAACCGGACCAGTAAGCCGCCTTCGCCACTGGTGTTCTTGCGAATATCTACGAATTTCACCTCTACACTCGCAGTTCCACTTACCTCTTCCGGTCTCAAGCTCTACAGTATCGAAGGCAATTCTGTGGTTGAGCCACAGGCTTTCACCCCCGACTTATAAAGCCGCCTACGCGCCCTTTACGCCCAGTGATTCCGAACAACGCTAGCCCCCTTCGTATTACCGCGGCTGCTGGCACGAAGTTAGCCGGGGCTTCTTCTTCCGGTACCGTCATTATCGTCCCGGACGAAAGAGCTTTACAACCCTAAGGCCTTCATCACTCACGCGGCATGGCTGGATCAGGCTTGCGCCCATTGTCCAATATTCCCCACTGCTGCCTCCCGTAGGAGTTTGGGCCGTGTCTCAGTCCCAATGTGGCTGATCATCCTCTCAGACCAGCTACTGATCGTCGCCTTGGTGGGCCATTACCCCACCAACTAGCTAATCAGACGCGGGCCGATCCTTCAGCGATAAATCTTTCTGCTCTCGCACGTATCCGGTATTAGCCCAAGTTTCCCTGGGTTATCCCGAACTGAAGGGCACGTTCCCACGCGTTACTCACCCGTCTGCCACTCACCCCGAAGGATGCGTTCGACTTGCATGTGTTAAGCCTGCCGCCAGCGTTCGTTCTGAGCCAGGATCAAACTCTCAAGTTGAAAGAATTTGATCTCGACTAATTGTCACTACGCAAATTGACAGAGCACCTCCATCTCCAGGTTTCCCCAGAAAACGGTGTACTCACCAAAGCATAGAACAGGTCGATGTCTATTCACCCGATCCATCCGGACCGGCGCAAGGACACCGCCGCCTACGCTTCTCTTCCCCTCTCAACAATGTCAAAGAGCAA
>NZ_JAERQD010000133.1 GCF_016735695.1 Microvirga zambiensis WSM3693 | reverse complement strand
AAGACCGGCTTCGAGGAGCAGATCGGCGTCATCGCCCGCGACTGGTCGCTCGCCTACGGGCTCGCCACCGCCGCCATCGCCCTCCTCTCCGGTTGGATCGCCAGCGCCATCTTCAGAAGGGATTAGGAAAGGCATCCGTCGACGTCATGGCCGGGCTTGTCCCGGCCATCCCGATACGGTGAAGCGCGGCGCCTCAATTCATCGAGATCACCGGCACCGATCCCCGGATCAAGTCCGGGGAGGTGATGACGAAAGTGGTCGTCCTCAATCCCGGCAGAGCATCGATTTCGCGATCGCGAAGATGCGCTCCGAGCCGATGAGATGGGCGGTAAAGCCCTTCGGAAACAGCGGCTTGAAGGCGGCATCGCAGGCATTGAGCCCGCCCGCATAGGCGCCGAGCGCCGGCATGACGCAACGCTGGCCGTCGGTAAGAAAGCAGCGCCGGCGCGTGGCGCGCCCGCGCATCACCACCTTGCCGACCGGATGCAGATGGCCGGCGATCTCCGCCTGGTCGCCCGCCGCCGGCTCGTGGCGCAGGGTTAGCGAACCGAGCGCCATTTCCTCGACCACCTGCCCGCCGATGCTCTCGGGGAGGACGCGATCATGATTGCCCGTAACCCAGATCCAGTCGCGGCCCGCCTGCACGTCCGCGAGCGTCGTGCGCTCCTCGTCTCCCAGGCGTTCCGGCCCACCGATATCGTGAAACGAGTCGCCGAGCGCGATGACTGTCTTCGGGTCGAAGCGGAACACCGCGTCGCAGAGCGCCACAAGCGTCTCGCGGGTGTCGTAGGGCGGCAGCATCATGCCGCGCCGGGCAAAGGACGAGCCCTTCTCGAAATGGAGATCGGCCACGAGCAAAGCATCGTGGGCGGGAAGATACATCGCCCCCGTCAGGTCGAGCAGCGCCAGTTGCCCCGCAAGCTCGATCTCGTGTGTTGTCTTTTTGTTCTTAACCAATGCCGTCACGCCAAAGCCTCGTCGAGAAGCGTCGCTTCCGCCTCCGCCAGAATCTCGTCCGCATCGTCGCTATAGACGCGCTCGCGGCCGATCTCCAGCATGACGGACACGCTCAAGGGAGATACCCGGTCGAGCGGCTTGTGGATGATTCGCCCCCGGATGCGCTCAAGCATCATGCCGAGGCGCCTCACGTCGAGGAGTCCCGTTGCCGCATCCGCCCGCGCGGCCCGCAGGAGCACATGGTCGGGCTCGTGCTTGCGCAGCACGTCGTAGACGAGATCGGTCGAGATCGTGACCTGACGGCCGGTCTTCTTCTCGCCCGGGAAGCGGCGCTCGATCAGCCCGGCGATCACCGCGCATTGCCGGAAGGTGCGCTTCATGAGCGCCGATTCGGCGAGCCAGGCCTCGAGATCGTCGCCGAGCATGTCCTCGGAAAAGAGCTCGTCCAGGAAATCGGGATCGCGCGCCGCGCGCGCCGCGATGTCGCCCGTGCCGTAGACCGCGATGCCGTAATCGTTCGCCACGAAGCCGAGAGGTTTCAGCTTCGCCCGCTCCAGGCGGCGGGTGAGCAGCATGCCGAGCGTCTGATGCGCGAGCCTGCCCTCGAACGGAAAGCAGGTCATGTAGAAGCGGTTGGCGCGCGGAAAGGTCTCGACCAGAAGATCGCGCGGCCCGGGCAGGATCGAGCGGCGGCGCTGGTGCAGCAGCCATTCCGTCATCTGCGGCGGCAGCCGGTCCCACTCGAACGGGTCGGCGAGGATTTCCCGCACGCGCGCCGCGAGAAAGGTCGAGAGCGGAAACTTGCCGCCCTCGTAGGACGGGATCATCGGATCCGTGCCGGAGCCCGCGCGCGTGACCAGCGCCTCGTCCTCGGAGATGCCCTCGAAGCGCAGCACCTCGCCGGCGAACAGAAACGTGTCGCCCACCGTCAGCGTCTCGGCGAAATATTCCTCGATCTCGCCGAGGATTCGTCCGCGCGGCAGGACGGTGCCTGGACGCGAGCGCATCGATTTCCCAAGGCGCACCTTGATCATGGTGGATTCGACGATGGTGCCGACATTGAGCCGGTATTGCTGCGCGATCCGCGCATCGCGCACGCGCCACAGATCGTCCTTGCCCTTCACGATCTTGGCGAAGCGCTCATAAGCCCGCAGCGCGTAACCACCCGTCGCGACGAAGGCGACGCAGGCCTCGAAATCCTCCCACGACAGATCGGCATAGGGTGCCGCCGAACTCACCTCGTCGTAGAATCCCTCGAGCTTGAACGGTTCGGCGCAGGCCATGCCGAGAATGTGCTGGCAGAGCACGTCGAGGGCGCCGATGCGCGCATCCGGAGTATCCTGCGCCGCCTCGTGCACCGCATCCAGCGCGGCGCGGCATTCGAGAATCTCGAAGCGGTTCGCCGGCACGAGATAGGCTTCCGACGGCTCGTCCATGCGATGGTTCGACCGGCCGATGCGCTGCATGATGCGAGACGCGCCTTTCGGCGCGCCCACATTGACCACGAGATCCACATCGCCCCAGTCGATGCCGAGATCGAGCGTCGCGGTGCAGACGACCGCCTTCAACTTTCCCGCCGCCATCGCCTCCTCGACCCGGCGGCGCTGCGACACGTCGAGCGAGCCGTGATGCAGCGCGATCGCAAGCCCGTCGTCGTTGAGGCGCCACAGCTCCTGGAACGTGTATTCCGCCTGCAGGCGCGTGTTGACGAAGACGAGCGTCGTCTTGTGCGCGCGGATGAGATCGTAGATCGCCGGCATCGACAGCGACGCCGTATGCCCCGCGAGCGGCAGCGGCTCGTCGAGCTCCAGCATGCGGATGTCGGGCTGCGCGCCGCCCTGCACGACCACGAGGTCGGCCATGGGTATTTCCCCTCCCCCTTGCGGGGAGGGGTTAGGGGTGGGGGTGGTATGACTGGGTGAAAGTTCAGCCAAGCTTGGCGTCGTATCGGCAACCGCAATATCTGAATGAAGCACGGCGCTTCGACTTTTCGACCCCCACCCTTCATCCCTCCCCGCAAGGGGGAGGGAAACAGCGGCACGCTGCGGCACCAGATAGCGCCGCAGCTCATCCGGCTCGCGCACGGTTGCGGAAAGCCCCACCGCCGTCACCTGGGGGGCGATCGCCATCAGCCGCGCGAGCCCGAGCGACAAAAGATCGCCGCGCTTCGAGGTGACCAGCGAATGGAGCTCGTCGAGCACCACGCGACGCAAATCCTTGAAGAAATCCCGCGCTTCCGCATGGGCAAGCAGCAGGGCCAATTGCTCCGGGGTGGTGAGCAGGATGTCCGGCGGCCGCTCGATCTGCCGGGCGCGCTTGTGCGAGGGGGTATCCCCCGTTCGGGTCTCGACGCGGATGGGGAGCCCCATCTCGGCCATCGGGATCTCGAGATTGCGGGCGACGTCGGTGGCGAGCGCCTTGAGCGGCGAGATGTAGAGGGTGTGGAGCCCGCGCTTCTCCTTGGCGGTGCCCCGGCTCGGCCCCCGCTCCGTCAGCTCCACGAGGCTCGGCAGGAAGCCGGCGAGCGTCTTGCCGGCGCCGGTCGGCGCCACGAGCAGCACCGAGCGGCCCTCGCGCGCCTTGGCGAGCAGGTCGAGCTGGTGCGACCGGGGCGCCCAGCCCCGGCTCTCGAACCAGTCGCGGAAGATCTTTGGAAGAAGGGAGGGCGGCACGTCGGACATGTGGCCTCAAGATAAGGCCGCCGGAAAGGTTCCGCCATGGCCGGGCATCGCCCCTTTGTCATTCCCGGCCGAAGCGCAGCGGAGGGAAAGGGAATCCATAGCCGCAGCGCCTGTGAGTGGATCCCCTTCCCTCGCCTGCGGCTCGCCGGGGACGACACCGAGGGCGGAACATGTGAACGCATCCCTTTGCCGGCTTGCCATCCGACCTAAGATCCTTACAGGTCGAGGCACGCCAACCGCGATAACCAGAAGGCAAACGCCATGCCAGACGAATTCCAGTTCCAGAACGCCGTCGCCGTCGTCACCGGAGGCACCCAAGGGTTGGGCGAGGCCATCGCCCGCACCTTCGCCGAGCGCGGCGCAAAGGGCATCGTGATCTGCGGCCGCAACGCGGAGCGCGGGCATGCGGTGGCGCGGGAGATCTCGAGCCAAGGTTGCCATACGGAATTCGTGCAGGCCGATCTCGAAAGCGTCGAGGAGGCGCGTCAGGTGACCGCGCGGGCCGACAGCGTGTTCGGGCGGGTCGACGTGCTGGTGAACGCCGCCGGCATCACCGACCGCGGCACCATCTTCGATACGAGCCCGGAATTGTTCGACCGCATGTTCGCGGTCAACGTGCGCGCGCCCTTCTTCCTGATGCAGGAAGCCGCCAAGATCATGCGGCGCGAGAAGATCGAGGGCGCGATGGTCAACATCCTGTCCATGTCGGCCCATGGCGGCCAGCCCTTCATCACCGCCTATAGCGGCTCGAAGGGCGCGCTCGCGACGCTGACCAAGAATGCCGCCTTCAGCCTCATGCCCTGGCGCATCCGCGTCAACGCCCTCAACATCGGCTGGATGAACACGCCCGGCGAGGACCGGATCATCCGGCTTTATCACGGCGCCCAGGACGGATGGCTGGAGAACGCCATGAAGGACCAGCCGTTCGGACGCCTGCTCGAGCCGCGCGAAGTGGCCCGCGCCGTGGCGTTCCTGTCGAGTTCCGAATCCGGCATGATGACCGGCTCGGTGATCGATTTCGACCAGTCGGTGGCCGGCTGCTACGAGAGCGCACCGCACCCCTCGACGCCGTCGCAGGTCTGAGAGCCCAACTCATAAACTCCGCCTTTTCCTGAGAGGCTCGTCGGTCTCTCGCCTCATCCTGAGGAGGTCGCGGAGCGACCGTCTCGAAGGAGGTTCCAGAGCGCGCTGGAGACGCCCTCGTCCTTCGACACGCCGCTATGGCGGCCCTCAGGATGAGGGCCAGAGCATTTTTCGGTGAAGTGGATCCGGTTCGCCGTCAAAAAATGCGGCAAAGCAAAGAAAAGAGCTGATTCCACGCAGGTGGAAACGGCTCTAGAGGTGAGAAATCCTTTTCGAGCAGTCTCTAAGAATGAGGGTGGAGGGAGTTTTACCAAAAATCTTCAGCGCTGCAGAACGGCCAAAAGCCCGGGGACCGGCACGCCGCGGTCCTCCCGGGTCGAGACGTGCTCGAAGATCACCATTGTGAAGCCGACAGCGTCCGCAAGCTCGCGCAGATAAGCCTCACCATGCGCATAGCGGGCATCCTGTCCGAGGATGAAACCCTCGCCGTCATGGGCCTGGACCGTGAAGGCAAAAAGCCCCTCGCGCTTCAGCACCCGATGCGCCTCGCGAAACGCCGCATCGAGCGCCGCCATGTAGACGAACACGTCCGCCGCCACCACGAGATCGACCTCGGCCGGCGGGCGCGCGGCGAGAAACGAGACGAGCTCGCCCTCGTGCAGGGCATCGTAGAGCTTGGTCTTTTCCGCCTTCTCCAGCATGCGCGGCGAGAGATCGACGCCTTCCATGGAGGAGAAGGCACCCTCCAGCGCCTGCGCCATCAGGCCGGTGCCGCAGCCGAGATCGAGGGCAACGCCGAAGCGGTCATCGCGCAGGCGCTTCGAGCAGGCGCGCCGCAGAGCATCGGCGAGGAGCTCCGGGCCGCGATAGGCGAGGCTCTTCGTCAGATGCCGGTCGAATTTCGGCGCGTAATCGTCGAAGAGCGCCCGCACATAACCGTCGGTGATCGCCTCATCCGGGGCAAGCGCGCCGAGCCGGGCGAGATCGAGCCGCACGCCGAGCGCATCCTCCGGCTCGAGCGCCAGAGCCTGGCGCAGTGCGGCCACCGCCTCCTCCTCTGCGCCTGTCTCGGCGGCGGAGCGCCCGAGCATGGCGTGGGCAGGCGCAAAGCCGGGGGCAAGCTCGATCACCTGCCGGGCGAGATCCGCAGCAGCCTCGAAATCGCCCTCGTCGAAGGCCGCGCGGGCATATTCGTAGCGTGTGTCGGCGCGAAAATCGCCGGAGGATCGGACGGTGGTGGATTGCGGCATGGCGTTTGGATGCGGGAGAGAGGGGTGGCTGTCAATGGCGCGCGATCCTTCGCCCGCGCCCTCCCCGTCTTCCGGCCGGGAATGACCCTGCCCCTCCTGCACACCCTCACGTCATCCCCCGGACTCGCGCCGGTGATCGCGATCCCAAAGGCGCCCCGCTCATCATGATCGGACCGGGAATGACACCCGCGCCGTCATGCCCGGGCTCGTCCCGGGCACCCACGTCTTATCCAGCGCGGCGGTTCCTCAAGACGTGGGTGGCCGCA
>NZ_JAERQD010000132.1 GCF_016735695.1 Microvirga zambiensis WSM3693 | reverse complement strand
CTCGGCGGCCTTCCGCAATCTCGATCGCGACGCCCGCGAGGATCTGACCCGGCGCTACGATGCCCTGTGCTCCCATTACGGCATGGAGCCGAGCCGCAACAATACAGGCATCGCTCACGAGAACGGCGCCATCGAGAGCGTGCACGGTCATCTCAAGAAGGTGATCGAGGATGCCCTGCTGCTGCGCGGCGCGCGCGACTTTGCCGATCTGTCCGCCTACCGCCGCTTTATCGACGAGGTGGTCGGGCGCCGCAATGCCCGCAACACTCCGCGCATCGCGGTCGAGCGCGCGGCGCTCCACGAGCTGCCGGACCGGCGCACCGCCGATTACGAGGACGCGATCGTCACGGTGACCTCGACCAGCGGCTTCGTTCTGCGCAAGGTGTTCTACAGCGTGCCCTCGCGCCTGATCGGCCACCGGCTGCGGGTGCGCCTGTATGACGATCGCCTCGAGGTCTATCTCGGCGGCACGCATCAGTTCACGCTGCCGCGCGGGCGGGCCCATCCCAACGGCCGGCACGGGCATGTGGTCGATTACCGGCATGTGATCCACTCGCTCAGACGCAAGCCCATGGCCCTGATGGGGCTGGTCTACCGCGACCAGCTCTTTCCCCGGCAAGCCTATGCCCGGGCTTTTGAAGCGATGGTGGGCCAGCTTCCCGTCCGCACCGCCTGCCGCACCATGGTCGACCTGCTCGCCCTGGCGCACGAGCATGCCTGTGAGGCCGAACTCGCCGCGCGCCTCGATGCGGATCTGAAGGCCGGCCGGCTGCCGGATCTCACGAGCTTGCGGACCCTCTTCAGTCCGGATGCCGGTGCCGTGCCCGACATCGTGGTCTCCTATGCGCCGCTCAGTGCCTATGAGGAACTCGCCCGCGTGCATCAGGGAGAGGTCGCATGACGAGCCCCGATGCCATTGATGCCGGTCGCCTGACCCTGGCGCTCAACGACCTGCGGCTGCCGGCCATCAAGGCGATCTGGCCGGACTTCGCCGCCCGCGCCGACAAGGAGGGCTGGCCGGCGGCCCGCTTCCTGGCGGCTCTGGCCGAGCACGAGATGGCCGAGCGCGCCAGCCGGCGCATCCAGCGCCATCTCGACGAAGCCCGTCTTCCACCCGGCAAGACCCTCGACAGCTTCGACTTCTCCGCGGTGCCGATGATCAGCAAGGCGCAGGTGATGGCGCTGGCGGCCGGCGACAGCTGGCTCGAGAAAGGTGCCAATCTGTTGATGTTCGGCCCGCCCGGCGGGGGCAAGTCGCATCTTGCGGCCGCGCTGGGCCTGGCCCTGGTGGAGAACGGCTGGCGGGTGCTGTTCACCCGCACCACCGATCTGGTGCAGAAGCTGCAGAGCGCGCGGCGGGATCTGCAGCTCGAGGCGGCGATTGCCAAACTCGACAAGTACCATCTGCTGATCCTCGATTAACGTGCAGTGCGCAGAGATGTGGAGCTAGCACCGCAAGAGCCTGCAACTGCGCGATTTTCCCGCGATACCACTCCACATAACTGAATCATCGTCCGCCTAGGATGACCGCTCCCCTAACCTCAACAGGAGAGCGTGATGCTTAAGGTTTTATTTCCGAAATCGTCTGGTGATTACGAATGTTCGCGCTTCGGCGCGGAGCTTGAATTCTTTGCCCGGTGGTTGCTCGCAGCAGGATATCTGACTGCTGCCGCAGGTCGCCATGTCCACCGATTGAAAAGCATCCTTGAGGCCACAGAGGCCCTTCAATGTGCCCAATCTGTGCACGAAGCCGAACTGGAAGAAGAGTTATCTCTCGTTCCTGGCGCTCTGCGCCATGCTTCCACCGAGCGTGCATATCGCCGCTTCCTCAAGGCAGAAGGACGGCTCGAAGAAACAAAGCCACAAGAGCCCGTGGAGCAGTTGCTGCTGCGATATCGAGAATACCTTCTAGACGTGAGGGGGTTAGCACCGGCGACGATTGTCCAGCATCTGGGAACGATCGAGGATTTTCTGTCCTTGACGGATGGACCGTCACAGGACCTTTCCACACTGACATCCGAGCACGTCGAAAACTTCATCCATACCTTGAGCCGTAGGGTGCTGCGGCAAACGCTCCAGCACAAGGTTGCTCATCTGCGCGCCTTCCTGCGCTTTTGCGGCGATCGTGGTGAGACTGCGCGAGGGCTAGAGCGCATCGACACGCCAAGAACCTATCGTGGAGAATTGCCGCCTCGTGCCCTTAGTTGGGAGGTGATCGAAAAATTGCTCGCTTCGGTCGCCAGGACTGATTATCTCGGCCGCCGTGACCATGCGATCCTCCACCTCATGGCCTATTACGGTCTGCGACCTTCTGAGATCGCAGCGCTGACGTTAGACGCCGTCAATTGGAAGCGACGTACACTACGGGTAGAGCAGCGCAAGACTCGTTCCACCCTCGTTCTGCCTTTGGCTGACCAGACCTTTGAAATCCTCGACAAATATATCGCAGAGGGGCGTCCCCGCGACTTGGTGACGAACGTTCTGTTCCCAAAAGTGCGTAGCCCTGTGGGACCTCTGACGAGCTGGGGTGTATGCGACATCTTCTCCAAGCGGGCACGGGAAAGCGGCCTGCCGCTCGATGGTGTCTCATCATACGCATTGCGCCATTCGTTTGCCATGAGACTGCTCGGCCGCGGCGTTGGGGTAAAGACGATCGGTGACCTGCTCGGCCATCATAGCCTTGAGAGCACTTGTGTTTATCTTCGCATTGAGACGGACATGCTGCGTACGGTGGCTCTGCCCGTACCTGGCATTGCCGGCCTTTAAGGAGAACGGCAATGTTCACAGCCATCTCTCCGACCCCCTTGGATCAGCCGATTGTGGCATGGCTTGCCCACCAGCGAGCTCTTGGTCGCCGCTATTATCCGGAGGAAAGGGTTCTGGTGTCCTTGCGCGAATTTATCAGCCGCACCGGACAGGATCTTGATCGAGCAAGCTTCGATCGGTGGTGTGCCACATTCCCCCATCTGGCAAGCAATACTCTGCGGTATCGCCAGCGCGTTGTTCGCATGTTCTGCCTTTATCGACGGCGAAAGGAGCCGGGCTGCTTTGTTCCCGATCCCTTGTACTTCGCACGCCCTCAGCCTCACCGCCGTCCCGTTATCGTGGAGCCTGGGCAAATAGCCAAAATGCTGACCGCCGCCGACAATATGTCCGTCGCGTCGGGCTCGCCGCTGCGGCCTGCAGTTTATAGGATGGCTGTCGTTCTGCTGTACACGACCGGGATGCGTCGCGGCGAATTGTTGCGCCTTACATTGGCAGACTGTGAGCCAGAAAGTGGAGTCTTGCGGGTTCGGGAGTCAAAGTTCCACAAATCGAGAATATTGCCGCTGTCGCCTGACGCACATGCCGAATTGGGCAGCTACCTAAGAAAACGTCTCGCCCCACCGTTCAGCCGGGATCCCGACACGCCTCTACTCATCAACACGGAAGGCGGGCTTCGCGCCTATACCGGAGCTGGGATCAGCGGTGGCATCCATTCTCTGTTCGAAACGGCAGGTGTTGAGGATAGCGAGGGCCGCCGCCCCCGCATCCACGACTTGAGACATAGCTTTGCCGTCGGCGCGCTCATTCGCTGGTACCTGGAGGGCGCCGATGTGCAATCGAATTTGCCGAAGCTGGCTCTCTACATGGGCCATGTGAGTATCGTGTCGACGGCATATTATCTGCACTTCCTTCCGACGCTGAGGGCGATCGCCAGCGACCGCTTTGAAGAGGCTTTCGGCGGCGTCGTCAGCGAGGCTGTGGCATGAAAAAACATCATTCCACCGCATTGGGCCGAAGCATGGCGCGCTTCCTTCAAGAATATCTTCCCGCTCTCCGCGGCATGAGCCATCATACGATCCAGAGCTATCGCGACACGATGGTCCTGTTCCTGCGGTTTGCAGCGGCAGAAACCAACGGATCCGTCGAAAGCCTTGAGGTCTCCGACATCAATGCCGACAAGATCGGTAGCTTTCTCACGTCGCTTGAGGTCGAGCGTGGCAACAGCATCGCAACTCGCAACGCTAGACTGGCGGCGATGCATACCTTTGCGAGGTTCCTGATCTCGGAGCATCCCGAATATATGGATACCCTGCAATTGGTAGTGACACTTCCCTTCAAAAGGGGCGCGCGAGTGGCACCTGTCGAATATCTCGAAGAGCCTGAAATAAAGAGCGTCCTGGCGCGCATCGACCGTCGCACTCCTTCAGGACGGCGGGATTACGCGCTGTTCTCGCTAATGTTCAATACGGGTGCACGAGTGCAGGAAATCCTGAATCTTCGCATTTATGACCTTCGTCTGGTATCGCCTTGTCAGGTGCGCCTGCACGGCAAAGGCAACAAGGTTCGTCTTTGCCCGATCTGGCGTAGCACGGCTCAGCTTCTTCAGGATTTGATCAACACACTGCATCCGCCCTCAGACATTCCCGCCGAGCAAAGGGTCTTTCTCAACGACCGCGGCACACCGCTGACTCGGTTTGGCGTTCGATACTTACTGCGCAAATATGTTGATATGGCTGCGGGGGAGGAATCCACCCTAGCCGAAAAAAGCATCCACCCCCACTCCTTGCGGCACACGACGGCCATCCACCTTCTCAAGGCGGGTGTTGACATTGCTACCATCAGTCAATGGCTCGGCCACTCGGGGCTGAACGTAACGATGCGCTACGCGCGAGCCGATATCGATATGAAGCGGCAAGCGCTCGAACAAGTCTTTCCCGACGTAATGTCATCGGCAAAGGATCAGACGATCATCGCTTATGATGGCGGGATGTTAGGCTGGCTGCGCCGCTTGTAGACGCTCAGTTATGTGGAGTGGTATCGCGGGAAAATCGCGCAGTTGCAGGCTCTTGCGGTGCTAGCTCCACATCTCTGCGCACTGCACGTTAATCGATTAATGTTGAGCTGCACATTAATCGATGACTTGGCCTATGTCAGCAAGGATCAGGCAGAAACCAGCGTCATCTTTGAACTCATCGGCGCCCGGTACGAGCGTCGCTCGCTCTTGATAACGGCCAATCAGGCCTTTGGCGCTTGGGGAAAGATTTTTCCGGATCAAGCGATGACGCTCGCCGCGGTCGATCGTTTGGTGCACCACGCGACGATCTTCGAGATGAATGTCGAGAGCTATCGCCGCAGAGAAGCCATCGAGCGTAAACGCGGACCAGGACGTCCACCGACGCGCGCGACAATCAAGACGTCATCCTGATTGACGCTCGCAGCGACAATCAAGAAAGCGCTTGCATCTCTGTCGCGGCGCGACAATCATCGTTGTGCCGCGACAGCCAATCATCCGATCCTGATCGCCGCGCTCTCCATCCAGATGGTCGCGCAATAGGCGTGCGGTGCTCGACGACCTCGTGGCACGCCAGCTGCGCCGGCCAGCCTTTGTCATCGTCGATGGCGCGCCGGGCCTGGAGCAGGCGCTCGCGGCAGTATGGGAGGGCGTTCCCTTGCAGCGCTGCACGGTGCACAAGCTGCGCAACCTGCTCGCCCATGCCCCCAAGCGTCTCCATGATGAGATCACGGCTGACTACACCGACATGATCTATGCCGCCACAGCCGAGGAGATCGAGGAGCGCCGCAGGGCCTTCCTGCGCAAGTGGCAGCTGCGGCATCGAGCGGTGGCCGACAGCCTGGAGGAAGCGGGCGAGGCGCTGTTTGCCTTCACGAAGTTGCCGCCCTCGCAGTGGAAGTCGGCCCGCACCACCAATGCCATTGAACGGCTGCACGAGGAGTTCAAGCGGCGGATCAAGACCCAGACGGTGCTGCCCTCGGCGGCGACCGCGGCCATGCTGTTCTGGGCCCTGCTCGCGTCCGGTCAGATCACCATGCGCAAGGTCGACGGCTGGAAGACACTCACGCAAGCATCAGCCACAAAGGAGACGATTGACCTCGCGGCCTGATCCAATACCATCTTCATACCGGAGATCGCGCCACCCGAATTTCTACACAACTCGCGACGGCACCCAAGGTGTCCCGGCGTGGGCCTGACCCACACTCTGATCGACCAGATCCGTGTCTTTCCCCGGACCTGTCGGCCGCCCGGGAGCCTTGCGGTGAGGTTTGCCTCACCGATGCATTTGACCCAAGAAGGGCCTGACTTCCTGTCGCGTTGCTGTCCTGTCCAGGCACCCGGTCTCGGTAAACCGTCGGTCCAAGGTCTGCCTGGGAGAGCCGGTATGGAAGTTCAGGAGGTTACACCGCATCTCGTGTACGCATCCGAGCTGGGCCGCCTTGTGGGACTGGGGCATTTGGAAGAGCACTGGCTCGATCGACGTCGATATGGAC
>NZ_JAERQD010000131.1 GCF_016735695.1 Microvirga zambiensis WSM3693 | reverse complement strand
GCGTGATGCCCGAGTTGCTGACCCAGGGGATCGTCAGAGTGGGGAAAGTGTCCGGTGATTGATTGGAACGCTGTCCGGCTTCATTCCGGAATGCTGTCCGACTTCAAATCGGAATACTTGTCCGGATTGCACCGGAATCCGCAGTTCACAGCCACAGCCAGAGGAGGCGTTACATGTCCATGCGACTTTGCACGTACGAATGCACCGCCCTCCTCGTCACAATCCCAGCTGCTGGTGGCTCCAATGAAACCGACCGTATTCCCTCTGCCCTTTGTAGGGTACGCATTCCGCTTTGAGTTCATTCGCGTTCGGCGCAAGCCGGCGAAAGATCACAAGCACCCCATCCTGATCTTCGAGTTCGCAGAAGCACTGCGACGGGAGATAAGTCCTCATATCTTGCGCGACATTGGCATTGACCGCAGCCGGGCCGACTAACAGCCTGGCTGCGAGGCGGGCAAATGATCTCGTTCGAACTGATAATGTGCGTCGCCACACATCGGCATGTCTTGAGCGCATCTACATGGATGGTGCGATGCCGGAACACATCGCGCGCGTCCTGGTGGAAGGTCTGGTGCTCAGCCTCTCACCGGGACGCCTCATGCTTATGCACAGCGTTCGGTTGCACTTCTGGCATTCATAGCGCATTGTGATGGCGTGGTGTTGCAACCGGCAGCACAAAAGCGCCCTGACAGTGAGATCCGCACGGCTAACCCTGTCAGGGCGTTGTCGTTTGTGAGCATCTTGCTCTCATGGGCGAGTCTGCACCCGGGAGTATGGCCCTCCTCAGACAACCGACGCCTCGTTGCGCCATGCATCCAAGCTGGAGCGGGTCGCGCACATTCCACTCCACAGTCAGGCATTGAATGGGGAACTCGGCGAGCCCGCGCTGATCGACTGCCCCCCTGAAATCGAGAGTACCTGGTCCGCGCAGGAGATCAGCGTGGAGAAGTCTCGCTAAGGGCCGACGGCCGAGCGGAAACCATAGTGCGGGGTTTAGGGTTGCCTTCCTCTTCGTCAGCCATGTACGAATGGCGGGCATCCTCAATCCCTTGCATTCCCTGGTTTGCATGACTGTTCGCCGCCGTTTTCTCCTCACTCCATCCTTCGCTCGCCTGATCCGGCGCGAGAGGGGTGGGCTGCGTTACGTCGAAGGCTTCTTCCCCGAGCAGCGAGATCGCTCCTCCTGGGTCCGCCTCGAAGAGGACAGAGGCCTGCTGATCCTCAGGACAGTTGGCCCAGGTGGCGAGGCGGAGGACCAGACCGACATTCCAGTAGGTCATGCTCACGCGCTGCTCGATGTCTGCGCCGGCGAAGTCAACTCCACCCAAATCGTGCTGCCGATCGGTGAAGGTCATGCTCTGGTTGACGAGGTCACCCGGCCCCGCGTCTTGCATCTCGTTACCGTGGAATTCGCTTCTGACGAGCAGGCGAGGGGCTTCCGCCCGCTCGAGTGGTTTGGGCCGGAAGTGACGGAGGATCGGCGCTACACCAATCAATTCATCGCTCTGAGAGGGCTTGAGGAGGCTCCGGAGATCCCGCTGTCCGATGCGGCGCTCGATAGTCTGCTCGATACGTTGGATGGCCATTTCCCAGCCTAGGCCCAGTTGGCCATCAACCGGCCCAAGGCCAAGCAGGTCCCCGTGACCCGGGCCAGCGCTGATACCGAGAAGGTCAACCTCGACGAGATCGAGCAGGCCATGATGCGCGAGATGGAGAAGACGCTCCAAAAGGACAATCCCACGTAAGAGCGCTCCAGGATGCCTGACGCCCGCTCCGCCATACGGCATCATCTCGTGCTGTATCGGCGCGACCCGGAACAGGGCAGGGGGCGCTTCTTCAGCCTGATGATCGAGCGTGATCTATTCGGCACGATCCGGCTGGTGCGCAAGGGGGGCTTCGTTGGCGCTAAGGGTCTGGAGAAGGTCGAGATCTTACCTGATGAAGCCCAGGCTGCGGTCGCACTGCAAACTTGGCGGATGCCCAGCGCCAGAAGGGCTATACCGACCTCTGACTGCTCGGAAGAGGGCCCCTGCATTGATCGAGCTCTTTGCCCGCTATCTATCTGGTTCCAGCGCCCAGGCAGTTAAGGATGTTCGCAGAATCCCATACCATTCCCTACCTACACTCGCCTGAACCTTCAGAGGGTTTGAGGCATGAAGCGGTTGGTCACGGTCATCGGTCCTATCACAGCTGCCCAGCTGGATGGATACCTCATCGAGGAAAGGCTGTTGGATCAGATTATGATTCAGGTCAGCGACAGGGACGACGGCAACTTGGAGGTCGCCTTTCAGGAGCGGGATCAGCGCTACCTGTCGCAGATCTCTGCTGCACAGCAAGCCGAGTGGCCACAGGAAGCAATGATCAATATTGAAGCTGGGTGCGCGCTGTAGACACCTGATTAGAAGTCAGCCTGGATCACTGACGAAGTGCCAGCTAAACCAAAATCCTCCATCAAAGCGATGAGGCCAGCGCGACCGGAACTCGACCTCTCACCAGATTTGGAGTTCTTGAGGCGAAGCTAACTCTTGTTCTCGGTCAGACCGAGCTTCACAAACAGATGGGCTGCCAACAGCGCATCGTTCAAGGCGTCGTGCTCGGCACGCAGGTGAGCAATGCTGATGCCGACCTGCGAGCAAGCCTGTCGGAGCTTGCCAGGAAGTCCGGAGCGCTTGGACAGAGCCATGGTGCAGAAGAAGCGCTCCCGTGGATAGATCGGCTGTGCTGTGCGCTCAAACTCCCGTTTGAGCGTGTTGTACTCGTAGGCATAGTTGTGGGCGATGATCATATCGTCACCCACGAAGTCAACCAGATCGTGAACGACATGCTCGAAATAAGGCTCCTCCTCCAACTCCGCCAACGAGATGCGATGCACCGCGTAGCAGAAGGGGCTCATAGCTGACCGGGGCTTGACGCGTCGGACAAACGAGCGCGGGGAGATCGCCCCGTCAATGACCTCAACGGCGGCGATTTCGATGATGTGATCATAGGATTGCGCGGTTTCGACGTCGATGACAACGTACCTGTGTTCCGGCTTCATTGGGCAGTATCGTCGATGGCTCGTTGGTCAATGGGAGGTTCAGTCACCTGTCGCTCTCGCGATACCGAAAGCCGGTGATGAATGATACCATAGCGCCAGGGTTCTATCGTCGCAGGGTATGTGGCCAACAATGGTGTCCGATCGCCAGTTGCTTGCGCCACGAAAACACGATCAAGGGACCAAGGCTTCGTCATGGAGGGTGGATGCTCGATACTGGGTTCATGCGATTGTGTCAGACTTACAGGATCTAGCGCCAGGTCATGTTGGGTAACGACCAAAGTCAGCCCCGCAACCTCCCACCCTCCGGCGCCGGAGAGCAAGTCGGCATGCCGGAGCCGCAGCGCCGGATCGTGCATGTGGATCTCGATGCCTTCTATGCCAGCGTGGAGCAGCGGGATTATCCGGAGCTGCGCGGCAAGCCGGTCGCCGTCGGCGGCTCCCGTGAGCGGGGTGTCGTGGCAGCTGCCAGCTATGAGGCCCGGCGCTTCGGAGTGCGTTCGGCCATGCCGTCCGTCACAGCCCAGCGGAAGTGCCCTGAGCTGACCTTCGTCAAGCCGCGGTTCGATGTCTACCGCGAGGTTTCGCGCCAGATCCGGGAGATCTTTTACGAGTATACCCCGCTGGTCGAGCCGCTGTCGCTGGATGAGGCTTATCTCGATGTGACCGAGAACCTGAAAGATATCCCGTATGCCACGCAGGTAGCCCGGGAGATTCGGGCCAAGATCCGGCAGGAGACCCATCTGACCGCCTCGGCCGGGATCAGCTACAATAAGTTCCTCGCCAAGATGGCGTCGGATCAGAACAAGCCGAACGGCCAGTTCGTCATCACGCCCGAAATGGGACCAGCTTTCGTCGAGAGCCTGCCGGTTGGCAAGTTCCATGGCATCGGCCCGGCCACAGCCAGGAAGATGAACGAACTCGGCATCTTCACAGGCCTGGATTTGAAGGCCCAGTCGCTGGGCTTCCTCCAGGAACGCTTTGGCAAGTCCGGAACCCATTACTACTGGATTGCCCGAGCCGTCGACCATCGACTGGTCCAGCCAGACCGCATCCGCAAGTCCGTTGGGGCCGAGAACACCTTCGAGAAGGACTTGGTGGGTTTTGACCAGATGAAGGCTGCGCTCCAGCCGATCATCGACAAGGTCTGGAAGTATTGCGAGCAGACTGGCGTGTGGGGCCGGACGGTGACGCTCAAGGTGAAGTTCTCCGACTTTCAGCAGATCACCCGCAGTCGCACGCTGATGGGCTATGTTGACAGCCGGTCAGCGCTCGAGCAGGCCAGCATCGATCTCCTGAAGATGTTGTTTCCTCTGGAGAAGAGCGTCCGCCTGTTAGGCGTTTCCCTGTCGGCTCTGAACACGGACGACGAACCTGAAAGTACCCAACTCTCCTTCGAGCTGTAAGCGACTTCCTCTTGCAGCAGTGCTGCAATCGCCGTGTTCTCGTCGCGCAGTCGTTGCAGTTCGGCCTCGAGCATATCCGGTGTCTCCTGTGCCTTTCCGGGGTGTCGGCTTCTGGATTGGGGTACTCTGCTCCAAGCGGCTACTGGGGCATGACCACGGTCAGGTAAGGGGCTGAGGGCTTCTCGTTGGCCCCAACCGGACCCGGCACCTGATTCCTGACCGGCTTCAGACTCTTCAGATAGCCAGCCAGAGCTTTGGCATCGGCATCCGTGAGCTTGCCATAGGAACGATAAGGCATCACCGGCACAAGCTGCCGACCGTCGGGTCTGACGCCGGTTCGCACCGCTTTGATGATGTCGGTCTCGCTCCACCGGCCAAGCCCCGTCTCGGGATCAGGGGTCAGATTGGGCGGATAGAAGATGCCAAGGCCTGGGATCTGGAAGCCCACCTCTGACCCAGCCAAAGGCCGCTGCAGGTCGGGCTTGCCGAGGAAGGTGCCGGGCGTATGGCAGCCGGTGCAATCCATGATGGTCACCAGGTACTCGCCACGCTGAGCCTGACCCTGGGCGAAAGCCGAAGGGACTGGCAGGAGGCTACCGGCGGCCAAAGCAGCGCAGATGGTTGATCTCATGAAGCATCTCTGACTGAGGTTGAACCCAGTCAAAGTGCCAGATGCCAAGCGGGAGTGAAGTGCGCAGAAGGCGTAGAACGGCGGCTGCACTTGTCATGGATTGCTTGTCAAAACTCTCCAGGATCGACCGACGCAATGCTGGTCTCGGGCGTCCGGCCGGACTTGGCAGCGGCTGGAATGAAGCGGTCGAGATCAATGGTTGTGATTGCGCGGAAGCTCTTGCCGAGGGCCGCGAGATCGTCGCCGAGCCTAACCACGTGCCGGGCATAGTGGCTAACTGTGCGAGGCGCGTAATGGCGCACTCCGAGGTAGATGACGAAATTGCGGATCTAAGAGACGACGGCATCACCCTTATAGGCGGTCCAAGTGACTTTGCTGCTGGGCAGAACGATGCGCTGGAGATGCATGATCGCATTCCAACCTGTCGTGGACAGGCTGAAGCTAATCCTGTCCACAACGAGCGGCAAACGCCCTAAGGTGGGACGTGGATGACGTCGTTGACATGACGAAAGATCCTAGGGTTAGCTCCATAAGATATGTTGCAACATCTTGTCATACTTTATTCGAAGGCAGCGTTGAAGACGTTACTGAACGGAACCGGCAATCTGATCTTGAGACTCAATGGTCAATGACGCTCTTGCCAGTGATTAACGGCAGGATGTCATGAGAATGGCTAGGCGAACTACTCAACAGCAGAGGCCGTGTGCTTTCTCAAAGCCTGCAGAGTCACAGGTCCGAGCTTCCCATTAACAGGAAGCCTTTGACCTATTCGAATACCTCAATGGCCTTATGGGACGACGCTCGGATGAGGGGCAGGGATCTCGCCACCGCGCCATGCGCCGGATCGATGACGCCCCGGTCGCCGATGCGATCTCGGCCAGCACGTTCGTTGCGCGATGCCCGCGGACGCTGAGCTGTTCTGCCTTCCTTTGGCGCCATTGAGTTGCGACTGTTCGTGCCACATGGCTCGGACCTTACTCCTCTGCCTCTGGGTGCTTGGTATTGCGCTCCTCGGCTCCAGTCTGGGTGGCGGGCCCCAGGCCGGACCTGGCAGCGGATCGCCGGCATCTCCGGATGTTTCTGCCAATCCGTTTAACGGACCGGGCGGCGTTTACGCGAAGATCCCCGCGAGGGATGAGTTCGGGCGGGATCAACTCGCGATGTTCCGCGCGTGGAACCCGGACCCGCTCGGAAACCACGAGGCCAA
>NZ_JAERQD010000130.1 GCF_016735695.1 Microvirga zambiensis WSM3693 | reverse complement strand
GATCGTCACGACCAACCTGGCTTTCGGCGAGTGGCCAAGCGTGTTTGGCGACGCGAAGATGACCACCGCCTTGCTCGACCGGCTGACCCACCATTGTGAAATCGTCGAGACCGGCAACGAGAGTTGGCGCTTCAAGAACCGGATCTGATGACGCCGCAGAAAGGCGGCTTTCCATCTATGCCGGCAGGGTCAGAATTGGATGCTGATCGAGGGTCAAACTTGGGAGCCGATTGACAGCCGCTGCCCGACCTCGATCGCCAGCCCCTCGCGCGTGAACACATCCATCACCGTCAGAGCCCGGAACTCTGGCCGGTGCTGAGCGCATCATGGACGAAGTCGAGGCTCCAGGCCTCGTTGGGTCGCTTCGGCCGGCAACGGGCCTGGCGTTGAACGACCATCTTGCGCCGCCGCGGCTGCTTGCTGCGCAGGGCTAGAGCGGTTTGGGGTTGAACGGAATCGCGAGATCTGACTCTCTGTCGGTCGGGGGCGTGAGCGCAGAGGCTCGCCATGACCACACCGTTGTCTCAGGACCTGCGCCGGCGCATTGTCCGCGCTGTTGAGAAGGGCAGCTCGATCCGCCAGGCGGCCGCTCGGTACGAGGTCAGCCCCTCGGCCGCCGTGAAGCTGATGCGGCGGCTGCGCGAGACCGGCTCGGTCAGGCCAGAGCGCATCGGCGGCCATCGTCGCCCGGTGCTCGAGCCGCATCAGGATCTGCTCCGCTCTCTGGTGGAGGCGAAGTCCGGCATCACGCTCGCTGAGATCCAAGACGAACTGCGCGCCCGCGGGATCGAGGTGCAGGCGCTCTCGACCATTCACCTGATGCTCAAGCGCATGGACCTGACGCACAAAAAAAGACACTCCGGGCGGCCGAGCAGGACCGGCCGGCGTAGCCCACGAGCGTCATCGCTTTCGCGTGTGGCAGCGTTTCATGGATGCCAGCCGCTTCGTGTTTCTGGATGAGACGGGCACCGCCACCAACATGACGCGGCGCTATGGCAGAGCGCCGCGCGGACAGCGGGTGATCGACGCTGTGCCGCACGGGCACTGGCTGACCACGACCTTCGTGGCCGGCCTGCGCGAGAACGGGATCATCGCTCCGCTCGTGGTTGACGGGCCCATGCGGGGCGAGATCTTCAAGGCT
This sequence comes from Microvirga zambiensis WSM3693, assembly GCF_016735695.1. Taxonomy (GTDB): domain Bacteria; phylum Pseudomonadota; class Alphaproteobacteria; order Rhizobiales; family Beijerinckiaceae; genus Microvirga; species Microvirga zambiensis. The sequence goes on along the minus strand of NZ_JAERQD010000130.1, from coordinate 5,519 downwards.
TATGTGGAGCAGATGCTGGCACCAGCCCTCTCGCCTGGCGATGTGGTCGTGCTCGACAATCTGGCCGCTCACAAGGTGGCTGGCGTCGCGGAGGCGATCCGAGCGGTCGGGGCCAGCTTGCTGTATCTGCCGCCCTACAGCCCCGACCTCAATCCGATCGAACAGCTCTTTTCCAAGCTCAAGGCGCTGCTGCGCAAGGCAGGTGCACGCACGAAGGAGGTGCTCTGGACCACCATCGGGGAACTGATCGATGCGTTCTCGCCCGCGGAGTGCCGGAACTACCTTAGGAACTGCGGTTATGACCCCGTCTAAATCGAAACTGCTCTAGCCCCTTCTGTAAGCGGTAAGCAGATCGCATCTGGCGCGGCGTGATGCGATGGCTGATCTTTACTGACACAGAGGCAAGTATTGCGCGACAATCTGAATTGGGAGTGCGCGGCGATCAGGCCGGTGATTGGCTGTCGCGGCGGGCATGATGATTGTCGCGCCGCGACACAGATGCAAGCACTTTCTTGATTGTCGTTGCGAGCGTCAATCAGGAGCACATCCTCGAAGCCACCCTCAACCGATCGCAAAGAGCGTCGGGATCAGACCAAGCCCGGTGGCGCCAAGCCGGGACATGAAGGGCACCGCCGCGCCATGAGCCCGGATGTGGATCACCTCGTCGACCATCAGCCGGACCACTGCCCATGCTGCCGTGCCAGGCTGGCGACCGATCTTCCGACCGAGACCGTGAGCGAACATGACACGATCGAGCTGCCCGTGATCAAGCCGTGGATCGAGCGCCATCGGCGTCTTGCGGTTCGCTGTCCCGCCTGCGGCACGCGGGCCGTCGCGCCCGTGCCGGACGCCGCCAAGGGGACGCCGTTCGGGCCCCGCGTCCATGCCATGGCGACCTATCTCAAGACCTTCCAGGCCCTGTCGTACGAGCGGCTGCAACGGGCATTCGCCGACCTGTTCGGCCTGACGCTCAGCCAGGGTGGCCTGATGAACCTGCTGCGGCGGGCGCAGCGCACCTTCGTGGCCGAGCGCGACAAGGCCGTCGCGGCGTTGCGCCAGGCCCGGGTCATCGCCTCCGACGAGACCGGCGTCCGGATCGAGGGCTGCAATGCCTATCATTGGGTGTTTCGCTGCGCCGAGGCGGTGGTCCATCACGCCTCGCCGACCCGGGGCGCCGTCGTGGTCCGGACCATGATGGACGGGCACCAGCCCGAGGTCTGGTGCTCCGACCGCTACAGCGCACAACAGGGCCATGCCGCCGCGCACCAGACCTGCCTGGCCCATCTTTCCTGCGACGTTGCCGATGCCGATGAGATCAGCGACGATGTCCTGCCCTCGCGTCTCAAGCTGTGGCTGCACCGGGCCTTCGCCCTGGCGGAGGGTGTCGGAACCCTTGCCGCCTCGACCCTGGCCCGCAAGCGCCGCGCTCTGGAACGCAGTCTCGATGCCATCCTAGCCGCGCCGACCTCCTGTGATCTCGCCCGTGACCTGCAGAGCAAGGTTCGGCGCGCCTGCGATCAGCTTCTGACCTTCGCCCACTGGCCCGGCTTGGTTGAGGCAACCAACAACGCCTGCGAACGCGCGCTCAGACCGGCCGTGATTCAGCGCAAGGTGACCAACGGCTATCGCGCTATATGGGCAGCCGAGGGCGAAGCCGACATTCGCACCGTCGTCGACACGGCTCGTCTCGGCCCGGGAACCAACGCGTTCAAGACAATCCTTCAGACCGTGTCCGCCTGAACCTCAGCTCAAAATGGGGCGTGGGTAATTACGAACAACCCGCAATCAATGTAGACGTCCAAGCATTGTCGCCTTTGCTAACGCTCCATCATCCAACGCAACTCGTGCCCCTTTGAAGAAGTCGTGCAGGCTCTTCGGCATCTTGTTACGCCGAGGATCGAATCCGGATTGCCGGCCCAGCTCCATCATGATGTAGCTCCCCAGTGCGCGATAGCTCTCGAACTGGGCTTCCCCAAAGAATTGATCGACAGTAGTTTCGTGTGGGAACGCGGGATTCGCTAGCGCGTAGGCGCGGACATCCGCTGGAGGATCAATCAGTCCGCGGTAACCGGCCTTGATGAAAATCAGGTGGCCGAGTGCGCGTCTGAACCTGCCTCGCTTCTCTGGATACTCAATGATCGCAAAGGCGCTAAACGCGCCAGGGATCGCCGTCTCACCAGGCGCCAGCATGTCGAGATGCGTGAAGCTTATCCGTATCCCAAAATCAATTGCAGCCTTTCGCACTACGCTGCCCAGGTCAGCGTAATCATATTTAGGATCACAAGTCGCATCGCTCACGATGATGAAGCGGCACCGGCGACGGAGCATTTCGTAAAGGCCGAGATTGTCGAAATGGCCGCCGTCAGAAAGATAAACGTACTGGCTTAAGTCATCGGTCTGCGCAAAAGCCTCGTCTACCAATGGGCGCCATGCGAAGTGGGGGCCACGATGGCGAAAAACGGCCGCGCCTGATGCAATCTGCCCGCCAGCATCGCCTGGATTCCCTGCCCATATGCCAAGACGAAGGTTGAAGAGCGTCATCAAGAGAGAAAGTCCCGGGAGAGTTGTATAGCCAGAGTTAGGGGAAACCGCGGCGCCGGAAACTGTCATGCCCCACCCGAGACGGATGCCGCACGCATAATCCTGAGTAGGCCTAAATCCAAGACGAGGAGTAGCGCCGCTGCCGCAGTACGCCGGAGTAAATACGAACGAAACTGCCTTGCGATCCTGCCATTCCAGTCGGTCCGTCGCTGCCATGTTCAAGGCCGCATTGATGACAGGGTAAAGGCATTTCTTGCCATCCTTGGTGGTCCAACAATCAGCAAGGCCGATATCGTCAGTTTCGTCGAAGCCCGTCCAATAATTTGGCCGGCGCTGCGCGTTGCTCGCGCCGAGAAATTCGCGCGTCAGTCGCATTCGATACAGATCGTAAAGTGAGAAACGATTGATGTTGACGAAGTGTGCTGCACCTGCGCTGAGTATCAACAGCGCAGCGGCTGCGACCAAGATCCCTAGCTGCCCGCATCCACTCAGAGGATTGAGATACAGCGGCGATTCATCCTGCGGCGAACCGAGCTTGAGGATTTCTAATAATGTCCCTCCGAAAAACAGGTGATCGAGCCCGGCCGAAAGTACAATGATCAGAACGCTTGCGAATATCGGTGTGGCGATAATGAGAATGGTCCGAACTGGCAGGCGCGAGCGCCCGGTCCCATAGCCGAACACACTGCTGAGAGAACTTGCTCCGAGGCCGATTGACCCGATGGCAGATGCAACCGCGGTCAGCACCGCAGCAACCTGCTTGACTGTCAGTGTCCAGCTTTCCCCCGACACGGGCAGCGTTGGAATCCACTCAGGACCGATAATCGTCAAAACGCATGCGACAGCGAACGCTAGAGCACACAGGACAAGATAGCTGCCGGTTCGGGCGACCCACTCTCGCTCTTCATCACCCCACACATCATTCCACTGCCGACCCCGAATGGGCTGTGGGCGTCGGACGGTGAGCCCGAGATAGACTGCATCGCCGGTCAGATAGCTGAAAACGAACCAGAGCGGCGCAAAAGAAAGGACGATTGCGGTGCTTCTAGGAGTACAATGCGGCAGAAGGGCAGCGAGTTTTACTCCGAGTGCCAAAAACAGTCCGCCCGTTCCGCCTGCCGCAATGGCGGCCGCTGCCAGAAGTGCAATGGCTCGCAGACCTGCGGTCGAGACTGTGGCAGAGCCAGATTGCGGCGGCGTCGGTGAGGAACACTCGTTATCCAAGGCGCTAGGATCGCTTCGATTCGTCCTCGCTGCCGCGAGAGCAACCGATAGCATGAATGCAAACGCGGCTCCGACCGCACCTGCCAGAATGAACAGGATGAATTGGCCGATCGCAACCTTGTTGAGAAAGACGATTAGATTTTCCGGAAAGCCCCATAACCAATCCAGGCCAGTCATGCCGAGCGGAACCTCGCCGAGTCTGACAGAATCGCTTGTTACGGCCGAAGGCAATTTCTTCGGCAGGGCCTGTGGCAGGTCATTCGCCGTAGAAACGCTAAAGAGCAGGGCGGCTGATAGCGCCAGCGCTATACCAATCCTGGGACCCCAAACTTCAGTGCGGCTCGGGGGTACTTCTGAGGGTTGAGGGGAAGAGCGGGCGCGTTGGATGGGCGGGCCGTGCGACGCCCTTGCGTGCTTGCGACGCTCATTCATCTGGGGGACCGTCCGGCTCACATCCCACGAAGGCCGGGCAACCGAATAGGCAGTCCAGGCGAGGACTGCTAGTCCCGCCAGGAGTAGGCACTGAAGGAGATGCAGGATGTCAGTTCGCGGTCGTGGCGCGCAGACCGCGCCAGGAAGCGGAAGCAAACTGTCGCAATGGACGAGGATTACGAGAAGTTTCACGAAGAGCAGTATTGCTGCAACGAATGGAACAATGACCAAATGGTTCAGAAAGAGGTTCCGCCCGACGACGAGTACTGTCGCCCACGTGTCAGCAGAAAGCAGGCCCTTGAGAGGAGTCAGGTAGTTCGAACTGCGACGCAGATTGCTTATCGCCTCAGGTGCTGCTGAAGGTACTGCACCATTTCCCATTTCATCCGGCCATGTAAGGCCAGGCAACACATCATGAATTCCTCTTGGTGCGCGGGACCGCCACGCTGTGAGCCAACAACCAATGTATCCTCCCCCTGAGACGGTTGAAAGAAAATGGAAGCGCTCAAGGAGACCGAGCCGAGCCAAGCCCTGCAGAATACCCAAATTGAAAGCAGCGCTACGGACTCCGCCGCCGGAAAGGCAGACGGCCGTACGCCCATCGCCAACCAAGCTATGGACATTCTGATAGAAGGCTTGGAACGCTTGCGCCTCCGAGGTATCCGCTGCGGCCAAGCTAGGCTCGGTAATTTGAAGCTGGGACTTTGCAGTGTGGGGGCGACCGTAGAGACATCGAGCGTTTCCATGAAGATCAGCGAACTCCTTTTTCAATACATTGACTTGTGTAGATGCTCTATCAGCATTGGTGCCATCGCCAGCGCGAAGATCCCGGCTCCGTTTGACGTAAATGATTTTGGTGCTAAGTAAATTCATTTCCGATTTTACCTATGGCGCTGGAGATCGCGAGTAACTAATAATTCAACTAAGCTGGTAATCTTAAGCTGATAGGCTTGCGATATTAAAGGATTTCGCGTTAAATGGGAGACCTCGGACCCATACGAGATTATAGCAGCGTTTGACGGTCAGGGACATCAGTATGATCGCGATTGCTGAACTTAATGCGTATCTCCGGATCACGGTTTTACCGCAACCACGGCAGCAGCGTGGGCACCAAGCTACCGCAATGGTGCGAGTTGGGACATCATTGGGGTTCGAGATCACAGCTCTGACAGTCGGATCGCATGGTACAGGCGTGTGCCATCCCTCGTGATGCCGGTCTGCGGGAGGTTAAACTGGCGCTGATACGGCACTGTTGCGTTAACCTCGGCAGTGTAATCCGGATCGGCCAGTCGAGGAGCCGTTCTGTTGTCTCTGTTCAAGCG
>NZ_JAERQD010000012.1 GCF_016735695.1 Microvirga zambiensis WSM3693 | reverse complement strand
GTGCGCGAAGAGGCATCTCGGCTCATCGCATTTCCATCCATCATCGAGCCGGGCTGCCATTCGCGCCACCCTCGATCGCCCAAAGGCTCGGAGCCGCAAGCTCCGGGCCCGACGGTGCTGGAATTTTGCCTAATGACCCCGCTTCACATCCGCCAGGGCACGTCCAAACGCCTCCGCCAGCGTCTCGCGTTCGGGCGGGGAGAGGTCGCGGGCGATCTCCACATGCTCGTTGCGGGAGGTGAGCGAGAGATGCTGCATCCCGTATTCCTCGTCGACCTCGCGGTCGAGGCGTGTCCAGAGCGGGTTGAACTGCCAGTCCTGCACTTCGCCTCTTGGACTGACCTTGCGGAACAGGAGCCGGATCGGCGTCAGCTCCAGGAATTCGAACGCCTCGCCCCGGCGGTAGCTGACACGGAAGGCGATGTAGAGGCCGAGAAAGTCGAGGCCGAAGAAACCCGCGACCGGCCAGAAGCCCATGATCACGAAGGGCAGGCTCGCCGCGCAGGAAACGAGGCAGACCAGCACCATGAGGATCCTGAAACCGCGCAGGCTCAGGGACCGGTGCGGGCGGATGACGGCCGAGAAAACCGGCCGCCCGAACCGGTCGATCTCGCCCAATGTCGCCTTGCCGCTCGCCATGCCTTAAGTATAACGCAGAAATGCCCGATCTGAAGCCATCTCCCCGCCGCAAGCCGAAGCCCAAATCGAAGCCCGCAATCCCCGCGAAGGCGGTCGGACGGGCGGTGCGGGCCCGCACGCCGAAGCCGATCGACAATGCTACGGTGATCGAGATCTTCCGCCGCTTTCACGCGGCCGATCCGGAGCCCAAGGGCGAGCTCGAACACACCAATCCCTACACGCTCCTCGTCGCCGTGGCGCTGTCCGCGCAATCGACCGATGTCGGCGTCAACAAGGCGACGCGCAACCTGTTTCCCGTCGCCGACACACCGCAGAAGATGCTCGATCTCGGCGAGGCGGGATTGCGGGAGCGCATCAGGACCCTGAATTTCTTCAACACCAAGGCGAAGAACGTGATCGCGGCGGCGAAGCGCCTGGTGGAGGAGTTTAACGGCAAGGTGCCGGATTCCGTCGAGGTGCTGGAAACCCTGCCGGGCGTCGGGCGCAAGACCGCGAGCGTCGTGGTCAACATCGCCTTCAGGAACCCGCGCATCGCCGTCGACACGCATATCTTCCGCGTCACCAACCGGATCCCGCTCGCCATCACCAAGACGCCGCTGGACACGCAGGTCGCGCTCGAGGCGCTGATCCCGGACGAGTACCTGCTCCACGCCCATCACTGGCTCATCCTGCACGGCCGCTACATCTGCAAGGCCCGCCGCCCCGAATGCTGGCGCTGCCCGATCAACGACCTGTGCCGGTATCCGGACAAGACGATTCCGTAGATTCTGCCCCTATCGTCATCCCCGGGCTCCACGTCTTCACACCGCTGCGGCTCCTGAGGCGTGGATAGCCGGGACAAGCCCGGCCATGACGAAGCGAGCGAATTACGTCACCGCCTCAAACAGCGCGGTGCCCCTTTGGTGCAGGCGATCCCCGGCGTCGAGCAGGCCATTCCTTCCGGCGTTCGGGCGCAGACCACGCAGCTGTCGGTCCACTCGATGCAGGCGGGATCGGGAGGACCGCTCTCCGTCGCAGGCAGCGGCCCCGCACTGAGGCCGACGACGATCGCGAGGATCATCGCCAGCAAAGCTGCTGCGATGGCGAGGGTGACCGCGAGGGCTTCGTCGCGTGAGGGCATATCAGCCGTAGACGATCAGGCCCGCAAGACCCGCGGCGCCGACGAGGATGCGCCAATAGGCGAAGGGCGTGAAGCCGTGGCGGGAGACGTAGTCGAGCAGCAGCTTCACCACGAGAAGCGCCGCGACGAAGGCCGAGAGGAAGCCGGCGACGATGATCGTCGCATCGTCGGCGGAAAGGTACTTGTAGTTCTTCAGCAGGTCGTAGGCGAAGGCGCCGGCCATGGTCGGCATGGCGAGGAAGAACGAGAACTCCGCCGCGGCGCGTTTCGAGGCGCCCATCAGCATGGCGCCGACGATGGTGGCGCCGGAGCGCGACACGCCGGGGACCATCGCCACGCACTGGATCAGGCCGATCTTGAAATACATCGAGAGCGGAAAGCGCGTCGCGTCGGTTTTCGTCGCTTCGAGCGGCAGGCGGTCGATGGCGATGAGCACGAAGCCGCCGATGATCAGCGTCGCGCAGACGATCCAGGGATTGAACAGCACTTCCTTGATGAAGCCGTGCAGCACCGCGCCGATGATGGCCGCTGGAAGGAAGGCGACGAGCACGCCGATGACGAAGTGGCGCGCCATCGGATCGTAGGGCAGCGCCTTGGCGATCGACCAGAGCTTGTTGAAATAGACCGAGAGGATGGCGAGGATCGCGCCGAGCTGGATCAGCACCTCGAAGGTCCTGCCGGTCGACTCGAAGCCGAGGAAATGGCCGACGAGGAGCAGATGGCCCGTCGAGGAGACCGGAAGGAACTCGGTCAGGCCTTCGATGAGGCCTAGAAAGAGCGCCTCGATAAGTTGCGACATCGTTGAAAATCCTGAAAACGGCGCCAGATGCGGGAGCAGCTCACGTCTGTCAAGCGAGGCTTGCGCTGCCGGTGCTAACCTTCTGCATCACGGACATGAGATTCACCAATATTCCTTACCAACCCTTAACGAAGCACGGCCTTAATCTCGCCGCCTGTTTCGCGTCTGCATAATTTCATGGCCATCCTGCATTCTTATCCCTTCTGCCCGCAGTCGCGGTTCGCACGCCTTGTTTTCGCGGAGCTCGGTCTCGAGCCGGATGTGGTCGAGGAGAAGCCATGGGTTCGCCGCCTCCCTTTTCTGGAAATCAACCCGGCCGGCCAGCTACCGCTTTTCGTCGACGATAACGGCCTTGCGGTGGCAGGACCCATGGGCCTTGCGGAGTATCTCGACGAGACCCGCGGGGAGGACCTGCGGGACAGGCGCTTTCTGCCGCAGCCCCTGCCGCAGCGGGTCGAGGTGCGCCGCCTGCTCGACTGGTTCCTGGTCAAGTTCCACGGCGAGGTCTCGGATTACCTGGCCACGGAAAAGATCTACAAGCGGTTCATGCCGAACGATCTGGGGGGTGGACCGCCGGACATGGGCGCGATTCGCGCTGCCCAGACCAATGTGCGATACCACCTCAAATACATCGGCTTTCTGATTTCCAAGCGGAATTGGCTCGCCGGCGACCAGATGACCTATGCGGATCTGGCGGCGGCGGCCCATCTCTCGGTGGTGGATTATCTCGGCGACGTGCCATGGGACGAGGACGAAACAGCGAAACATTGGTATGCCAGGATCAAGTCCCGGCCGTCCTTTCGCGCGCTCCTCGCGGACCGGGTGCCGGGGATGTCGGCGGCGGCCCATTACGACGACCTGGATTTCTAGATGGGCAAGCGCTGAAGCGCGCCTTCGTCGAACGCGCCAAGGCGCTCGGCTTCGATGCCGTCCGCATCGCTAAGCCCGACGCGATCCCGCTGGCTCCCGAGCGGCTGAAAACCTGGATCGAGGCCGGCCATCACGGCTCCATGGACTGGATGGCCGAGACTGCGGAGCGCCGCGCCGATCCGCGCACGCTGTGGCCGGATGTGCGCAGCGTCATCCTGCTCGGGCTGAATTACGCTCCCGCCGAGGATCCGCTGGCGGAGTTGGCCGAAAAGGACCGCGGCTACATCTCGGTCTATGCCCGCAACCGCGACTACCACGAGGTGATCAAGGGCAAGCTCAAGGAGGTCGCGGGCTTTCTTGCTGCCAAGGCCTCGTCCGACGTGAAGGTCTTCGTCGACACTGCCCCTGTGATGGAAAAGCCCCTCGCGGAGGCCGCTGGCCTCGGCTGGCAGGGCAAGCACACGGTCATCGTTTCGCGCGAATTCGGCGACTGGCTGTTTCTCGGCGCCATCTTCACCACGGCGGAGCTGCCGGCCGACGAACCGGAGCGGGATCATTGCGGATCCTGCCGTCGCTGCCTCGACATCTGCCCGACGAACGCCTTTCCCGCGCCCTACCAGCTCGATGCGCGGCGCTGTATCTCCTATCTCACCATCGAGCATAAAGGGCACATCCCGGAGGAGCTGCGAACCGGCATCGGCAACCGCATCTTCGGCTGCGACGACTGTCTGGCCATCTGCCCCTGGAACAAGTTCGCCCAGGCCGGGCGCGAGGCGCGGCTCGTGCAGCGGGAGGATCTGGCCAGTCTGCCTCTGGCCGAGCTTGCCCGGCTCGACGATCCGGGGTTCCGCACGCGCTTTGCCGGTACGCCGATCAAGCGCACGGGCCGTGACCGCTTCATCCGCAACGTGCTCATCGCCATCGGCAATTCGGAGGATTCGGGCCTGGCCGACGAAGCCCTGCGCCTCCTCGACGATGCGTCGCCGCTCGTGCGCGCCATGGCAGTCTGGGCGCTCGGGCGTCTGCTTCCGCCGGAGGCTGTCGTCCGGCATGCCGGGGAGCGGATGGAGAGGGAAAGAGATCCGGACGTGCGAGAGGAATGGTGTCGGACTTTAGCGCCCGTTGATGCCCTAGCTTAACTTACTCTGCCCTCATCCTGAGGAGGTCGCGCAGCGACCGTCTCGAAGGAGGATCCAGAGAGCACTGGAGACGCCCTCGTCCTTCGAGACGCCGCCTGCGGCGGCCCTCAGGATGAGGGCTTATGTAGACGCTCGCGGATATCGAGAAGAGCTTCCAGGTCACGCCGCGTGGCGGTTCGCCGTCGGACCGAAATGGTCGATGTAGCGCGGGTTGATCGCCGAGACCGGGAGCACTACGAGAACGTCGGTGGTGCCGAACTGCCGGTCGATCACGGCACCTGTCCCGAAGGTAGCGCCGATGCGCAGATAGCCTTTGATCAGGGGCGGCAGGGCATGGAGCGCCGCCTTGGGATCGACGGCTTCCTTGGGCAGGACATCCATCGCCGTGAAGCGACCCGGCAGGGCGCGGGCCTGCCATTCGGCGGGTGCGGCCGCGTAATGGTGCAGGAAGCTCAGAGGCAGGGCGAGGTCCTGCGGCTTCGTGCCTTCCAGGCTGGCGCAGCCGATCATGACGTCGATGCGGTTGCGGAGCACATAGGTCCAGATCCCGTGCCAGAGCAGCTCCACCGTGCGCTTGTTCCGATAGGGCTTGAGCACGCAGGAGCGACCGAGCTCCAGGAAGCGCAGATCGGGATGGGAGCGGATGAGGGGGGCGATGTCGTATTCGCCGCGCGTGTAGAAGCCGCCATGGCGGTTCGCCACGTCCTGACGCAGCAGCCTGTAGGTGCCCACCACCTTCGGCGTGGCATTGCGGAACGGCTTCCGCTTGACGTCGTGGTCGAGGACGAGGATGTGGTCGCAGATCCAATCGTAGTCGTCGACATCGCGGCGCGATAGCAGGGCGGCGCCGTTGGGCGAGGCCGACATTTCCTCGTAAAAGACCTTGAAGCGCAGCCGCTGCGCCCGGCGGATTTCCTTGGCCGTGGTCGCCAAACGCACTTCGAGGGAGCCGATCCGGCCGAGGATGGGATCGAAGCTGCCATAGTCGCGGACGGGCCGGTCCACGCCCGGGATGAACTTGCCGAGGGCCTGAAACGGCGCGCTAGGCATCATCTCGTTCGACGGGGAAACGTTCATGGCAGCCTCATTGGGTCTTGTCTCCGATGCCGCGCGGTGCTTTTCGCCATTCCGCCTCGGCCATGACATAGGGCCCGTATCAAACTGTTTTGTGACAGAAAACATAAATGTCCCAAGGGAAAATATCGGGGACGGCACACGCTTTCACAAGGAGCCCGAAGGGCCGCCCTCATCGGTCAGGCCGCGGCCGGACGACGGTCGGCATGGGCGCGGTAGGAGAGGGCTTCCGCCACGTGGATCCGCCGCACCTTTTCTTCGCCATCGAGATCGGCAAGCGTGCGCCCGACCTTTAGGACGCGATGGAAGCCGCGGGCGGAGAGGCGCATGGCATTGGCGGCATCGCGGATGAGGGTCAGCCCGTCGGAATCCGGCTGCGCCATCTCCTCCAGGAGCGCCGGCGGGCACGCGGCGTTGGTCGCGACTCCATCGAGCTTCAGGGCGGCATAACGCTTCGCCTGCCTCTCCCGGGCCCGGGCGACCCTGGCCGCGACTTCCGCCGATCCCTCGGCCGGTGCCGGCAGGATCAGGTCCGCCGCCGTGACCGCCGGAACGTCGATGGAAAGATCGATGCGGTCGAGGAGCGGGCCTGAGAGCCGGGCCTGATACTGCGCGATGCAGCGCTCGTTCGGCTGGCGGCGGCAGACATAGCCGGGCTCGGTCGCCTGTCCGCAACGGCAGGGATTCATCGCGGCGACGAGCTGGAATCGGGACGGATAGGTGACCCGGTGATTGGCCCGGGCGATCAGGATCTCGCCCGCCTCCAGCGGCTGGCGGAGCGAATCGAGCACCTGGGGCTGGAACTCCGGCAATTCGTCGAGGAACAGCACGCCATGATGGGCGAGCGAGGCCTCGCCCGGCCGGGCATGGAGGCCGCCGCCGACGAGCGCTGCCATCGAGGCCGAGTGATGCGGAGCCCGGAAGGGGCGCCGGTTGGAGAGCGCGCCGTCGGCGAGAAGTCCCGCCACCGACTGGATCATCGACACTTCCAGCAACTCCCTCGGCGAGAGCGGCGGCAGGATCGAGGGCAGCCGCTGGGCCAGCATCGACTTGCCGGCACCGGGAGGGCCGTTCATGAGAAGGTTGTGGGCCCCGGCCGCCGCTATCTCGAGGGTGCGCTTTGCGCTTTCCTGACCCTTGATGTCACGCAGGTCTGGGAGGGTGCTGGACGCCGGCATGATCGCAGGTTCCGGCCGCGCCAAAACCTGCGTGCCCTTGAAATGATTGGCGAGCTGGATCAGCGAGCGCGGCGCCAGGATCTCGATGTCGCTGCCGGCCCATGCAGCCTCAGGCCCGCAGGTCTCGGGACAGATCAGCCCGTGCTCGCGTTCATAGGCTGCCATCGCGGCGGGCAGCACGCCGGCGACCGGGGTGATCGAGCCGTCGAGCGCTAGTTCGCCCAGCACCGTGAAGCCGTGCAGTGCGTCGGCAGGAATCGCGCCGATGGCAGCCATGACGCCGAGGGCGATCGGCAGATCGTAATGCGATCCTTCCTTCGGCAGATCGGCCGGGGCGAGATTGACCGTGATGCGCTTCGCCGGCAGGGCGAGACCCGAAGCGATGAGGGCGGACCGGACGCGCTCGCGGGATTCCGCGACCGCTTTGTCCGGCAGGCCGACGATCATGAAGACGACGGAGCCCGGCGAAATCTGCACCTGCACATCGACCGAACGCGCCTCGATTCCCTCGAACGCAACAGTGGAAACGCGCGTAACCATCCGGCAGAGATCTCCCCAAGAGCTTTCGAGTTTAGCGTGACCCTTTGGAATGCGATAGCATTACTTATTCTCTGTGGGGATCCGTAGCCAACGGCCGGAACCACGTCCCGATACCCGCGTTGAGTACCACTGCATCGGGGAAGCCGGACGGCGACAATTCTTACGAACATCTGTTCTGGAAGGGGCGGTACATGGCACGGGGCCATTCCATTCTGCTGAGACCACGACACCTGCATCGCCTATAAGATCCTGACGCATTCAGACGATCGCGATGCTGGCTCACACCCATGTTCCGGATATGGGACAGACCCAAGATCCGGATGCCTCCCTCAAGGCTGCCTATCGCCCGCTGCGCGTGCCCGTTCTCATGATCGCCGCTCATGGGCCTGAATATCCCATCGTGTTCGCCAACGCAGCCTTCCTGCGCATGTCCGGCTGCTCCGGCGACGAGGTGCTGGGGCAAAGCTGGCGCTCGATCGTCGGTGAGCATGCGGAGCCGGAGGCCCTGGCTGCCTTGGAGGCGTCCCTGAAAGCGGGTGAGGGACACGATGCCGAGTTCCTGTGCCGTCGCAGCGACGGCGCTTCATTATGGGGATCTCTCTCGGTCAGTCCCGTTCGCAACGAGGCGGGACGCGTTCGCCTCTTCATCGTGACGATGACCGATATCGGCGCGACGAAGCAGCGGGAGCGCCTTCTGGAAGAGCAGCTCGAACAGAAGAAGGTTCTGCTTCAGGAGGTCGAGCACCGGGTCAAGAACAGCCTGCAGATGACCGCCTCCCTCGTGCTCCTGAAGGCGCGCCGCCTTAAAAGCCCGGAGGCGCGCAAGGTGCTGCAGGAGGTGGCCGAGCGCGTCGGCGCCCTCGCGGCCGTCCACCGCCTGCTTCATGGCTCCAGCGATTCCGGCCGGTTCAATATCCGGGACCTTGCGGCCGAACTTGTCGGGGAACTCATCCTGGCGCTGCCCGAGGGCCAGGTCGAGCTCAGTCTTGACGTTCAGCCTATTGCGGTTCCGGCTTCGAAGGCTGCCGCCTTGGCGCTTCTCCTCAACGAGGCGATCGGCAATGCGGTCAAGCATGCCTTCCCGGACGGGCGCCAGGGACGGCTGACCATCACGATCGGTCGGATGGAGAGCGACCTCGCCATTACGGTCGAGGACGACGGCGTCGGTCTCGACCACGCGCCTCCACCGGAAGGAAGCTTCGGGAAAACCCTGATGACAATGTTGGCCCATCAGCTGAAGGGGCGGTTGACTTGGCACGATATGGAGCCAGGTACACGCGCACAGGTCGTGTTGCCCATCGGTGCGGAGGAGACGAGGTTTGAGTAGCGAGAAGCGTTTGCGCATCCTCGTCGTCGAGGATGAAATCCTGATCGCGCTTGAGCTTGAAAGCCTGCTGCAGGATCTCGGCCACGACGTCGTCGGCGTCGCAACCTCCTCCGCCGAGGCGCTCGCCCTCGGCCAGGAGGTCAAACCCGATCTCGCCTTCGTCGACATCCATCTTGCCGACGGTCCGACCGGGGTCGACGTCGCACGCCAGCTGGCGGCACGGCAGGGTGTCACGGTGCTGTTCATGACCGCCAATGCCAAGCGCATCCCGGAGGATTTCGGGGGAGCCTGGGGCGTGATCGCCAAGCCCTATACGGAGCGTGGCGTCCGGGAGGCGCTGAGCTATGTCATGGCCGGAAAGCCGCGCGAGCCGCAGGAGGAGCGCACAGTGACTTTCCTCCCTTTCGGCGTAACGGCGAGGGAAGGTAGTCCTCAGGCCTCTTGATCGTGCCCGATCATCGCTGCGCCTTCAGGCGATAGAGCGCATCGAGCGCCTCGCGGGGCGTCATCTGATCCGGATCGAGCGCATCGAGGGCTTCGCGCAGACCATCGGACTTCGGAGCCGGTGCAGGCTCGCGATGCATGCTGACCGAGAACAGCGGCAGATCGTCGACGAGCGCACGCTTCGGAGCTTCGCGGTCCGATTTCTCCAATTCGCTCAAGATCGTCTTCGCCCGCTCCACCACCGGAACCGGGAGACCGGCGAGCCTCGCCACCTGCAGGCCGTAGGAGCGGTCGGCGGCGCCGGGCACGACTTCGTGCAGGAACACCACCTCGCCGTTCCATTCGGTCACTTTCAGGGTCGCGTTGGAAATCCGCTTCATCCGGTCGGCCAGAGCGGTCAGCTCGTGGAAATGGGTCGCGAACAGGGCGCGGCAGCGATTGGCCTCGTGCAGGTGCTCGATCGCCGCCCAGGCGATGGAGAGGCCGTCGAAAGTGGCGGTGCCGCGGCCGATCTCGTCGAGGATCACCAGCGAGCGGGCGGTCGCCTGGTTGAGGATGGCGGCGGTCTCGACCATCTCGACCATGAAGGTCGAGCGGCCGCGTGCCAGATCGTCGGCCGCGCCGACACGGGAGAAGAGCCGGTCGACGATGCCGATATGGGCTTCTTTCGCCGGAACGTAGGAGCCCATCTGCGCGAGCACCACGATGAGCGCATTCTGGCGCAGATAGGTCGATTTACCGCCCATGTTCGGGCCGGTGATCAAAAGGATATGGCCCGCATCCTTGCCGGAGAGATCCGAGTCGTTGGCGATGAAGGGCACGCCCTCGCGCTTGAGCGCGGCCTCGACGACCGGATGGCGGCCGCCCCTGACGGTGAAGGCGAGGCCCGTGTCGACGACAGGCCGCGTCCAGTCGAGGCGCATGGCGAGATCGGCGAGGGAGGCGGTCACGTCGATGACCGCGATGGCCTCGGCGGCGGCCGCCACATCCGCTGCGAGATCGAGCAGCGCCTGCACCATCTCGTCTAAGAGGGCGAGCTCGATTTTCAGCGCCCGGTCGGCGGCGGAGGCGATCTTCGATTCGAGCTCGCCGAGTTCCATGGTCGAGAAGCGCATGGCGCCTGCCATGGTCTGGCGATGGACGAAGGTGTCCTTCCACGGTTCCTTCAGCAGATCCTCGCCCACATTCTGCGGCACCTCCACGAAATAGCCGATCATGTGGTTGTGCTTGACGCGCAACGTGCGACAGCCGGTGTCGGTGGCATAGCGGGTCTGCAGCGCCGCGATGAAGCGGCGCGAATCCTGCTGCAGCTCACGCAGCTCGTCGAGGTTGGGATCGAAGCCCGCGCGGATGAAGCCGCCATCGCGCTTGAGCAGGGGCAGCTCGTCGGCAAGTGCGGAGGCGAGCCTGTCGGCCACATCCGTGCGCAGGCCTTGCAGGATTTGCGCTGCCTCGCACAGTTCCTTCGGCAGATCGGGCGCGATCGCCAGCTCGAGTCCGAGCTCGCGCGCGGCGAACAGACCGTCGCGAACGCAGGCCAGATCCCTTGGACCGCCGCGTCCGAGGCTCAGGCGGGAGAGGGCGCGGGCGAGATCCGGCGAGCGCTTGAGGATGCGCCGCAGACGGTCGCGCAGATCGTTGCTCTCGACGAGCGTCGAAACCGAATCCTGCCGGTCGCGGATGAGGTCCGGATGGGTGAGGGGACCGGCGAGCCGCTCGGCGAGGAGCCGCGCGCCGCCCGGTGTCACCGTGCAGTCGATGGTGGCGAGCAGGCTGCCGGCGCGCTCGCCGGAGAGCGTCCGGGTCAGTTCAAGGTTGGCGCGGGTCGCGGCATCGATGGCCAGCGCGGCGCCGGCATTGTCCCGCGAGGGCGGGTTAAGCGTCGGGCGGCTGTCGATCTGCGTCTTCTCGATATAGAAGAGCGCGCTGCCGGCCGCCGTGACCTCTGCCGGGCTGAATGACCCGAAGGCGTCGAGCGTCGCGACCCCGAAATAGCCTTTGAGCCGCCGCTCGGCGGAAGCCGGATCGAGCCCCTCGCGGGAGAGCGGCGTGATCGAGGCCCGCGTCTCCTGCCAGAAGGCCCTCAGATCCGGATCGTCGTGGATCACGTCCGGCACCAGGATTTCGCGCGGCTCGAAGCGGGCGATCTCGGCGGGGAGGCCGGTGCCGTCCGTCTCGCTCAAGACGAAATGACCTGTGGATATGTCGACGGCGGCGAGCCCATAGCAGAATTGCGTATCCGAGACGCGGCGGCGGGCGATGGCGAGCAGGTAATTGGCCCGGCCCGGCTCCAGCAGGCGCTCCTCGGTGATCGTGCCCGGGGTGACGAGGCGCACCACGTCGCGGCGCACGACGGATTTGGCACCGCGCTTCTTCGCCTCCGCCGGATCCTCGGTCTGCTCGCAGACGGCGACCCGATGCCCGAGGCCGATGAGGCGCTGGAGATAGTCGTCGGCCCGCTCCACGGGCACGCCGCACATGGGGATGTCCTGCCCCTGGTGTTTCCCGCGCTTGGTCAGCACGATTCCAAGCGCTCGGCTGGCGATTTCCGCATCCTCGAAGAATAATTCGTAGAAATCGCCCATCCGGTAGAACAG
Source organism: Microvirga zambiensis WSM3693 (assembly GCF_016735695.1). Classification (GTDB taxonomy): domain Bacteria; phylum Pseudomonadota; class Alphaproteobacteria; order Rhizobiales; family Beijerinckiaceae; genus Microvirga; species Microvirga zambiensis. The sequence continues at coordinate 130,052 of NZ_JAERQD010000012.1, read as the reverse complement.
CAGGCTGTCCGGATTGGCGGCCTTGATCTCCACGTATTGCGCCATCATGGGCGTCACGCGGGCATCCGGCGCGGCAGAGGACGGGGCGGTCTCGGGGGACTTGTAGGCGGCTTGGGACGGCATCCGCCCTGTGTAGCAAAGCCGGAGAGTCCTTTCATCCTCGTCATAGGGTCCGAAGGACGGATGTGGACAAGTCTTGAGGAGGGCGCCACCTATGCCTTAAGGTCGCATCCCCCTCTGGAAACGCCCCGCATCAAAAAGAAACCATATCCCATGACAGACGATCAGCGCCCGACCCGCCGCAAACGCCCGACCTTCACCGACCAGGAGGCGCTGCAATTCCACGCCCATGGCCGTCCCGGCAAGCTCGAAGTCGTGCCCACCAAGCCCATGGCGACCCAGCGCGACCTGTCGCTGGCCTATTCGCCGGGCGTCGCGGTGCCTGTGCTGGCGATCGCCGAAAACCCGTCCTCGGCCTTCGATTACACCACCCGTTCCAACATGGTGGCGGTGATCTCGAACGGCACGGCGATCCTCGGCCTCGGCAATCTCGGTGCGCTCGCCTCGAAGCCGGTGATGGAGGGCAAGGCGGTTCTCTTCAAGCGCTTCGCCGATGTGGATTCCATCGATCTCGAGGTCGACACGGAGGATGCCGACGCCTTCATCAATTGCGTGCGCTATCTCGGGCCTTCCTTCGGCGGCATCAACCTGGAGGACATCAAGGCGCCGGAATGCTTCATCATCGAGGAACGCCTGCGGGAGTTGATGGACATTCCCGTCTTCCATGACGACCAGCACGGAACCGCGATCATCGCGGCGGCGGGCCTCATCAACGCTCTGCACCTGACCGGCCGCGACATGGCCAAGACCAAGCTCGTGGTGAACGGCGCGGGTGCCGCCGGCATCGCCTGCACCGAGCTTCTGAAAGCCATGGGCTTTGCGCCCAACAACGTGATCCTGTGCGACACCAAGGGCGTGATCTATCAGGGCCGCACCGAGGGCATGAACCAGTGGAAGTCGGCCCATGCCGCCAATACCAGCGCCCGCACGCTGGCGGATGCGCTGAACGGCGCCGACGCGGTGTTCGGCCTCTCGGCGAAGGGCGCCTTCTCGGACGAGATGATCCGCTCCATGGCGCCCAATCCGATCATCTTCGCCATGGCCAATCCCGATCCGGAAATCACACCGGAAGAGGTGGCCCGCATCCGCGACGACGTGATCATCGCCACCGGGCGCTCGGATTATCCGAACCAGGTCAACAACGTTCTCGGCTTCCCCTACATCTTCCGCGGCGCGCTCGACGTGCAGGCGACCACGATCAACATGGAGATGAAGATCGCGGCGGCCCAGGCGCTGGCGGAACTCGCCCGCGAGGACGTGCCCGACGAGGTGGCGGCCGCCTATCAGGGCACCCGTCCGCGCTTCGGGCGCGAATACATCATTCCCGTTCCTTTCGATCCGCGCCTGATCCACACCATTCCGATGGCCGTGGCAAAGGCCGCGATGGATACAAGCGTTGCGCTGCGCCCCATCGTCGACATGCGCTCGTACAAGGCGCAGCTCTCCGCGCGGCGCGATCCCGTTGCCGGCACGCTCAACCGCATCTTCGAGCGCGTGCGCAAGTTCCCGAAGCGCGTCGTCTTCGCCGAGGGCGAGGAGGAGCAGGTGATCCGCGCCGCCCTGTCTTTCGTCAATCAGGGCCTCGGCAAGGCGATCCTCGTGGGACGAGAGGACCGCATCCAGGAGACGGCGGCTCAGGCGGGTATCGAGCTCGAAGGCCGCGAAGGCATCGAGATCCACAATGCGCGCCTGTCCCAGCGCAACGCGACCTATGCGCAGTTCCTCTACGAACGCCTGCAGCGTCGCGGCTACCTGTTCCGCGACTGCCAGCGCATGATCAACCAGGACCGCAATCATTTCGGTGCCTCCATGGTGGCGCTCGGCGATGCGGACGCCATGGTCACCGGCGCCACGCGCAACTACTCGACGGCTCTCGCCGACGTGCGCCACGTGATCGATGCCAAGCCCGGACACCGCGTCATCGGCGTGTCGCTGTGCCTTGCCCGCGGCCGCACGGTGCTCGTGGCGGATACGGCGATCCACGAGATGCCCAGCGCGCAGGAACTCGCGGAGATCGCCATCGAATCCGCCGGCGTCGCGCGCCGCCTCGGCTATGAGCCGCGCGTGGCGCTTCTGTCCTTCTCCACCTTCGGCCATCCGAAGGCCGAGCGCGCGGAGAAGATCCAGGAGGCGGTCGAGATCCTCGACGAGATGCGCGTCGATTTCGAATATGACGGCGAGATGTCGGCCGATGTGGCGCTCAACCGGGACGTGATGGCGCAATATCCGTTCTGCCGCCTCAAAGGACCGGCGAACGTGCTCGTCATGCCGGCTTTCCACTCGGCCTCGATCTCCACCAAGATGCTGCAGGAACTCGGCGGCGCGATGGTGCTCGGTCCGCTCGTGGTCGGCCTCGACAAGCCGGTGCAGATCGTCTCCCTCGGCGCCACCGACGCCGACATCGTCAACATGGCGGCGCTCGCCGCCTACAATATCGGCGGGTGACGGCTGCAGCCGGCAACGAAGAAAGTGTATCGATCATGAGTCAACCAACGACCGTCGTGTTCGACGTCGGAAACGTCCTGCTGCGCTGGGACCCGCGCAATCTCTATCGCCGCATCTTCGACGACGAGGCGCAGATGGAGTGGTTCCTCGGCAACGTCTGCACGCCCGACTGGAATCTCGAGCAGGATCGCGGCCGCGACTGGGACGAGGCCGTCGCCCTGCTCGTCAAGGATCATCCGACGCACGAGCCGAAGATCCGCGCCTTCCACGAGCGCTGGGACGAGACCGTCTCCGGAGTGTTCGAGGACCATGTGGCCCTGCTGGCCCGCCTGCGGGAGGCGGGCGTGCCGAACTATTGCATCACGAATTTCTCCAGCCCGAAATTCGCCCTGTCGCAGGAGCGCTATCCCTTCCTGACCGGCTTCGACGGCATCATCGTCTCCGGCGACGAGCGCCTCCTGAAGCCCGATCCGGCCATCTACCGCCTTCTCCTCGACCGCTACGGCCTCGAGGCCAAGGATTGCGTGTTCATCGACGATTCCAAGGCCAATGTTGAAGGCGCCCACAGCGTCGGCATGCATGCGATCCACTGCGTCGAGGGGATCGATCTGGCGGGGGAGCTGCGGGGATACGGGTTTCCGGTATAGCTACACCAAACGTCATCCCCGGGCTTGTCCCGGGGACCCACGTCTTCAACCGCTGCAAAGGCGTGGGTGGCCGGACCAAGTCCGGCCATGACGGCGGAGGGTGTCATCCCCGGCGGCCTTAAGGCCGGGAAGGGGATCCACTCACAGGCGCGCCACGATGGATTCCCTTCCCCTTCGCTGACGCTCCGGCCGGGAATGACAAGTGAGCACACTTGCCCTGCCGGCCCGCTTGCGCCATCACGCGGCATGCGTGCCTTCGACAGCCCCCTCCCCATCGATGCCGTCCTCGACGACCTGACGGCGAGCCTGCGTGCGCAGCCGAATGCGGTGCTCGTGGCGCCGCCCGGCGCCGGCAAGACCACGCGGGTGCCGCTGGTCCTGCTCGACGAGCCCTGGGCGGAAGGGGCCAAGATCATCGTGCTGGAGCCCCGGCGGCTGGCAGCCCGCGCCGCAGCGGCGCGCATGGCGCAGACCCTGGGCGAGGCGGTTGGCGAGACGGTCGGCCTGCGGGTGCGCCTCGGCTCCAAGATCAGCCGCAAGACCCGCATCGAGGTCGTGACCGAGGGCGTCTTCGCCCGCATGATCCTCGACGATCCGTCGCTCGAGGGCGTCGCCGCAGTGCTCTTCGACGAGTTCCACGAGCGCTCCCTCGATGCCGATCTCGGCCTTGCCCTCGCCCTCGATGCGCAAGGCGGCCTGCGCGAGGATCTGCGCCTCCTCGTCATGTCCGCGACCCTCGACGGCGCGCGGGTCGCGAGGCTGCTCGGCGAGGCGCCCGTGATCGAATCCGAAGGCCGCGCCTATCCGGTCGAGACGCGTTATGTGGGGCGCGATCCCAACCGGCGCATCGACGAGCAGGTGGCGGATGCGGTCACGCGAGCGCTGAGAGCGGAAGGCGGCTCCATGCTGGTGTTCCTGCCGGGGCAGGTAGAGATCCGCCGGGTCGAGACGCTTTTGCGCGAGCGCATCGCCGATGCGACCGTCGACATCGCGCCGCTCTATGGTGCACTGGAGCGCGGCGAGCAGGATCTTGCCGTGAGCCCGGCGAAGCCCGGGCGGCGCAAGGTGGTGCTCGCCACCTCCATCGCCGAGACCTCGCTCACCATCGAGGGCGTGCGCGTCGTCATCGATTCCGGCCTCTCCCGCGTGCCGGTCTTCGAGCCCAATATCGGCCTCACGCGGCTCGAGACGGTGCGCGTCTCGCGCGCTGCCGCCGATCAGCGCCGGGGACGTGCCGGGCGCACGGAGCCGGGCGTTTGCTACCGGCTCTGGGAGGAGGCCGCGACCGGCGCACTCGAACCCTTCGCCCGCCCGGAAATTCTCTCCGCCGACCTCGCACCCCTCCTGCTCGATTGCGCCGCGTGGGGCGTCGGCGATCCGACCTCGCTCGCCTTCCTCGATCCGCCGCCGGCACCTGCCCTGAAGGAGGCGAGAGCGCTGCTGCAGCAGCTCGGCGGGCTCGACGATGGGGGGCGCATCACGGATCGGGGACGCCGCCTGCGCGACTTGCCGCTGCCGCCGCGGCTCGCGCGGATGGTGCTGCAGGCCGGCGAGAGCGGGCAGGCCCGCGACGCGGCGGATGTGGCCGCCGTTCTCGTCGAGCGCGGTCTCGGCGGCGATACGGTGGATCTCGCCGACCGGGTCGAGCGCTTCCGCCGCGATCGGTCGGGCAGGGCACAGGACATGCGGCGCATGGCGGAGGGCTGGGCCAGGGGCAGCAACGGTTTGTCGAAGGGCGAGCCGCGCTCCGTTGGCGCGCTGCTGACACTCGCCTATCCCGACCGCCTCGCCAAGGCGCGCGGCAAGACGGGCGACTATCTCATGGCCAACGGGCGCGGCGCCTCGCTCGAAGCGCATGAACGACTGGCGAAGGAGCCTTATCTGGCCATCGCCGAAATCGCGGGCGGCGCGGCGTCTGCGCGCATTCTGGCCGCCGCCGCCATCTCAGCCGAAGAGATCGAGGCGCTGTTCGCCGAAGTCATCGAACAGCGCGACGAAATCGCCTTCGACCGGCAGGCGCGGGCCTTAAGAGCCCGCGGTGTCAGGCGCCTCGGAGCGCTCGCCCTGAACGAACGCCCGCTGAAAGTGCCAGCAACAGAGGAGGCGGCGCAGGCGCTTGCCGAAGGTCTCGTCTCGCTGGGGCTCGAAGCCCTGCCAGGGTCGAAGGCCTTGGCGCAGTGGCGCGAGCGCGTGATGTTTCTGCGCCAGGCCGAGGGCGAGGAATGGCCGGACCTGTCGGATGAAGCCTTGAACCGGACGGCCGGCGAGTGGCTGGCGCCGCATCTCGTCGGAAAGAGCGGGTTGAACGACATCGGCCCTGATCTGTTGAGCGAGGCGCTGCGCGGCCTTCTGCCCTGGAACCTGCAGCGCCGGCTCGATGCGGAGGCGCCGACCCATGTCGAAGTGCCGACCGGATCGCAGATCCCGGTCGATTACGGCGCGGAGGAAGGGCCCGTCCTCGCCGTGCGGGTGCAGGAGCTCTTCGGGCTCGACAAGCACCCGACCATCGCCGCCGGACGCGTACCCCTGATCCTGCATCTGCTTTCGCCGGCGCAGCGCCCGATCCAGATCACCCGCGACCTGCCGGGCTTCTGGCGCGGTTCCTGGGCGGCGGTGCGGGCGGATATGCGCGGGCAATATCCCAAGCACCCCTGGCCCGAGGACCCGCTGACCGCCCCGCCGACGCGGCGCGCGAAGCCGCGTGGGACGTGAGAGGCAAACGATAAAACACAGCCTGATCCCGAGCAGCGAGCTTGCTCGCGTCTCGAAGGGCGAGGCGTCTCCAGCGCGCTCTGGATCCTCCTTCGAGACGGTCGCTTTGCGACCTCCTCAGGATGAGGTTGAAGGTGAAGTTGGGGGCGCTACTCCCGAAACGACTCGATCAGCCTTTCCGCCGTCGCGGGATTGAGCGCCATATGGATGTTGTAGACGAGGGCGAGGCGCATCAGCGCCTTCACGTCGACGTCGTGCGGATGCGGCGAGAGCGGGTCGACGAAGAAGAACAGGGCGTCGATCTTGCCCTCCGCGATCATCGCGCCGATCTGCTGATCGCCGCCGAGCGGGCCGCTTTTCAGGCGCGTCACGGAGAGCGAGGGGCAGCGTTCCATCACCCGTCCGCCGGTTGTGCCAGTGGCGAAGAGCGTGAAGGGGCGCAGGTCGTTTTCATACCTCGCCGCGAAAGCGGCCATGTCGTCCTTCTTGGCGTCGTGGGCCACGAGCGCCAACGTCATCTGCTTCATCGAAAAAAGCTCAATTGCTCCAGCGGTCACGCCACTGCATTTCGCCGGCCATGCAGTTGGTGCGCGGAGGGGATTGGATTCTGCGGATCAGCGGCTGCGCGGGCATCAGGTTGGCAACTTCGAGCAGGATCTTGGTCTTGATGGCCTCGATGAACTGATCGCGTTCCCGAACCGGAACGGTGAACGAGCCTTGGCCGCCTATCACGCATTCCTTGTAATAGATGTCGAGGTCCGGGATGTCGAGATAGCCAGGCTGGCGCAGCATGATCGGCAGCCCGTTGATGGTGATGCCCTTCGCGATCGCGGCATCGCGGGCTTCGATCACGAGCCTGCCTTGGTTGTTGGGGCCGTCTCCCGATACGTCGATCACCCGCCGGGTCGCGCTGACGCCGCTCTCATCCAGGAGTTTCACGCTGAAATCGATGGCGCTGGAAATCGAGGTCCGCTGTGCGCGGCGCAAGGGGGTCGAGGAGATCTTGTCCGCGAAGGCCATCAGGCTTTCGGAATTGTCGAGGACGGTCCAGGGGACGATCACCTTCTGGTCGGGTGATCCGGCCCATTCCATGTAGGTCACGGCGATCTTTCCCAGCATGCCGCCGCGGATGGCGTCGTGGACCAGCTTGGAGCGGAAGGCCTGCGCGAAACCCTCCCGCTGAAGGGCCTGCTCGTCCGTGTCCATGGAAAAGGAGATGTCGACGGCCAGGACAAGGGCGAGATCGACCTCCGTCTCGACCGGGGCCTGGGCATAGGCCGGTACGACCATCAGCGCCCACAGACAGGCCAGTCCTGCGGCAAAACGAATGAAGCCGGAACGAACCATCGGAATCTCCTTGGCGGGAGCCGGATTGGTCTTCGAAGTGTGCCAGCTTCTGAAACTAGAGCATCGGACCCAAAAGTGGAATCGACTTTTGGGATCGCCTCCGATGCCCCAATTTCTCGGGTTCTGCACCGTTCGGCGCGAACCCTCAGGACTTAGGGGCGCCTGCTCTCCACAAGATCGACCGCGGCGCGGAAGGCGCCGTCGGCGTCCAGGTGCGTGGTGTCGAGGGTGATAGCGTCAGCGGCGGCTTTCAGAGGGGCCGTGCTCCGGTTCATGTCTCGTTCGTCGCGGCGGCGGATATCCACGAGGATGGTCTCGTATTCCGGCCGCTCGCCCCGGCTCAGCAGCTCCCGATGCCGGCGCCGGGCCCGCTCCTCGGGGGCTGCGGTGATGAAGAGCTTCACTTCCGCGTCAGGGCAGACCACCGTCCCGATATCCCGTCCGTCGAGAACGGCACCCGGCTCCTGTGCGGCGAACTGGCGCTGAAAGGCGAGAAGCGCGTCCCGGACGGGCTGATAGGCCGAGACCACCGATGCGGCCTCGCCCATGGCGGCACCCCGGAGGCGCGAATCGTCCTCCAGGTGGCTGACGTCGAGATTCCGCGCCACTTCAGCCGCGACGTCCCGGTCGGTGAGCGGGACGTCCCGGTCCATGAGCACGCGGGCAACGGCCCGGTAAAGCAGGCCGGTATCGAGATGGGCGAAGCCGTAATGCTCGGCGAGGCGCTTGCCCAGGGTCCCCTTGCCCGAGGCGGCGGGGCCGTCGATGGCGATGATCATGTCAGGCTCAATCCTGGATCGCGGCGCCGAGCTCGCGCATGAGCGGAATGAAGGAGGGGAAGCTCGTCACGATCATGGCGCCGTCGTCGACCGTCATCGGCTCGGCCGTGGCCAGGCCCATGACCAGGAACGCCATGGCGATGCGGTGGTCGAGATGGGTCGCCACTGGCCTGCCGCCTCCGCGGACCTTGCCGTTCGAGCCATGCACGAGAAGGTCGTCGCCTTCGATCTCGTGCTCGACGCCTGCTTCCGCGAGACCCGCCGCGACGGCGGCGAGGCGGTCGGATTCCTTGACGCGCAGCTCATGCAGGCCCTGCATCCGGGTCGTGCCTTGAGCGAAGGAGGCCGCAACCGCCAGGATCGGATACTCGTCGATCATGGAGGGTGCCCGGGCATGGGGAACCGTGACGCCGGAGAGCCTGCTGTGGCGGACGCGCAGGTCCGCGACCGTCTCGCCGCCCTCGTCCCGTTCGTTGAGGCGCTCGATGGAAGCGCCCATCTCGATCAGCGTGGTGATCAGGCCCGTGCGCAGAGGGTTCATCATCACGCCCTCGATCACCACGTCCGAGCCGGGGGTGATCAGGGCCGCCACCAGCGGGAAGGCGGCGGAGGAGGGGTCGGTCGGCACGACGATATCGGTGCCGCGCAGCTCCGGCTGGCCCTGCAGGGTGATGGCACGGCCATCGGCGCCGTGGGGGGCGACGTCGACGCTGGCGCCGAAATGGCGCAGCATCCGCTCCGTATGGTCTCGGGTCGCCTCGCGCTCGATCACGGTGGTCTTGCCCGGCGAGTTGAGGCCGGCGAGCAGGACCGCCGACTTGATCTGGGCCGAGGCGGCCGGCGTCTCGTAGGTGATCGGGAGCGTCTCTTTCGGGCCGCGCAGGGTCAGCGGCACCCGGCCGCCCTCGGCCTCGCTGATCACGATCACGCCCATTTGGACGAGCGGGTCGAGGATCCGGCGCATGGGGCGCTTGCGCAAGGAAGCGTCGCCGTCGAAGGTCGAGGTGATCGGATGGCTGCCGGCGACGCCCATCATGAGGCGCGAGCCGGTGCCCGCATTGCCGAAATCGAGAATGTCCTTGGGCTCGCTTAGGCCGCCGATGCCCACACCGGCGATGCGCCAGCGGCCGGGGGCCTCGCGGGTGATGGTGGCGCCGAGCGCCCGGCAGGCCTCGGCCGTGCGCAGCACGTCGTCGCCCTCCAGCAGGCCCTCGACCCGGGTTTCGCCGATGGAGAGCAGCCCGAAGATCATGGAACGGTGGGAGATCGACTTGTCGCCCGGAACGCGGATGCGCCCCTTCAGGGCTGTTCCAGACCTGCTGGAGACCGGGGACGGAGTTCCGTGCGCGTGCGACATTTCGGGGTTCCTTGCTCGGGTTCCTTGGCGGCTTCTTGTCCGGGCGCGCTCCTAACACGCGCTTTTACCGCCGTCACGCGCAAGCTGGCAGGGGGGCGAACCTCTCTTGCAATTTCCTATTTGACAAGGCATGCCCTCACGACTAACGGAGCCTTCCCAACCATTCACTTCCAAAGGCAATCACCCGTGGCCAAACCGGAACTCGGCTTGAAGCGCCAGTGCATGAGCTGCGGCGCAAAATTCTACGATCTCAACAAGGACCCGGCGGTCTGCCCGAAATGCGGCACCGTCTTCCAGGCCGTGGCCATGAGCCGCGTCGCAGCGCCTGTGGCTGCCCGCGCAGCCGCCGCCTCCACCGACGACGACGAGACCGATCTCGAATCGACCGGGCCGGAGATGGTGTCTCTCGACGAGGTCGAGGCCGGTGAGAACGAGAAGGATGTTCCGACCGACGACGATATCGACGTGGGCGACGACGTGGCCGATGACGACACCTTCCTCGAGGACGAGGAAGAAGGCGATGACGACGTGTCGGATCTGATCGACAGCGATCTGGAAGACGACGAAGAGGCTTGAACCTCGCAAAAGAGGCGACTATAGAGACGCCTCTGCTTCGGCAGAAACCACCGCGGTGCCCCAAACACCGCGGCGCGAATGGGGCCATAGCTCAGCTGGGAGAGCGCTTGCATGGCATGCAAGAGGTCGGCGGTTCGATCCCGCCTGGCTCCACCAAATCCCGCAAAAACAGCCGCCGCTTCAGGCGGCTTTTTTGTTGCCCGAGCCTGCCCGGGAAACGCGACATTGTTCTTAATCGCAGGGGCTTGGCCGGTCCTTCGCCCATTTTCTCCTGGAAAGCCGGCCGATCTTCATTTTTAGTCGCAGCGCCTTAAGCTAAGGCAAAGCCCTATAGCCACCGAAAGCGGGAACGATGACGCGCGTCCAGACGAACGGCCTCCAGGTTGCACCGGTTCTTCACGATTTCATCGAGCGGGAGGCGATCGCCGGCGCGGGGGTATCGAGCGCGGCCTTCTGGGAGGGGCTGGCCGGGCTGGTGAAGGATTTCGCCCCGCGCGACCGCGAGCTGCTTGCCGTTCGCGACAAGATCCAGGCTCAGATCGATGAATATCACCGCAGCCGGAAGGGCCAGGCCTTCGACCAGCCTGGATACGAGCAGTTCCTGCGCGAGATCGGCTACGTGCTGCCCGAGCCGGAGGATTTTGCGATCCAGACGCAGCATGTGGACGACGAGATCGCCCGCATCGCCGGTCCGCAGCTCGTGGTGCCGGTATCGAATGCCCGCTATGCGCTGAACGCCGCCAATGCCCGCTGGGGCAGCCTCTATGATGCCCTCTACGGCACCGACGCCATCCCCGAGGAGGACGGCGCCACCCGCTCGGGCGGCTACAACAAGGCCCGCGGGGCCAAGGTGGTCGAGCATGCCCGCGCCGTGCTCGACGAGGCCGCGCCGCTCGCGGGCGGCAGCCACGACGATGCGACGTCTTACGCCGTCCAGGGCGGCACGCTCGTCGTCACGCTTCGCGACGGCACCGAGACCGGCCTTACCGATCCGGCGCGCTTCGTCGGCTATCAGGGCGATGCGGCAAATCCGTCCTCCGTGCTGCTGCGCCACAACAACCTGCATCTCGACATCCGCATCGACCGCTCGCACCCGATCGGCGCCGAGGATCTCGCCGGCATCGCCGATCTGGTGCTGGAATCGGCCGTCTCGACCATCATGGACCTGGAGGATTCCGTCGCGGCGGTGGATGCCGAGGACAAGGTCCAGATCTACCGCACCTGGCTCGGGCTCATGAAGGGCGATCTGACCGAGAGCTTCGAGAAGGGCGGCAGGACCGTCGAGCGCCGCCTCAACCCTGACCGGGTCTACACCATGCCGAACGGCGGCGAGCTGCGGCTTCACGGACGCAGCCTCATGCTGGTGCGCAATGTGGGCCACCACATGTTCACCGACGCGGTGCTCGACGAAGGAGGCAAGGAGATCCCCGAGACCATTCTCGACGCCGCCATCACCTCGCTGATCGCCATCCACGACCTCAAGGGCCAGGGCCCGCTGCGCAACAGCCGCGCCGGCTCGGTCTATATCGTCAAACCGAAGATGCACGGGCCTGACGAGGTCGCCTTCGCCAACGATCTCTTCGGCGCCGTCGAGGACATGCTGGGTCTTGCCCGCAACACGCTGAAGATGGGCATCATGGACGAGGAGCGGCGCACCTCGGTCAATCTCAGGGCCTGCATCCGCGCGGCCTCCGAGCGCATCGTGTTCATCAACACGGGCTTTCTCGACCGCACCGGCGACGAGATCCATACCTCGATGGAAGCCGGCCCCATGGTGCGCAAGAACGACATGCGCTCGACCGCATGGATCAAGGCCTACGAGGACAACAACGTGGATGCGGGCCTTGCCTGCGGCCTGCCCGGCAAGGCGCAGATCGGCAAGGGCATGTGGGCGGCACCCGACAGGATGGCGGACATGCTGGCCCAAAAGGTCGGGCATCCGCAATCCGGCGCCAACACCGCCTGGGTGCCGTCGCCCACCGCCGCGACGCTGCATGCGCTGCACTACCATCAGGTCAACGTGCCGGCCCGCCAGGAGGAGCTGAAGGAGCGTCCGCGGGCGAAGCTCTCCGACATCCTGACCATTCCGGTGTCGCAGTCGAACTGGGCGCCGGATGCGGTGCAGCAGGAGCTCGACAACAACTGCCAGGGCATTCTCGGCTACGTGGTGCGCTGGGTCGACCAGGGCGTCGGCTGCTCCAAGGTGCCGGACATCCACGATGTCGGCCTGATGGAAGACCGCGCCACCTTGCGCATTTCAAGCCAGCATCTCGCCAACTGGCTGCACCACGGCATCGTCTCCGACGATCAGGTGATGCAGACCCTGCGCCGGATGGCGGAGGTCGTGGATCGGCAGAACGCGGGTGATTCGCTCTATCGTCCGATGGCGCCGAAATTCGAGGGCCCGGCCTGGGCTGCGGCCTGCGACCTGATCTTCAAGGGCGCAGAACAGCCCAACGGCTACACCGAATGGGTGCTGCATGCGCGTCGCCGCGAGGCGAAGGCTGCGGGAGCACCGGACCGCGCCGAAGACAGCGGCGTCAAGACGAAGAAGAGATAGCAAAGGAGGGCGCCGCCGCCGCGGCGCCTTTTTCATTCGTGCGGCGCGGAAGCAAGCGCATCGACGGTACCGCCGATCAGGTTGCGGCTCAAAAGATGCTCGGTCGTGAGGTTGAAGCGGACCGGCGTCAGTTGTGAGGGCAGGGCGGCGAGCCAATCCTTGAGACCGCGTGCCGCCGCCAGGGCCTCCGCCCGCTCCACCGCCCTGAAGCGCAGGGTCGTGCCCGGACGCAGCTGCGCGAAGCGGCCGAGGTCGGCGCTGATCACGGTTGCGATCTTCGGATATCCGCCAGCCGTCTGCCGGTCGCGCATGAGCACGATGGGCTGACCGCTGCCCGGCACCTGGATATGGCCGTCGACGATCCCGTCGGAGACGATGTTGAAGCCCTTGGCATGTTCAAGCCGCGGCCCGGTGAGCTGGAAGCCCATCCGATCCGCCTGCGGGCTCACGGTAAAATCACTTTCCAGGAACAAGCAAATAGTTTCCGATGGAAAGTAATCGTCCTGCGGCCCCAGCATGACGCGGATTGCACCGCCATCCTCCGGCGGCTGCACGACAAGCTGCATCGGCTCGCGCTCGTCGCCCGAGCCTCGGCACGGCAGGCGGTCACCCGCTTTCAGGGCGGCGCCGTTGAGGCCGCCGAGACGCGAGCGCAGATGGAAGGAGAGGCTTCCCAGCTGCGGCTCGACCGCGAAGCCGCCGTCAATGGCGAGATAGGCGAAGGTGCCTGTCCTCGGATGGCCGATATCGAGGACCTGTCCCTCCTTGAGAATCGCGGAGGTCTGGGGCGGCACCGGAGTTCCGTCGATGCTCATGGCAGCCCCCGCGCCGACGAGCGCAACGTGAAGATCGCCACCCTCGCAGGTAAACGAGCCGCCGAGATTCATGAACTCGATGGCCGCCGTCTCGGGCGCATTGCCGACGAGCACATTGGCCATGGCGAGCGCCCGCCGATCCATGGCGCCGGAAGGGGAAACCCCAAAACCCTGGAAGCCGAGGCGGCCGCGATCCTGCAGGGTGGTCATCGGCCCGCAGGACTTTACCAGAAGATCCGTCATGGACGCATCTCCTCGGCCACCGGCTCGCCGGCGCGTGCGGCCTTCTCCAGCGCCTCCCAGCGCGAGGCGTCGACGGGCTCGAAGACGATCTCGTCGCCGGCCGCGAAGAGGAAGACCGGATCGCGTTCGGGCGCATAGGGCCGAACGGGCGTCAGGCCGAGATTGTGCCAGCCGCTCGGCATGTCCATGGGCGCGATGCCGGCCTGTTCCCCGCCGATCATGATCGTCCCGGCCGGGATCTTTGCGCGGGGCTGGACCCGGCGGGATGTCGCGATCCGCTTGTCGAGGCCGCCGAGATAGGTGAAGCCCGGCAGGAAGCCGATCATGTAGATGCGGTAGATCGCTGACGAATGGATCTCGATCAGCTGGTTCGGCGTCATCCCGTGGGTCTGTGCCACCTCATCGAGATCGCTTCCGAAATCGCCGCCATAGACCACCGGCACGCGCCAGCGCCTTCCGACGGCGTTGCGCGGCGCCAGATCCTTCGTCTCCTCGGTCACGAGTCGGATCAGGGCGTCGTAATCGGTTGTCACCGGATCGAACTGGACGGTCAGCGAGCGATAGGTGGGAACCGTCTCGAGCAGGCCCTCCGGTGCGCGGGCCCGGATGATGTCGTCGAGCGCGAGCACCATGCCGTTGACGTCCGGATCGATCCGGTCGCCGAACTCGATGGTCACGGCGCTGTCGCCGCAGGGAAGGATCTTCGGTGTCGGCACCATGCACCTGTTGGCGTTCTTGAAACAGCCTCAAACCCCAAATCTCATATTGCCGGAGATCGGGCAACGGGGAGGGCCGCATTGCGCCATGCACGGCAAGCAGGTGAGGGCGGAGGATGGCGGCCCTCCATTCCTAGTCCTTTTTGATAGGCTCACCCTCGCGGCGCCCTTCGTGCTATGGCAGCGTGGGAGGGGGCCTGAGGCCAGGCTTTAGGGGATCAGATCATGACTTTGAAATCCAAGACGGCCGTCGTGACCGGCTCGACCAGCGGCATCGGCCATGCCATTGCCCTTGCTTTTGCAAAGGAAGGGGCCAACGTCGTCCTCAACGGCTTCGGCGATGCGGGCGAGATCGAGAAGATCCGTGCCGGCATCGAGAGCGAATACGGCGTGAAGGCGATCTACTCGCCGGCCGACATGACCAAGCCGGATGAGATCGAGGCGATGGTGCGCCTCGGCGAGACGACTTTCGGCAGCGTCGATATCCTCGTCAACAATGCAGGCATCCAGTTCGTTGCGCCGATCGAGGACTTCCCGGTCGAGAAGTGGAACCAGATCATCGCCATCAACCTCTCATCCGCGTTTCATGCGACCCGCGCCGCGGTGTCGGGCATGAAGGCGCGCAAGTGGGGCCGCATCATCAACACGGCCTCAGCCCATTCCCTCGTCGCATCGCCCTTCAAGTCGGCCTATGTGGCTGCCAAGCACGGCATCGCCGGCCTGACCAAGACCGTGGCGCTCGAAGTGGCGACGCACGGCGTCACGGTGAACTGCATCAGCCCGGGCTATGTCTGGACGCCTCTCGTCGAGAAGCAGATTCCCGACACCATGAAGGCGCGCAACATGACCCGCGAGCAGGTGATGCACGACGTGCTTCTGGAGGCCCAGCCCACCAAGCAGTTCGTGACCGTCGATCAGGTGGCGGCGCTTGCGGTGTTTCTCTGCACGGATGCGGCGAGCCAGATCACGGGCGCCAACCTGTCGATGGATGGCGGCTGGACGGCGGAGTAGTTTTTGCAGGCGTCATCCCGGACGAAGCGCAGCGGAGATCCGGTATCGGTTGACGAGTGTGCTGCGGGTCCCCTCCCTCCTTGTGGGGGAGGGCTAGGGAGGGGGGGGTGAGCGCCATGCTGGTTCCAGTCTTGCGCAGCACCCCCCTCTCCAACTCTCCCCCACAAGGGGGGAGAGGGCTGGTCGCGCTCCGCCTTCAAGCGTACTGGATCGGCTCGCGCCTCTGTGATGACACCCTCTCACGTCATCACCTCCCCGGACTTGATCCGGGGATCAGTGCCGGTGATCCCGATTGGAAAAGCGCTGCGCCTCACTGCATCGAGATGGCCGGGACAAGCCCGGCCATGACGTGGTGAGTTCTGGCAGCGATACTGGGAGTGTGAGCCGATCCTGGATGACGAACAACCTCACCCTCTCACGAAAAAATCCGTCGCCTCGATGAGCTGGTGCGTGATGCCGGGTTCGCTCACAGCGTGGCCGGCATCCGGCACCATGATGAACTTCGCCTCGGGCCAGGCCCTGTGCAGTTCCCAGGCGGTCTTCGGCGGGGTGGCGATGTCGTAGCGGCCCTGGATGATCACGCCGGGAATGTCTTTGAGGCGATGGGCGTTGCGGATGAGCTGCCCTTCCTCGAACCAGCCCTCGTTGACGAAATAATGGTTCTCGATGCGAGCGAAGGCGATGGCATAATGCTCGTCGCCGAACTGGTCGCTGTATTCCTGATTGTGCAGCAGCGTGATCGTCTCGCCCTCCCACAGGCTCCAGGCCCGCGCCGCTTTCGCCCGCACAGCCGGGTCGGGATCGATCAGACGCTTGCGGTAGGCCGCCATGAGGTCGCCGCGCTCGTCTTCCGGGATCGGGGCGAGGAAACCCTCCCATTTGTCGGGGAAGATCCAGGAGGCGCCCTCCTGGTAGTACCAGAGCAGCTCAGAACGACGTAACGTGAAGATGCCGCGCAGCACGAGCTCGGTCACGCGCTCCGGATGCTCTTGCGCATAGGCTAGCGCCAGGGTCGAGCCCCAGGAGCCGCCGAACACCATCCACTTGTCCACACCGATCATTTCGCGAAGGCGCTCGATATCGGCCACGAGATGCCAGGTGGTGTTGGCGTCCAGACTCGCATAGGGCCGGGAACGGCCGCAGCCGCGCTGATCGAAGAGCAGGATGCGGTATTTTTTCGGATCGAACAGCCGGCGCTGAGTCGGCGTGCAGCCGCCGCCCGGGCCGCCGTGAAGGAAAACCACGGGTTTGCCGGCCGGGTTGCCGCACAATTCCCAATAGACATGATGCCCGTCCCCGACATCGAGCATGCCGTGATCGTAGGGTTCTATTTCGGGGTAGAAGGTACGCATGAAAAGGCTCGGCTCCGGGAAGGGAGCCTATCCATAACGGGGCGGGGAGGTCCTGTCAGCCGTTACGTCATTCGTGAGCCGGCTCCGAATCCTCTGGCGCGTCGTGCAAGTGTCATATAATTTTGCAACTGGGGAACATGGGTAAAAGCCCAACCACATGGAGGATGAGGATGTTGACGAAACGCGCCAGCCTGAAGCTGGCAACGGCACTCGCCGCTCTCATGGTCGTCGGCTCGGCTGAAGCCGCCGAGAAGCTGCGGCTCCTGACCTGGTCGGGCTATGCTCCGCCCGACGTGGTCGCCGAATTCACGAAGGAGACCGGGATCGAGGTCGAGGTGACCACCTCGAACAACGAGGAGATGATCTCCAAGCTGCGCGCCACGCAAGGCGCAGGCTTCGATCTCGCCCAGCCGAGCCAGGACCGCATCGCCGGCCCGCAGGCCGAGTTCGGCATCTACAAGCCGCTCGACCTGTCCAAGCTCAAGTCGGACCAGTTCATCGCCTCGATGCTCGAAGCGACCAAGAAGAACACCACCACCGACGGCAAGGTCTACGGCGTTCCGCATATCTGGGGCACGGACGGCCTCGTCGTGAACACCAAGGCGGCGCCGAACGTCGCCGATTACAACGACCTCTGCGGTCCTGCGGTCGCAGGCAAGGCCAGCTTCCGCGCCAAGCGCCCGGCGCTGATCGCCTTTGCCTTCGCCAACGGCATGGACCCCTTCGCCGCCTATGGCGATGCGAAGGCGTATGCGGCTCTGATGGACAAGGTTGGCGCCAAGCTCGCCGAGTGCAAGAAGAACGTTAAGTTCTTCTGGGAAGGCTCGGACCAGCTCCTCAACGCCGTACGCTCCGGTGAGATCGTCGCCGCCATGGCCTGGGATACGGGTGGCTGGAAGCTCAACGCCGAAAACCCGGACATGAAGTTCATCGCGCCGAAGTCCGGTGCGCTCGGCTGGGTCGACACCTTCGCGATCCCCGCCAAGGGCCGCAACGACGATGCCGCCTACAAGTGGATCAACTTCAACATGCGGCCGGAAATCGCCGCTAAGGTCGCCGCCGCCGCCGGCAACTTCACGGCTTCCAACGGCGCCGACAAGCTCATGCAGGGCAAGCTGAAGGACCAGTTCGCCGAAAGCTTCCCGAAGGCCGCCATCGACAACATCAAGTGGTATCCGGCCGTGCCGGCGGGCCTCGAGGAGATCGAGGGCAAGGTCCTCGACCGCCTGAAGGCCGGTTCGTAAAAGCCGATTGTGTTGTATCATCATCCCCCGGCTCGCCGGGGGATGACTTTTTGCGTGGTAGCGTCATGGCAGCTTCCTCTCATACCGCCACCGATCTCGACATCGTCAACGTCACGAAGCGCTTCGGCTCCCATGCGGCCGTCGACGATGTGACGTTCAGCGTCGCGCCGGGCGAGTTCTTCTCGATCCTCGGCCCTTCCGGCTGCGGCAAGACCACCCTGATGCGCATGATCGCCGGATTCGAGCATCCGACCTCCGGCGACATCCGCATCCGGTCTAAATCGATGATCGGCGTTCCGGCCAACAGGCGGCCCGTCAACATGGTGTTCCAGAGCCTCGCGCTCTTTCCCATGATGAGCGTCGGCGAGAACGTGGCCTATGGGCTCACCTGCCGCGGCGTTTCCCGCGCCGAGGCCGAGGAGCGCGCGGGGCGCATGCTGGAGCGCGTCGGCCTGAAAGGTTTCGGCGAAAGGCGCGTGACGGCTTTGTCCGGGGGGCAGCGGCAGCGCGTCGCGATCGCCCGCTGCCTCGTACTGGAGCCCACCCTCGTGCTCCTCGACGAGCCGCTCGGCGCGCTCGATCTGAAGCTGCGCGAGCACATGAAGATCGAGCTGAAGCAGCTGCAGGGGACCTTCAACACCACCTTCGCCTATATCACGCACGATCAGTCCGAAGCGCTGGTCATGTCGGATCGCATCGCCGTGATGAATCAGGGCCGGTTCGAGCAGGTAGGAAGCCCGCGCGAGCTCTATCACAGCCCGGCGACGCCCTTCGTCGCGAGCTTCGTCGGCGAGACGAATCGCTGGCAGGGACAGGCCGCCTCCGCGTCCAACGGCGCCGTCGCCGTGCGGCTGTCGTCGGGAGCGGTGGTGCAGGGGCAGGGGAGCGGTGCCGCGCAGGCGCTCGCCTTCGTCCGGCCTGAAGCCGTCGCCTTGGCGCAGGATCAATCCTCGCTCGCCAACCTGCCGAACCGCTTCGAAGGCCGCGTCTCCGCCGTGCTCTTCGACGGTGCCGCGTCGAGCCTGCTGATCGATACGGCGGGCTTCGCCGAGCCCGTGCGCGCGGTGCTGCCGCAGGCCGGCCCGCTCGCCGGCATCGAGGTCGGCGCGCCGATCCATGTGGGCTGGACGGCCGATGCGATGAAGGTTTTCGCCGCATGATCGCGAAACCCGCGCAAAGCCTCACGCTCTTCCTGCTGCTCGCGCCCGCGCTCCTGTGGCTCGGGCTCCTCATCGTGCTGCCGCATGTGGAGATCCTGATCCTTTCCTTCAGCGAGCGGGTGGCGCCGCGGGTCTATGCGTTCGGCTTCGGCAATTATCTCGAATTCTTCACCGAGCCGCTCTATTGGCGCACGTTTGCGCGCACCGCCTTCATGTCGATCCTGGTGACGGCGCTCACCCTCGTGCTCGCCTTCCCGATCGCGCTCTACATCGCCCGCGTCGCGCAGGGACGCCTGAAGGCGATGCTGCTGCTGCTCTGCCTTTTGCCGTTCTGGGTGTCGGAACTGGTGCGCACCCTCGGCTGGATGATCCTGCTGCGCGAGACCGGCGTCATCTCCTACGCGCTGAGGGCGGTCGGGCTTGCGAGCCAGCCGGTCGAGCTTCTCTACAATGACGGCGCGGTGATCCTCGGCCTCGTCTATGGCGGCCTGCTGTTCATGATCGTGCCGCTCGCCAATGCGCTGGAGAGCCTGGAGCCTGCCGTGGTCGAGGCCGGATACGATCTCGGCGGCTCGCGCTGGACGGTGCTGCGCCGCATCGTGATCCCACATGCCATGCCGGGCATCGTTGCGGGCTGCATCATCGTTTTCATGCTCACCGTCGGCAATTTCGCGACCCCGGTGCTGTTGGGCGGCAAGAACGGATTGTGGTTCACCGAGCAGATCTACGCCCAGTTCATCACGCGCTTCAACTGGCCGCAGGGAGCGGCCTTCGGCATGCTGCTCCTGCTGCTTTCGTCCGCCATCGTGTGGCTGGGCCTGCGCCTCACCGGACAGAGCCTCGGCACCACCTTGAAGCAGGCATGAGATCGCCATGAACCGCCCGTCCTTCACCTGGAAGCTCTACATCGCGGCGTTCTATCTTTTCCTGTTCGCGCCGCTTCTCGTCGTGGCGATCTTCGCCTTCAACGCGAGCCAGTTCCCGTCGCCGCCCTGGCGCGGCTTCACCCTCGAATGGTTCACGGGCACCGGCGCCGTTTTCGGCAAGCCCGGCGTGCTGGCGGATCCGATCTGGCTCGCCAGCATCGGCAACAGCTTCAAGGTGGCGATCCCGGTCGCGTTGCTCGCCGTTCTCATCGGCACCGTGAACGCCTGGGTGCTGGAGCGGGCGGAGTTCCGCGGCAAGACTTTTCTCGCCATGATGATGCTCTGGCCCCTCGTCATCCCCGGCGTGGTGCTCGGCATCTCGATCCTCGCCTTCTTCTCGCGCGTGGCGAACGGGCTCGAGGACTGGCTTCAGACCGATCTCGACATCTTACGCCCCGGCCTGCCGCTCGTGGTGCTCGGCCAACTCTCCTTCATCCTGACGATTTCGACGCTGATCATCGCCGCGCGCCTGCGGAAGTTCGACCGCTCGCTGGAGGAGGCAGCCTTCGATCTCGGCGCCAGCCGCGCGCGGGTGCTGCGCACGGTGACGCTGCCTTTCCTGAGCCCCGCGCTCATCGGCGCCGGGCTCGTGGCGCTCCTGATGTCGTTCGAGAACTTCAACACGACGCTGATGCTCGTCGGCTCCGAAGCGCCGCTGCCGATCGCCATGTACGGCCAGATGCGCGAGGGCGCCTCGCCGGCGATCAACGCGGTGAGCCTGCTGCTCATGCTCGGCGTCGGCGGCATCGCGAGCGTATTCGCGCTAACGGCGAAGGCGGAGCGTTAAAGCAGAGATTGAATTCCACTGCCCTCATCCTGAGGAGCAGCCGTAGGCTGCGTCTCGAAGGAGGATCCAGTGCTCTCTGGAGGCTCCTTCGAAACGGTCACTTCGTGACCTCCTCAGGATGAGGTAGAGTAGATTGCGACGTGAATGGCCGGCACAAGGCCGGCCATGACGTGATGCGTGTCATCCCCGGCGAGCGCAGCGAGGGAAAGGGATCCATAGCGCCGAGCATGTGAGTGGGTTCCCTTCCCCTGCGATGGCTTTCGCCATCTCCGTCCGGGAATGACACTGAGGAGCGTTCGGCACTTTCAAACCGCTCACTGCCCCCAGGTGCGCTCCAGAACATTCACCCAGTTCTCGTAGCAGAGCTTGCGCAGGGTCGGTTCGTCGTAGCCGTGGCGGCGCATGGCGTCGACGAGGCATGGGAGGCCGGTGACGTCGCCGATCTCGGCGGGGATCGTCGCGCCGTCGAAATCGGAGCCGAGGCCGACGCCGTCGACGCCCACATGCTCGATCAGGTGATCCATGTGGCGGATCATCTCCTCCAGCGGCGTGTCGTCGTTGCGCTGGCCGTCGGGACGGATGAAGGAGGTGGCGAAGTTCACGCCGACCATGCCGCGGCTCTCGCGGATCGCGGCGAGCTGCCTGTCGGTCAGGTTGCGCGAGTGCTGGCAGATCTCCCACGCATTGGAATGGGTCGCGACGAGCGGCGCATCGGAGAGTTTTGCCACCTCCCAGAAACCCTTCTCGTTCAGGTGCGAGAGATCGAGCATGATCTTGAGGCGGTTGCAGGTGCGCACGAGCTCGAAGCCGCGATCGGTGAGGCCGGGGCCGGTATCCGGCGTCGAGGGATAGCGGAACGGCACGCCGTGGCCGAAGATGTTGGAGCGGCTCCAGACCGGGCCGATCGAGCGTAAGCCCGCCTCGTGGAGCACGTCGAGCATGGTGAGGTCCGGGTCGATGCCCTCGGCGCCCTCGATGTGAAGGATAGCGGCGAGCTTGCCGGTGTCGATGCAGTGGCGGATGTCGGCCACCGAGCGGCAGATCTTCACCTCGCCCTTCGAGGCCCGCTCGATCCGCATGAGGAGCGCTGCCATGTGCACCGTGACCTGCTGGCTCGAGGGGAGCGGCAGCGGCGTGGGCAGGGGCACGTCGTATTTCGTATGCGTCATCAGCGTGTCGACATCGACGCCACCGCTCTCGGACGGCACGTAGACCGCGAAGAACCCGCCGACGAAGCCTCCCTGCTTCATGCGCGGCAGATCGAGATGTCCGATATTGTCACCCTCCAGGAAGGCCTGTTCCGGAGGAATCTTGCCGCGCATCAGGCGCAGCAGCACATCGTTGTGACCATCGAAAACGGGCATGAGCGGAGATTGGGGCATCTTTTCACATCAAACGGTTAGAAATCAAAACAAGGCTCAGCCGGCCAGAGCCGTAGCCGGCTGCTTCGAAGCGCGGGAATAACCCTGGCTCGCCTGAATCAGCGACTGGGTATATTCGTTCGACGCGGCGCCCGAGCGCAATGCCTCGGCCGTCGTTTCCTCGACAGCCTCGCCATGGCGCATGACGAGCAGGCGCTCGCACAGATGGGCGACGACGGCGAGATCGTGGCTGACGAGAATATAGGTCAGCCCGAGCTTGCGGCGCAGGTCGTCGAGCAGGTTCAGGATCTCGGCCTGCACCGAGGCGTCGAGCGCGGAGGTCGGCTCGTCGAGGAGGAGCACCTTCGGGCGCAGGATCAGCGCACGGGCAATCGCGATGCGCTGGCGCTGGCCGCCGGAGAGCTGGTGCGGATAGCGGAAGCGGAAGGAGGGGCCGAGGCCCACCTCGCGCAGGGCCTGCAGGATCCGGGTCTCCGCATCGTTCTTCTCGCCGTGGATCGCGAGCGGCTCGGAGAGCGTGCGGTCGACGGTGTGGCGCGGATGGAGCGAGGCATAAGGGTCCTGGAAGACCATCTGCACCGTGCGATAGAAGGCCTTCGTCCGCGGCGTGGTGACTTCCTTCCCATCGACGAGTACGCGCCCGCCCGAGACCGGCGCCAGGCCGCAGATGGCGCGCAAAACCGTCGACTTGCCGGAGCCGGATTCGCCGACGAGCCCGTAGGCCGCGCCTTGCTCCACATGGAAGCTCACGTCCTTGACCGCATCGACCCTGAGGCGGCCGGTGCCGTAGACGACTTGAAGGTTCTGAATATCGAGCATCTTTACAGCGCCCAAGCAGGATCACGGTTGAGCGTGGGGAGTGGGCGAACGTCGTCCACCAGCGTCGGCAGGCAGCGCATCAGCCCCTGCGTGTAGGGATGCTGCGCTTCGCGCAGGTTCTTCGCCTCCAGCTCCTCGACCACGCGGCCCGCATACATCACCAGAACCCGGTCGCAGAACGAGGAGACGAGCTTCAGATCGTGCGAGATGAAGATCAGACCCATGCCGCGCTCGGTGACGAGCTCGTCGAGAATGCGTAAGACCTCCATCGAGACCGTCACGTCCAGCGCCGAGGTCGGTTCGTCGGCGATGAGGAGATCGGGATCGGTCACGAGCATCATGGCGATCATGGCGCGCTGGCCCATGCCGCCCGACACTTCGTGCGGATAGAGCGCGAAGACGCGGCCAGGATCGCGCATCTTCACCGCCTCCAGCATGGCGAGCGCCTTGTCGCGGGCCTCATTGCGGCCCGCCTTGGCATGAGCCTGATAGGCCTCGATGATCTGCTCGCCGATGGTCATGACCGGATTGAGCGAATACTTCGGGTCCTGCATCACCATGCTGATGCGACCGCCGCGCAAGGTGCGCAGCGTGCGATTCGAGGCCGTGAGCAGATCGATCCCGTCGAAGGCGAGGCGCTTCGCCGTCACCTCACCGGGAGGAGGGGTGAGGCCGAGGATGGCACGGCCCGTCTGCGACTTGCCGGAGCCGGACTCGCCGACGATTCCGAGGCGCTCGCGCCCAAGCTGGAAGGACACGCCGCGCACCGCTTCCACGGTGCCGGTGCGCAGATGGAAACGGACGCGGAGGTCCTCGACGTCAAGAAGCGGCTTCGTCATTTCGCAGCCTTCGGATCGAGAACGTCACGCAGGCCGTCGCCGAGCAGGTTGAAGCCGAGGCTCACCACGAAGATGGCAAGACCGGGCATGGCGGCGACCCACCATTGGTCGATGAGGTAGTTGCGGCCCGTGGCGACCATGGCGCCCCATTCCGGCATCGGCGGCTGTGCGCCGAGGCCGAGGAAGCCGAGGCCCGCCGCGGTGAGGATGATGCCGGCCATGTCGAGCGTCACGCGCACGATGAGGGACGAGAGGCAAAGCGGCACCACGTGGCCGAGGATGATGCGCGGCGTCGAAGCACCCTGCAGCTTCACGGCCGCGATGAAATCGCTGTTGCGGATCATCAGAGTCTCGGCGCGGGCGATGCGGGCGTATGGAGGCCAGGAGGTGATCGCGATGGCGATGATGGCGTTCTCGATGCCGGGTCCCAGAGCCGCCACGAAGGCCAGCGCCAGGACGAGGCGTGGGAAGGCGAGGAAGATGTCGGTGATCCGCATCAGGACCGTGTCGACCCAGCCGCCGAGATAGCCGGACACGGTGCCGACCAGGAGCCCGATGGGCGTCGCGATCAGCGCCACCAGCACCACGACGAAGAGCGTGATCCGCGAGCCGTAGACGACGCGTGAGAAGATGTCGCGCGCCTGGTCGTCGGTGCCGAACCAGAAGGTCTCGCTCGGCGGCAGCAGGCGCTGCGTGCGCAGGTCGCCGCCGGCGACGGGCGAATAGGGCGCGATGACATCGGCGAAGATCGCCAACAGGATCAGCAGGATGACGATCCCGAGGCCGACGACGGCG
Source organism: Microvirga zambiensis WSM3693 (assembly GCF_016735695.1). Lineage (GTDB taxonomy): Bacteria > Pseudomonadota > Alphaproteobacteria > Rhizobiales > Beijerinckiaceae > Microvirga > Microvirga zambiensis. The sequence continues at coordinate 105,420 of NZ_JAERQD010000012.1, read as the reverse complement.
AGCGGGTTGCGGGAAAACGCGCGCCAGCCGAGATAGAACCGGCCGAGCCGCGCCTGCCACCGGGAATGCGGCTCGGGCGACAGGAGCCAGGCCCGGAGCCCGGCGGGTTGTTCAGCAAGAGGGGCGCCGGCCATCAGCGGGTCCTCGGGTCAAGCAGGCGATAGAGCAAGTCGGAGACGAGGTTGAGCAGCACGAAGACGGTTCCGATCACGAGGGTACCGCCCAGCACCGCGTTCATGTCCGCGTTCTGCAGGGAATTGGTGATGTACTGGCCTAGCCCAGGCCATGCGAAGACCGTCTCGGTGAGCACGGAGCCTTCGAGCAGGTTGGCGTAGGACAGGGCGATCACCGTTACGAGAGGCACCGCCGCATTGCGCAGGGCATGGCGCCAGATCACGCGCATCTCGGACAGGCCCTTCACCCGCGCCGCGATCACGTATTCCTGCGCGAGCTCGTTCAGCATGAAGGAGCGCGTCATGCGGCTGATATAGGCAAGCGAGAAATAGCCGAGCAGGCAGGCCGGAAGAATGACGTGCGAGACGGCATCCCAGAACGCATCCCACTGGCCCTGCATGGCGGTGTCGAGCAGCACGATGCCGGTGACGGGGGTGTAGAGATAGGAATAGGTCACGTCGATGCGGCCCGGTCCCGCGACCCAGCCCAGCTTGGCGTAGAACAGCAGGAGACCCATCAGGCCGAGCCAGAAGATCGGCACCGAATAGCCGACGAGGCCGAGCACGCGCACGAACTGATCGATCAGGGTGCCGCGCTTCACCGCGGCGAGGACGCCGAGCGGGATGCCGATGAGAACGCCGATGAGGGTGCCGAGGGTTGCAAGCTCCAGGGTCGCCGGGAAGACGTTGATGATATCGGTCATCACCGGATTGGTGGTGAGCACCGAATTGCCGAAATCGCCGGTGGCGGCCTTCTTCACATAGATGACGAACTGCTCGATCAGCGGCCGGTCGAGGCCCAGCTCCGTGCGAACGCGCTCATAGACATGGGCCGGAGCCCGGTCGCCGACGACGGCGATGACGGGGTCGATGGGAACGACGCGGCCGATGAAGAAGGTGACGGCGACAAGGCCGAGGAGAGTCGTCGCCAGGACGATGACGAACTGGGCGACTTTCTTAAGGAAGGAGCGGAGAGCACTGCCGTGCCCTCCGCCCCCGTTCATGACTGCTGAAACCATCGAGATGTCAGTTCTTCTTGGCCTGTGACACGTCGTTGTCGCTGAAGGACGGGCCGAGGACGAAGTTGTCCACGTTCTTGCGCACGGCAGCAACTTCCGTCTGCTGCAGGAAGATCACGAACGGACCGTCGTCGAGAACCGACTTCTGCAGTTCCTTGTACATCTGCGCGCGCTTCTCGCCATCACGCTCCATCACGGCGGCGCGGGTCTTGGCGGTCAGCGCGCCCGGATCCCACGAGTTGCGCCATGCGAGGGGCTTCGCCTTCGCATTGTCCGAGTTGTCGTCGTTGGCCGCGAAGGTGTCTGCGTTGGAGTTCGGGTCCTGATAGTCCGAGCCCCAGTTGCCGATATAGATGTCGTGCTGGCGGGCGCGGTACTTGGTCAGGGCCTGCTTGGAATCCATCGGCAGGATCTCAAGCTTGATGCCGGCCTGCGCGAAGGTCTGCTGCATCGCCTGCGCGATGCCGGTGATCTCGGCGGTGGAGCGGGTGTCCATCGTCACCGAGAAGCCGTCCTTCAGGCCGGCCTTGGCGAGAAGCTCCTTCGCCTTGGCGACGTCAAGCTTGTAGGGGTTCGAGGTCTCGGCGCCGAGGAAGCCCTTGGGCAGGAAGTTCTGGTGAACGTCGCCCTTGCTCTTCATGATGGTGTCGGCGATCGCCGAGTAGTCGACGAGATACTTCAGGGCCTGACGAACCTCGGGCTTGGCCAGGTTCGGGTTCTTCTGGTTCAAGCCGAGATAATAGACCGTGCCCTTGGGGCCGCTCTGGATCTTGACGTCCGCGTTCTTGGAAACCGCGGCGATCTCTTCCGGGTTCAGGTTGCGGGCAACATCGATGTCGCCCTTCTCGAGCAGGAGGCGCTGGCTCGCGGTTTCCTTGATGTGGCGGAAGATCACGCGGGCGAGGGGAGTCTTCTTCTCGTAGTTCGGGTTGCGCTCGAGGACGAGGACCTCGTTGGCCTTCCAGTCGCGCATGATGTACGGGCCGGAGCCGGCATACTTGGTCTTCAGCCAGTTATAGCCGAAGTCGCCGTCCTTCTCGTTCTGAACCAGCAGCTTCTTGTCGACGATCGAGGCGACCGAGTTGCCGAGGCAGTAGAGGACCAGGGTCGGCGCGTAGGCCTTGTCGACCTCGAAGGTCATCTCGAGCGGGCCGGTCTGCTTGACCTTGTCCTTCACGTTGTCCTTCGTCAGGCCGAACTGGCCCAGGATGAAGGCCGGGGACTTGTCGAGCGCCACGGCGCGGTGGAGCGAGTACACCACGTCCTCGGCCGTGATCGGGTTGCCCGAGGCGAATTTGCGGTTGGGCTTGATCTTGAAGGTATAGGTCTTGCCGTCCGGGGATACGGTCCAGGATTCCGCGACCTGCCCGGAGATCTTGGACACGTCCTTGATGTCGTAGGAGATCAGGCGCTCATAGGTGTTGCCGATGATCTCGGACGCGCTGAACTCGAACACCTCGGCCGGGTCGAGGGAGATGATGTCGTCGCTCTGCCAGGCTTGGACGAGGGTGTCCGCCGGGGTCGCCGCCATGACGGCGGAGAACGAGGTCGCCATGGTGGCAACCATGGCTGCAGATAGGAGAAATTTCGGAAGTCGCTTCATGGCCATTCCCTTACAGCGCTCAGAGCGCTTTTTGTTGCGCCAATATGAATGCAAATCACACAAAAGCTGTCGAGTCCAGCAAGTGGTTTTAAACTGGCAAACAATGCTCGGGCTGCCCAAAGGGAGGGCATGGCGGGCGATCCGGGTTGGCCTTCTCCGGTGAATTGTGGCAAAGGCTCAGCGACCCTCTCGATCGGATGAAGCACAGTGTCGGAAGAAGCCAAAAAACCGGGTGCCAACACCATGTGGGGCGGACGGTTCTCGTCCTCGCCCAGCGCGCTCATGGAAGCCATCAACGCCTCCATCGACTTCGACAAGCGACTGGCCTCCCAGGACATCCAGGGCTCCCTTGCCCACAGCGCCATGCTGGCGAAGCAGGGGATCATCGCGGAGAGCGACCGGGACGCCATCCACCAGGGCCTCCAGCGGGTGCTCGGCGAGATCGAGTCCGGCTCCTTCACCTTCTCCAAGGCGCTCGAAGACATCCACATGAACGTGGAGAGCCGCTTGCGCGAGATCGTCGGCGATCCGGCGGCGCGCCTCCACACCGCCCGCAGCCGCAACGACCAGGTCGCCACCGATGCCCGCCTCTGGGTGCGCGAGGCCCATGACCGGACCGACGAGCAGCTCACCAGCCTGATCAAGGCCCTGCTCGACAAGGCCGAGACCCATGCTGCCACCGTCATGCCCGGCTTCACCCATCTCCAGAGCGCCCAGCCGGTGACCTTCGGGCATCACCTCATGGCCTATGTGGAGATGTTCGGCCGCGACCGCAGCCGTATCCGCGATTCCCGCAAGCGCCTGAACGAGTCGCCACTGGGCGCCGGCGCGCTCGCCGGCACGTCCTTTCCCATCGACCGGCACATGACGGCGAAGGCCATGGGCTTCGACGGGCCGACCCGAAATTCGCTGGATACGGTCTCGGACCGGGACAGCCTTCTGGAGTTCATGGCAGCTGCTTCCATCTGCGCCGTGCACCTGTCACGTCTTGCGGAAGAAATTATCATCTGGATGTCAGCTCCCTTCGGCTTCGTCCGTCTGCCCGACCGCTGGACCACCGGCTCCAGCATGATGCCGCAGAAGCGCAACCCGGATGCCGCCGAGCTCGTGCGCGGCAAGACCGGCCGCGTGATCGGCTCGCTGGTCTCGCTGCTCACCGTCATGAAGGGCCTCCCGCTCGCCTATTCCAAGGACATGCAGGAGGACAAGGAGCAGCTCTTCGACGCCGCCGACACCATCGAGATCGTGCTCGCGGCGACGACCGGCATGATCAAGGACCTGGAGCCCGTGCCCGAGCGCATGGCGGCTTTGGCCGGAGCCGGCTTTTCGACCGCGACCGATCTTGCCGACTGGCTCGTGCGCAGCCTCGGCATCCCCTTCCGCGATGCCCATCACGTCACCGGACGGATCGTCTCCGAGGCGGAGACACGCGGCTGCAGCCTGGAGGAGCTCCCGCTCGACGCCATGCAGGCCGTCGAGCCCAAGATCCACCAGGGTATCTACGATGTGCTCGGCGTCGAGAACTCCGTCCGCTCCCGGACGAGCTTCGGCGGCACCTCGCCCGTGCGCGTGGCCGAGCAGGTCGCCTGGTGGCGGGAGCGGGTCTGATCCGCTCCTGCCAGGCGTCCCGGCAGGCCTTGATGGGGCAAGGCACTATTACCATATTGCTGACAACGGCTCCTATCCGGGAGCCATCCGGGTGCCGCGGATGCGGGCCCGGGATCACCGAAGTGCCTCTAACCTTGGGCTTCGAACATGTCGCGTCAGTCGCCCTTCGGGCATCCGTTTCTCTTAGGCTTCGACGAGATCGAGCAGGCGCTCGACCGAGTCTCCAAGGCCGCGGGGGACGGTTATCCGCCCTACAATATCGAGCGTCTGGCGCGTACCGAGAGCGCCCCTGAGCGCCTCCGCATCACCCTGGCGGTTGCCGGTTTCACCCGGGACCAGCTCGAGGTGACCCTGGAGGAGAACCAGCTCGTCATCCGGGGACGCCAGTCCGACGACAAGACAAGGCACTTCCTTCATCGCGGCATCGCCGCCCGTCAGTTCCAGCGTACCTTCCTCCTTGTCGATGGCATGGAGGTGATGGGCGCGGACCTGTCCAACGGACTTCTGTCGATCGATCTCGTCCGGCCCGAGCCGGAGCGGATCGTCCGTAAAATCGACATCAGTGCCCCGGACAAGGTGTGACGGCGTCCGCATCAAGGAGATGTCCATGAACTTCGATATCAAGCATCATGCCGAGCCGGTCCTCGATGTGGCCGAGCTGGCGGCTCTGGGGCTGGGCGAGATGGCCTATGTGAAGCCGATGGAGGCCGACGAGATCGCCCGCCTGTTCCCGCAGGCGCCGAAGCTACAGTCCGGCACCCAGCTCTTCGCGCTTCTCTCCGCCAGCGGCGAGCCCATCCTGCTGACCGACAACCGCGACGCGGCCGTGGCCAATGCCTGGGCGCATGACCTGACCACGGTGAGCCTGCACTAGGCTCATCTTCCCCCGCAAATCAGGCAATCGCTGCAACGGCCGCGATCAGTCGTTCGATATCCTCCGGCCGGGAGAGGCGGTGATCGCCATCCTTGATCAGGGTCAGCGAGACGCTGTCTCCCGGCAGGTGTTCCACCAGCTGCAACGCATGGTTCCAGGGCACATCGGGATCCTCCATTCCCTGCAGGATATGAACCGGGCAGCCGGTCTTGATCGGCTGCCTCAGGAGGAGGTGACGCCTTCCATCCTCGATCAGCTTCCAGGTGATCGGGTAGGGGTCGTCCGAATAGGCCGAAGGGCGGTGATAGACTCCTGTCTCCTGGACGTTGCGCCGCAATTCCTCGGGGAAGCGCGCCCACATCAGCTCCTCGGTCATGTCGACCGCTGGGGCGATGAGGACGATCCCTGCCGGCGCGATAGCGGGTCTTTTCTCCAGGACGTGCCGGGCTGCCAGCAGGCTGATCCAGCCTCCCATGGACGAGCCGACGAAGACGGGGCGCTCCTTCACGAACCGCTCGATTACGGTCAGGGCATCTTCGAGCCAGCGGGAGATGGTCCCCTCCTCGAAGGTGCCGCCCGACTCGCCATGTCCGCTATAGTCGAAGCGCAGGAAGGCGCGGCCGTTCGCTTCAGCCCATTCGTCGATGGCGGTGGCCTTGGTCGCGCGCATGTCCGACTTGAAGCCGCCGAGCCAGACGACGGGCGGGCCCTTGCCCTCCCTGGACAGCACGGCGATGGAGCGGGCATCCTGGCCGACCGTGACGCTTTGCGGCATGGTTAACTCATCCTCAACTGCTTTGAAGCAAGCGTTCATAGACGATTCTTTTGGACGATTCTTTTGAGAAGGCTCTGACTTCCGTGAGTTTTTCATCGCGACCCGGCGGAGGGACGGCTTTTCCGTCGTCTCATGTCCACCCGCTGGCAGGCCGGACAGTTCTCCAGATCGTCCCCGAGCTCGAGGCGGGCGGGGCGGAGCGCACGACTGTCGACATTGCCGAGGGCCTGGTCCATGCCGGCGCCCGGGCGCTGGTTGCGACCGAGGGCGGGCGCCTCGTCGGCGAGCTCCAGACCAAGGGCGGCATCTGGATTCCCTTTCCGGCCGCGACCAAGAACCCGTTCTCGATGCTGCTCAACGTGCGCAAGCTGGCGCGGATCTGCTACAACGAGAGGGTGTCTCTCGTGCACGCCCGCTCGCGGGCGCCGGCCTGGGTGGGGCTTGGAGCAGCGCGCTCCCTCAACATCCCCTTCGTCACCACCTATCACGGTAGCTATTCCGGCCGTTCTTCGGTGAAGGTGCTGTACAATTCGGTGATGGCGAGGGGCGATGCGGTCATCGCCAATTCCGAGTACACCGGCGAATTGATCCGGTCGGTCTATCCTCAATCCGGCGACCGGATCCGTGTCATCCATCGCGGCACGGACTTTGCCGTCTTTTCCCCCGGTGCCGTCGCCCCCGAGCGCATCGAGGCCCTGCGCAAGGCCTGGGAGGTGGCGCCGCATGAACGCGTGGTGCTGCTCGCCGCCCGCCTGACGGGCTGGAAAGGACAGAAGGTTTTGATCGAAGCGGCGGCCAAGCTGCGCGATGCGGGCCTTTCCGACGTCGCCTATATCCTTGCCGGCGATCCCCAGGGGCGGGATTCCTACGTGAAGGATCTCGACGGCCTGATCGAGGCGAAGAAGCTGAAGGGCATCGTGCGCCGGGTCGGCCATTGCACCGATATGCCGGCGGCATTCCTCGCCGCGTCCGTCGTCACCGTGCCGTCGACCGAGCCCGAGGCCTTCGGCCGCTCGGCGGTGGAGGCGCAGGCCATGGGAACTCCGGTCGTCGTCTCCGATCTCGGCGCGGTGCCGGAGACCGTTCTGTCCCCCCCGGCCGTGCTGCCGCACGAGCGGACGGGCTGGCGCATCCCGGCCGGCGATGCCGATGCGCTCGCCGATGCGCTCGGCGCGGCACTGAACCTTGGGGCGAGCGCCAGAATCGCCTTGGGTGCCCGGGCGAGGGCCCATGTGGAGCGTCATTTCTCGCTCGACCGCATGGTTTCGAGCACACTCGACGTGTATTCGGCCCTTCTCGAGGGCCGTTTTACCCATAGAACAAGTTGACTTCCCGCGCGTTTGCGCGAAATGTCGATTCATTCGTGGCAAGGCTGAGCCTACCTAGCAGGGATCCCCTGGGGATCTCCAATCCTCGGCCTAGCCCTTAACAGGAGATACGAGCCATTCGCAGACCAATGAGAGCCATGCCGGTGCCGCAGAAGGACGGACCGCGCGCCAACCGAGACATTCGCGGTGTTCGCGAAGTGCAGCTGATCGACGATGCAGGGCAGAACCGGGGCGTGATGCCCTTCTTCGATGCCCTGAAGGTTGCCGAAGAGGCCGGCCTCGATCTCGTGGAGATCTCGCCGAACGCAACCCCTCCCGTCTGCAAGATCCTCGACTACGGCAAATTCCGCTTCCTCGAGCAGAAGAAGGCCGCCGAGGCGCGCAAGAAGCAGAAGACGGTCGAGGTCAAGGAAATCAAGCTGCGTCCCGGCATCGATGACCACGATTACGAGGTCAAGATGAAGGCGATGAAGGGCTTCTTCGAGGAAGGCAACAAGGTGAAGATCACCCTGCGCTTCCGTGGCCGCGAAATGGCGCACCAGTCCCTGGGCCTGAAGGTCCTGGACCGGGTCAAGGCCGATGTGGGCGATCTCGCCAAGGTCGAGATGGAGCCGAACTTCGAAGGCCGCCAGGTCGTCATGGTCCTGGCGCCGCGGTAAGCGGCTCCGCCGACAGTGAAATTCATGGCCGCTGGGAAACCGGCGGCCATTGCCTTTTCGGCGGCCTTCTGTCATAAGCCGCCCTTCATTGAACCGCCCGGCTGTTAGGGCTGCCGTGGCGGTTCGTTTTGCTCATGCAGCAATGAAAAGGCCAAGGTGCGGCTCACGCTGCCTCCGAGGCCTGACCAAAGGAGAGCCAAATGCCCAAGCTGAAGACGAAGTCTGGCGCGAAAAAGCGCTTCAAGATCACTGGCACCGGCAAGGTCGTTTACGCCCAGGCCGGCAAGCGCCACGGGATGATCAAGCGGACCAACAAGCAGATCCGCAACCTGCGCGGCACGACGACCCTCTTCGAGGGCGATGCGTACAACGTGAAGAAGTTCTTCCTGCCCAACGGCTAAGGCGGTTCTTCCCTACATCCCGGATTTTGAAGGAGTTTTTCCATGGCCCGCGTCAAACGGGGCGTTACCGCCCACGCCAAGCACAAGAAGGTTCTGAAGGCCGCCAAGGGTTTCTACGGCCGCCGCAAGAGCACCATCCGCATCGCCAAGCAGGCGGTCGAGAAGAGCATGCAGTATGCTTATCGCGACCGTAAGAACAAGAAGCGCACCTTCCGCGCTCTCTGGATCCAGCGCCTCAACGCCGCTGTCCGCGAGCACGGCCTGACCTATTCCCGATTTATCGACGGTCTCGGCAAGGCTGGGATCGAGGTCGATCGCAAGGTCCTGTCCGAGATGGCCATCCACGAGCCGGCGGCCTTCGCCGCTTATGTGGAGCGCGCCAAGGCCTCCCTGCCGCAGCAGGCTGCCTGATCGGATAGACTAGCTTCGGTGCGGCTGGTTTTCAGCCGCACCGCCTTACTCCCCCTTCTCCGAGACCTTTCGCGCTGACGGCCTAAATGCGCTGTCGGTTGCCATTTCGCGGCTCGGAAGACTTGACGGTTCCCGCGCCGCGCCTCACTCAAAGCGCCTGCATTTGGCGTTTGTATCTGGCCAGGGACCGATGACCGATCTCAATCAACTCGAACATGACCTGCTTTCCCAGGTCGAAGCCGCCGGTGACGAAGCGGCTCTGGAAACCGTGCGCGTCTCGGCGCTCGGCAAGAAGGGCTCCGTCTCCGACCTCCTGAAGACGCTCGGCGCCATGACGCCGGAGGAGCGCAAGGAACGCGGCCCCCTCATCAACGGCCTGCGCGACAAGGTGCAGGGCGCGATCATGGCCAAGAAGGAAACGTTGGCGGAAGCCGCCCTCGACGCGCGTCTCTCCGCCGAGCGCATCGACGTGACGCTGCCCGTGCCGGAGGCGCCGGAGAGCCGCGGCCGGCTCCATCCGATCAGCCAGGTGATCGAGGAACTCACGGCGATCTTCGCCGATATGGGCTTCTCCGTGGCCGAGGGGCCGGATATCGAGACCGACTACCTCAACTTCACGGCGCTCAACTTCCCCGAGGGTCACCCGGCCCGCGAGATGCACGACACCTTCTTCCTTCGCCCCGACGAGAAGGGCGAGCGCAAGGTGCTGCGCACGCATACCTCGCCGGTGCAGATCCGCACGATGACCACCAAGGCGCCGCCGATCCGGGTCATCATCCCGGGACGCACCTACAGGCACGACTCGGACCAGACGCACACGCCGATGTTTCATCAGGTCGAAGGCCTCGTCATCGACAAGCAGGCCAACATCGCGCACATGAAGTGGGTGCTGGAGGAGTTCTGCAAGGCCTTCTTCGAGGTCGAGCAGGTGAAGATGCGCTTCCGCCCGTCCTTCTTCCCCTTCACCGAGCCCTCCGCCGAGGTCGACATCCAGTGCTCGCGCAAGGGCGGCGAGATCCGCTTCGGCGAGGGCACGGACTGGCTCGAGATCCTCGGCTGCGGCATGGTCCATCCGAACGTGCTGCGCAATTGCGGGCTCGACCCGGACGAGTATCAGGGCTTTGCCTGGGGCATGGGCATCGACCGCATCGCCATGCTCAAATACGGCATGCCGGACCTGCGCCCCTTCTTCGAGGCCGATGTGCGCTGGCTGAACCATTACGGCTTCCGCCCGCTCGACATTCCAAGCCTTGTGAGCGGTTTGACGTCCTGATGATTGTGCGCGAGCCCATCAATCCCTCTCCCCCCTTGTGGGGGAGAGTTGGAGAGGGGGGTAGCAACGGTTCGACCGGGAATGCCGATCAACCGGATGGCGCCGTACCCCCCTCCCTAGCCCTCCCCCACAAGGGGGGAGGGGATGAGCCTGCGCATGCTCACTTAACACCTCGCCAACGGTCCCAGGCCAAACGAATGCGCCGTGAGATGACGCCTGCCGAGCGAAAGCTCTGGTATGCTCTCAAGGCTCACCGTTTCCAGGGACTGCACATCCGCCGCCAAGTTCCCATGGGGCCTTATGTGGCGGACTTCGTCTGCCACGCTGCGAAAACCGTGTTCGAGGTCGATGGCTCTCAGCATGGTTTCGACCGGCATATCGAACGCGACCGTGCAAGAGATGCGTGGTTCGAGGCGCAGGGCTATCGAGTCCTCCGCTTCTGGAACCACGAAGTTCTGAGCAGTCTCGACAGCGTCCTCGATACGATCTTCGCAACCCTTTCATCCAACCTGCCCATTGCAGGAGATACACTATGAAATTCACCCTCTCCTGGCTCAAGGATCACATCGATACTTCGGCCTCCCTCGACGAGATCGTCGAGACGCTCACCCGCATCGGCCTCGAGGTCGAAGGGGTCGAGGACAAGACGAAGACTCTGGCGCCCTACACGGTCGCCTATGTGATCTCGGCCGAGCAGCACCCCAATGCCGATCGCCTGCGCGTATGCATGGTCGATACGGGCAACGGCTCGCCGATCCAGGTGGTCTGCGGCGCTCCCAATGCGCGCACCGGCATGAAGAGCGTGTTCGCGCCGCCCGGCACCTACATCCCGGGCAAGAACATCACGCTCGGCGTCGGCACCATCCGCGGCGTCGAGAGCGCGGGCATGCTGTGCTCGGGCTCGGAGCTGGAAATCTCCGACGATCACGACGGCATCATCGACCTTCCCGCCGATGCGCCGGTGGGCGTGCCTTATGCGACCTATGCCGGCCTCGACGATCCGGTGATCGAGATCAACCTGACGCCGAACCGTCCCGACTGCACGTCGATCCACGGCATCGCCCGCGATCTCGCGGCAGCCGGCCTCGGCACGCTCAAGGGCGACGCCGTTCCCGCCGTTGCGGCGAAGGGCGCGTGCCCCGTCTCGGTGACGATCGAGGACCAAAAACTCTGCCCCGCCTTCGCGCTCCGTCTCGTGCGCGGCGTGAAGAACGGCCCATCGCCTGAATGGATGCAGCGCCGCCTGCTCGGCATCGGCCTGCGCCCGATCAATGCGCTCGTCGACATTACCAACTACATGACGTTCGATCGCGGCCGTCCGCTCCATGTCTTCGATGCGAAGAAGGTGAAGGGCAACCTCACCGTGCGTCGGGCGAAGGAGGGCGAGGAGGTGCTCGCGCTCGACACCCGCACCTATAAGCTCGATCCGAGCATCGTGGTGATCGCGGACGAGAGCGGCGTCGAATCCATCGGCGGCATCATGGGCGGCGAGCATTCCGGCTGCGACGAGAATACAACCGACGTGCTGATCGAATCGGCGCTTTGGGACCCGCTCAACATCGCGCAGACCGGCCGCAAGCTCGGTATCATCACCGATGCGCGCTACCGCTTCGAGCGCGGCGTCGATCCGGCGTTCACGATGCCGGGCCTCGACATGGCCACCAAGCTGGTGATCGACCTGTGCGGCGGCGAGGCGAGCGAGGCCACGCTGGCCGGGGAGATTCCGCAAAGCAGGCTCGTGATCGATTTCCCGTGGAGCGAGGTTCCGCGCCTCTCGGGCCTCGACGTGCAGCCTGCCGAATCCGAGGGCATCCTGAAGAAGCTCGGCTTCCAGGTTCAGGGCTCCGGCGAGCGCGTCAGCGTCACCGCGCCGTCCTGGCGTCCGGACATCGAGGGCAAGGCCGATCTCGTCGAGGAGGTCATCCGAATCGCCGGCGTCGACCGCATCCTGCCGAAGCCGATGCCGCGCCTCGAAGATGCGGTGGCCAAGCCCATCCTCACCCTGATCCAGAAGCGCACGCGCCTGGCGCGCCGCTCGCTCGCCGTGCGCGGGCTGGTGGAGGCCGTCACCTGGTCGTTCATCTCGAAGGACGAGGCGGAGCTCTTCGGCGGCGGCGATGGCCGTCTGGCGCTCGCCAATCCGATTGCGGCGGAGCTTTCCGACATGCGCCCGAGCCTGCTGCCGGGCCTGCTGAAGGCGGCCCAGCGCAATGCGGATCGCGGGCTCGGTGACGTCGCCCTGTTCGAGGTGGGGCAGACCTTCGCCTCGGATCAACCGGAAGGCCAGTCGATCAAGGCTGCCGCCGTCCGCCGCGGCACGGCTAGGCCTGAGGGCGTCGGCCGCCACTGGGCCGGCGGGGCCAAGAGCGTCGATGCCTTCGACGCCAAGGCAGACGTGCTGGCCATGCTGGCGACGCTCGGCATACCCGCCGGCGGCCTCCAGATCGTCGCCGGCGGCCCGGCCTGGTTCCATCCCGGCCGCTCGGGCACGCTGCAGTTCGGGCCGAAGAACGTGGTCGGCGCCTTCGGCGAGGTGCATCCGAAGATCCTGAAGGCGCTCGACCTGAAGGGTCCGCTGGTGGCCTTCGAGCTCAATCTCGACGCGCTGCCGCCGCCCAAGGCGAAGCCGACCAAGATGAAGCCGAAGCTGAACCTGCCCGACTTCCAGCCGCTCACCCGCGACTTCGCCTTCGTGGTCGGCCGCAACGTCGCGGCAGGCGACATCGTGAAGGCGGCGCAGGGTGCCGAGCGCCAGCTCATCGTCGGCGTCGACGTGTTCGACATCTACGAGGGCACGGGCATCGACCCGGACAAGAAGTCCGTCGCCATCGCCGTTACCCTGCAGCCGACGGAAAAGACGCTCACCGACACGGAGATCGAGGCGGTGTCCGCCAAGATCGTTGGCGAGGTGTCGAAGAAGACCGGCGCGGTGTTGCGGGGGTAGCGCGCGCTCAACCCTCCCCCGAATGCGGGGGAGGGTGGCGAACGAAGTGAGCCGGGAGAGGGGGCGTTCGACGTCGAGCACAGCCCCTCTCCCGACCCTCGCTGATGCGAGGGTCACCCTCTCCCATCGCAAGTCGGGTGTTCCCGACTTGCGCATTTAGAATGCCGATATCGGGAACACCCGATATCGGTTGGGGAGAGGGTGTTAGCGCGGTGTCCCGTTCAACGGATTCCCCTCGTCCCATTCGTACCGCACCGTGTCGAACCGCATCGAAAGCGCGTCCACCATCAGCAGGCGCCCGACGAGGCTCTCGCCGAATCCGACGATCTCGCGGATCGCTTCCATCGCCATCAGGCTGCCCATGACGCCCGCGAGCGCGCCAAGTACGCCTGCTTCCGCACAGGTCGGGATCGCGCCTGGCGGAGGCGGGGAGGGGAAGAGGCAGCGGTAGGTCGGGTTGGGTCGTCCCTCCGGGCCGGCCGCATGGGCCCGGATCGTGGTGAGCGAGCCGTCGAACTGTCCGAGCGCCGCCGTGACCAGCGTTTTCCTCTCGAAGAAACAAGCATCGGAAACCGCATAGCGGGTGTCGAAATTGTCGGACCCGTCGGCGACGAGGTCGTAGCGGCGGACGAGGTCCCGCGCATTCCCATCCGTCACGCGAAAGGGGTGAGGCTCGACGCTCACGTGCGGGTTGAGGCGCCCGACCGCCTGGGCTGCGCTCTCCACCTTCGAGCGGCCGAGATCCGGCGTGCCGTGGATCACCTGCCGCTGCAGGTTGGAGAGGCTCACCGTATCGTCGTCGACGATGCCGATGGTGCCGATGCCCGCGGCCGCGAGATACTGAATCAGCGGGGCGCCTAAGCCCCCGGCACCGATCACGAGAATGCGAGCGCGTTTAAGCTTCTGCTGGCCGGGTCCGCCCACATCCCTCAGAACGAGGTGGCGGGCATAGCGATCGATTTCGTCCGGGGATAGAGGCATGCCATGACCTTAGAGCATCCTTTTCCCCACGATGCGCTGAAAAGGGTTTAGCTATCAACCATTCCTTGAAGGAAATAACATGCCGCCTTGACAGAGGCCTTGGCGTTGTGACCCTTGCCGTGCCATCGTCATGGGGCAACCGGCAGCAAGCCGGCGTCTAACAGGGAACAAAGCCGATGACAGTCACCAAGTTCGGCCTCGCGCTCGCGGGCCTCGCCATTTCCGCCACCGCTGCCTTCGCGCAGCAGGCCGCCTTCAAGCCTGCGGTCGTCTACGATCTCGGCGGCAAGTTCGACAAGTCCTTCAACGAAGGCGTCCATATGGGCGCGGAGAAGTTCAAGAAGGACACCGGCACCGAATACCGCGATTTCGAGCCTCAGAACGATTCCCAGCGCGAGCAGGCCCTGCGCCGCTTCGCCCGTGACGGCTTCTCGCCGATCGTCGCCGTGGGCTTCTCCCAGGAGACCGCGCTGAAGAAGGTCGCCGAGGAGTTCCCGAAGACCCAGTTCGCCATCATCGACGCTGTGGTCGAGAAGCCGAATGTGGAATCCATCGTGTTCAAGGAGCATGAGGGCTCGTTCCTGGTCGGCCTCCTGGCGGCCCAGGCCTCCAAGTCCGGCAAGGTCGGCTTCGTGGGTGGCATGGACATCCCGCTCATCCGCAAGTTCGCCTGCGGCTACGTCCAGGGCGTGAAATACGCCAAGAAGGACGCCGAGGTGTTCCAGAACATGACCGGCACCACCGGCGCTGCCTGGAACGACCCGGTGAAGGGCGGCGAGCTCGCCAAGGGCCAGATCGATCGCGGCGCCGACGTGGTCTATCACGCGGCCGGCGGCACCGGCGTCGGCGTGCTGCGCGCGGCTGCCGATGCGGGCAAGCTCGGCATCGGCGTCGACTCGAACCAGAACGCCATGCATCCGGGCAAGGTGCTGACTTCCATGGTCAAGCGCGTCGACGTTGCCACCTACAACGTGTTCGACCAGTCCAAGAAGGGCTCCTTCAAGGCCGGCCTCCAGGTTCTTGGCCTCAAGGAAGACGGCGTCGCCTGGGCGCTCGACGACAACAACAAGTCGCTGATCACCCCCGACATGAAGGCCGCCGCCGACAAGGCCGCCGCCGACATCAAGTCCGGCACGATCAAGGTTCACGACTACATGTCGGATTCCAAGTGCCCGATGTAAGATAGAGAACGTCCCGGCCGCAGGCCTTGGCGGGCCTGCGGCCGGATCCATTTTCGACCGCACTTTGTATTTCCGATAGGATCCGGCGTCTTAGTATTTGCCGGCAGACCGCTTGAGGCCGATGTCCCCAGCCATTGAACTCATTGCCATCAACAAGAGCTTCGGCACCGTTCACGCCAACAGGAACGTGAACTTAAGTGTGGAGCGCGGGACGATCCACGGCATCGTCGGCGAGAACGGGGCGGGCAAGTCGACCCTCATGTCGATCCTCTACGGCTTCTACGAAGCCGATTCCGGCGAGATCCAGGTCAACGGCCAACCGATCGCCATTCGCTCACCCAACGACGCCATCAATGCCGGCATCGGCATGGTGCATCAGCACTTCATGCTGGTGGAACCTCTGAGCGTGGTCGACAACGTGATGCTCGGCGCCGAAGGCGGCGCCATGCTGCGCGTAGGCGAGGCGAAAGCCCGTGCGGAGCTTGCGCGGCTGGCAAGAGATTACGGCCTCGAGATCGACGTGGATGCGACCGTCGGTGATCTTTCCGTCGGCCTGCAGCAGCGCGTGGAGATCCTGAAGGCGCTCTATCGCGGCGCCGACATCCTGATCCTCGATGAGCCCACCGCCGTGCTCACGCCGGCGGAAGCCGATGCGTTGTTCGAGCTGCTCCGCTCGCTCAAAGAGCAGGGCAAGACCGTCATTCTCATCACCCACAAGCTGCGCGAGATCATGGCGATCACGGATCGCGTCTCGGTCATGCGCCGCGGCGAGATGGTGGCGACGCTCGAGACGGCCGACACCTCGCCGCCGGAACTGGCGGAGCTGATGGTGGGGCGGCGCGTGCTCCTGCGCGTGGAAAAGGCCGAGAAGATTCCCGGCGCGCCTTTGCTCGAGATCGACAACCTCTCCGTCGTCGATGCGCGCGGCGTGCTGCGGGTGGCAAACGCTTCCTTCAATGTCCGCGCGGGCGAGATCGTCGGCATCGCGGGTGTGGCCGGCAACGGTCAAAGCGAGTTGTTGGAAGCCATCGCCGGCATGCGCCAGCCCATGCTTGGCTCGCTCCGCGTTGAGGGGCGGAACATTTCGTCCTCCGAGCACAACCCGCATCGCATGCGCCAGCTCGGCCTGCTTCACGTGCCGGAGGATCGGCTGCGCATGGGGCTCGTGCCGGCCTTTCCCGCGTTCGAGAGCGCGATCCTCGGCTTCAGCGACGAGCCGCAGCTCGGCCGCGGGCCGATCCTCGACCATGATCGCCTGATCGCGGATCTCACGAAGAAGATGGAGCAATACGACGTGCGCCCGCCGGCGCCGCGGCTGAAATCGTCGAAGTTTTCCGGCGGCAATCAGCAGAAGATCGTGCTCGCCCGCGAGATCGAGCGCCATCCCAAGGTGCTGCTCGTCGGCCAGCCGACACGCGGCGTCGATATCGGCGCCATCGAGTTCATCCACCGCCGCCTGATCGCCTTGCGCGATGCGGGCGTCGCGATCCTGCTCGTCTCGGTGGAACTCGACGAGATCATGAACCTCTCCGACCGCATTCTCACCATGTGCGGCGGCAAGATCACCGGCGAGCGCAAGGCTTCCGCGACCAACGAGCAGGAACTCGGCCTGCTCATGGCCGGCGTCACCGACGAGGCCGCCTGATGCAGCCGCGATTGACCCTCGTCACGCTCGGCGTGGCCGATCTCGCAAAGGCCAGAGCCTTCTATGAAGCCTGGGGCTGGAGGGCGTCGTCAGCGAGCCAGCCCAGCGTCGCGTTCTTCCAGGCGAATGGCCTCGCGCTCGGCCTCTTCGGCCGCGCCGACCTCGCCAAGGATGCCGGAGTCGAGGACAGACCCACGGGCTTTGCCGCCATCACGCTCGCCTACAACGCGCGCTCCAAGCAAGAGGCCGACGAGGTCTATGCGCTTGCCGTGAAAGCGGGCGCGCATCCCGTGAAGCCGCTGCAGGATGTTTTCTGGGGCGGCTATTCGGGCTATTTCGCCGATCCCGACGGGCATCTCTGGGAAGTCGCCTGGAACCCGTCCTTCCCCCTCGACGAACAGGGCCACATGTTCCTGCCGGATACTGAAACGTGAGCGCTCCTCTCGATCTGCCCCGATGGGCCGACACCGTTCTCGTCCCCGCGCTCTCCGTGGTGGCGGCGTTTCTCGTCGCCGGCCTCGTGGTGCTCGGCATCGGCGAGAATCCGCTCTCCGCGACGCGGTACCTTTTGCAGGGCAGCCTCGGCACCGGGGAGGGGCTCGGCTTCACCCTGTTCTACATGACGGATTTCATCTTCGTCGGCCTTGCCGTCGCGGTGGCCTATCATGCCGGATTGTTCAATATCGGCGGCGAGGGCCAGGCGACGCTGGCGGGGCTCGGCGTCGCGCTCGTCGTCAACAACCTCACCTTCCTGCCGGGCTTCCTGCTCATTCCGCTCGGCATCCTGGGCGCTGCCGCCTTCGGCGCCGCCTGGGCCGCCGTGCCCGGCTATCTGCAGGCCAAGCGCGGCAGCCACATCGTGATCACGACGATCATGTTCAACTGGCTCGCCAGCGTGCTGATCGTCTATCTGCTCGTGAACGTGCTGCGCGAGCCGCAATCCATGAACCCGGAAACGCGCGCCTTCCCGGACCAGGCGCGGATCCCCTTCGTTCACGAGGTCCTCGGCGCCATCGGCATCGAGATCCCTGCCTCCCAGCTCAACCTCACGCTGGTGCTGGCCCTCGCTGCATCCTATTTCGTCTGGCTTCTCATCTACCGCTCGCGCCTCGGCTACGCGATCCGCGTCGTCGGCTCGAACCCGAGTGCCGCGGTCTATGCGGGCATCTCGCCTGCCCGCATCACCATCATCGCCATGCTGCTCTCCGGCGCGCTCGCGGGCGGCCTCGCGGTCAACGAACTCATGGGCTACCAGCACCGACTGCTGCTCGAATTCACCTCCGGCTACGGCTTCGTCGGCATCGCGGTGGCGCTGATGGGCCGCGCGCATCCGGTCGGCATCATCCTGGCCTCGCTGCTGTTCGGCATCCTCTATCAGGGCGGTGCCGAACTCGCCTTCGAGCAGCCGGCCATCACCCGCGACATGGTGGTGGTCATCGGCGGCATCATCATCCTGTTCGCGGGCGCCCTCGACGGGCTGTTCCGCCGCGCGGTGGCGCATCTCTTCGCGCGTCAGAAGCTGGCGAGGGCGTGAGACCATGGATCTCGGCATTCTCGTCACGATCTTCGACTCGGCCCTGCGGCTCTCGATCCCGCTGCTCGCGGCCTGTCTTGCCGGGCTCTGGTCCGAGCGCTCCGGCGTGGTGGATATCGGGCTGGAAGGCAAGATGCTGGTGGCGGCCTTCGCCGGCGCCGCCGGCGCCTATGCCTTCGGCTCCGCCTGGGCTGGCCTTCTCGCCGGCATCCTTGCATCCATCGCCATCGGGCTCGTTCACGGCTTCGCCTCGATCAGCCAGCGCGGCAACCAGATCGTCTCAGGCGTCGCCATCAACATGCTGGCCGCAGGGCTGACCGCGATCGTCGGCAATGCCTGGTACGGGCAGGGCGGGCGCACACCGCCGCTGGAGGGCGATCAGCGCTTCGGCGCGGTGCTCTTCGGCCATTCGGCCCTGGTCTACGTGGTGCTACTGGCCGTGCCGGTGACCTGGTTCGTCCTCGGCCGCACCCGCTTCGGGCTGCGGCTGCGCGCGGTCGGCGAGAACCCAGCTGCGGTCGACACGGCCGGCATCTCGGTCACGGGCCTGCGCTACACCGCCGTCATCATCGCCGGGGTGCTGTGCGGGCTGGCCGGCGTCTATCTGTCCGTCGGACAGGCCGCGGGCTTCCTGCCCAACATGACGGCGGGACGAGGCTTCATCGCGCTCGCGGCCCTGATCTTCGCCAAATGGCGGGCCTGGCCGGCGCTTGGCGCCTGCTTCCTCTTCGGCCTGCTCGATGCCAGCGCCAACCAGCTGCAGGGCCTCTCGCTGCCGGGAATCGGCGAGGTGCCGGTACAGGCGATCCAGGCGCTGCCCTATCTTATGACCGTGATCCTGCTCGCGGGCGTCATCGGCAAGGCGATCCCGCCGCGTGCCGCCGGCGTGCCCTATGTGAAGGAGCGCTGAGCATGCCCTCGCTCGACACCCTGTTCGAGGCGGCCAGGGCGATCCAGGCCAAGGCCTATGCGCCCTATTCCCGCTTCAAGGTGGGCGCTGCGATCGCAACCTCCGACGGCCAGGTCTTCACCGGCTGCAACGTGGAGAACGCGGCCTATCCGGTTGGCGCCTGCGCGGAGGCCGGCGCCATCTCGGCCATGATTGCGGGCGGCGCAGGCCGTATCGCGCAGATCGTGGTGATGGGCGAGGGCGAGCACCTCGTCACCCCCTGCGGCGGCTGCCGCCAGCGCATCCGCGAATTCGCTTCGCCCGATACGCCGATCCATATCGCCGGCCCCGAAGGCATCCGGAAGAGCTTCACCCTCGACGAGCTGTTGCCCTTCTCCTTCGGGCCCGACAACCTGACGGGCCGGTAGGCCGGTCCGCCCTCTTTTGTGATGGAAGGAAGGCCTGCTTTTCAGGCCTGAAACGATGACGATGCAACAGATGATTCAGGAAGCGGCCGAGTTCGTGCGAAGCCGCGGCTTCGACGGCCATTTCGATGCGGCGTTCGTGCTCGGCACGGGGCTCGGCACCCTCGTCGACGAGGTGAGCGATGCGGTGAGCCTCGCTTACGCCGATATCCCGCATTTTCCGAAGAGCGGCGTCTCCGGCCATGCGGGCAAGCTTGTCGCCGGCACGCTGGAGGGCAAGCGTGTTCTGCTGTTCCAGGGGCGCGCGCATTACTATGAGACCGGCGATGCCGGCGCGATGCGCCTGCCGGTGGCCTTCGTGCAGGCCCTCGGTGTCCCGGTCTTCGTCGCCACCAATGCGGCCGGTTCGGTGAGTGCGAAGATTCGCCCCGGCAGTCTTGTCGCGATCAGCGACCATCTCAACCTCTCGGGCGCCAACCCGCTGCTGCGCGATCATACCGAAGGCCGGTTCGTTTCGATGACGGATGCCTACGATCCGGGTCTTCGGCAGGTGCTGCAACAGGCTGCAAAGAAAAGCGGCATCGCGTTGCCGGAAGGCGTCTATGCCTGGCTCTCGGGCCCGAGCTTCGAGACGCCGGCGGAGATCAGGATGGTGCAGGTTTTGGGCGGCGATCTCGTCGGCATGTCGACCGTGCCGGAGGTGATCCTCGCGCGCTATTACGGCCTCAAGGTCGCCGCGATTTCCGTCGTCACCAACCTTGCCGCCGGCATCGAGGGCGCCTCGCCCTCGCACCAGGAGACCAAGGACACGGCGGCGGAAGCCTCGGAAAAATTCAAGAAGCTCATCCGGTCCTTCGTTGCGGAGCTCTCCCATGTCTGATGTGCAAAACGCGACGCGCGCGCTACGCAGTCTCGATCTCACGGATCTGACGGATACCTGCACCGATCAGGCCATCGACGCGCTTTGCAAGAAAGCGCTCGATCCGCGCGGGCCGGTCGCTGCCGTGTGCGTGTGGCCGCAATTCGTGAAGCGGGCGCAGGCGAACCTCAAGGGCTCGCCCGTGCGCATCGCGACGGTCGTGAACTTCCCCGCCGGCGGCGAGGATGTGAGCCGCGTCGTCGACGATACGCAGGAGGCGCTCTCCGACGGCGCCAACGAGATCGATCTCGTCCTGCCCTACAAGGCTCTGCGCCGTGGCGATATCGCGGTCGCCACCGAGATGGTGGAAGCCGTGCGCGATCTCGTCGACGGGGATCGTCTGCTCAAGGTCATTCTCGAAACCGGCGAGTTGCAGGATCCGAAGCTCATCGAGGCGGCGAGCCGCATCGCCATCGAAGCGGGTGCGGATTTCATCAAGACCTCCACCGGCAAGACGTCGCTTTCCGCGACGCCGGAAGCGGCCGAGATCATGCTCAACGCCATCAAAGCGTCGGGCAGGCCTATCGGATTGAAGCCCTCGGGCGGCATTCGCACGGTCGAGGACGCGAAGACCTATCTCGATCTCGCCGACCGCATCATGGGGCAGGGCTGGGCCACGCCGAAGACCTTCCGCATCGGCGCGAGCAGCGTCTACGACACGCTGATCGCTGCCATCGAAGGCAAGACCGGCGCAGCCGCTACCGGGACTTACTGACATGGTCCGTCTTCCGCAGGAAATCATCCGTCACAAGCGTGACGGCGGCACGCTCGATCCGGAGCATATCGAGCACTTCATCGAAGGATTGACCGCAGGCCATGTCACGGAAGGCCAGGCGGCCTCTTTCGCCATGGCGATCTTCTTTCAGGGGCTCTCGATTCCGGAGCGCGTGGCGCTGACGCGCGCCATGGTGAATTCAGGCACTGTGCTGAAGTGGGACCTGCCGGGCCCTGTGCTCGACAAGCATTCGACCGGCGGCGTCGGCGATACGGTGAGCCTTCCGCTCGGGCCCGCGGTGGCGGCTTGCGGCGGCTATGTGCCGATGATCTCCGGTCGCGGCCTCGGTCATACCGGCGGCACCCTCGACAAGTTCGATTCCATTCCAGGTTACGTCACGCAGCCGGACATCGAAACCTTCCGCCGCGTGACGCGGGAGGTGGGCTGCGCCATCATCGGTCAGACTTCCGATCTCGCGCCCGCCGACAAGCGCCTCTATGCGATCCGCGACGTGACGGCGACGGTGGAATCGATCGATCTCATCACCGCGTCGATCCTGTCGAAGAAGCTCGCCGCCGGCCTCGACGGTCTCGTGATGGACGTGAAGTTCGGCTCCGGCGCCTTCATGGACAACGCGGACGACGCGCGCAAACTCGCCGAGAGCCTGGTGCTCGTCGCCAATGGTGCCGGCCTTCCGACGGCTGCGGTTCTCACCAACATGGACGAACCGCTCGCTTCCGCCGCAGGCAATGCGGTCGAGATGGCCTATGCGGTGGACTACCTCACGGGCCGCCATCGCGAGAGGCGCTTCCACGAAGTGACGGTGGAGCTCTCCGCCGAGATGCTCCTGCTCGGTAAGCTCGCCGCCACCATCGAAGAAGCGCGGGCGAAGATCGAGCACGCGATATCCTCCGGCAAGGCTGCGGAGGTTTTCCAGCACATGGTGACGGCGCTCGGCGGTCCCGCCGATTTCGTCGCGAACTATGAAAAGTATCTGCCGAGTGCTCCCATTGTCCGCCCGGTCTATGCCGAGCGCTCCGGCATCGTGCAGAGCATCGCCACGCGTCAGGTCGGCGTCGCGGTGGTCGCGCTCGGCGGCGGCCGCACGCGCGCGGAGGATCCCATCGATCACGCGGTCGGTCTGACAAAGCTCGCCTCCGTCGGCGACACGATCGATGCTTCGCGCCCGCTCGCCATCGTGCATGCGCGCAGCGAGCAGGCGGCCGAGGCGGCGGCGCATACATTGCGCGAATCCTATCGCATCGGCGATGCGCCGGCCGCATCCGCGCCCAGCGTCCTCGAACGGATCGAGGCAACAGCATGAGCCTTCTCGTTGCCGTCACCTGGGAGACGCAGCCCTGGGTCGAGCGCTTCCGGCGCCATCTGCCTGACCGTGACATCGTCGTGCTGGGCGAAAGTTTCGACAAGGCGGCCGTCCGTTACGTGGCGACCTGGGGGCCGAAACCGGGAAGCCTCTCCGGCCTGCCCAATCTCGAAGCGCTCTTCTCGCTCGGCGCCGGCGTCGATCACCTGATGGGCTATCCCGATCTGCCGGATGTGCCGATCGTGCGCGTGGCGCAGGACGATCTCACCCATCGCATGAGCGAATACATGGTGCTGCATTGCCTCATGCACCTGCGCGACCAGCGCCGCTTCGACGAGGACCAGACGGCGAAGCGCTGGCGGCCCGACCGTGCGCCACCCATCGCAGGCGATGTGCGCATCGGCATCATGGGTTTCGGCGTGCTGGGACAGGATTCCGCCCGCAAGCTGAAGACGATGGGATTCGATGTCGCCGGCTGGAGCCGCACGCCGAAATCCGTCGATGGATTCCAAGTCTTTGCCGGCGAGGAAGGTCTGACGCCGTTCCTCAACCGCACTGACATCCTCATCGCTCTCATGCCGCTCACGCCGGACACGAAAGGGATCCTCAACCGCTCCCTGTTCGAAAGGCTCGCCCGCGGCGGCGCGCTCGGCGGGCCGATCCTGATCAATGCGGGGCGCGGCAAGCTGCAGGTGGAGTCGGACATCCTGTCCTGCCTCGACGACGGCATCCTGCAGGCGGCGACCCTCGACGTGTTCGAGACCGAGCCGCTGCCGAAGGATTCACCGCTCTGGACGCATCCGCGCGTCACGGTCACGCCGCACAACTCGGCGACGAGCGAGCCGGAAGCGACCGCCCGCTACATCTCGCAGCAGATCCGCCGGTACGAGGCGGGGGAGGCGTTCGAGAACGTGGTGGATCGGGTGAGGGGATATTGAGGGAAGCACGTCATCCCGGACGAGCAAAGCGAGATCCGGGATCGCTAAACGGACGAGGCATTTCTCTCGACGTCATCACCGGCCTTGTGCTGGTGATCCCGATGAGCGAAACGCAGCGCTTTTCCAATCGGGATGGCCGGGACAAGCCCGGCCATGACGTGGTGGGACAGGCTTCAGCCCAGCCGCTTGATCGCGGTGATCGGCCCGTAGCTCGTCGTGCGGATACGCTCTTCGGCGACCGCCAGGGGCTCGACGATGACGGCCATGCCGTAGCCCGTGGCGTGGAGGAAGTTCGCCTCGTCCACCATCAGGCCGACATGGCCCTTCCAGAACACGATGTCCCCGCGCTTGAGGCCGCTCAGATCGGGCTTTACCTCGACGGGCGTTCCCAGCGCGCGCTCCTGCATGTCGCTGTCGCGCGGCGCCGTGATGCCGGCTGCCTTCAGCGCGGTCTGCACCAGTCCCGAGCAGTCGAGGCCGAGGCTGGTCTTGCCGCCCCAGAGATAGGGCGTGTGCAGGAAGCGCTCGGCCACAGTGACGTAGTCGGTCTCGTAGGCGTCGAGCCTGGCCAAGTGCGGGGCGTAGACCCAGCCGCCGGTGGCGAGCTTGGCATAGTCGCCCTCGGTCGCCATGACGGTCACTTTGGCATTCTGAGGCAGATAGTCCCGGGACGGCAGCTTCAGGTTCGGGCCCGGATAGACGAAGGTGCGGACGGCGCGAACCCGGTGCGTCGGCTCGAAATCGGCCTCACCGAAAGCCTCGGTCGGCAGGTAGCCCACATAGCCGTCATCCCGGACCTGCACCCAGGCCCAGCCTTCGTGCTCGTCATAGACGGTCACGCCCTCACCGAAGATCACCTGGCTGTCGACCGGCGCTTCGCGAGAGGGGTGGCGGTGGAGGGAGGCGAAGGGGACGACGATGCGCTTGAGGGTGCCCGTCGTGAAGTGCTCCGCCTCGACAAGCCCGCGCAGACGCTCATCGGCGAGGTCCGCCCGGACGGGCGTGAGACGGCGGTCGAAACTCATCGGGTCAGCTCCCTGCACGGGCAATGATCGTTCCTCCTACCATTTCCGCAGCTGGCCCGCCAGCTACCATTCGTTGAATAATAACGTTGCCAAAGCCTATCTGCTGCTATGCTTTAAGAACCGTAGCGCTCCTTCAGGAGGGCATACATCAGGCGGGCCGCCTGGACCTCGCCGCCTTCCGGACGGGCAGGCTTGGTCGCGCTGTTCCAGGCAAAGATGTCGAAATGCACATGGGCCTTGGCCGCCTCAACGAAGCGGCGCAGGAACAGGGCGGCGGTGACGGAGCCGGCCATGGGCCCGCCGGTGTTGTTCATGTCGGCGAATTTCGAGTCGAGCTGGCTCTGGTAGGGATACCAGAGCGGCATGCGCCAGACGGGGTCGTTCTCGGCCAGACCGTGGCGGGCGATGTCGGCGGCGAGCGCATCGTCATCGGTGTAGAAGGGCGGCAGCTCGGGGCCGAGCGCCACGCGGGCAGCCCCCGTGAGGGTGGCGAAATCGACGATGAGGTCCGGGCTCTCCTCGTCGGCGAGCGCAAGCGCATCGCCGAGGATGAGGCGGCCCTCCGCATCCGTGTTGCCGATCTCGACCGAGATGCCCTTGCGGCTGGCGAGAATGTCGCCGGGGCGGAAGGCGTTGCTGGAGATGGAATTCTCGACGGCCGGAATGAGCACGCGCAGGCGCACCGGCAGCTTGGCGTCCATGATCATGGAGGCGAGCGCGAGGGTCGCCGCCGCGCCGCCCATGTCCTTGCGCATCATCAGCATGGAAGCGGCCGGCTTGATGTCGAGGCCGCCGGTATCGAAGGCGACGCCCTTGCCGACGAGGGTGACGCGCGGCGCATCCGCCTTGCCCCAGGTGAAATCGATCAGGCGCGGCGGCGTGGCGGAAGCGCGGCCGACCGCGTGGATCATGGGAAAATTCTGCTTCAGCAGATCATCGCCGACGATGCTCGTGAAGGACGCGCCATGCCGCTCTGCCAGTTCGCGGGCCGCCGCTTCGATGCCGTCGGGGCCGAGATCGCTCGTCGGCGTGTTGACGAGATCGCGGCTCGCGATGACCGCACTGGCGATATGCGAGACCTCTTCCGCATCGACGCCCTTCGGCGTCACGAGGCGGACGGATTTCTCGCTGCGCTTGCGGTAGCGGCTGAAGCTGTAGCTTCCCAGGATCCAGGCGAGAGCGGCGAGCGTCGGATCCGGCGCTTCGGTTTCGAAGCGATAGTTGCCCTCGGGCAGCAGGGTGGGGAGCTTGCCGACGAGGAACGGGTCGCTGCGCTTGGCCTCGGCGCCGTTGATGCCGAAGGCGACGCCGAAGAGGTTCCCATCCGCATCCGGCAGCAGGCAATGGCTCCCGGCCTTGCCCTCGAACCCCTGCGCCTTCGCGAAGCCCTGAGCGACCGGCGGCAGGCCGCCGGCGATGTCGGACCATGTCTTGTCGGTCACGAGCCAGATGGGCGTCGACGTGTCGGTCGCGGGGGCGAGGAGGGGATGGGGCATGGGCTTGGCCTTAACGTTCAAGGGCGAATGTTGGGGTCGGTTTTAAGGGGTGAGGAAGCGTGTGTCATCCCGGACGGCGCGCATCCCTCCCCCTTGTGGGGAGAGGGGCGGGGGTGGGGTGGTAAAGTCAAAGCGCTGCGCTTCGTAACTCTTTCGATGTCATCACCGGCCTCGTGCCGGTGATCCCGATTGCATGAAGCGCTGAGCATCACAGGATCGGGATGGCCGGCACAAGGCCGGCCGTGACGTGGTGGGTGCATGACGCCTTATCTCACCCCAGCGCGTGCTGGCGCACGATCCGTGCAAGCCCTGCGATCAGGGCCTGCTGCGGCTCCTTGAACTCGGCCTCGATGCCATGACGCTTGAGCGCGTGAAGGTAGAGATCCGCGCGGCCCTGCTCGGCCAGGATGGTCACGGAGGACGGGCGCCCGAACTGGGCAAGCGCTCCGTTGATCTCGTCGCCGGTGAGCAAGCCGGAGAGGTAGGGCGCCAGCAGATTGCTGTTCATTTTCCCTGAGACTACGGAAGCGCGGGCGCTGAACAGGAGATGCAGCAGGCCGACGCGCCCATTGCCGCTGTTGCGCTTGGCAGCATCAAGCCCGAGATCGAAACCCTTCGAATCCTCCGGCGTCGTCGCCGGGCGGCCGATCATGGAATGCTCGCGCAGCAGCGCGTACATCTCGCCAGTCATGTAGGTGGCAAAGCGCGCGATGCGCCCGTCCTTTATCTCGATCCATTTGGGATGCGTGCCGGCGGCGCAGATCAGGCCGTTCTCGATCCCGGTGCCGAGCACCAGCGTCTCCTCGCCGCGCATGACGTCGGCGGCACCGGGAGCAGGCTCGCAGAACAGGCCGGGGATGATGTAGCCCTTGCGGCCGTTCTCCAGATCCACCGGTACGAGGGCTTTCGCGATCTCCGCAGGTCCTGCGGGGCAGGTGGCATAGGGTGCCTCGACCCAGCCCTCCCGGCTTCCCACCATGCCGACGAGCAGCACCGGCGCGTCGGGCTCGGCTTTGAGCCAGTGGCCGCAATGTTTGAGAAAAACATCGCAGTGCTGGCCCTTCTGCAGGGCCGACACGCCTTCGTTCGACGAGACCTGATCGAGAACGGTTTCGTTCTCTAGCAGGTAACCGCGGAAGCGGGTCGTTCCCCAATCGGCGACGATGAAGCGCAAGGCTGACAATCCTTAATTAGCGCGTGCCGTACATGCGGTCGCCGGCATCGCCGAGGCCCGGCACGATATAGCCGTGATCGTTGAGACGCTCATCGATGGAGGCGGTCCAGATGTGAACGTCGGGATGCGCGCCGCGCAGCTTCTCGATGCCCTCGGGCGCGGCGAGCAGGCAGACGAAGCGCAGGTCCTTGGCACCGCGCTCCTTCAGCCGGTCGATGGCCGCAACGGCAGAGTTCGCGGTCGCGAGCATCGGATCGAGCACCAGCACCATGCGGTCGGCGAGATCGGACGGGGCCTTGAAGTAGTATTCGACCGCCTGGAGCGATTCAGGATCGCGGTAAAGGCCGATATGCGCGACGCGGGCGGCCGGAACGAGGGTCAGCATGCCGTCGAGGAAGCCAACGCCCGCGCGCAGGATCGGCGCGAAAACGAGCTTCTTGCCGGCGATCTGCGCGCCTTCCATGGTGGTGAGCGGCGTCTCGATCTTAATGCGCTCCATGGGCAGGTTGCGGGTGACTTCGTAGCAGAGCAGCATGCCGATCTCGTTGAGGAGCTGGCGGAAGCCCTTCGTCGAGCGTTCCTTGTCCCGCATCAGGGTCAGCTTGTGCTGAACCAGCGGATGATCGACCACGGTGACGCCCTGCATGTTTTTTTCCTCTTTGATCGTCGTCTGCTGCTTCAACTAAAAAACCGTCCCGTCGCTGATCACGCTGAGAGGCGGCGAGCCGTCGCCGCGCTTCTCCTTCGCGAGCCTGCGCCCCGTCGCCCAAGTGCCGCCTTCGAGCGCCTTGGCCAGGGGAAAGTCCTCCGCGGCAAATCCTAGCTTCGCGCGGATCGGTTCGGCAATGCGGTCGAGAAGGGCGACCGTCAAGGCGCGCCATTCCACCACGAGCTGGGAATCCACAGCATGCGGGCGCTCCGCATCGGCCGGGTCCTTCAGGGCGATCACGCCGGTGTCGAGAAAAAGCCCGCCATTGCGGTATTCGGGTAGGCCAGTGAGGCCGTCGACATCGACGACGGTGAAGCCCGCCCATTCGAGTGGCTCGATGAGCGAATAGGACAGCCATTGCGACAGCTTGTGGAAGGGAATGAGCCCCTTCGTGACATCCGGCGCCTCGACCAATGGGTGACGCCAGGTATCGCCGAGATCGACACCGCCGAGCGTGATGCGGCCGGGCCAGATGGGCCCGAGATGGGTGAGCAGCGCCTTCAGGATCGCAGGCGCCGCGATGCGGTCGTCCTCGGCCGTTTCCGCGATGACGTCGAAGAGGCCGCCGGGGCGGGGATCGTCGTGCTGGCCAAAAATGTCCGGGTTCGTGGCGACGACGCGGCCGAGGCGGTTGAGCAGCGCGGCGCGGCCCTCGAGCCCGACGAGGGGATTGTCGGGAGAGACCTGGAAGCCTTCGGCCAGATCCTGCGCCGTCAGGGTCATCAGCACATCGGCATCGACGCGGAAGGGGTCTTCCGGTTTGCTGGAGAACGCGCCGCTCACGAACATGTCGAAGCTTGCCACCGCGAGCCCTTCGGAGCGGATATAGGTCTCGCCGGTGCGGCCCTCCTCGTAGCGCCATTGGGCGCCGGCGCCGGCATCGAGCAGCACCGAGACGATGGCGAGATCGAAGGCGGAGCGGGCCATCTCGGCCGCATTCTCCCAGGGCGCGCCGTGCATCACCGCATCCCAGCGGTCATGCTCGCCGGCGGCGAAATGGCGCCAGCGGGCGTGGAAGGGAATGTCGAGGGAGGGATAAGCCTGGCGGATCGTCTTGACGACCTCGTCGGCGCAGGGCTCGAGCTGGCCGAGATCGACCGTGAAATGCTTGAGGCGGCCGTCGAGGCCTGCCTGCAGGAGCTGATGCGACCGCTCCCGCACCGCGGCGGCGGAGAGAAGGCTCAGGGCCGCTTTCGTCTCAGGCGATAGGTCAGGCTGGTCGGTCACGCAGGGCTCCGGTGCTCTCTCGAGGGAGATGCGATAGCACAATGGCGAGCCCGCCCGGCATGCGCAAGGCGAGCCGTCTGGCGGAAAGGTTAAAAACGAAGCGGATGCCGACGGCAGGCCGGCATCCGCTTCGCTATTCCATGGCTCTAGAAGCGCTCGAGATCGCGGCCCTTCACCTGGTTGAGGTCGGAGGCGCTCGGCGCGCCGTCGGGCGTGTAATAGCCGGCGGCCTTCTTGGCTTCGAGCTCCACCTGCGCGTCCTGCGGCACCAGCTCGGCCGGGATCGGCACGCGCTCCACCACCTCGATGCCGGAGCCGGTGATGGCGTCGTATTTCATGTTCGACATGGACATGAGCCGGTCGATGCGGCGGATGCCGAGCCAGTGCAGCACATCGGGCATGAGCTGCTGGAAGCGCGCATCCTGCACGCCGGCCACGCATTCGGTGCGCTCGAAATAGGTGGCGGCCTGGTCGCCGCCCTCCTGGCGCTTGCGCGCATTGTAGACCAGGAACTTCGTGACCTCGCCGAGCGCTCGGCCCTCCTTGCGGTTATAGGCGATCACGCCGACGCCGCCCGACTGCGCTTCCCGCACGCATTCCTCGATGCCGTGCACGAGGTAAGGGCGGCAGGTGCAGATGTCGGAGCCGAACACGTCGGAACCGTTGCATTCGTCGTGCACGCGGCAGGCGATGCGGGTCTTGGGATCGCTCAGGCGCGACACCTCGCCGACCACATAGATTGTGGTGTTGCCGATGGGCGGCAGGAACACGCTCATGTCGGGACGGGTGACGAGCTCGGGGAACATGCCGCCGGTCTGCTCGAACAGGGTGCGGCGCAGCTCGCCCTCGGAGCAGCCGAAGCGCTGGGCGATGCCAGGCAGATGCCAGACGGGATCGACCGCGATCTTGGTCACCGAGATGTCGCCTGTGTCATGCAGGAAGCCGCCATCGGCCTTGAGCCGCTTCGCCCCCATGGCGGCGAGGATTTCCGGCATGTTGAGCCGCGCCTTGGTCACCGCGATCGAGGGGCGGATGTCGAGGCCGCCCGCGATCTCGTCCTTGTAGACCTCGCCGACCATGTGGCCCCAAGGGTCGAGGGAGACGATCTTTCCCGGCTCGAACCATTGCGGATGCGGGCCAATCTCGGCGGTCGGGTGGGTGTTGTGCAGGTCCGGACGGGCCAGCGGGTTGAGCGCCCGGGCGGAGATGGCAAGCGCCCGATACAGCGAATAGGAGCCGCCATGTGCGCCGATCACGTTGCGGTCGGACGGGTTGGTCACGGTGCCGACGATGGGGCCGCGCTCTTTCGGATCCTTCGCTCCCCATTTGATTGGATGCTTGATGGTGCCGGCGTTCGGCTCGGGATGGGAGGTGAGCCGGATATGGGTCGAGCGGTTAGGCGAGCTCATGAATGACTTCCACGCGAAACGGGAAGACTCCTCGACCGATCGCCGGAGAGCCTCCATACGATCTATGGGAGAGTGATCCAAAGTTTCGGGGCCGTCAATGGCGCGGGGGAGGGGTGCGGCAGCTTGGCCTGAAAGGGATATTCTGCGACATGGCCAAGGTTATGAGGGCCCGTCACTGCTACAGCCAGCGCCGCACCCGCGAGCGATAGCTACAATAGACATCGCCGAACTTGCGCTCGAGATAGACTTCCTCGCGCGCCACGACGCCGTAGCGGATGACGAGCGCGAAGGGCACCAGCATCACCAGCAGCCAGAGACCGTTGAACGCAATACTTAAGCCGATCAGTGCCAGGATCATGCCGAGATAGATGGGGTTTCGCGTGAAGCGGTAAGGCCCGCTCTCGACGATGGTGGTCGTCGGCCGGTTGGTGGGGACGTTCGAGCCGGCCCTGGTCATCGTCACGATGGCCCAGGCGAACAGCGCCAGCGCGAGGAGGAACACCAATGCGCCGAGGAAGCCCTTCGGGAAATCGGATGGCAGGAAAGGCAAAGGTATGAGCCAGTCGAGCGCAAGCCCGGCAAGAAGCGCGAGCCCCAAGGCAAGCGGTGGCCGAATGATGACGTGAGCGGTATCTGCCGTGTCAGCCATAGCGGGGACTGCGGAGCCCTTGTCTATGCCACTCGCACAATACCATCAAACGGCTTGTAAAGCTTGAGCCCTGAGCTGGGTCTTGCGCCGCATCGCCTTAGGCGTTCCTAAAGCCACGAAGTTCCCTTGCCGCCAAGGCGCACATCCAAATGCTTCAGCACGCTCGCGCCGATATCGGCGAAGCTCTCCCGCCGGCCGATGGCGACCCGCGCTGCGTCCGGCCCGAAGCTCAGGATCGGAACGTGCTCGCGGGTGTGGTCGGAGCCCTTCCACGAAGGGTCGTTGCCGTGATCGGCGGTGATGATGACGAGGTCGCCGTCCTTGAGAGCTGCCTCGATCTCGGGGATGCGCCGGTCGAAGGCCTCGAGCGCGGCGGCGTAGCCGGGGATATCGCGGCGGTGGCCGAACTCGCTGTCGAAGTCGACCAAGTTCGCAAAGACGAAGCCGCCATCAGGCAGATCCTTCAATGCGTCGATGGCCGCGGTGAGGCAGGCGTCGTTGCCGTTGGGCTTGATTTCTTGACCTGTCGAGCGATGGGCGAAAATGTCGCCGATCTTGCCGACGGTCACGACGGCGCGGCCAGCCTTGCCGAGCGTGTCGAGGATGGTATCGGAAGGCGGCGGTATGGCGAAATCCTTGCGGTTGCCGGTGCGCTTGAAGCCGGTCTCGGGCGAGCCGACGAAGGGCCGCGCGATGACGCGGCCGATCTTGTAGGGATCGCAAAGCTCGCGGCCGATGCGGCAGAGGTCGTAGAGCCGCTCGAGTCCGAAGGTCTCCTCATGCGCCGCGATCTGCAGCACGCTGTCGACGGAGGTGTAGAAGATCGGCTTGCCCGAGCGCATATGCTCGGCGCCGTATTCGTCGATGACGGTGGTGCCGGAGGCGTGCTTGTCGGCGAGAATGCCGGGAAGCTTGCCGCGCTCGATGAAGGCGGCCGTCAGCTCCTCCGGAAAGGCCGGAACGGTGTCGGGGAAATAGCCCCAGTCGAAGGTGACGGGGACGCCGGCGATCTCCCAATGGCCGGAAGGCGTGTCTTTCCCCTTGGACGTCTCGACGCCGTAGCCCCAGGTTCCCTTCAATTCGCCCTGCGGCGCTAGATTCGGCGGCATCCGCCCCGTCGAGGCCTCGCAGGCGAGGCCGAGGCCGAGCGCCGCCATATGCGGCAGGTTCAGTAGCCCCTCGCGCAAGCCGGCCCGGTCGCCCCGGCCCTCGGCGCAGGCCTCGGCAATATGCCCCAACGTATCGGCGCCTGCATCGCCATAGGCGGCCGCATCCTCGGCTCCGCCGATACCGACGGAATCGAGCACGATGAGAAGAGCGCGAGGCATCGGCAAGGATCCTTCAAACCACGAGAATCATGACTGATACGGCAATACGGCCAAAGATGCGATGGGCCAGGATCGCAGGGCTGTCAGCCAGGTTTGGGCGGCTGATCCACGCCGGCCTATTCCCGAACGGCGTCCGACGCCGCCGTTTCGAGATTGAAGGCGGCGGCGAAGAGCGCCTTGGTGTAATCGGTGCGTGGGGCCGCGAAAATGCTCTCGGCGGATCCTTCCTCGACGATCCTGCCGTTCTGCATCACCACAACATGGTTCGCGAGCGCCCGCACGACCTTGAGGTCGTGGCTGATGAACATGTAGGCGAGGTCGCGCCGCTTCTGCAGGTCGCGCAGCAAT
This sequence comes from Microvirga zambiensis WSM3693, assembly GCF_016735695.1. GTDB lineage: Bacteria > Pseudomonadota > Alphaproteobacteria > Rhizobiales > Beijerinckiaceae > Microvirga > Microvirga zambiensis. The sequence continues at coordinate 72,436 of NZ_JAERQD010000012.1, read as the reverse complement.
TCCACGATCTGCGCCTGCACGGACATGTCGAGAGCGGAGGTCGGCTCGTCGAGCATGATGAATTGCGGCTCCAGAGCCATGGCGCGGGCAATCGCAATGCGCTGGCGCTGGCCGCCGGAGAATTCGTGCGGATAGCGGTCCATGGTGGCGGGGTCGAGGCCGACATCGTGCAGCGCCTTGGCAACCACGTCGCGGCGCTGGGCGTAAGAGAGAGCCTTGTTCTGCACGAGCAGGCCCTCCTCGACGATCTCGGCCACGGACATGCGCGGCGACAGCGAGCCGTAGGGGTCCTGGAACACCACCTGCAGATCCTTGCGCATCGGGCGGATCTCCTTGCCGCGCATGCCGTCGATGCGATTGCCGAGGAAGACGATGGGGCCTTCCGACTGCACGAGACGCAGGATGGCGAGGCCCAGCGTCGTCTTGCCGGAACCGGATTCACCGACCACGCCCACGGTCTCGCCCCGGCGCACGCGCACCGAGACGCCGTCGACCGCCTTCACATGGCCGACGGTCTTCTGGAAGAAGCCGCGCTTGATCGGAAACCACACCTTGATCGGCCCGGCATCGACGATGACCGGCGCATCCTTCGCGACCGGATTGGCGCGACCCTTCGGCTCGGCGGCGAGCAGGCGTTGCGTGTAGGGGTGCTGCGGATTGCCGAAGACTTCCGCAACCGTTCCCTGCTCGACGATCTTGCCTTTGAGCATCACGCAGACGCGGTCGGCGATCTTGCGGACGATGCCGAGGTCGTGGGTGATGAAGAGCATCGACATGTTGAGCCTGCTCTTCAACTCGGCGAGGAGCTTCAGGATCTGCGCCTGCACGGTGACGTCGAGCGCGGTGGTCGGCTCGTCGGCGATGAAGAGATCGGGCTCGTTGGCGAGCGCCATGGCGATCATCACGCGCTGGCGCTGCCCGCCGGAGAGCTGGTGCGGATAGGCATCGAGCCGCGATTCCGCGTCGCGGATGCCGACGAGGGTGAGAAGCTCCAGCGTCCGCGCCCGCGCCTCACGATCGGAGAGGCCGCGATGCAGCTTCAGGATCTCGCCGACCTGCCGTTCTATGCTGTGCAGCGGGTTGAGCGAGGTCATCGGCTCCTGGAACACCATGGTGATGTCGTCGCCGCGGACTTTCCGCATCTCGTCTTCGTCGGCGGCGATCAGGTCCTTGCCCTTGAACAGGATGCGGCCGGAAGGGTGATGCGCGGACGGGTAGGGCAGGAGCTTGAGCGTGGAGAGAGCGGTCACGGATTTGCCCGATCCCGACTCGCCCACCAGTGCCACCGTCTCGCCCGGCATCACGTCGAACGAGACATGGTCGACCGCCAGCATGTCGTTCGCGCCCTGGCGGAAGGCGACCGAAAGATCCTGAACTGAGAGGAGGGGCTCGGTCATCGAAACGTCTTCCGCGGGTCGAAGGCGTCGCGCACCGCTTCGCCGACGAAGATGAGGAGGCTGAGCATGATGGCGATCACGAAGAAGCCGGCAAGGCCGAGCCACGGCGCCTGGAGATTGGCCTTGCCCTGGGCCAGCAGCTCGCCGAGCGAGGGCGAGCCGGGGGGCAGGCCGAAGCCGAGGAAGTCGAGGGAGGTGAGCGTCGTGATCGAGCCGTTGATGATGAAGGGCAGGAAGGTGAGCGTCGCCACCATGGCGTTCGGCAGGAGGTGCTTGAACATGATGGTGGAGTTAGACAGGCCGAGCGCGCGGGCCGCACGAACATATTCGAAGTTTCGCGCGCGCAGGAACTCCGCACGCACCACGCCCACAAGGGAAACCCACGAGAACAGCAGCAGGATGCCGAGCAGCACGAAGAAGCTCGGCGTGATCACCGCCGAGATGATGATGAGCAGATAGAGCGAGGGGATCGCCGTCCAGACCTCGATGAAGCGCTGGAACAGAAGGTCCGTCCAGCCGCCATAATACCCCTGGACCGCACCGGCCAGGATGCCGATGAGCGACGATATGCCGGCAAGCGTCAGCCCGAACAGCACCGAGATGCGGAAGCCGTAGATCAGGCGCGCCACCACGTCGCGGCCCTGGTCGTCGGTGCCGAGCCAGTTCCATTCGATGTCCTTGCAGCCCGTGCCGCCGGTGCGCTCCGCAATCGGCTTGCATTGCGCGTCGGTGAGCATCCAGGTCGGCGGCGCCGGCGCGGGGACGGGCAGGTCGAGATTGTGCGTGTTGTAGGAGAAGCGGACCGGCGCCCAGAGCAACCAGCCGTTCTCCTGGATCTCCTTGGAGATGACGGGGTCGCGGTAGTCGGTCTGCGCCAGGAAGCCGCCGAACTTCTCTTCCGGGTAATCGACGAAAGCCGGGAAGAGGATCTCTCCCTTGTAGGAGGCGAGGATCGGCTTGTCGTTGGCGATGAGTTCCGCGAACAGGCTCAGGACGAACAGGACCATGAAGATCCAGAACGACCAGTAGCCGCGCCGGTTGGCCTTGAAATTGGCGAAGCGCCGTCGGTTGAGCGGCGAGAGCTTGATGAAGCCTTCCTTCGGCAGGGGCGGCGCGACCGGCGATGAAGCCGGCGAGACGACGGGAATGGTCTCGTTCATCGCACGCCTCGCTCTACCGCCGTCATCACCGGCCTCGTGCCGGTGATCCCGATAAGGTGTGGCGCCATCGCCGATCGGGATGGCCGGGCTGATCCCCGGATCAAGTCCGGGGACGGCCATGACGTGAAGGGTTTCCCCGGCGAGCCGAAGGCGAGGGAAGGGGATCCATGGTGCTGCGCAGGGAGAGAGATTCCCTTCCCCTTCGCTGCGCTCCGGCCGGGAATGACATCGAGGTGTGATGGATTCATCATCTCACGCCTCCCCACCGTCGTCATGGCCGTCCCCGGACTTGATCCGGGGATCAGCCCGGCCATCCACGTCTTCGAACCGCCGCGCCAGAAGGCGTGGATACCCGGCACAAGGCCGGGCATGACGAAAGTGGGATGATCGCTCTGAATTCATCTCACGCCTCCCGGGTCTCGAAATCGATCCGCGGATCGATCCAGGTATAGGTGAGATCCGAGAGCAGGTTCACCGCGAGGCCCACGAGCGAGAAGATGTAGAGGTTGGCGAAGACCACGGGATAGTCGCGGTTGACGATGGATTCGAAGGAGAGCAGGCCGAGCCCGTCGAGGGAGAAGATGGTCTCGATCAGAAGCGCGCCGGCGAAGAAGGCTCCAATGAAGGCGCCGGGAAAGCCGGCGATCACGATCAGCATCGCATTGCGGAACACATGGCCGTAGAGCACCTGGCGCTCTGAGAGGCCCTTCATGCGTGCGGTGAGCACGTATTGCTTGCGGATCTCGTCGAGGAAGGAGTTCTTCGTCAGCAGGGTCGAGGTGGCGAAAGCACCGAGCGCCATGGCGGTGATCGGCAGCACGAGGTGCCAGAAGTAATCCACGATCTGCCAGTACCAGGGCATGAAGTCCCAGTCTTCCGAGGTCAGGCCGCGCAAGGGGAAGATCTGCCAGAACGAGCCGCCGGCGAAGAGCACGATCAGGAGGATCGCGAAGAGGAAGCCCGGGATCGCATAGCCGATGATGACGATGGCCGAGGTCCAGATGTCGAAGGAGGACCCGTCATGCACGGCTTTCCTGATGCCGAGCGGGATCGAGATCGCATAGGAGAGCAGCGTCATCCAGAGGCCCAGGCTGACAGAGACCGGCAGCTTCTCCTTGATGAGCTCCAGCACGGAGATGTCGCGAAAATAGCTCTTGCCGAAGTCGAAGCGGGCATAATCCCAGATCATCTTCAGGAAGCGCTCATAGGCCGGCTTGTCGAAGCCGAACTGGACCTCGAGCTGCTTGATGAATTGCGGATCGAGTCCTTGAGCGCCGCGATAGCGGGAGGATGTGTCACCTGCGCCCGCACCTGCTCCGCCCGGACTCTGCGCGCCGAAATCGCCGCCGCCGCCGGAGATGCGGGAGGAGGCACCCGAATCCTGCCCCTGCAGCTGCGCGATGATGCGCTCCACGGGGCCGCCGGGGGCGAACTGCACCAGCACGAAGGAGATGAGCATGATCCCGAGGATGGTGGGGATCATGAGAAGCACGCGGCGTGCGATATAGGCCAGCATCAGGCGCCTGCGGATTCAAGGCCGATGCGGCCGGTCGTCAGTGGGGTGTCCAAGCCTTATCCTCTTCCGATCCGCTTTGCCTTCTCGGCATCGTACCACCAGGTTCCCGGTGCGCCAGAGGCAAGGCGGGGCTTGGTCGCGGGGCGCGAGAACTGGTCCCAATAGGCCAGCCATTCGCTGGCCCGGTACCACATGGGAACCCAATAATGGCCCGAACGGAGAACCCGGTCCAGGGCGCGGCAGGCGATGTTCAGCTCCTGGCGCGACCTGGCGTTGCCGATCTTGTCGATGAGGGCGTCCACCGCCGGGCTGTCGATTCCGGCGATATTCCGCGAGCCTGGCCTTTTGCCGGATTCCGAACCGTAGACGATGCGCAGGCCGTCGCCAGGAGTGGACGAGCCGACGAGGTTGCGGCTCGCCATGTCGAAATCGTACTCGTCCATGCGGCGCTGATATTGCGCGGCATCCACGATGCGCGAGGAGGCGTCGATGCCGAGCCGCTTCAGGTTGGCCTGGAACGGCTGCGTATGCGGCTGAAGCGAGGGCTGGAAGTCCAGGAACTCGATCTTGAAGGGCTGCCCGTTCGGCAGCCTCAAGGTGCCGCCCTCGCGCTTGCAGCCGGCCTCGCGCAAGAGTTCGTCCGCGCGGCGCAGGAGACGCCTGTCCTGGCCCGAGCCGTCGGAAATGGGCGGCAGAACCGGATCCTCGAAGACGGTGGCGGGAAGCTTGCCGCGGAACGGCTCGAGCAGCTTCAGCTCGTCCGCCGTGGGCTTGCCCACCGCCTTCATGTCGCTGTTCTCGAAATAGGAGGTCGTCCGCTTGAACAGGCCGAACATGATGTTCGCGTTCGTCCATTCGAAGTCGAAGGCGAGGCCGATGGCTTCGCGGATGCGCGGATCCTTGAAGGTGTCGCGGCGCGTGTTGAAGTACCAGCCCTGGATCGTCGCGGGCGCCTCGCTCGAAATCTCTTCCTTCTTCACCTTGCCTTCTCGCACGGCCGGGAAGTCGTAGCCGGTCGACCAGATGCGGGACGTGTATTCCTCGTTGTAGTTGAGCGTGCCGTTCTTGAAGGCTTCGAAGGCGACGATGCGGTCGCGGAAATATTCGTAGCGAAGATGCTCGAAATTGTTCTGCCCCACATTCACCGGCAGATCCTTGGCCCAGTAGTCCCGTACGCGATCGAACTCGATGAAGCGCCCGACCTCGAAGCGTCCGACCTTGTAGGCGCCGGAGCCGAGCGGCGCTTCCAGCGTCGAGGCTTCGAAATCCTTGCCTTGCCAATAGCGCTCGGAGAAGATCGGCATTCCGGCGATGATGAGATGCAGATCGCGACTGCGCTGCGGTGTGAACTGGACACGCAGCACATCGTCGGATTCCGCTTCGGCCGATGCCATCTGGGTCAGGAGCTGGCTGAAGTTCGGATGGCCCTTGGTCTTCAGGATGTTCAGCGAGAACGCGACATCCCTCGCCGTCAGCCGCGATCCGTCATGGAAGCGCGCTTCCGGGCGCAAGATGAAGCGGTAGGTGAGCTTGTCGTCGGAGATTCGCACGCTCTTCGCGACGAGGCCGTAGAGCGCATCCGGCTCGTCCGCCGTGCCGGCCATCAGGGTGTCGAACGTGCCGGTCATGCCGGCGGCGCCGTCGCCGCGCAGGACGAAGACGTGGAGCGTGTTGAACGTATCGAAATTCTGGTTGCCGAGGGTCTGCTTGATCTGGATCGCCAGCGTGCCGCCCTTGGGAGCTGCCGGATTCACGTAGTCGAAATGCTTGAAGTCCGGCGGATATTTCAGCTCGCCGAAGCTCGAGAGACCATGCGTTTCGGTCTCGCCCTCCTGCGCGAAGCCGGTTCGTGGCAGAACGGAGAGAGCGGCGCTCGCCGCTCCGGTCTTGAGGAGGGTGCGGCGATTGAAAGGTCTCATCGCGGCGCTCCGGTCTTCGCGGCCTTGGCCTCGTCATACCACCAGATCGTCGGGAAGGCGGCGCCGCCGTAGCGCGGCATGGTTTCGGGATGGCCGTAGCGGTTCCAGCGCGCGGTGCGCTGCTTCAGCGATGTCCATTGCGGCACCACGTAATCGTGGGCCAGGAGCACGCGGTCGAGCGCCTTCGTCGCGGCCACGAGCTCCTCCCGGTCCTTGGCGTAGATCACCTTGTCGATGAGCGCATCGATGCCCGGATCGGCGATGCCGGACAGGTTGCGCGAGCCCTCGCGCGCGGCGGCCTTCGATCCCCAGAACTCGCGCTGCTCGTTGCCGGGCGATGACGATTGCGGCCACAGGCCCGTGGCGATGTCGAAGTCGAAGGCGCGGGTGCGGTTGGTGTATTGCACGTCGTCGACGGTGCGCACGGAGGTTGCGATGCCGAGGCGGTCGAGGGATGCCTTGTAGGGCAGGAACACACGCTCCTCGTTCGGGCTGCTGCTGAGCAGCTCGGCGGTCAGGACCTCGCCTTTCGCGTTGACGCGGCGGCCGTTCTTCACCTCCCAGCCGGCTTCCTTGAGCAGCCGGTCGGCCTCGCGCAGGTTGTTGCGGATCGTCTCGGGCGAATCGTTGACCGGGTTCTTGTAGGGCGTCGTGAAGACCGATGCCGGAACCTTGTCGCGAACGGATTCGAGGATCGCCAGCTCACGTCCTTCGGGCAGTCCGGACGAGGCGAGGTCGAGACCGAAGAAATAGCTCGAGGGCCGCTCGTAGAGGCCGTAGAAGATCGTCTTGTTCAGTTCCTCGAAGGGGAAGGCGAGGTTGAATGCACGGCGAACGCGCTGGTCCTTGAACTTGTCGCGCCGCATGTTGAGCACGAAAGCCTGCATCACGCCGGTGGCGCGGAAAGGAAACTCTTCGAGCACCACGCGGCCTTCCTGCCGCGCCGGGAAATCGTATCCGGTTGCCCAGTTGCGGGCGCTGTTCTCGGTGCGGAAATCGAGTCGGTCCGCCTTGAAGGCTTCGAGCAGCACCGTCGCATCGCGATAATATTCGTAGCGGATCTCGTCGAAATTGTTCTGACCGACATTCACGTTGGTTTTCTCGCCCCAATAATCCTTCACGCGCTCGTAGGATGCGTTGCGGCCGGCATCGAAATTCTTCAGGCGATAGGGGCCGGAGCCGAGCGGCGGTTCGAGGGTGGTCTGCGTGATGTCGCGCTTGCGTCCGTCCGCCGCGGTGCCCTCCCACCAGTGCTTCGGCAGCACCATCAGCTGCCCCATGATCTGCGGCAGCTCGCGGTTGCCCTTCTCGTCGAAGGTGAACTTCACCTCGCGCTCGCCGGTCTTTTCGGCCTTGCTGACGTTGGCATAATAGAATGCGTAGGTGGGGCTGTTGGTCTTCAGGCTCTCGAACGAGAAGATCACGTCGTCCACGGTCACAGGCTTGCCGTCGTGCCAGCGCGCTTCCGGGCGCAGGCGGAAGCTGACCGATGAATAATCCTCCGGAAACGAGAAGGATTCGGCGAGCAGGCCGTATGAGGCGTTCGGCTCGTCGAGGGCTGAGGTGGTCAATGTCTCGTAGATCAGGCCGAGGCCCTGTTCGGGGGATCCCTTCACGCCGGCGACGACCACGTTGAAGCTGTCGAAGGTGCCGAGCGCGCCGAGGCGCACCAGCCCGCCCTTCGGCGCGCTTGGGTTGACGTAATCGAAATGCGGGAAGTCCTGCGGGTATTTCGGCTCGTCGAGGAGGGCTGCACCGTGCCGCCATGGCGCGTCCTGGGCTGCGAGGGGCGTGAAGGCGAGGCAGGCCGCAAGCAGGCTCGGCAGAAGGGTGCGGATCACAAGGCGTCTCCTTCGAGGGTGAGGCGTCTGTTGCCCCGTTAGATTTCGTGCGTAACGGGGCGAGCGCAAGGGACAATGCCCGAAACGCGGGAAAGACCAAAAAGAAAAGCCGGGCGCGAGGGCCCGGCTTTCCGAAATGTGATCGTTGTGAATATGTTACTGAGCTGCCGGGAAGGCGACCGGGCTGTCGGAGAGGCTCCGCAGATAGGCCAGCAGGTCGGCACGGTCCTTGGCCGCGGCAAGGCCGGCGAAGGCCATGATCGTGCCGGGAGTGGCCTGCTTCGGGTTGTGGACGAAGGCGTCCAGGGCCTCGTAGGTCCAGTTGCCGCCATGGGCCTTCATGCCTGCCGAGTAGTTGAAGCCCTCGTGCGAGGCGACCGGGCGGCCGACGACGCCGTAGAGATTCGGGCCCACCTTGTTCGGCCCGCCCTTTTCGAAGGTGTGGCAGGAGGCGCATTTGCGCGACTGGGCCTGGCCCTTTGCCGCATCCGCACTGGCCAGGAGAACCGGGAGCGGCTCGGCGGGAGCCGCGGCAGCGGCGCCACCGGCGGCCGCCTCTTCCGGAGCCGGAAGGTCATAACCTGGGACGGCGGGCTTGTGAGGGGCAAACATACCGCCGGCGATAACGTTGACGCCGACCACGAAGAGGAGCGAAGCGAAGACGGCGCCCGCGATCTTATTGGTCTCGATATTCATAAGTGAAGCTCTCCTCGCCTTCGTACAACCGGCGAAACCAGGCAGCAGAACGGATCCGCGGGCATGCACCCGCGACAGGGGCGTTGCTTAGCCGTAGAGAAGGGGTTTTGACAATGGGGTTTTCTGGAGTTTTCGCCGTTCTCGTGGTCGCAGCACGGCTTTGCAACGCCTGCGGGCCTCTCAGGGTCCCGGATCCGATGTCGCCGCGGCGTTGAGGCTGGACGTTCATCGTCATCCCCGGCGCACGAAGTCGGAAGGGGCGCCTCGCGCGCTCGGTGCCATGGCTTCCCTTCCCCTCCGCTGCGCGGCTTCCCGGGAATGACAAACGGAGTCCGCCTTGGTAAGCACGCGCAGTTTTCTGAGATGAACCGCCTCATGTCCGATCCCATCATTCTCATCCCCGCCCGCCTCGCCGCCACGCGGTTGCCCAACAAGCCCCTGGCCGAGATCGCGGGAGAGCCCATGATCGTCCATGTCTGGCGCCGGGCGATGGAAGCCGGCATCGGCCCCGTTGCAGTGGCGACCGATGCTCCCGAAATCGCCGAGGCCGTTCGCGCGGTCGGCGGAGAAGCCGTCATGACCCGCTCCGACCACGGCTCCGGCTCGGATCGGATTGCCGAGGCTGTGGATAAACTCGACCCCGAGGGCCGGCATGACGTGGTCGTCAACGTTCAGGGGGATTTCCCGACCATCGACCCCCGTGCGATAGCCGCCGTCATCGCGCCTCTGCTCGATCCCGCGGTCGACATCGCGACCCTTGTCTATCCGATCGAGCGCGAGGACGAGAAGGCGAATCCGAACGTCGTGAAGATGGTGGGGACCGAACTGTCGCCCGGTCGCTTCCGTGCCCTCTACTTCACGCGGGCGACCGCCCCGACCGGCGACGGACCGCTCTACCATCACATCGGCGTCTACGCCTATCGCCGTGCCGCCCTGCAGCGCTTCGTCGGGCTTCCGGCCTCGCCCCTGGAAACCCGGGAGCGCCTGGAACAGCTCAGGGCCGTCGAGGCTGGGATGCGCATCGACGCGGTCGTCGTCGACGACGTGCCTTTCGGGGTCGACACGCCGCAGCAATTGGAGGAGGCGCGCGAGATCATCGCCTCCCGGAGGACATCATGAGCAAGATCATTTCGTTCCAAGGCGAGCTCGGCGCCAATTCGCACACGGCCTGCTCTGAGGCGCGTCCTGACTGGGAAGTCTTGCCCTGTCCGACCTTCGAGGACGCCTTCGCCGCCGTGAACGAAGGCCCGGCGGGCCTCGCCATGATCCCGATCGAGAATTCCATCGCGGGCCGCGTCGCCGACATCCACCACCTGCTGCCGACCTCGGGGCTTCACATCGTCGGCGAGCATTTCCTGCCGATCCATTTTCATCTGATGGCCATCCCCGAGGCCAATCTCGGCACCGTCAAGGACGTCTACAGCCACGTCCATGCGCTCGGCCAGTGCCGCAAGATCATCCGCAAGCTCGGGCTCAAAGCCCACGTGGCCGGCGACACCGCCGGCTCCGCGCGCGAGGTGTCGGAGTGGAAGGATCCGACCCGGGCATCCCTCTCGCCGCGCATGGCGGCCGACATCTACGGCCTGAAGATCCTGGCCGAGGATGTGGAGGACGAGGCCCACAACACCACCCGCTTCGTCATCCTGTCGAAGACGCCCCATTGGGCGCCGGCCGGGCAGGGGCCTCTCGTGACCTCCTTCGTCTTCCGCGTCCGCAACCTGCCGGCAGCGCTCTACAAGGCGCTCGGCGGTTTCGCCACCAACGGCGTCAACATGACCAAGCTCGAAAGCTACATGCTGGAGGGCGACTTCACCGCCACGCAGTTCTATGCCGAGGTCGACGGGCATCCGGAGGATCCGGGTCTGCGGCGAGCGCTGGAGGAGCTCGAGTTCTTCTCGCGCGAGTTGCGTATTCTCGGAGTCTACGAGGCCGATCCGTTCCGGGAAAAGGTCAGGGAAGCCGCCGAGTGACGATCCTCGTCCGTGAGGCGGTCGAGGCGGATGTCGAGGGCATCGCCCGGGTCCATGTCCAGGGCTGGCGCGAATCCTACAAGGATTTTCTCAGTCCAGAGGCGCTCGCCGGCCTTTCGGTCGAGGAGCGCAGGCGGATGTGGCAGGGCATTTTCGCCCGGCCGGATCCGCAGGCCAAGACGCTCGTCGCCGAAACTGGCGGCGAGATCGTCGGCTTCGCCCGTGGCGGGCCGATCCGGGGCGAGAACGCCGATCATCTGGGTGCCGAGGCCGAGATTTTCGCGATCTATCTCCTCGATAAAGTCAAGCGGCAGGGCGTCGGCCGCAGACTGATGCAAGGCGTCTTCGATCATCTTGACCAGCAAGGCTTTCGCGCCGTCGGACTGTGGGTGCTGAAGGACAACGATTCGGCCCGCCGCTTCTACGAAAGGCTCGGCGGCACGCCGGGACCTGAACAGACATTCGACCTGCGCGGCCAGAGCGTGGTGGAGATCGCCTATCGGTTCGACCTGACGGCATAGGGTTGAGTTCGCCGCGTGTGATCCCCGGCGGCCGGTGGCCGGGAAGGGGATCCACGAACAGGCGCAGCGCTATGGATTCCCTTCCCCTGCGATGGCTGCGCCATCTTCGGCCGGGAATGACACCGCCCCTCACGGCACCCTCTCCGTCATGCGACCCTCTGCTGTCATCCCATCCTCCGCCGTCGTGATACCCACCGCGTCATGCCCGCGCTTGTCGCGGGTATCCACGTCTTGGCAGCGTCGCGGTTCTTGAAGACGTGGGTGGCCGCACCAAGTGCGGCCATGACGGCGAGGGGCGGGGATGGGGATGAGGGCAACGTTATGTTCTTTCTTTGTTCTTGACAGAAATGCGAAGCTCGGCTATATCATTCGCCATCCTCGCCCGCCCGCCGAGGGGCGCGCTCGCGAGGCGTCGCAAGAACGGGGCGGAGAGCGGTCCCGCCGCAGGCCTCGCAAGCCGGTGATCGCGGGTGGCCGATCCGGGCTTGATCCGGGTCCGCTGAAACAAACCGTGTGCGACGAGCAATCCGGCTCTGAGCATTTCACACACAAAAGCGAGCCGGGCTGCCCGTCACGCCTCCCTCGACCTTGACGGCCCGCAGCGCAAGCTGCGGGCCTGAAGGTGCTGGCGCTTTGACAAGCAGTGTTGAGCTCCTCGGCCGGTCGCACCCTCTACCGTCATGGCCGCACTTGTTGCGGCCACCCACGTCTTGGGAGGCGCGGCGCCTCACCGCATCGAGGTCACCGGCACTGATCCCCGGAACAAGTCCGGGGAGGTGACGACATGGGAGGGCGAGGATTCCGGTCTCGAAGACGTGGGTCCCCGGGACAAGCCCGGGGATGACGGCGGAGGGCGGGATGACGCGGGAGGGAAACATCATCCCGGGACGAGTGACGCGCTGTCATCCCGGACGAAGCGGAGCGGAGATCCGGGATCCATAGCCGCTGACGCTGCAGAACGACGCGGATCGTCTCGACCTGAGACGGCGTGGGTCTGGATCCCCGCCGCCGCGGGGATGACAACGTCGAGGTTCACGCGCCATCCTCGTCTCGCAATCCCGGATCTCGCTTCGCTCGTCCGAAATGACGCTTCTCAGACGCTTATTCCCTCACCCACTCCCGGACGAGGTGGTTCGCGATGGCGATCGGGGCGGGGGAGTTGAAATGCGCGTGGGTGCCCGCCAGCATCTGCCGGAGATCCTCCTTCGTGAACCAGCGGGCGTCCTCCAGCTCCTCGCCGTCGAAGGTGATCTCGTCGGTCAGCGCCTCGCCGATGCAGCCGATCATGATGTTCGAGGGAAACGGCCAGGGCTGCGAGGTCATGTAGCGCACCGCGCCGACCCGGATGCCGGCCTCCTCGAAGGTCTCGCGGCGCACCGCATCCTCGATGGTCTCGCCCGGCTCCAGGAAACCCGCGAGGCAGGAATACATCTTTTCCGCGAATCGCGGCTGGCGGCCCATCAGGCACTTGTCGCCGCGGGTGATCAGCATGATCACCACCGGGTCGGTGCGCGGGAAATGCTGGGCGCCGCAGGACGCGCAGTCGCGCCGGAACCCGGCCTGCGCCAGCGTGGTGGGCGCGCCGCAATTGGCGCAGAAGCGGTGGCGCCGGTGCCAGTCGAGCAGCGATTTTGCCATGGCGAGCATCCCCAGCTCATCCGCCGGCACGAGGCCGCGTACCGCGATCGAGCGCAGGTCGACGACGGCGAAAGCCGGATCGTCCTGGAACTGCTCCGCGGCCTCGGCGGCTGCCAGGGTCGCCACGACTGGGCGCTCTCCCAGGGTCCCGAGGAAAACCTGCTCGCGATGATCCGGGAAACGGCTCAGGAAGGAGGCGGGATGCAGGCTCGTTCCAGGCTCGCCGGCCCGCAGGATCGGCACGTCGCCGGCGAGGACGATCATGGCGGTGCGGGGATCCTGCGCCGCCTTGGCGAGGGCCTCCGGGTCCCGCTCGGCGCTGTGGCGCACGAGCGGGTTCGAGATATAGGCGATGGGTCGGTTCATGGGGTCAGGCCGATGCGAAGAGGGCGGCAGCGCGCTCGATCAGGGAGCTCGCCGCATGGTCGGGATAGGGCGTCCGGGCACCAAAGCCCCAGACGGGACCGGGCCAGGCCGGATCGGAGCGGAAGCGGCCGATCACGTGGACATGAAGCTGCGTCACGATGTTGCCCAGCGCCCCCACATTCACCTTGTCGGGCTTCGAGAGCTCCAGCATCACTTTGGTGGCGATGCGGATCTCCTGCATCAGCTGGGCCGAATGCTCCTCCGACAGATCGGTGATCTCGCTCACCCCCTCGACGCGCGGCACCAGCACGAACCAGGGAAAGCGTGCGTCGTTCAGAAGCAGGACGGATGAGAGGGCGAGGTCGCCGACGGGGATCGTGTCGGCTTCGAGGCGGGAATCGAGCTGGAATGTCATGGTGCTATGTAACCGAGCCTGCGGCGCAATGTCAGCCCGAACCTCGAATGTCATCCCCGGCGAGCCGAAGGCGAGGGAAGGGGATCCACGATCAAGCGCTTCGCTGATGGATTCCCTTCCCCTTCGCTGCGCTCCGGCCGGGAATGACACGGCGGGCAGTGGAGAGCGGGGATGACCATCGAGCCGTCTCGTTTCCAACTTGCGTTTCCCGCCCGAACCGCCCATATAGCCGGTGGGAGGTTGGCGAGGGACGTCTCACTCGCCAACCGGGTCAGGTCCGGAAGGAAGCAGCCCTAACGAGACCGAACGGGTCTTCGTCCAGCCTCCCACCTAAAAAAGTTTCTCCAAAGCCTTGCAGTCGATGGACGATACCACAGCCGGCACGCCCCTGAACGACGAGCCGGCCCTGCCGGGCTTCCCCGCCGCGCCGGCATCAACGGCGCCGGCCTCTCCCTACCGCGTCCTTGCCCGAAAATACCGCCCCAGAACCTTCGACGATCTGATCGGTCAGGAGGCGATGGTGCGCACCCTCTCGAACGCCTTCGAGACCGGCCGCATTCCGCAGGCCTGGATGCTCACCGGCGTCCGCGGCGTCGGCAAGACCACGACGGCCCGCATTCTCGCCCGCGGCCTGAACTACCAGAAGGCCGACGGCTCGGGTAAGCCGACCATCCACATGCCCGAGCTCGGAGTCCATTGCGAGGCGATCATGGAATCGCGGCACGTGGACGTGCTCGAGATGGACGCCGCCTCCCATACGGGTATCGACGACGTCCGCCAGATCATCGACGGTATCCGCTATTCTCCCGTGTCGGCCCGCTACAAGGTCTACATCATCGACGAGGTCCACATGCTCTCGGAGAAGGCGTTCAACGCCTTCCTGAAGACGCTGGAGGAGCCGCCGCCGCACGCGAAGTTCATCTTCGCCACCACCGAGATCCGAAAAGTTCCGGTCACGATCCTGTCGCGCTGCCAGCGCTTCGACCTGCGCCGCATCGAGGCCGACAAGCTCGTCGCCCATCTCGGCCGCATCTGCCAGGCTGAAGGCGTGCAGGCCGAGCCGGAGGCGCTCGCCGCCATCGCCCGCGCGGCGGAAGGCTCGGCGCGCGATTCGCTCTCGCTCATGGACCAGGCCATCGCCCATGGCGCCGGCCTCGTGACCCCCGACACCGTGCGCGACATGCTCGGCCTCGCCGACCGCACCCAGGTGATCGACCTGTTCGAGACGGTGATGCGCGGCGACGTGCCGGCAGCCTTCGCGAGCTTGCGCGCGCAGTACGATGCCGGCGCCGATCCGGCCGTGATCCTGTCCGATCTCGCCGCTTTCTCGCATATCGTCACCCGCCTCAAGCTGATCCCCGAGGCGGCGCGGGATCCTGCTCTCTCCGAGATCGAGCGCACCCGCGGCACCGATTACGCGCAAAAGCTTTCCGTGCGCACCCTGTCCCGCGCCTGGCAGATCCTTCTGAAGGGCATCCCCGAGGTCCAATCGTCCAACCGCCCGATCGCAGCGGCGGAAATGGTGATCGTGCGTCTCGCCTATGCGGCCGACCTGCCGACGCCGGACGAGGCCCTGCGCGCGTTGAAGGACGGCGCTCCGGTGCCATCCGGTGGTCCTTCCGCGCCGGCGCCGCGACCCTCCGGTCCTGCGACCTCCGGCAATATGGCACTTGCGACCTCGCAACCGCATCCGCAGCCACGCCCTCAGGCCGCGCAGCCCGAGCCGACCATGCGGCTTCGCCGCTTCGAGGATGTGGTGGCGCTCGCCGGCGAGAAGCGCGAGATCGTGCTGAAGGCCCAGCTCGAACGGGAGGTGCGCCTCGTCCGTTTCGAGGAAGGCCGGATCGAGCTCAGCCTCATCGAAGGCGGCAGCCGCACCATCGCCAACGACCTCACCCGCGCGCTCCAGCAATGGACCGGCGAGCGCTGGATGGTGGCGCTCTCCACGCAGGAGGGGCAGCAGACCCTGCACGAAAAGGCGGTCGCGGCCGAACGCGAGCGCAGGGAGGGGGCTGCCAACCATCCCCTCGTGCAGGCGGTGCTTTCGAAATTTCCCGGCGCGCAGATCGTCAACGTGATCGAGCGCGCGAAGGCCGGCGAGGACGCGGAAACCGAGATCCTCGGCGAAGAGGATGCGCTCGCTGCGCACGAGGCCGAGGAAGACGACGATCTGTTTTAATTCAAGGATACGGTCATGAAGGACATCATGGGACTGATGAAGCAGGCTCAGGCGATGCAGCAGAAGCTGCAGGACGCCCAGGCCGAGCTCGACACTCTCGAAGTCGACGGTTCGTCCGGCGGCGGTGTGGTGACCGTGAAGGTGACCGGCAAGGGCAGCCTCAAGTCGATCAACATCGACCCCTCGCTCATGAATCCCGACGAGAAGGAGATCCTCGAGGATCTCATCGTCGCCGCCATGAACGACGCCAAGGGCAAGGCCGAGCGCGCCGCTCAGGAGCGCATGGAAAGCATCACCAAGGGCCTGCCCCTGCCTCCGGGCCTGAAGCTGTTCTGAGCATCGCGCGAAGAAGTGGATACCGGTTCTTCGCATGAAGCGATGCGATAAAATGAGAACTTGAATGGCCCAGCACGTTGCCGGCCCCGAGATCGAGCGCCTGATCCAGCTTCTCGCCCGCCTGCCGGGCTTGGGCCCACGCTCGGCGCGGCGCGCGGCGTTGCATCTCATCAAGAAGCGCGAGACGCTGCTCAACCCGTTGAGCGATGCCATGCGCATCGCTAACGAGCGCATCGTCGTGTGCTCGTCCTGCGGCAATGTCGATACGTCCGATCCCTGCACGATCTGCCGGGATGCCAAGCGCGATCCGTCGATCCTCGTGGTGGTCGAGGACGTGTCGGACCTCTGGGCGCTGGAGCGCTCGGGCGCGGTCAACGCGAAATATCACGTGCTCGGCGGCGTGCTCTCGCCGCTCGACGGCGTGCGGCCCGAGCACCTGAACCTTGACAGCCTCGTCGCCCGCGCTTCCGAGCCTGTTGTCGCGGAAGCGATCCTGGCGCTGAACGCCACCGTCGACGGGCAGACCACCGCCCATTACATCACCGAGCTTCTCGCCCATCTGCCCATCAAGGTGACGAAGCTCGCCCACGGCGTGCCCGTTGGCGGCGAGCTCGATTATCTCGACGAGGGCACGCTCTCCGCCGCGATCCGCCAGCGCACATCGTTCTGAGGCGACCACCTCCATCATCACCCTCGCCGTCATCCCCGGACTTGTTCCGGGGACCCACGTCTTGAGAACAATAGCGCTGCAAAGACGTGGGTGGCCGGAACAAGTCCGGCCATGACGTGAGGGGCATATTGGGTCAAAGGCAGATGATGACGTGACAGGCCGGAGCGCCGTTGCTAATCAGGCCGCATCACCATTCTTGCTTCGAGTTGCAGATGTCCAACCTTGCCCAAACCATCGACGCCGCCTGGGAAGACCGGGCCAATGTGACGCCTTCCACCACGGGAGCGGTCCGCGAGGCCGTGGAGGAGGCGATGAGCCTCCTCGATGCCGGCAAGGCGCGCGTCGCCGAGAAGACCGGCACTGAGTGGCAGGTGCATCAATGGCTGAAGAAGGCCGTGCTGCTCTCCTTCCGCCTCAACGACATGGGCATCATCAAGGGCGGGCCGGGCAATGCGGTCTGGTGGGACAAGGTGCCCTCCAAGTTCGACAACTGGTCCGAGATCGAGTTCAAGGCAGCGGGCTTCCGCGCCGTGCCGAACTGCACCGTCCGACGCGGCGCCTATATCGCGCCAAACGTCATCCTGATGCCGTCCTTCGTCAATCTCGGCGCCTATGTGGACGAGGGCACCATGGTCGATACCTGGGCGACGGTCGGCTCCTGCGCCCAGATCGGCAAGAACGTGCACCTCTCCGGCGGCGTCGGCATCGGCGGCGTGCTCGAGCCGCTCCAGGCCAACCCGACCATCATCGAGGACAACTGCTTCATCGGCGCCCGCTCCGAGGTTGTCGAAGGCGTGGTCGTCGGCGAGGGCTCGGTGCTCTCCATGGGCGTCTTCATCTCCGCCTCGACCAAGATCGTCGACCGCAACACCGGCGAGGTCTTCGTCGGCCGTGTGCCGCCGTACTCCGTGGTCGTTCCCGGCTCGCTCCCCGGCAAGCCGCTCCCGGACGGCACCCCCGGCCCGTCCCTCTACTGCGCCGTCATCGTCAAGCGCGTCGACGCCCAGACCCGGGCGAAGACGGGGATCAACGAGCTGTTGCGGGACTGATCCGATGGACACTTCCCCCCTCGCTCTCGCCCAATCCCTCCTGCGCTGCCCCTCCGTGACGCCGGAGGAGGGCGGGGCGCTCGCCTTCATCGAGAGGGTGCTGAAGGAAGCGGGGTTCGAGGTCCATCGCCCGGTCTTCTCCGAACCCGGCACGCCGGATGTGGAGAACCTCTATGCCCGCTACGGCTCGGGCAAGCCGTATCTGCTCTTCGCCGGGCATACGGATGTGGTGCCGCCGGGCGATGTGAGCCGGTGGCAATACGATCCGTTCGGCGGTGAGATCCATGGCGGCGAGCTTTATGGGCGCGGCGCGGTCGACATGAAGGGCGGCATCGCCTGCATGATGGCAGGCGCGCTCGATTTCATCCGCGACAATCCGGACTTCAAGGGCTCCATCGGCTTCCTGATCACGGGGGACGAGGAGGGGCCGGCCGTCAACGGCACGGTCAAGCTGCTCGAATGGGCGAAGGGCCGGGGCGAGCGCTTCGACCATTGCATCCTCGGCGAGCCGACGAACCCGAACCAGCTCGGCGACATGATCAAGATCGGGCGGCGCGGGTCGCTCACGGGCCGGATCGTCGTCGAAGGCAAGCAGGGGCACGTGGCCTATCCGCATCTCGCGGACAATCCGATCCCGGGCATGATGCGTCTGCTCGACGGGCTCCTGCGGGAGCCGCTCGACCGGGGGACGGATCATTTCGACGCCTCCAACCTGGAAGTGACCACGGTCGATGTGGGCAATCCGGCGGCCAATGTGATCCCGGCGGAGGCGAAGGCGACCTTCAATGTCCGCTTCAACGACCTCTGGACGCCGCACAGCCTGGAGGCGGAGATCGAGCGCCGGCTGAGGGACGCCGCCGGCAACAAAGTGCGCTACACCCTGAAGGTCGAGCCGACCAATGCGGTCGCCTTCCTCACGCCGCCGAATGCCTTCGTGAGCTTCATCGCCGATGCCATCGAAGCCGAGACCGGCTCGAAGCCGAAACTCTCGACGACGGGTGGCACCTCGGACGCTCGCTTCATTGTGAAGGACTGCCCGGTTGTCGAGTTCGGCCTCGTCGGCCAGACCATGCACCAGATCGACGAGCGCGTGGCAGTCGCGGATCTCGACCGTCTGGCAGTGATTTACCGCAAGGTGCTCGACGCCTATTTCGCCGCCTGAAAGTCTTGCTCATCAATCTCTCGACCTCATCCTGAGGAGCCTGCGGAGCGGGCGTCTCGAAGGAGGATCCAGAGCGCACTGGAGGCGCCCTCGTCCTTCGAGACGCCGCCTGCGGCGGCCCTCAGGATGAGGGCTTAGGGGCAAAAACCCCTTATGAGCCAGCCTTTGAGGACGAGCGAAGACCTTGACTATTTAGACTAAAGTCGAAGAATAGCCGGAACGTTTTGAAGCTTCCGTCCATTTTCGTGGGCAACCGCCTGCCACGAAGGGGCCGCTCATGATCGTCACGGCTGATGAGGTCAACCGCTCGTTCAGAGGAACGCTCGACCTGCTCAACAGCAGGTCGGAGGGCCTGAAATCCTTCGACATGAGCGAGCACGGCTTCTGGCGCTCCTTCACGGCGCTCTGGCTGACCCTTCCGGCCTATGTGGTTTCTCTCGCCTTCGAGCGCCTCCGCCTCGGCCTGCTCCAGCCCGACCGTGCGCTGCTCGACAATCTATGGGTCGATATGGTCGTCGCCCTCGGCCATGTGGCGGGCTTCATTGCCCTGCCGGTGGCGATGATCTGGATCGCGCGCTGGCTGCGGCTGGAGACGGCCTATGTCCCCTTCGTCATCGTGACGAATTGGATCTCCGTCATCGGCATGCTGGTGCTCTCCGTGCCGGCGATCCTCATGCTCCTCGGATGGGCGCCTCCGGGCCTCGCCAGTCTCTTCAGCCTCGCCTTCGCGATCATCATCGTGAGAATGCAATGGTTCGCCACCAAGGCGACCCTGGGGCTCTCAAGCCTGCCGGCCCTGGGCATCGTCGTCCTCGGGATCGTGCTCAACGCGGCCGTGGCGAGCGCGATGCGGAGCCTGCTAGGCTAGTTCCGGATAATCCACGCCGATCAGGTAGAGCCCGGTCGACGGCGCCATCGGGCCGCAGCGCTTGCGGTCCTTTGCGTCCAGGGCCGCGCGAACATCCTCCACCGACCAGCGCCCGGCGCCTGCGCGCTCCAGGGTCCCCGTCATCGAGCGCACCTGATGGTGCAGGAACGAGCGGGCGGAGGCATAGATGCGGATCTCCTCGCCGATCCGCTCCACGTCGAGCCGGTCGAGGGTGCGGATCGGGCTGTTCGCCTGGCATTCGGCAGCGCGGAACGTGGTGAAGTCGTGCCGCCCGATCAGCATCTGCGCGGCCTCGTGCATGACCTCGGCGTCGAGCTTCCACGCCACGTGCCAGACCCGGCTCGCGTCCAGCGTCGGCGGTGCCCGGCGGTTGAGGATCCGGTAGACGTAGTGGCGCTTCAAGGCCGAGATGCGGGCGTTGAAGGTCTCCGGCACGATCCGTGCCGAGAGGATCGCGACCGGAGCCGGCTTGAGATGCGCGTTGGTGGCGTCACGCACCGTGTCCGGCCGCCATTCCTTCTCGAGGTCCACATGGACGACCTGATGGGTGGCATGGACGCCGGAATCGGTGCGGCCGGCACAATGGATCCGCACGGCGCTGCCGGTGAAGCGCGCGATGGCATCCTCCACCGCCTGCTGCACGGAGAGGCCGTTGGTCTGATGCTGCCAACCGGTGAAGGGCGTGCCGTCATACTCGACGACAAGCTTGTAGCGAGGCATGTCTACGTCAATTCTGCAAAGGCCCGGGCATAGGCGACCGGACCATGGGCCCGTCTCCCGTCGTCGGACAGGGCAAGCGCCTGGAGATAGGGCCCGTCATAGGGCGTTTTCAGGTTCTGCGCCAGCTTCGGATCGAAACCAAACCGCCCGTAATAGGATGGCTCGCCGAGAACCACGACGAGATCGAATCCGTCATCCGTCAGGCGCTGCAGGCTCTCCCGGACCAGAGCCGTCCCGACGCCTTGATGCTGGAAGGAAGGCGAGACAGCGAGCGGCGCCAGCACGCAGGCTTTGACAGAAGGGGTTTCATGCAGGGCCAGGTGAGAATAGGCGATATGCCCTGCCGGCTTCCCGTCATACGCCACGAGCGAGAGGATCAGGTCGCCGTCTCTGTCCATGTTGCGCACGAGGTCGGCCTCCGCTGTTTGCGCGAATGCGGCATCGTAGATGGCATAGATCGCCGGCCAGTCGATGGATTCCTCCAGACGGATTCTGGTCATGACTCACCCGAAGCGGGCGCCCGGACTAAGCCTCACCCCGCGTAAGAATTCCTCGAAGGATACGGGTCCCTTGCCGGCTCGCTGAACCTGGATCAAGCGGATGGCCCCGTCGCCACAGGAAATTATACCATTGCTGTCGAGGAGTGTCCCTGGGGCGCCCGAACCAGAAGCCAGTGTCGCCCGCAGCACTTTCACGCGCTCCTGGCCCTTGCCGAAATCGGCGGTGAAATAGGCGCCGGGGAAGGGCGAGAGGCCGCGAACATGATCGTGCACCGCCTGGGCAGGCTTCGACCAGTCGATCAGGGCTTCTTCGTTCTTGATCTTGTGGGCATAGGTCACTCCATCCTCGGGCTGCGGGGTGAAGCTTAAGCCCCCGCGGGACAAGGCGGCGAGGGCCCGCACCATGAGATCGGCACCGAGAACCATCAGCCGGTCGTGCAACTCGCCCGCATTCATGTCGGGCGCGATCGCGACGCGTTCGGCCATGGCGACGGGACCCGTATCCAGGCCTTCCTCCATCTTCATGACGGCGACGCCGGTCTCCCTGTCGCCGGCCATGACCGCCCGCTGGATCGGAGCGGCTCCGCGCCAGCGCGGCAGCAGCGAGCCATGCAGGTTGAGGCAGCCGAGTTCAGGCGCCTCGAGGATCGTCTTCGGCAGCAGCATGCCGTAGGCGACCACCACGGCCACATCGGCATCGTGGCTGCGGAAGATCTCGGCGGCCTCCTCCGTGCGCAGGGTCTTGGGCGTCAGCACGGGGAGCCCAAACCGATCGGCCATCTTATGGACGGGTGAGGGCTTCAACTCCATGCCGCGCCCGGCGGCGGCCGGCGGGCGGGTATAGACGGCGACCACGTCATGGCCCTGCCCGACGATCTCGGACAGGGTGGGCACCGCGAAATCGGGCGTGCCCATGAAGACGACGCGCAGGCTCATGCCCCGGCCTCGCGCTTGGCGGCCTTCTTGAACTTGGTCATCACCCGGTCGCGTTTGAGCTTCGACAGGTAGTCGATGAAGAGGACGCCGTTGAGGTGGTCGATCTCGTGCTGCACGCAGGTGGCGAGCAGCCCATCCGCGTCCTGCTCGATGGTCTCGCCCTTCAGGTTCATGAAGCGGAAGCGGACCCGGTCAGGCCGCTCGACCTCCTCGTAATATTCCGGGATCGAGAGGCAGCCTTCCTCGTAGACGCGCTTCTCCTCCGAAACCCAAGTGATCTCCGGATTGATGAGCACCAGCGGCTGCCGTTCCTCCTCGGATTTCGACACGTCCATGGTGACCATGCGGACCGGCATTCCGATCTGGATCGCGGCAAGGCCCACGCCGGGGGCGTCGTACATGGTTTCCAGCATGTCATCCGCCAGCCGGCGGATCTCGCCCGTGACCTCCTTGATAGGCTCGGAGATCAGGCGGAGCTTGGAATCGGGGAGGATGACGAGGGGTTTGATGCTCATGATCGCGGGAGATAAGCGCTTAGCTGAGGATGGTCAAATCGTTCGTTTCCAGCATCGGACCCAAAAGTAGGTCCGCTTTTGGGACTCGTCCGATGCCTGTCATTCATGGTGCATCGTTCTCGCGGAAAAGCGGAATCCGCTTTTCCGCACGAGGCACTTGTGTTCGGATGCACCCGTCAACCGGAACCCTATGCCCGATGAACGACATCGTCCTGACCCTCGGCAAAACCTCCTTGACCTGGGGGCAGGCCGTGATGGGCATGGCGGGGTTAAGCCTCGTTCTCCTGTTCATCGTCACCCTCCTGCTCCTGCGCACCCGCCGGGACCGGGCCGTGGAGGCCGCCGTCGCCGACGAGCGGGCGCGGGAGATGGACGACAGGGTGGCGGAGCTCACCCGGATCCAGTCGGAGATGACTGGCCGGATGCGGACCATGGCCGAGGTGTTCGGTTCCCGCCAGAGCGACTTTGCCCGCATGATCTCGGAGCGGATCGACGGGCTGCAGCACCGGGTCGGCCAGGGGCTCGAGACCTCGACCCGCCACCAGAGCGAGAACCTGTCCAAGCTCAACGAGCGTCTCGCCGTGATCGATGCCGCGCAGCAGAACCTGACGAACCTCACCGGCGAGATCGTGGGTCTCAAGGACATCCTCTCGAACAAGCAGACCCGCGGCGCCTATGGCCAGGGGCGGATGGAGGCGATCGTCCGCGACGGGCTGCCGGCCAATGCCTTCGCCTTCCAGGCCACCCTGTCGAACCGCACCCGGCCCGACTGCCTCGTGCGCCTGCCCGGCGACGAGCGCGGGCTCGTCATCGACGCCAAGTTCCCCCTGGAGGGCTTTACCCTGTTCCGCGAAGCCAAGGGCGACGAGGCGAGAAACCGTGCCGCGGCGCGGGTGCGCAACGACATGCTGGTCCATGTGAAGGACATTTCCGAGAAATACCTGATCCCGGGCGAGACCCAGGACATCGCCATGCTCTTCGTGCCGGCGGAATCGATCTATGCGGATCTCGCCGAGCATTTCGACGACGTGGTGCAGAAGGCTCATCGCGCCCGCATCGTCATCGTCTCACCCTCTCTTCTGACCCTGGCGATCCAGGTCATGCAGGCGCTCGTGCGCGATGCCCGCATCCGGGAGGAGGCGCGGGTGATCCAGGTCGAGGTACAGAAGCTGCTGGAGGATGTGGGGCGGCTCGATTCCCGCGTGGCGAAGCTCGATGCGCACTTCCGCCAGGCGCAGGACGATGTGGCGCAGATCAGGGTCTCCGCCGACAAGATCGCGAAGCGCGGCGAGAGGATCGAAGCCCTCGAATTCGACGAGAGCGAAACGGAGGCCAGGGCCGAGTGGCTGCGCCTTCAGGGCCGGAATCTGAGGGCTGTGGATTAGGCCGGAACCGGCATCCGCCCGCAACGTTCTTCCCAGGCTGAACGAGGCGCCAGTTTGATGGCGCTCGCACGTTGGCTTTTCTCAGAACCCGGGAAGGATTGCGCTATGGGCCTTTTGTCGAAAGACATCAAGTCGTTGGATGATCTCTTCATCCATACTCTGCAGGACATTTACTATGCCGAGCAGCAGATCACGAAAGCGCTGCCGGAAATGATCGAGAAGGTGAGCGATCCGCAGCTGAAGCAGGCCTTCCAGACCCATCTCGGCGAAACCGAGCAGCAGATCCAGATGGTCGAGCAGGTGTTCCGCATGCACGGCCACGATCCGAAGGGCGTGACCTGCCCGGCGATCGACGGCATCATCGACGAGGCGCAGGACATTGCCGGCGACATCGACGATCCGCAGGTTCTCGACGCCGCCCTGCTCGCCGCCGCGCAGGCGGTGGAGCATTACGAGATCACCCGCTACGGCACGCTCGTCGCCTGGGCCAAGCAGCTCGGCCGCGAGGATTGCGCCGGCGTCCTGCACCAGATCCTGGATCAGGAAAAATCCACGGATCAGAAGCTCAACCGGATCGCCGAGAGCAAGATCAACACGAAGGCTGCTTAAGTCAGCGCTGCAGCCGACTGACCGAAACATACTCGTCATGGCCGGGCTTGTCCCGGCCATCCACGCCTTAGGGCCCTATCATGCAAAGACGTGGGTCCCCGGAACAAGTCCGGGGATGACGTCGCGGTTGGCCGTTACTTCACCGGCAACGCATAAGCCTTCAAAAAATCCGCCAGATCGTTGGTGATGTAGTCGATTTCCGGCGTCTTGACCGCCTCCTGCTCGAAGCTTTCCCGGAACGGATCGAAGGTTTTGGGCACGATCAGGGTCGTGGTCATGCCGAGTTCATGCGGCACGGTCAGGTTCTTGGCGATATCCTCGAACATGGCGGAGCGGGCGGGCTCCACTCCGTGCTTCTCGAGAAAGATCTCATAGGCGCGCCGGTCCGGCTTCGGCACGAAGTTGGAAGCGGCGATGTCGAACACGTCCTCGAAACAGTCGAGGATGCCGATTTTCCTCGCCACGTTCTCCGCATGCTTGCGCGAGCCATTGGTGAGAATGAGCTTGCGGCCCGGTAGCTTCTGGATCGCCTCGCCGAGGCCGTGGTTCAGCTCGATATCCGTGTGGTCGATGTCGTGCGCGAAATCGAGAAAGTCCATCGGATCGATGTCGTATTCGTCGATCAGCGCCTTAAGGGTCGTGCCGTATTTGTGGTAGAAATATTTCTGCAGCGCCTGCGCGGACAGCCCGTCGATGCCGAACAATTCCGTGACGTAGAGGGTGATGCGCTGGTCGATCTGCGGCCAGACCCGCGAGGTGTGCGGGTAGAGGGTGTTGTCCAGGTCGAAGACCCACGTCTCCACATGCGAGAAGAGGCGGGAATCGGCGGAAGACAGATGGTTCTCGAAAGCAGGCTTCGCGTTCATGGATCTTCAGAGACGACAATGGGGCCGTGCGGCCCCACTGACTTCAATATAGGCGTTATTGGCCCCCTCGTGAAGGGCGAAGCCCTACCCCCTGCGGATCAGGGTGCCAGCGCCGTGGTCGGTGAACAGTTCCAGCAGCACCGCATGCGGCACTTTGCCGTCCAGGATGACCACCGCCTCGACGCCCTTTTCCAGGGCATAGATGCAGGTCTCGATCTTCGGGATCATGCCGTCCGTGATGGTGCCGTCGGCGATCAGGCGACGGCAATCCTCGATGGTCATTTCCGGGATGAGGTTCTTGTTCTTGTCGAGAACGCCCGGAACGTCGGTGAGGAGCAGGAGGCGCTTCGCCGTCAGGGCGCCCGCGATGGCGCCGGCGAAGGTGTCGGCATTCACGTTGTAGGTCTGGCCGTCGTGGCCAGTGGCGACCGGCGCGAGGACGGGGATCAGCTCGGCCTGGAGCACCTGGTCGAGAACCGCCCGGTTCACATGCTCCGGCTCGCCGACGAAGCCGAGATCCACCACCTTCTCGATGTTGGAATCGGGATCGACCGCCGTGCGGGTCACCTTGCGGGCGGTGACCATATTGCCGTCCTTCCCGGACAGGCCCACCGCCTTGCCGCCCTCGGCCCCGATCCAGCCGACGATCTGCTTGTTGATGGAGCCGGCGAGCACCATCTCGACCACCTCGACGGTGGCCGAATCCGTCACGCGCAGCCCGCCCTTGAATTCGGACTTGATGCCGAGCTTTTCCAGCATCTTGCCGATCTGCGGGCCGCCGCCATGGACGACGATGGGCTTGATGCCCGATTGCTCGAGCAGCACCACGTCCTCGGCGAAATCCTCGGCCGCCGCACGGTCGCCCATGGCATGGCCGCCATACTTGATCACCACCACCTGCTGGTCGTAGCGCTGCATGTGCGGCAGCGCCTGCACAAGCACCTCGGCCTGCACATGAACGTCGGGAAGGGGCGTGGACGGATCGGACATGAACGGCTCCGGCGCGGACATAAGGATCAAACGGCCTGCGTTCTAGCCCAAGGATGGGCCGCTGCAAACAGAGACTTCAGGCTCTCAGGCGAAGAAGGGCTGAGGCTCCGATGAGAACCCAGCCGAGCATGAGGAGGATACCTCCCGTCGGCGCCGCCCTTGGAAACAGCGCCACTCCGGAAAAGGCGCGGCGGGAGAGATCGCCGCAGAACAGGGCGAGGCCGAGCACCAGCACGTAGCCGGCAATCTGGCCCAGCATCGGGTTCACGGCGCCCACTGCGATCAGCGCCACGAGGGCGAGGAGGGCAGGGGCGTGGAAGAGCAGGAACTGTGCTGCCGTGGCGAGGTTGCCACCGGTAACGTGGGCCGCGGCGGCGGAGAGGCCGACGCCGAGGAGGCCTGCCAGGGAGGCGAGCACGAGCAGCAGGCGGGCAGCAAGAGTCACACTGCGCCTCTTTCGCTCAAGAGCCTGGCGATACCCGCGCGAAGCTCCGGGATGCCGAAGCCCGTCCGGCTCGAGGTCGGCAGGATCTCGGGGAAGGCGGCTGCCCGCTTCTCGATCTTCTTCAGGGTGTCCGCCATGCGCTTTTCGAGCTCGCCGGGCTTCAGCTCGTCCGCCTTGGTCAGCACGATCTGGTATGAGACGGCGGCCGTGCCGAGGGTCTCTAGCACAGCCTCGTCCACCGGCTTGATGCCGTGGCGGGCGTCGATCAGCACGTAGACGCGGGCGAGGCTCGCCCTTCCGCGCAGGTAATCGTGGATCAGCTGCGTCCAGGCCTGCACTTTCTGCTTCTCGACGGCGGCAAAGCCGTAGCCGGGCATGTCGACGAGGTGGAAGCGGTCGTTGATATTAAAGAAATTGAGCTGCTGGGTGCGACCCGGCGTGTGCGAGGTGCGGGCGAGCGTGTTGCGCCCGGTCAGCGCGTTGACGAGGCTCGACTTGCCCACGTTGGAGCGCCCCGCAAAGGCGATCTCCACCTTGCTCATGGGCGGCAGGTTGTTCAGGGCATTGGCGGCCCAGATGAAATCGGCTTCGCCGGCAAAGAGCTTGCGGCCGATTTCGAGAAAGGGGTCGACGTCCTGGTTCGGGGGGCTTGTCTCGGTCATGGGGGCCCTTATCGGCGCTCGGCTCGCATTGTTCAAGGCGCCAGGGCGCCTTTACGGCCAGAAGGGATCGATCTTGGCGAGGGATTTCGCAGCAGACTTGCTCTTGTCGAGAAGCTTCTCTCGCCGCCGCTCGGCCTGCTTGGGCGAGGTTTCGACCAGGGAGGGGACGAGGGAGCCGCTGACCGCCAGATCGTGCAGTTCGCCGAGTTTCTCCTGAAGCTCCTCCAGAATGGCAGCGAGCTTCCTGCGGCGCTTCTGCTTTTTCTTGGATGGGAAGAGTGCAGCGAAGAATTCGGAGCCGTAGCGCAGTTTCTTGATGCGGATCCGCAGCTCGTGGCGTTCCTCCTCGCTGCGCTTCCTCAGGCGCTTGGCAATCTTGAGGATGCGCTTGAAACGGCGGGACAACTCGTCCGAGACGAAATCCCGAGCGAGGCGATCCCGGGCCTGCTTCAATTCGGGCGCCTCGGATGTCGTCCAGTCTCCGGCTTCGATCCAGGCCGCCGCCTTGAGCACCACATCCATGAAGCGGCGCGATTCGAGGGTCTGGAGCAGGTCGCGGTAAGCCCCGGCCCGGTGCCGCTTGACCTTCCCGATCTGCGATTTGTCGTACTCGGCCTTCGTGGAGGTGATCCGCTCCAGAAGGACGTCGAGGTCGCGCGCATAGCCCATCGCCTGTCCGGCCCAGCGCAGATCGCCTTTGATCGTCGTGCTCTCGGGATCCGTCAGCAGCTGTTTCCCGAACAGGGAGATGGCAGCGCGCAGGCGGCGCAGGCCCACCCGCATCTGGTGCAGGGATGCGGGATCCTGCGTCTGCCGCACGAGAGCTTCGTTCCGCAGCATCTGGGTCAGGCATGCCCGCGCAACGCGTTGAAAGGCCTCGGCGCAGGTGGCGTTCTTCAGCAGCTCGATCGGTTCGGCGCGGAACGGCTGAAGCGATGCGGTCTCCAGAAGCCGGTAGCCGCGCTCCGATTTCGTTACCGTGGACAGGCGCAAGGGAATCGTCTCGCCGAGGCGTCGGGCGAAAGCGAAGAGAGCGGCAGGACTTCCCTTCCTCAGCTCCAGCTCAACTTCGGAAAAGGCGACCTCCTGGTGCTTGCCGGATGCCTTGGCCCGGTCGAGCGCCACCTCGATCAGAGCATCGTCGAGTTCCGCTTCGAAGGCCTGTCGGTCCATATCGACCGTGAAGACGGGCTTGAGGCTCTCCCGCGTCGCCTCATCCGTCAGAAGCGCTTCGAGCGCCGTCCCGGCCGCGGCGGACAGGTCGAGTTCGCCGTCGACCGGGGTCTCCCATTCGCTGCGGTCCATGGCGAGGCTTCCCTTGGAGCCTTCGGCCTTGATGGTCTGGACGGCGGTTCCGCCTCGGTGTCGGATGCGCAGGCTTATGCCCTCCCGGTAAAGGGTGTGATCGTCCGTATCGAAATAGATCGCATGGAGCTGTCCGCTCTGGTCGGCCAGGGGCGTGAGACAAGACAGGGCCGGATGGGCAAGCAACTCGTCGAGGGTCCCGGAGGCGAGTTCGAGCTTCAGCTCGACCTCACGGGGCGGAACATCGGCTTTGGAACTCCGCTTCAGCCGGCTTTCTGGGGCACTCATGGCCTGTCACGCTCCGTCTCGACCCTTGAGAATATAGAGGCGGGGCGGCCAGAGAAAATCGCGACAAGCGGCGGCAGGGGGCCAAACGAAAATCCCCGGGACGAGGCCCGGGGATGATCGCATTCGGTCTTTATCCGCTTCAGCTCTTGGCAGCGCTTGGCTTGCGGCTGAAAGTCTTGCGCAGATTGTCGAAGAGTTCGATCTTCACGCCGTTGCGCCTCATGATGAAGCCCTGCTGGGTCACCGAGAGCAGGTTGTTCCAGGCCCAGTAGATCACGAGGCCGGCAGGGAACGAGCCGAGCATGAAGGTGAAGATCACCGGCATCCAGGCGAAGACCTGCTTCTGAACCGGGTCCGGCGGCTCCGGATTCATCTTCATCTGCAGCCACATGGTGATGCCCATGATGATCGGCCAAACGCCGAGCATCAGGAAGTGGCCGATGACCGGCACCGCGCCCGGGTTGTAGGGCAGGAGGCCGAACAGGTTGAAGATCGTGGTCGGATCGGGCGCGGCGAGGTCGCGGATCCAGCCGAAGAACGGCGCATGGCGCATTTCGATGGTGACGAACAGCACCTTGTAGAGCGCGAAGAACACCGGGATCTGGATCAGCACCGGCCAGCAGCCCGCGACCGGATTGATCTTCTCCTTGCGGTAGAGCTCCATCAACGCCTGCTGCTGCTTCATCTTGTCGTCGCCGTAGCGCTCGCGGATGGAGGCCATCTCCGGCTGCACTGCCTTCATCTTCGCCATGGACCGGTAGGACTTGTTGGCGAGCGGGAAGAACAGGATCTTCAGCAACACCGTGACCAGCAGGATCGCGATGCCGAAATTGCCGAACAGGCGGAAGAAGAAGTCGAGCACCTTAAAGAGCGGCTTGGTGATGAAGTAGAACCAGCCCCAGTCGATCAGGAGATCGAAGTTCTTGATGCCGTAGGTCACATGATAGTTGTCGACGGTCGCGACCTCCTTGGCGCCGGCGAAGAGGCGCTGGGTCACTTCCGTGGTCGCGCCGGGCTGGAGCGTCTGCGACGCGCCGGCGATCGTGGCCTGGTAGGTGCGATCGGTCGTCTGGCCCTGCTGCGAGGTGAAGGAGCCCTGGAAAGGCTGCGTCTGGTCGGGAATGACGGCGGCGGCCCAGTACTTGTCGGTGATGCCGAGGAAGCCGCCGGTGACCGAATTCCAGATCTGGCCGACCGTGTTGCCGCCCGAGATCGGCTCCTTCTTGTCCAGGTTCGCGTAGGTGATTTCCTGCAGGCCCTCGTCGCCGAGAACGCCGATCATTCCCTCGTGCAGCACATAGTAGCCGAGCGTGACGGGGCGGCCGTGACGCGAGACGAGGCTGTAGGATTGCAGGGTCACGGGCGCCGTGCCGCGGTTCTCGACCGCATCCTTCACCGTGAACATGAACTTGTCGTCGACCGAGATCGTGCGGCGGAAAACGAGCCCTTGTTCGTTCTGCCAGGTCAGGGTGACGGGGCTGCCGGAGGAGAGCGAGGTCTTGTCGGCCGTCCACACGGTATTCTGGTTCGGCAGGCTGCCGGCCTGGGTGCCGAGCCAGCCGAATTCCGCGTAATAGGGATTCTGGACGCCGGTGGGCGACAGAAGCACGATGATCGGGCTCTTGGGATCGACCGTCTCGCGATAGTTCTTCAGGGACACGTCGTCGATGCGGCCGCCGCGCAGATTGATCGAGCCGGCGATGGAGGGCGTGTCGATGGCCACGCGGGGCGAGGCGGCGAGGGCTGCCTCACGAGTCTGGATGGTTGGAGCCGAGGGAGTGCTCGGGACCGTTCCCGGCACCGTGGGCGAGGCCCCGCCGGCCTGGCTCGGGCTCGCGGGCGCGTTCGGCGCGTTGGGATTGACCTGCGTGGATTGCGCCTGCTGGGCGGCCTGCCTTTGTCTTTCGGCCTGAGGAGCCGCAAAGAAGTATTGCCAGCCTAGCAAAACCGCCAGCGACAGGGCGATGGCGATGATGAGGTTTTTGTTGTCTTCACGCATGGGAATGTCCGCGACGCTCGCCGTTGGAGGGAGGTGAGGAGGATTTGGTACGCTCTGCGGGAGCGGCGCTTTTCGGCTTGGTGACCGTCCGCAGGGCGCGCCGAAGATCGTCGATGAGCACGTCGAAATCGGCGGAGAGGATGTCGCGCCGTCCGATGACGACGATATCCGCATCGATCGTTGCGTAATCCCGGCCGGCCGTGGGGATGGCGGCCCGGAGCCGGCGCTTGATCCGGTTTCGCTCGGTGGCGTGGCCGACCCGCTTCGTCACCGTGAGGCCGAAGCGCAGGCCGAGGCCCGAACCCTCGCGCAGCCGAGCCTGGACCGACATCCGCTCGGTATGAAAGCGGCGGCCAGAGGCCGCCGCGACGAAGTCAGGTCTTTTCGTCAGACGCCCGAGGCTCAGCTCTGCGCGAGGCTCGCGCATCGGGCGATCCCAATAGGCTGCTTACGCCGAAAGGCGCTTGCGGCCATGGGCGCGGCGAGCGGCAATGACCTTGCGGCCACCCTTGGTCGCCATGCGCGCACGGAAGCCGTGGCGGCGCTTGCGAACCAGCTTGCTCGGTTGATACGTCCTCTTCACGGCACATCTCCGGTCGAATGGGGCAGCGGTGCTCGATGGCTCGCGCCCGTCTGGTTTGATGGGGTTTCCCCCGAAACTGTTTCGAAAAAACGATCAGCGCCCCAGAAGAGCGCTGTCAGCTTGCGGGCTTATGACGGAATGGTAGGGCAAAGTCAACGCCGCTCTGGCCTTTATGCGGCAATCGGCCCGGCGCCTGTCGGCCCGAAGTGGGGCGGTGGGCGTTAGGCTATCGAATACTCCATAGCATGCCCATTCAGGAGAGTCCGTGGTCGCAACAGAGCCGAATTCCGCCAGTGCAAAGGCAAGCGGGTCGATCTGGCGCGCCTTGCCCCTGATCCTGCTCCTGATGGCGGTCGGAGCCGTGTTCGTCACCGGGCTGCACCGGTCCCTGACCCTCGAGGCCTTCATCCGCTCCCAAGCTTGGCTGCGAGAACTCGTTGTGTCCCATCGCCTGGGGATGCTCGGGCTCTTCATCGCGATCTATGTGGCGGCCGTGACCCTGTCTTTGCCGGTCTCCGCCTTGTTGAGCGCAATCGGCGGCTATCTCTTCGGCTGGGCGGTCGGCGGCCTCGCTGCCTCCATTGCGGCGACATTGGGCGCGGCCAACATCTTCCTGATCGCCCGGACCGCCATCGGTCGGCCCCTGCTGCGGCGGGCAGGCCCTCGGATCCAGAACTTGGCCGCAGGCTTTCGGGGCGAAGCGTTTCTCTATCTCCTCTCCCTGCGTCTGATTCCCGTGATCCCGTTCTGGCTCACGAACCTGGCCGCCGCGTTCTTCGGCATGCGATTGCGGCCTTTCCTGCTCGCGACCCAGATCGGCATGCTGCCGATCTGCCTCGCCTTTGCCTTCGCAGGGTCGGGCCTGGACGAGGTCGTTGCCCGACACGAGATGCTTCGCAGCCAGTGCCTGGCGGCCGGCCGGACCGACTGCACGATCGAATTCGGTGCAGGCAGCCTGTTGACGCCCCAGTTGGCGCTCGCTCTTTCCATTCTGGGAGTTCTGGCGCTGGTCCCGGTCGCGCTCAGATATTGGCGTCAGCGGAGAGCCGAGGGATGAAGCGAGGGATGAAGAAGGCGTCTTCCCGTGTCTTTCTCCTGGGACGAGGGTGTGGCGATGGAATGTTATGGCTTGTGTCATGGCGCGCCGCCTGAGATGAAACGGGAATGAGCCAAGAGCAGATCTCCTTTGCAGGGCGTATCCTGAGCCAGTTCGGGCTCTCCGCTCGCCTGCTCCTGCTCACCGTGCTCTTCGTGATGATCGCGGAGGTGCTCATCTATGTGCCCTCCGTAGCCAATTTCCGGTTGGCCTGGCTCAACGACCGGCTGGCGGCGGCGCAGATCGCCGCCATGGTCCTCGATGCGGCACCCGAGGAATCCCTGTCGGAAGAGCTGGAGATGCGCCTGCTTCAGGGCGTCGGCGCGAGGGCCATCGCCCTGAAGGGGGGAGGGCGCAGGAGCCTTCTGGCGACGGGCGACGTCCCGCCCGAGGTGAGCAAGACGGTCGATCTGCGCGACGCGCAGTGGATGACCCTGGCGCGGGATGCCATGGATGTCCTGTTCAATCCTGCCGACAAGCCGATCCGGGTCGTCGGTTCCGGCATGGGCGTGGAATTCGTCGAGTTGATTCTCGATCAGCGCCCCCTGCGCCACGCCATGATCGAGTTCTCGCGCAACCTCCTGCTTCTCTCCCTGTTCATCTCCGCCATTACGGCGAGTCTCGTCTATCTCACGCTGCAATGGGTGATCGTGCGTCCCGTGCGGCGGCTCACCGGCAACATCGCGGATTTCTCCAGCAATCCGGAGGATGCCTCGCGGGTGATCCAGCCGACCGACCGGGTCGACGAGATCGGGCTCGCCGAACAGGCGCTTGCCCGGATGGAGACCACGCTTGCGGACGAACTGCGCCAGAAGCGCCGTCTGGCCCAGCTCGGCCTTGCGGTGAGCAAGATCAACCACGAGCTGCGCAACATGCTGACGACCGCTCAGCTTCTGACGGACCGCCTCGACCGGGTCAGCGACGAGAGCGTGCAGCGCATCGCGCCCCGCCTCGTCAGCACTCTCGACCGGGCCATCGCCTTCTGCGAGACGACCCTCGCCTACGGCCGGGCGACCGAGCCTTTGCCGCAGCGGCGGATGATCCTCCTCGCCCCCCTCATCGAGGAGCTGTCGAACCTGACGGATCTGGCGCCGGAGGTGGGAATCGTGCTCGAGGCCCAGGTGCCGGAGGATCTGATGGTCGATGCCGATCCTGATCAACTCTCCCGCGTCCTCGTCAACGTGGTCCGCAACGCCGTCCAGGCCCTCAGCCAGACGGGCTCTCCCGAAGGCACGCCGCGAATCGACATATCCGCATCCCGGGAGGGAGGCTCCGTGGTGATCCTGATCCGGGACAACGGGCCCGGCATTCCCGAGCGGGCCAAGGCCAATCTCTTCGCGCCCTTCCAGGGTTCGGCCCAGAAGGGCGGTACGGGCCTCGGCCTGCCCATCGCGGCGGAACTCGTCCAGCTCCATGGCGGCACGATCACGCTCGACGAAGGCAATGGCAAGACCTGCTTCCGCATCACCATTCCGGACCGGCTTTCATCCGTCGCGGCAAAGTGAGGCTTTTCATTTCTTCTGCACGAAGAGGCTTGCCAACCGGATCAGATCCCTCTATGTCACCGGCCTCGGCCAACGTTGCTTCCCAAGAGCGACCAGCCGACCAAGCGCCCGTAGCTCAGCTGGATAGAGCACCAGACTACGAATCTGGGGGTCAGAGGTTCGAATCCTTTCGGGCGCGCCATTTCTCTCTACATCGATGATGCAAAGAAGGTTCGAGGCCGCGGCCTGGTGCGCCGCAGCCTCTCGCGGTTGCGTCGGAGGATCGCGGTTCTAAACCTCTGCGGCCGGGGTGATGCCGAGATCGTCGAGCTTGGCTCGCACGTCCGTGACCGAACGTTTCAGCTTCAGGCTGATGACTGAGACCGGGACCCCTTCTCGGGCAAGCGCCAGGAGGGCCTGAACAGCCTCATAATTCCAGTGTTCTCCGGCAGGATTCATGGCGGCATCTCCGTTTTGAGCCGCAAAGGTCCGCCTCAAGTGAGGCGAGAAGATGAAAAATCGGGCCTGGGAAAACTCTCCGCCGCAACCTTAGCCGGGGGATGCGCGTTCTTTGTTGAGGCAACACTCGCGGGAACCACATCATGAGCATTCTCTGGACCATCATCATCGGCTTCGTGGCAGGCGTGATCGCCAAGTGGATCATGCCCGGTCGCAACGAGCCGTCCGGCTTCATCCTCACCACCATCCTCGGTATCGTGGGTGCCTTCGTCGCCACCTATCTCGGCCAGGCGCTGGGCTGGTATCGGGCCGATGAGGGAGCAGGCTTCATCGGCGCCATCGTCGGAGCCATCGTCGTGCTGTTCATCTACGGCCTGATCGCCGGTCGCCGCTCGACCTCGTCCTACTGAGTTCGATCGCACATCTATCGAGACGGAAGGGCCGCAGCTGAGCTGCGGCCATTTCCCGTTCAGCCCCGGTAGACCAGGCGTTCGCTGTCGTGATCGCCGGTGAGCGCTGCTTTGATCGGGCAATTGCCCACATATCCGCGCCAAGCCAGGTAGGAGCCACCGGCTAGCGCGAGAACGTTCAATAGCGGGTTCGGACGGGGCTTGGCCGCCGCGGCCGCGAGGCCGAGGCCCACGAGCATATAAATCCCGCGTTCCGCGGTGCTGAGATTGGGCTCTTCATTCATCGTTTCGGTACTCCTTGCTTAGCTTTTGCGAACGCGACGCGAAGCGCTGTTGTTCCTTGCGCGGCAGTCGTGAACAGGTGGCAGGAACATCAAAGCTTGACCTTCGTTGAGTCCACTCTTCAACCACGGAGCGTCACGATGCCAGCAGCTGAGAAAACCCTGAACGACCTCTTCCTTCACACCCTGAAAGACATCTTCTACGCCGAGAAGCAGATCCTGAAGGCGCTGCCGAAGATGGCGAAGAACGCGGAATCCGAAGAGCTGAGGCAGGCCTTCGAAACCCATCTCGAAGAAACGGAAGGCCAGATAGAGCGGCTCGAGCAGGTCTTCGAAATGCTCGGCAAGCCAGCCCGCGGCGTGACCTGCGAGGCGATCAACGGCATTATCGAAGAGGGCAAGGGAATCATGGAAGATTTCGCCGACAGCGAGGCGCTCGATGCCGGCATCCTTTCCGCAGCGCAGGCGGTCGAGCATTACGAGATCACCCGCTACGGCACGCTGAAGACCTGGGCCGAGGAGCTTGGCATGCGCGATGCCGCAAAGCTTCTCGATCAGAACCTTCAAGAGGAAAAGAAGACCGATCAGCTCCTGACCAAGCTCGCCGAGGCCCGCGTGAACACCAAGGCGGCCTGACCGAGGATAACATTCAAAGGCTCCGCGCTCCCGTGGGCGCGGAGCCTTATTTTTATTCCGGCAGCCTCAGTGGCGATGCGCATTGTCCGGCGCAACTTCCGTGTCGAGGACGAGGCGCATGGAGCCCGACGGCGTGATCTCGAGCGCGGCTTTCATCGTGTCCGGAAACTCGACCAGATGCATGAACGCGAGAAGCCTCAGGCGCACGATCGGGGGAAGCCGCGCGAGACATTGTGCCAGCGATTGCGATGCGCGGTCGATCATCTCCTCCTGCACGAAGGAGGCGAGGGGAACAGTCTCGTCAGGCAGCGACATGAGGCACCCGATTGAGAGGGCCTTTGAGAGGCGCGTTGCGGACAAGGGCAGAACTGCGCAAACCTGCGAGGGCGCAGACTCGGTCGAGACTGGCCTGCGAGATCCCGACCGAGGCCGCGATGCATGGCTGGCCCTCGATCACGATGGGCAGGCCCAGCGGCTTGACCTTGAATCCCGCCTGCTGCCAGCGAGGCAGCCACCACATCTCGACCACCGCCGTGACCTCCGTGATCCCTTCCTCGAGACAGAATTGCTGGATCGCTGCGAGAAGGCGGCAATCGGCGCGGCCCATTCGCCTTTCCCTGACGACGAAATACCGCGTCCATTCGAGAACATGCTGCGCTCTCGGAAGGCCGCGCGGAGCCATGTGGCTGAACACCTCGCTCAGCATGTGGGGCAGGACGGTCGGATAGAGCCGCTGCCCGCCGACGACCCGATCTCCGTCGAGGGCGAGCAGGTAAATCGCATCGTCGTTGTCGTAGGCATCGATCTCCCGCCCATCGCGGTGCTTGAGATCGCGCCATCCCCGCTCGTTCACGAAGACTTCGTATCGAAGGCGGAAGTATTCGTCCAAGATGTCCCGGTATGAATCTCGATTTGTTCTATCGATAACGTGGATTTTTGTCATGATGCGCCGTCCCCCTATCTTTGATTGATGGGGCAATTCTCGCGCATCCGCAGGAAGGCGGATATTGTAGGAAGTTACAGGGTCTGCATCACATGCCGATCAGCTTGTACTGCAGGGCGCGCGCCACGGCCTGGGTCTTGTTGACCGCATCGAGCTTCTGGCACGCGCTCGCGATATGGGCGGTCACCGTCCGCTCCGTAATGCCCAGGATCTCGCCCGTGTCGGCGGCGGATTTTCCGGCCGCGGCCCAGATCAGAGCCTCCCGCTCCCGCGGAGTGAGGAGGCCGGAGCCGACATGCGGGTTGGGCTCGAGCAGTTCCCTGGCCCGCTCGAAGGCGTACATGGCCATCAGATGCAGGGCCGGCTTGGTCCGGGACGACAGGTCGAGGTCGACACCGCTCATGGAGAAGCACGCCTCATAGCCGTTGATGCCGTGAATGGGCAGGCAGAAGCCTTCCTACATCCTGAAATCTGTTGCCCGCTCCATGATCTCGGCGGCTCTCGGTTCGCGGGTTCGATCATAAGGCGCCTCGGACCATTCGAACGGCTGGGTCGTGTTCCGGCACAGACGGATGATCGGGTCGCTCCGCACGTAATCTTCCCGTGCGTAAATATCGAACCAGCCCATAGGCCATTTCTTCAGGAGGACGACCTGTTCGAACCGCTCCTTGGGATTCGGCAGGCCGGTGATGATGAAATTCTCGAACCCGAACAGGGAGAAAGTCTTCGCGACCGCTTCGACCACCTCGTCTGCGCTGTCCATCCTGTCGAGGGCGTCGATGAAGTCGAAGGACTCCGTTCTCTTATTCCGGGGATTCTGGTCAAGCCCTTTGAGCGGCCCTCTCCGTCAGTTCGGCTGATATCACCTGTCGGGTCATGGTTCTCTCCGCGGTCGGCAGACACCGCCGCATGATGGGGTCGGAAGCCTCAGCCTCGCCATGTTGCATACGCGGTCAATCTGCTCCCTGAGGTTCAGGTATCAGGCCGCAACGGAGCCCACGCGATGGCTGCTGCCTCGTCCCGACAAGGGACATCGTACCGCCAGATCTGGCGGATCTCTTGGGGTCTCTATCTCATGCGGGCTGCCCTTCCTGGCGCGACCACCGGAAGTCCGTGTTGTCACGCCACATCCGGTGCAGAATCACTGCCAACTTACGCGCGACCGCGACGGTCGCCTTCTTGCTGCCCACCTTCTTGGCGAGCCGGGTGCCCCAGGCTTTGAGCGCAGACCAGCGCGAGACCCGGTTCAGCAGGACCCCGGCCGCCTCAAACAGATACGTGCGCAGCAACGGATCGCCGCATTTGGAGATCCGACCGCTTCGGTCGATCTCGCCCGACTGATACCGTCGTGGGGTCAGGCCAAGGTACGCCCCTACGCTGGACGAGCTCGAGAACCGGTCTGGTGCGTCGATGACACTGATATAGGCCAACGCGACCAGAGAGCCGATGCCGGGAGCCGTCATCAGGCGTCGGGCCGCTTGATCCTGGCGTGCCAGCCCCATGAGCCGACGGGTGAGGATGCCGATTTGCCGGCTGACCTCCTGCAAGGCTGTCAGGAGTGCCTCAACTGCATCCTTCAGCGGCCCATTGGCGACCAGTTCGCGCACGCGGTCGATGAAGGGCTGACGGCCTCCCTTGCCGGCCACCAACCCGAAGGGCTTGAGCATGCCTCGGATCTGGTTGATCAGATCCACGCGCACCTCCACCAAGCGAGCGCGGGAGCTGAGGAAGCTGCGGATCACCTGGCTGTCGAGGCTCTTGACGGTGACCTCCCGGTACCAGCCCGTGCGCACAATCTGAGCCAGCCCAAGCGCATCATTCGGGTCGGTCTTGTTCACCTGCAGCGACAGCGCTGCCTTGGCATGGCGCGCATCCAGGCAAATCACAGGCAAGCCGCGCTTCTTCAACTCATGCCAGTGCCAGGTCGACAACGGGCCGCTTTCCAGGCCAATGCGCTCGACATGCGGTGCTCTCGCTTCGACGACTGCCGCAATGGCTTCCGGCGTCGAGGCGCATTTGCCACGCCAGAGCGCCTTCCCGTGCTCGTCGATGATGCAGACGGCTGTCTGCTCCAGCGATACATCCAACCCGACATACTGCTTCATGAGGATACTCTCCGTTGGCTTCCAGTTTGGGCCTGATCGCATCAGACCTCAGTTTGCCGTCGAAGGGCACCAGGCCCGGAATAACCCCATGTTGCATAATCGAAGTTGTTGCCGCTCACGGAAATTCCTCCACATGCAACTTTAAGTTAAATATTACAACTATACTACCAAAAGTTTTGAAAATGGCCTAGATAGGAAAAGCCAGAGCAAAGCAGGAGCGGGCGTTTGCAAAAGAAGTCACCCAACCAGGTCGACAGGCATATCGGCAGCCGGGTCAGGGCTCGGCGGATCATGCTTGCAATGAGCCAGGAGAAACTTGCCGATGCCTTGGGGCTTACCTTCCAGCAGGTCCAGAAATACGAGAAAGGCGTGAACCGCATCGGCGCAAGCCGTCTGCTTCATATCGCTGGGATCCTGGATGTCAGCATCGAGTTCTTCTTCGAAGGCCTTCCCGGTCTTCGCGCCGGAGGCTTCTCCGACGACAGCCTCGTGGCTGAATTTTTGACCCGCTCGGAAAGCGACCGTCTCGTGCGCGGGTTCCTGAAGCTGAAGGACGACGAGGCTCGCAGGAAGGTCGCCGATCTGGTCGATTGGCTCGCTTCGGTGAGCTAGCGCACTTTTCGGCGAAGTGGATCCGGTTCGCCGTCAAAAAATGCGGCAAAGCAAAGAAGAGAGCCGGTTCCACGCAAGTGGAAACAGCTCTAGCGGGGGAGGCCTCAGACCTCTCTCCGGAGCTAAAGCATTGAGCTCTGGGCATGTTCGGAACCTGCCGCGCTTCTAAATGGTTAGACACTCACGATTAAGAGAGGTCACCATGGTGGGACAGCAGAACACCAACAGGCAGCAGGACAACGGCAATGAGGATTGGGATGCGCTGAAGGGCGATGTCGGCGATATCGCTGGTGCCGCCGTGGAGCGCAGCCGTTACTTCATCGATTCCGCGCGCGAGCAGGCGACTGACTACGTCGACCGTCGCAAGGACGACGTAGCGGCTTCGGTCGCGGATTTCGCGAATTCCCTGCGCGAGTCCACACGGTCCTTCGACGAGCGCCCCAACATTCGTGCCGTCGTCGACACCGCCGCGGAAGGCCTGGAGCAACTGGCGGAATCGATCCGCGAGCGCACCTTCGCGGATTTCTTCAACGAGTTCGAGGATATGGTGCGCCGTCGCCCGGCGACCGTGGCGGCGGTGTCGGTCGCGGTCGGCTTCCTCGCTGCCCGTTTCATCAAGAGCACGGCGGACGATCTCCGCTACGATGACGCTGTTCATCGCACGGCCGGTCCTGCACGCGCCCCCGTCCGACAGGCGCAGCGCCCGCGCAACCGAACCGGCGCCTGATGGGGGCCGCCATGCAGGGCAACAATCAAACCATCCAAGGTCTCGTCGGTGATGCTCTGCGCGAGTCGACCGATCTCGCGCAGAAGGAATTCACCCTCTTCCGGACGGAGATCACCCAGAATATCCGAACCCTGTTCATGGGGCTCGCGATGATCGTGGTGGCGGCGATCTTCGCCATCGCGGCCTTGATGCTGTTTACCGAGTCGCTCGTGAAATGGTTGGCGACCGTGGTCAATTCCGAGGCGCTGGCAGCACTCATCGTCGGTGGCGTCATGGCCCTGATCGCCATCGGACTCGGGCTGTGGGGCCGCAGCACCATGACATCCTCCTCGCTTGCGCCGCAAAGAGCGATGCGCTCGCTCAAGCGCGATGCGGAAGTTCTGTCAGAAAGGGGTGCATGATGACGCAGGACTTGCAGGATCTCGAGCAGGACATCGCACGCAGCCGCGCCCAGCTCGACCGGACCATCGATCGTCTGCAGGACAAGATGTCCGTCTCCGGCGTCGTCGACGACATGCTCGGCACTGCGCGCAGCAGCCAGTATGGCCCGCTCTACGACCGGGTTCTGGAAACGGTCAAGCGCAATCCGGTTCCGGTGATGCTGATCGCCATGGGCATCGGCCTTCTTGCTTACCGGCTCGGCCGGCAGCCCTCGCGTCATCACCGGCGGCTGATCGCCGCCGACGAGGATCTCATCACCGAAGAGCATCTCATGATGGAGATCGAGGATCCACGTCTCTACGGCTCGCAGGAGGATCCGCTGCAAAGCCCGGACGACCTTTACGAGCGTCCCGGCATGACGTCCCGCTTCTAGCGATTTCAGTGAATTGAACAGGAGATTTCGATGGTGAACACCAAGAACGATAACGGCAGTACCGGCAACGACAAGCAGAGCGGGACGGAGACAGGCACCACCGGCAAGGTGTCTGCAGGGACGTCCGTCGGGAATATCGGCGAGGCACCGATGCCTCATGCGCAGGATCAGAAATCCGCGCAGAGCAGCCAGGGCCAGCAGAAGGGCCAGTCGTCGCAGCCACAAGGCGAGTCTCTTGCCGGCAAAGCGCAGCAGGCGGCAGATCAGGTGCGCAACCGCGCCGAAGACGCTTATGAAGGTGCGTCGGAATGGGCTCGCGATACGTATGACCGCGCCTCGGAATGGGCGTCCGACACCTATCAGAACCAGCGCCGTCGCGCGACGCACGCAGGCAATCGCTCCGCACGCGCCTTCGGCCATGCCCGTGGTGGTGTTCAGAGCTACGTAGCCGAGAACCCGATGGTCGTCGGTCTCGTCGGCCTCGCAGCCGGCCTTCTCCTCGGTGCGTTGCTTCCACGTACTCGCCGCGAGAACGAGATGTTCGGGGAGTGGGCGGACGAGGTGCGCAATCAAGGCATGCGTTACGCCCGCGAAGCGGCCGACCGCGGCCGCGAATATGTCGAGGACGCCTTCAGTGGCGACGAGGCTCGCTTCAGCCGCCATGACAGCGAGTTCGGCAACCAGCGGGATGCCAACCGCCATTGAG
The DNA here is from genome assembly GCF_016735695.1 of Microvirga zambiensis WSM3693. Lineage (GTDB taxonomy): Bacteria > Pseudomonadota > Alphaproteobacteria > Rhizobiales > Beijerinckiaceae > Microvirga > Microvirga zambiensis. The sequence continues at coordinate 30,636 of NZ_JAERQD010000012.1, read as the reverse complement.
CCCCGATCACCCATCGAGAATGAAGAGCGCCGGTGCAAGCCGGCGCTTTTTTCATGCCCGAGGCCTATCGATAAAGGCAGAAACAACAACGGCCACGGCGAAATGATGCGCGTACATCCGGCGTCATCAAATCGGCAACGTGACCGCATCTGGCGGGCGATGATGCCACCAGGTTCAGCGTCAGATAGGAACGGGGCAGGCCGGATTCAAGAGGTGGTCGCGATCGATCGCCTTCCGCAGCGTGACATGCGTTAACCCTGAATCGTCAAAGATCGTCTGGGCCGGACGATTCCCAGGAACTGCGACCCGTTCAACCGGTTGCATGTCTGCCGGGACAAAATTCCCGCTGTTCAAGAAGCCTTTCATCTCCGCTGGCGATACTGCCGAGTGGCCAGCGAACAGGGGGTTGCCGTGCGCATTCTGATCCTGGAAGACGATCCGATGATCGCGCTGGATTTGCAGGCGATCCTTGAAGCGGAAGGCCATGAGGTTCCCGATGCCGTGACGTCGCTGTCCGAGGCCTACCGCCACCTCGACGATGGTTTCGATTGCGCCTTGCTCGATATCGATGTGATAGGCGGAAAAAGCTTCGGCGTGGCCGAGGCGCTCATCGAGCGACAGATCCCGTTCGCCTTCGTGTCCGCCTCGACGCCTTCCGATGTGCCCCGGCAGTTCCAGCAGGCCGCCTTCATCGCGAAGCCTTATGACGAGCGGGTTGTCGTCGCCTCCGTCGAAGACATCGCCGCCGATCGATTGCCGTGCTAGAGCATCGGTCCCGCAAATGGCGTCCTGACCATGCAAGACTCGCGATTCGGCTTCTGCTGCAAATATATTCCCGACGACGGTTCAGCCCAGACCACGCGGCAGATGAACACGAGCACGGTGACGATGGCCTATCTCGGCCGTCTGGAACGGAGCGCGGCCTATGACAAGCTCGCATCCGTCGTCGCGCATAACCTGGAGGCGTTTCGGCTTCAGATCGCGCATGTCGCGACCCGGCCGAAGCGCGAGCGGCTTCACCGCCTCTCCAGCGACCTGCTCCCCGGCTACACGCATCCGGCCTGTCACGACCATTATCGCGATCCCGATCTGCGCCGGCTGATCGAAACGAAGCTCTCGGACCTGGGGCAGATCGCCCGCGACGGCGATGTCCGTCTCAGCATGCATCCGAGCCAGTTCTGCGTGATCGCTTCCGCCAATCCCACGGCCGCGGTGAACGGCCGGGCGGAGTTCGAGTATCATGCCGAGATCATGACGCTCATGGGCTTCGGCGAAGGCTGGCACCCGCATGGGGCGCATATCAACATTCACGGCGGCGCGAAGGCCGTCGGCGCGGAGGGCATCCGCAGCGGACTCAAGCACCTGTCGCAGAGCGCGCGAAATCTCATCACGGTGGAGAACGACGAGGTCAGCTTCGGCCTCGACGACCTTCTGCCTCTCGCCGACGATGTGCCGCTCGTTCTCGATCTTCATCATCACTGGATCATGAGCAGGGGCGAATATATCGAGCCCGACGATCCCCGGATCGCACGCATCGTCGCATCCTGGCGTGGCGTCAGGCCGGTCAGTCACGTGAGCGTCTCACGGGAGGAATTCCTGCCCGATCAGGACATCGCGGTGCTGCCCGATTTCGGGGCGTTGGTGGCTGGGGGGATCAAGCCGAAGGACCTACGCGCCCATTCGGACCTCATGTGGAACGAGGCAGTCAACGACCTGGTGATGCGCCACCTGTCCTGGTCCGATTTCGAAATCGAGGCGAAGCTCAAGAACATCGCCGTCGAGGGATTGGCACGGCATATGGAAACACGCCTGGCGGCGGTTGGCGCATGAGACAAAGTTGCAAGATTCCGGCTTTTCTCTCGGAACCAAACCGATTGGGCGGCGTTGTCGAACATTGTTCAGTGAGCCCAGTTCTAGTGAGCCAAGACATTTGATGTCCGCCGACCCCTCCACGATCCTGCTCGTCGAAGATGAGCCTCTGATCCGCCTTTTCATCTCAGATCTTCTCGAGGACGTCGGGTTCAAGGTCGTCGAGGCCGCCAACTCGGCCGAGGCCCTGGTCCTGCTCGAGGCGGGGCTGCAGGTCGAGGTTCTGCTGACGGATGTGGATATGCCCCTCGGGTGCAACGGCTTCGAGCTCGCTCACCGCGTCCATCGGGAGTGGCCGGATACGGAGATCCTGATCATGTCCGGCCGGCAATGGCCGTCGCAGGGCGATCTGCCTCCCGGCGCCGCCTTTCTGGCAAAGCCCTGTCCGAACGAGTCCATCGTGTCGCATGTCCAGTCGGCGGTGGAGCGGACGAAGCGGGCTTGGCATGTTGCCAAAACCCCACGGCCTTCCAGCGAACAGCCTGCCAAGGTTCTGCCCTTTCCGAAAACCGCCTAAATTCCTGAACTGCGGCTTGCTGACGGCGTTGTGCGGACATAAGCTCTGCCGGAATTGACCTTCTGTCAGGGGGCCGGGCGCCGGTAAGTCTCTCCGGCGTGCCCGACCGACGTTCGGTCAATGAGCTGTCGGGCTCAGGTTCGAGCTGTCGATAAGCTTTCCCATACGATTCCCGGAGGAATACATGCCGACCAAGACTACAGACGGAAAAGCCAGTGCGAAGAAGGCTGCAGACAAGCCTGCCGCTAAGGCAGCCGGCTCCAAGCCCAATGCTCTTCAGAAGCCTTTGCAGCCGTCCAAGGAACTGGCCGCCATCGTAGGCTCGGATCCGTTGCCGCGCGGCGAGGTCGTGAGCAAGATCTGGGATTACATCAAGAAGAACAATCTTCAGAACCCCGAGAACAAGCGCGAGATTCTCGCCGACGACAAGCTGAAGCCGATTTTCGGCAAGCCGAAGGTGACGATGTTCGAGATGAACAAGCACCTCGCCCAGCATCTGAAATAAGATCACTCATCTTATCAGGAATCCTGCCGCCACTTCGTGAGCGGCAGGATATCGGGCCTCTGACCGGGGGCCTTCTTCCAGGGATCCACCGCCCATTCCGTCCCTGTCCGCTTCTCGGCAATCACGGCGGTGAAATGCGGATAGCGTCCATCGAGGAAGAAGCCGCGCGATTCCGGGTACTCCACCACATGATGGGCAAGAAGACCCTGATCCTGCAGGACCAGGAGCAGGCTCGTCGTGTTCGTAGTCTCGTCCAGACAATCCATCTGCCCATAGACGCCCGACATCTGGGGCGGTGAGCCCGGTATGTCCGGTTTTCCGCCGAAGGACGCCGCCAGATAGGCCGTATAGGAGCGAACCACATCGCCTAGCGCCCGGCGCTCCGCATCCGGAGACCCCTGTCCCGCCTGGAGGATGGTCCTGGCCCTGCCGAGCCATGCCCCGTCGACGGAAATCTGCATCCGGCGCACGCAGCCATAGCCGTGGCAGGCGATGATCCGCCCTCCCGCCGGTCCGACATAGCCCTGCTGTTTGAACCAGGTCTTGGCGGGCAGGGTGTCCGCTGGGGCCGGCACCGTCATGAACAGGAATGGCAGGGCTGTCAAAATGAGAAGTGGCATCGATCTCATGATGGCGGTACCTATCCTCGAAAGCCTGCAGGTGCCCTCGGGGATATAGGTCGAGCGGCTCAGCTGCCCATAGGTTAAGCTTCGAATCGCGTAACGCCCCATAACGCCCTTGGAGTTGGCATGTCCCGAATCGTCTTCCTGAATGGATCCTTCCTCCCGATCGAAGAGGCCAAGGTGCCTTTCATGGACCGCGGCTTCCTGTTCGGAGACGGCGTCTACGAGGGTGTCGGGGTGCTCGACGGGCGCTTGATCGACAATGAGGCCCATCTCGAGCGCCTGGAGCGCTCGCTCGGAGAGGTTCGCATTCCGAACCCCTATTCCCGGGCAGAATGGACGCATCTCCAAGAAGAGCTTGTCCGCCGCAACGGCATGACGGAAGGCTTCATCTACTTCCAGGTCACCCGCGGCGTCGCGGAGCGGGACTTCTTCTTCCCCGAGAACGCCGAGCCTACCGTGGCCATGTTCACCCAGGCCAAGGCGATTGCGAATGCTCCGGCGGCGGAGAAGGGGATCGCGGTGGTCACCGTTCCCGACATGCGCTGGCAGCGGCGGGACATCAAGTCGATCAACCTGCTCGCCCAGGTTCTCTCCAAGCAGGCGGCCAAAGAGGCCGGCGCCCAGGAAGCCTGGCTGGTGGAGGACGGTTTCGTGACCGAGGGCGGCTCGTCGAGCGCCTTCATCGTCACGAGGGAGGGGAGCATCGTCGTGCGCCCGCTCTCCCAGGCCATCCTGCCAGGGATCACGCGCAAGTCCCTCCTGTGGCTCTCACGGGAAAGCGGGATCGCCCTCGAGGAGCGCCGCTTCACGGTAGATGAGGCCTATGCGGCGGCCGAGGCCTTCCTGACCAGCGCCTCGAACTTCGTGCTGCCGGTGGTGTCCATCGACGGGCGCCCGGTCGCCGACGGCAAGCCGGGCCCGATCACGCAGAGGCTGCGTCAGCTCTATCTGCAGATGGCGAGCGCGCCGGCCATGGCCGCGGAATAGCTTTGCCGGAACCCGCTTCCGGGTCGCCCGTTGCCTCTTTCAAAGGAGCGACCCATGAAGCGCGTGCTCATCCTATCCACGATTTTCGCAGCTGGTCTCGGCACGGCTGCGCTGGCGCAGAACCCCGAGGTTCTGCAGCAGCGAGCCCCCAATATGCCGGCGCCGAACCAGATGCCGGCGGAGAAGGTGGAGCCCAATAACAACGGTATCGGCACCAAGGACCCGTCCGAGACGGGCTCCACCAATACCCTGAGCGACAAGCTTGAGCGCTCGGATGGCGTGATCCGGCCCCCGGAGACTGCCACGCCCGATATCACCGTGAAACCTCCCGTGCCGGATCCGAACTCGACACCGGTCATCCGTCCCCCGGGAAGCCCGGGAGGCAATCCACAGATCCAGCCGAAGTAATCGCAGATTGTGAAGGCTACTTTCCGGCCGAACGGCGCCGCTTGCCGTCGCGCGACCCGTTGTTTTCCCGAGGCTTGCCGTTCTCGGGACGGCCATTGCCGCTCTTCATGATCTGAGCCGCCACGTCCGAGATTTGGCGACGAAGCTCGTCGTTCCCGCTCTCGGAGCCGTTGAGGTCCGCAAGACGGCCCTGGGCCTCGTCCCGCTCGCTTTCGAGCTCGCGGATCCGCGGCTCGAGAGTAAGGCCGCGTTCCTGTTCTGCCGCAAGGCGCCTTGCCATTTCCGCGAAGCGTAGCCGCTCGTCCGACAATTCGCTTTGCCTCTCGTTCAAGGCGCGCTCGAAGTCGCTGCTTCGCGCGGTCTGCGTCATCAGGCGGGTTTCGAGATCGGAGACCGTGATGCGTTTGGTCGCAAGATCGCTCAGCGCGCTCGTCACCTGCCGTTCCGCGTCGACAAGGTCCGATTCCAGGCGTGTGATCCTCTCTTCCGCCTGAACGAGCTCCGTTCTGATCTTGGAGCGCTCGGTCTGCGCCAGATCGAGTTCCATGCGGGTGTTGGACAATTCGTTCAGGGTCGCCCGATGGGCATTCTCGAGGGCGGCGAGCGTTTCCCGCGCGCTGGCGAGATGGGTCTGCGTCTGACCCAAGTCGGTCTCGCCGGCGGCAAGCCGGGTCTGGGTGGCTGCAAGGGCGGTCTCGAGCTCCAGAAAGGTCCGGTCGCGTTCGGCAAGTGTGCTCTCGAGCGCTTCGATGCGGATGGCGCGCCGGCCGAGCTCTTCCATGCTCTCATGCTTGAGAGAGAGCGCCTCTTCCGCCTTGCGCTCGATCCGGCGCTGCTGCACGGCGAATTCTGCGCGCAGGTGATCCTTCTCCGCCGTCAGCTCCGAGATCGACATGGGAAACAGGGCTTCGGCCCTGCGCCGCGCCAGCCGCTCGGCTCGGGCGTTCACGGCAGGGATGATGAGAAGCGCGATCAGGGATGCGACGACGAATCCCAGCGCGAAGATCATGACGGTTTCGACCACGCGGACGCAAACTCCAAGGTGCTTGACCGGTAACGCTCAAGCACCGTGCTTCGTGCCTGCGCAGCTTTCCAGAGGCCCGTTGTAGCGCATTCGCGGGCGGTTTCCACCGCCGGAAACGAAGCTAGATTGAACGTGCCGTCCTAAAAGGGATTCCAGGTCGGCTCGGCGGTGAACTTCAGGTAGCCCACATTGACGCCGAGACGCGCGCCGACGCCGGCCCGGATCGGCACCACGACCATCTCATCCGCCGCAACGGCTGTTACGCCGAAGCCGCCGATGAAATAGGCCGAGCCGTCGATGCCGACGAAGCGCTTATAGAGCGCCTCGGTGAAGGGCATGTTGTAGACCAGCATCATGGTCCGCGCCCCGTCGCCGCCCACGTCGAAGCCCAGGGACGGGCCCTGCCAGAAGATTCGGCGGTCGCCGGCATTGCGGGTGAAGAGCTTGCCTTCGCCGTAGCGCAAGCCGCCGAAGAAGGCGCCGGAGGCTTCCTGGCCCAGGATATAGCCGTTCGGCTCGCCCCAGCGCCGGATGGCTTCCTGAAGGGCGAGGGCGAGGCCGCGGGAGGCCGAGCCGAAGAACTGGTGTCCCGACTCGACCAATTCGTTGGAGTTGAACGATTCCGGACCGCCGGGATTGGCGGCATAGGCACGCTGGACGGTTTGCGCGGAGGCCTGCAGGGGCAGAGCGCCGAACAGGGCGGCAAAGACGGCCGCGGCAATGATCTTGGACCGGGAGCGCATGGGCTATCTCCTCGCATGAGACAGGGGACAATCCGGCTGTTTTCGGCCGAAAGGCTGCTATCGAGGTTCGAACCTTAAGTTCATCAACCCTAACAATGTCTGTACGTCATGCCTTTTCATGGCAGGAGCATGATGGGGCCGATGCCGGATATTGCTCCGCAGAGGCTGGCTCATAGATCTCTGTCCTCATCCTGAGGAGCCACGAAGTGGCGTCTCGAAGGAGCTTCCAGAGTGCACGGGAGACGCCCTCGTCCTTCGAGACGCTTCGCTCCTCAGGATGAGGGGCTAGGGGGCAAAAACCCTTTTCGAGCCAGATTCTCAGGCCGCCGAGGCCGCGACGGGCAGGTCGAGCCGGGGAGCGAGGGCGGTATCGCCGATGGCGGCGAAGGGGCCGTTCCGATAGCCGCGATCCTCGTGACCATAGGTGAGGGGGGAGCCGCCCGGACCGACGACGCTGCCGCCGGCGCAGGTCAGGATATGGTCGCCCGCTGCCGTATCCCATTCCATGGTCGGGCCGCAGCGTACGTAGACATCGGCCTCGCCCGAGGCGATGAGGCAGAATTTCAGAGCCGAGGAGGTCATGCGCCGCGTGCCGATCGACAGGACCGAGAGGCAGGCTTCCGTGGCGATGTCCCCATGGCGGCGGCTCACCAGGGCGATCAGGTCCTTTTCGGGCGCCGGCCGGACCTTCGCTTCGCGCCATGCGAAGGGCGTCTCCGCATCGGCTGCGAGCGCGCTCACCCGGGCTGTCGTCCCTGCGATCCAGATCGAGCCCATGGCCGGGGCGGCCACAACCGCCGCGACGGGTCTCTCACCCCGGATCAGGGCGATGTTGACGCTGTACTCGCCCGTGCCGTGAATGAAGTCGCCGGTGCCGTCGAGGGGATCGACGAGAAAGAAATAATCGCCCTTCTCGGCCGCGCTGCAGGTTTCTTCCGCGACCACCGGAACGCCGGGCCAAGCTTCGTCCAAGCGTTTGATGATCAGCTCTTCCGCGGCCAGATCGGCGGCTGTCGTCGGGCTCCCGTCGCCCTTGATGCGCTTGTCGATCAAGGCGTTTTCCATGCTGCGCAGGATCCGCCCCGCCTCCCGGGCGATGGCGGCAAGTATCATGGCGATCTCGTCGGGACTCTGACCAGCGAAGCGCATCATGGCTTTGTGCCCGTTCCCTCGGGACGTGTCGATCACTTTTTGCCCGCTTTTCAAACAACCCGTAGCCGGGTATCCCGGTTCACGTTCTCTTTCCTGTTTGGCTGTATTGGTGATCGTCGAAATCTCGATTTCATGAATGCATTGCCGAATTTACGGTGCTTCCGGAGCCCTCATGGCCACGATCTCTCTCGAATCGCTCGACCTCGCCGCTCTTCTCTGCTCGCGCGTCTGCCATGACGTGATTTCGCCGGTCGGCGCGATCGTCAATGGGCTCGAAGTGCTCGAGGATGACAGCGATGCTTCCATGCGCGACTTCGCTCTGGACCTTATTCAGAAAAGCGCCAAGCAGGCCTCCGCCCGTCTGCAATTCGCGCGCCTGGCCTTCGGTGCGGCCGGATCCGCCGGCGCGTCCATCGATCTCGGCGATGCGGAACAGGTGGCCCGCGGCCTCTTCCTCGATGACAAGATCAGCTTCTCCTGGTCCTCGCCGCGTCTGCTGTTCCCGAAAAACCGGGTGAAGCTTCTCCTCAACCTGATCATGACCGCCACGTCGGCCATTCCCCGCGGCGGTTCGATCAGCGTGACGGTCACGGGGGACGCGGATGCCTGCGCCTTCATCATCCTCGCGAAGGGCCTCAATGCCCGCATCCCCGCCCATGCGGAGGCCCTGCTGGCCGGAAACTCCGAGAACGGCACGGTCGATGCCCATGGCATCCAGACCTACTATGCCGGAATGATTGCCCGTGCCTCGCACATGGATGTCCGCTTCAGCATCGACGGCGACGAGGTGACGATCAAAGCGGAGACGGCCTGAGGGTCACGCCTTGTAGGCGACGAGCACCGCGCCTGACGCGATCAACGCGATGCCGATCCAGTTCGGCATCGACAGCTTCTCCCCGAGAAACAGCACGCCCATCACGGCGACGAAAACGACGCTGAGCTTGTCGAGCGGCGCGACCCGCGCCGCGTCGCCGAGCTTCAGGGCACGGAAATAGCAGAGCCAGGATGCGCCGGTGGCGAGGCCTGACAAGACAAGGAAGAGATAGGTCCTTCCGGAAATCGATGACGGCGGCTGCCACTGCCCGCTGCCGATCAGGATGCCGCCGAGCACGACCAGAATCACGATGGTTCTGATGAACGTGGCGAAGTCCGAATTGATGTGCTCGATGCCCACCTTGGCGAAGATGGCGGTGAGAGCTGCGAACCCGGCCGACAGCAGCGCCCAGAATTGCCATGACAGCAGAACGGATTTCATCGAAGCCTCCATGCCTTGCGAACGAAATGCCTGACAAACGAAAAGAGCCCGGGCTGGGACCGGGCTCTTTTGAAACCGCCGCGTTACGGCGCTTAGATGGCGATGCGCTCTTCCACGTCGTTCGGCTCGCGCAGCACGTAGCCGCGGCCCCACACGGTCTCGATGTAGTTGCGGCCCTGCGAGGCGTTGGCGAGCTTCTTGCGCAGCTTGCAGATGAAGACGTCGATGATCTTCAGCTCCGGCTCGTCCATGCCGCCATAGAGGTGGTTGAGGAACATCTCCTTGGTCAGGGTCGTGCCCTTGCGCAGGGAGAGGAGCTCCAGCATCTGGTATTCCTTGCCGGTCAGGTGCACGCGGGCGCCGCTGACCTCGACCGTCTTGGTGTCGAGATTCACGATCAGGTCGCCGGTGGTGATGACCGATTGCGCATGACCCTTCGAACGGCGGACGATCGCATGGATGCGGGCGACCATCTCGTCCTTGTGGAACGGCTTCGTCAGGTAATCGTCGGCGCCGAAGCCGAGGCCCTTCACCTTGTCCTCAATGCCGGCCATGCCGGAGAGGATGAGGATCGGCGTCTTGACCTTCGCGACGCGCAGCGTCCGCAGAACCTCGTAGCCCGACATGTCGGGCAGGTTCAGGTCGAGCAGGATGATGTCGTAATCGTAGAGTTTGCCGAGGTCGATGCCCTCTTCGCCGAGATCGGTCGTATAGATATTGAAGTTCTCGGACTTCAGCATCAGTTCGATGCTTTGCGCAGTCGCGCTGTCGTCTTCAATCAGAAGTACGCGCATGTTCAATCCCCAGCCCTAGCCCGAGAGCTTGTGAACAGCGGGTCGCTGCCCATCCGCCGCCGGGCCTGAGGCGGATGCTCTTTTGAACTGATTCGAAACGCTAATACGGAATGGTTAACAAACCCTGATTCTGGGATGCAAGCGCTTAACGAGCTTGGCAGCCGGATCATCCGACGAAGGCGATTATCCTGTGGATTCCGGGCAACCATGAGGAACCGCCTTGCTCCATCCAAAAAGCTTATTCCGAAAGCGTTTCAGCTGTATCCGGAAGCGGATCCGAGGAAGCCGTGTCCGTGACCGAGGCAGTGTTAACGAAATCGGTAAACGAAAGGTTTACGGGACCGGCCGGCGGGCGCCCTGGGCCCAAGAACCGGGGAGAGATAGGAAATTTTTTGTCGCAGCCGGTAAGGAAAGCTCAACTTCCGTCGGCGAAGGTGACCCCATGTCTGGCGGATAACTGAGCGATCCGTGAGATGCACTGCAACAGCGACGTGTGGAGTTGAATCAAGATGAAGTCGCGGGATACGCTCATCCGCCTCAAGCGCTTTCAGGTCGACGAGAAGCGTCGCCGGGTCGCGCAGATCGAGATGATGATCGCCGAGTTCGACCGCATGGCGGCTGACCTCGACCGGGAAATCGCGGCGGAGGAGCAGAAGGCCGGCATCTCCGACCCGAACCACTTTGCCTATCCGACCTATGCACGCGCCGCTGCCCAGCGGCGGGACAATCTTCGCCACTCGGCCCAGAACCTCCATATCCAGCTCGACGACGCGAAGGCCGAGCTCGGCGAGGCCTTCGAGGAGCTGAAGAAGGCCGAGAGCCTCGAGGATCGCGAACGCTCCATGGATGCCGCGATCAGCCAGCTCGGGCAGGGACGCCCCGTTCGCGCGACCGCCTGATCCGCTGCTCTCGTCGAATTTTGAAAGGACGCGCCCGCCGGGACGCGTCCTTTTTCATGCTCCGGGTGCAAGGACCGGAACATGGGGCGCAGCCTCCCGCGGCAGGAAGCCGAGCAGCCGCGGATCGTCCGCCACCTCGATTGCCCGCTTATAGGGCGTGAAGCCCGAGCGGATGTAGAAGGCGAGGGCGCTCGGGGCATCGAGGGTGCAGGTATGGACGAAGAAGCGCCGGATCGGCCGTGCGAAGGCGCGGGCGACGGCCTCGTTCATCAGGAAACGTCCGGCTCCCTGACCGATGAAGCCGGGGACGAGTCCGAGAAAGGCCAGCTCTGCCTCCCCGTCCGACCGAAAGTCGAGTTCCAGGATGCCGACATCGGCGCTGCCATCGTTGAGGGCATAGGCCTCGACCTCCGGGGCGCCGAGGATCTCCGCCAGCTCGTCATCGGGCATCACGACCCGGCTGAACCAGAGCCAGGGCTCTCCGACGATCCGATACAGTTTTCTGTAACGATCGAGATCCGGGTCGATGCGCTGGAGCGTCCAGCCGGCGGGCGCCTGGGCGGAGGATAGGGGTGGGCGCTCCCGCATCTCGAGATAGGTCACGATCGTCGCGATCTTGTCCGACGGCAGGTCGGTATAGCCGTCCAGGTTGAGAGCAGCTGCCACATGTACCGACATCGCGTACCTTTCAGATGCCAAGAGAGAACGGACCGCTTGATAAGGGGATTGCCGCCCGCCGTCACGCTTCCCGTTGCGGCAGGCTGCAGCTGAGCCGCTTCGCCGTTTTGCCCGTCTCCGGATTGGACCTTATGTCATGCCGCGAGAGGGCAATATCCCCTTGCGGACCAAGGGGATTGTGGGCACAGAAGAAGGAACGAGGGAGTGCTGCCGGCTCGATGAAGAATGTGCGTGAGTTCATTTGGCCCGTGATCGGGCTGCTGGCAGTCGTCATATCGGGCTGGCTTCTTTACCGTGAGTTGCGCGGCATGTCCCTGGACGATGTCTGGGGCAGCCTGACCGCCGTGCCGGCGCACCGCTATGGGCTCGCGGCTCTATCGACCCTCGTCGCCTATGCGGCGCTCGCCTGGTACGACCGCATCGCCCTGCTGCATCTCGGCGTGCATCATATTTCGTGGCTGTTCGTCTCCATCACCTCGTTCACGACCTATGCCCTGTCGCACAATATCGGCGCCTCGGTCTTTTCCGGCGCGGTGGTCCGGTATCGGGCCTACACGTCGAAAGGGCTGGGCGCCCCCCAGATCGCCGTGCTGGTTGCCCTGTGCTCCTTCACCTTCGGCCTCGGCACCATCCTGCTCGGCGGTGTCGTTCTGGTGGCCGATCCGACCCTGCTGCACCGGCTCGAGGAACTTCTGCCCTCGATGCTGACCAACCCGGCCACGGCCCGCACCGTCGGCTTTCTGCTCCTCGGCTTCGTTGCGCTCTATGTGGTCGGCTCCATCCTGCATCTGCCGCCCCTCGTCATCCGCAAGGCCAAGCTGGAATATCCCCGTCCCGCCGTCATGACGCGCCAGCTGATCGCCGCGCCGCTCGAGTTGCTCGGGGCTGCCGGCATCATCTATTTCGTGCTGCCGGCCCATCTGGAGCCGAGCTTCATCATCGTGCTGGCCGTCTTCCTGGCCTCTTTCTCCGCCGCTCTCGTCAGCCATGCTCCCGGCGGGCTCGGAGTATTCGAGCTGGTGTTCCTGACTGCGATGCCCGATATCCCGAAAGCCGATGTGCTGGCGGCGCTGATCATCTTCCGCCTGTTCTATCTCCTGATCCCATTCGGTCTCTCGCTCGTGGTCGTGCTGATGTTCGAGCGCGCTCGCCTGGCTCAGGCCTGGCGCGGACGGGTTGCCGCGCCCGAAGGGACGGTGCCGCCGCCGCCGCTGTCCTCGTCCGATCAATGAGCCATTTCTGGCGAAGGCTGCGCTTCGGCGCCTCGACGCTGCTCGGCACCAGACGTCTCGGCTTCTTCATTCCCTATCGCTATGCCGAGAGCGTCGAGCCCCTCGATTACCCGGCACTCGAACCTCTTTTCGAAGCAGCGCAGCCGCGTTTTTCCGTGGTGCTGGACGCCATCGAGAGCCAAGCCGACGACCTCCGCGCAATTCTGCAGGGAAGGGGACCCGCCCGTTTCGATCAGAGCTGGTTCCCGAGGCTCGACGCGGCGGCGGCCTATGCCATCGTCCGTCGGGAGAAGCCGCGGCGCATCGTCGAGATCGGGTCGGGACACTCGACCCGTTTCATGGCCCAGGCGGTGCAGGACGGAGGGCTTTCCACCCGCATCACCTGCATCGATCCCGCGCCACGGGCGAGCCTGAAGAAGCTCGAGGTCGAGCATCTACAGGCACTGCTCCGGGACGCCGACGCGGGTGTGTTCGAGGCGCTTGCGGCAGGCGACGTCCTCTTCATCGATTCAAGCCATATCGCCATGCCCGGCACCGATGTGGATCGCCTCTTCCTCGACGTGCTGCCCCGCCTGGCGAGGGGAGCCTTGATCCACATCCACGACATCGCGCTGCCCTATGCCTATCCGGCGATCTGGGATTGGCGCGGCTATAACGAGCAGCTGCTCGTCGGCGCACTCCTGCAGGGTGGCTACGAGCTGATTTTCGCGAGCCATTACCTCGTGCGGGGCCGTTCGGAGGCGCTTCAAAAGGGCATTCTGTCGGAGCTGCCGCTCGTTCCGGGCGCGCACGAGACCAGCATCTGGGTGCGCAAGAAGTAGCGCGGTCAGGCCACGGCGGGCTTCTGCCCGGGCTCCGGCACGGCGATGCCGGCTTCCATGTATTCGTTCAGCTTGTTGCGCAGGGTGCGGATCGAGATGCCCAGGATTCTCGCCGCATGGGTCCGGTTGCCGAAGCAGAAGGCAAGGGTGTCCAGGATGAGGTGACGCTCGACATCGGCGATCGTCCGGCCGATGAGGATCCGCCTCAGAGCATCGGTGGTTTGTTCGGCCTCGGAGAGGGGCGGCAGTTGGGCATCAGCCTGAGATGAACCTTGCTGTTCCAACGAAACCTGGGCGCCAAGCACGATGTGAGCCTGCCTTAAGGGAAGTGATTCAGGAGTTTATGCTCATCTTATGGTTAGAAAGGTCTTAACGGCCACGCTTGCGACGGCGGTTTTACGCCCTGGAATGAAAAAAGGCGCTGCCTTGATCGAGCAGCGCCCTTCGATTGGGATATCGGGACGATTACTGCCGATACTGCTGGATGCGGGTGGTGCGCAGCCCGGCCAGGCCGTGCTGGTCGATGGACATCTGCCAGCTCAGGAACTCTTCAGTGGTCAGCGTGTAGCGCTGACAGGCTTCCTCGAGGCTCAGCAGGCCGCCGCGGACAGCGGCGACGACTTCGGCCTTGCGGCGGATGACCCAACGGCGGGTGCTGGAGGGAGGAAGGTCGGCAATCGTCAGGGGACTGCCATCGGGCCCAATGACATACTTGACCCTTGGGCGGTGGGGTTCGGTCATGATACGCTCACACAAAAATTCAACGACCTTTGGTAATCTCGAACCTACGCGACGGGACTTAATGTTTTCCTAAGCTCGATCAGGCGGTTACGAGAATGCCTAAGCTTAGCCATAAACGTTAACTTTGGCTTATTCCGGCGCACTTTCCCTTTAAGAATTGTGGCGAAAGAACCTCGGACCCGGAAGCCGACCTGCGCTTTTGGACCCGTTCCGATGCTCATCCTTTGAGCCGGGGCATCGTTCGGCGCAGGCCTGGAGACCTGCGTCAGTGAAAACCGGGTCCACTTTTCCGCACGATGCGCTATAGAGAGGCTTTCACCCCCCTCCCGTGCGCCGCCTTGAACGGCGCCTCTGGACGGAAAAATGCTCAATTCACTCGATCTTCCCACCGAACCCTCCAAGACCCGCGTCGTCGTCGCGATGTCGGGCGGCGTGGATTCGTCGGTGGTCGCGGCCCTGCTCAAGAGCGAGGGCTACGACGTCATCGGCATCACGCTCCAGCTCTACGATCATGGCGCCGCCGCCCACCGCAAGGGCGCCTGCTGCGCCGGTCAGGACATCTACGATGCCCGCCGGGTCGCGGAGGCCATCGGCATTCCCCATTACGTGCTCGATTACGAGGCTCGTTTCCGCGAGGCTGTGATCGACCGCTTCACCCAGAGCTATCTGGCCGGCGAGACGCCGATCCCCTGCGTCGAATGCAACCGCTCGATCAAGTTCCGCGACCTGCTGGAAACCGCCAGGGAACTCGGCGCGGACGTGCTCGCCACCGGCCATTACGTGGCAAGCCGCCGCCTGCCGGACGGGCGCCGCGCCCTGCACCGGGCAGCCGATCCGGACCGGGACCAGAGCTATTTTCTCTATGCGACCACGCCCGCGCAGCTCGACATCCTGCGTTTTCCTCTGGGCGAGCTGCCCAAGGAGAAGACCCGCGAGCTGGCGCGCGAATTCGGGCTCACCGTGGCGGAGAAGGCGGACAGCCAGGATATCTGCT
This sequence comes from Microvirga zambiensis WSM3693, assembly GCF_016735695.1. GTDB lineage: Bacteria > Pseudomonadota > Alphaproteobacteria > Rhizobiales > Beijerinckiaceae > Microvirga > Microvirga zambiensis. The sequence continues at coordinate 15,391 of NZ_JAERQD010000012.1, read as the reverse complement.
TCGTCACGCAGGGTCGCTACAGCGACGTGATCGAGCGCCTGAAGCCAGGAGCCGTGCAGGGCGGCGAGATCGTCCATATCGACGGCCGCGTGCTCGGCCGTCATGAGGGCATCATCCATTACACCGTCGGGCAGCGGAAGGGCCTCGGCCTCTCCGTGGGCGAGCCGCTCTATGTCGTCCGCCTCGATGCCAAGGAGGCCCGCGTGGTCGTCGGCCCCCGGGAGGCCCTGGCCACCCGCATGATCCGCGTCACCGACATGAACTGGCTCGGCGACGTGCCGCTCGAATCCTTAAGCGAGACGGGCATGGAGGTAGCCGTACGGGTGCGCTCCACCCGCGAGCCGCGCCCGGCGATCCTTCGATCCACAGGAACCGGCACTATTGTCGAGCTGTTATCGGCGGAAGACGGGGTGTCTCCCGGTCAAGCTTGTGTCATCTATGAGAGCGATGCTCCCCGGGCGCGCGTGCTTGGCGGCGGCACCATTGCTCGCACTCTCGCCGAAGCCGCCCCTGCCGCGGCGTGAGGCATCGACCGAAGGGACCTTTATGACGGATGGAGCGACCACCGTCCTGATGCGCAAGGCTTATGCGCGTTGGGCGCCGATCTATGATGTCGTCTACGACAAGCTGACGGAGCCGGCCGCCCGCGCCGCCGTGAATGCGGCCGTGGCCTGCGGGCCGAAGGTCCTGGAGGCCGGCGTCGGCACCGGTCTCTCCCTCGGCTACTATCCGAGGCATGCCGAGGTCTACGGGGTCGATCTCTCGGAGGACATGCTCCGCCGCGCCCAGGACAAGGTCGAGAAGAGGGGGCTCTCCCATGTGAAGAGCCTGCAGGTGATGGACGTCACCCGCCTTGGATTCCCAGACGAGAGCTTCGACGCGGTCACGGCCCAGTTCATCATCACCCTCGTCCCGGAGCCCGAGACGGCGCTGAACGAATTCATGCGGGTGCTGAAGCCGGGCGGAGAGATCGTGCTCGCCAATCACTGGGGGCAGCCCTCCGGCCCCGTTGCCGCTTTGGAGGAGCTGGCCTCGCCCATCGCCAAGGCGATCGGCTGGAGCTCGGCCTTCAAGGCCGCCCGCGTCGAAAACTGGGCCAAGGGGACCGGGCGCATGGAGGTGGTGGAACTCCGCTCCCTCTTCCCGGTCGGCTTCTTCAAGCTGATGCGGATCAGGAAGATCGGCTGAGGCCTAGGGGCATGAGGCACCGAGGACGGAAGATGACTTTCGGGCCCTGAACCCTATTTGTAGCATTAATGCCAACCCGTTCAACGGAAAGCCACTCCCATGCGCCTCTTCATGTTCACCTCGCAGGCCAAGGACGATCTGCATGCTTTCGCTGGCGACGAGTCTGGCACCAAGCTCCCAGCCAAGTACGGCCCATGGGGGTTGACGGGGACGCTCGGCTCCCGGGAAACCCCGCCGCACAAATTCTCGCGCAAGACCATCGAGCAGTCGATCTCGACCGAAGGTTTTCAGCTCTGGCGCATGAAGCCCAAAGGCTGAATCGGGGCTCCCATATTTCCGCGCGCCGATCGCGGGTCTTTTCTTGACACTGGGGGGCAACCTTCCCTATATCGCGCATGCCTGACGCGGGGTCCGCCCCGCTTCCCGGGGCGGAGTAGCTCAGTTGGTCAGAGCAGAGGAATCATAATCCTTGTGTCGGGGGTTCAAATCCCTCCTCCGCTACCATTAGCCCGATAGTCACAGCGCTTCGCTGATGAGGGCGCAAAGCTTCCATGATAGCCTTCGAGATGTGATCTGCTTCCATGGCAGATCAGATGCCGCTTCCCGGCGTGCCCTGCCTCAGCCGGAACGACTTCTCGAACTTGTGTAGACGTTCCCGGAAACTTAGCAGGCGCTCATGCGTCCCATCCCAGTCGTCAGTGACCGGGGAACTTCCATGATCAGGATGTATGGATCCGCAATCGCCGGGTTCCTGTTGGCCGGGATTGGGTCTGCCTTCGCAGAGCCCGGCCCACGCGACAGGCCGTGCATGGTGGGAGAGCGGCGCGTCGATGGCGAATGCCGGCCCCTGTCGCAAGGCTCCGGCGGGCGAGGGGATCAGGGGAACACGGGAAATAGCGGCGATCGCGGCAGATAGCGCATCGTGCAGAAAAGTGGACCCGGTTTTCTGCGTTCAACGATGCGCTCTCCAAAGAGTGGAGCATCGGATTGGATCCCAAAAGTGGGTCCACTTTTGGGTCCGATGCTCTAGGCGCGCAGCGGAGCCTCAGGCCGCAGCATGCGGGAGAGGGGGTTGCAGGACCGGGCTTTCGCTGTCGGGGCCGCAGACTGCGTTCCGCCCGGAAGCTTTGGCGCGGTAGAGCGCGCGGTCGGCCGCGTCGAGAAGGACCGAGCGGTCGCTGCCGCGGGACGGTCGCGAGTCGGCAGCGCCGATGCTGATCGTGACTGTCAGATACGGACTGCCCTCGTGCACGGTCTCCATCGACGCGACGGCTCGACGGATGTTCTCGGCAATCGTGAGAGCGCCCGCCAGATCCGTCTCCGGCAGGACGATGGCGAATTCCTCGCCGCCATGGCGGGCTGCGACGTCGCGCGGGCGGCGGATGCTCGCTTCCAGGGAGTCCGCAATGGCGCGCAGAACCTCGTCGCCTCGTCCATGACCATAGCGGTCGTTGAAGCTCTTGAAGAAATCGGCATCGATATAGAGCAGCGACAGGGACGAGCCGGAGCGGATCGCATGGCGCCATTCGCGCTCGAACGTTTCCCGGAATGCGCGGCGGTTCGGCAGGCCTGTCAGATCGTCGGTTCGCGCAATCCGCCGGAGCTTGGTCTCCGCCCTTGTCCTGCGCCGCAATTCACGCTGGAACAGGACGGTCAGCCCGACGACGGCGCAGCACAGGACCAGCGTCGCGAGACTGAGGACCAGGGCCTTGCGCTGCCATGCAGCGAAGATCTCCTCGACGGACAAGGCAACGGTTAGGACGAGAGGATATCTCTCCAGGCGCTCGAACGAGATGATGCGCCGGATGCCGTCGATCGGCGAAATGGAATCGAAAGTGCCCGATTTGGCCTGCATCAGGCGCTGCACGTGCTCAGAGCCGCCGAGATCCTGATTGATTTGGCTTTCGAGGAAGGGATAGCGGGTCAGCAGCACGCCGTCGCCGCGGAAGAGATTGATCGCTCCCTGCTTGCCAAGGCTAAGGTTGTTGAAGGGCTGGTTGATGGTGGCCAGGGAGATGGAGCCCATCACGACGCCGGCGAACCCTCCGGCCTTGTCCTGGACGCGCCGGCTGATCCCGATGGCCAGTTCGCTGCGGGGCGCTCGGTTGGTGAAGGGGCGGCTCACATAGAGCCCGAGATGCGAGTTCTCCCGATGGGCGATGAAATATTCGCGGTCCGCGACATTGAGGGCGCGCGACGCGATGACCGGTCCTGCATCCGCAACAAGGTTTCCATCCTTGTCGACGAGAAGCAGCGTTCCCAAGAAGGAGGCGGACGTCGCACGGTCGAACAGCATCCGATACTGGAGGTCGGGCGGAAGCCGCTGGAAATCCGGGTGCCTCAGCCCTTCCATCGTTCCTTTCAGCGACTGGTCGAGCAACTCGATCTTACCGTCGAGATCGCGTGCGATGGTGGTCAGCACGTTTCGGGACGATTTCTCCGCCTCCTGCCAGAGGCTCTGGCGATCCATCCATAGGGTATGGGCGGAAATCCCGAGAATGCCCAAGGCAATCACGCCGGCAATCAGGTGCAGATAGACGTCTGACAGCAGGCGCTTCATTCGGCGGGCGGACTCTGAAATGAATATATGTCTATAGTCGACCGAAAGAGATATAGACAATAGAGGGGTGAATTAGACTCTTGCATAACCGAGGCGGCATGCAGGACAGACGTAACATTTCAATAGTGTCTGGTAAATATATGAAATAAAATTACCGTATCTGGCCGATTTGCTATTGTCGTGTGTTGGCGACCTCCGTTTGCTCTGAATGTGGCGCGGTTAAAGCTGAATATTCCGCTTGGGAAGGGTCGCGTCCGAAGAAAAGCCAAGCTTCGACAATGTTGGCTTTTCTCGTTCACAATCGACTGATTGCAGGCCCCGCGCGGTTGAAGACGATGTGCGGGAGCGCCACATCAGCTCCATCTGCCCCGTGGAACCAAACACTGCGGGAGAAGCGTTCCCCTTGGGATGCGATGGAGGCAGGTCATGACAGGATTCTCCGGACGCTGGCTCGTGACTGTCTCGCTTGCCGGCTTTCTCGTAACGCCCCTCTTCGCCCATGCGCAGTCGGGACGTGCCTGGGTCGATCCACCGGCTGAATCCGACGCATTGCCTTCACGGCCAGTCCACACGCCATCGCCAGCTCCTATGGCAGCGCCCGCAAAGCCGGCCGAGCCTGTCTCTACACCACAGCATGCCGCCAAGCCTGCGCCACAATCCGATACCATCAATGCTGATGCGGAATTGCAGCGTCCGCCGGATGCTACTCAGCAGAGTGCGGCGGTGGACGAGCAAGCCAAGCCAAAGCCATTGGTCGAGCGCAAAACGCGTGCGTCTCAGCAGGCAAATTCTTCGACAAGAACCAAACGCAACGCGCAGATCGAGCGGCGGCGTGAGGCGAGAACCCAGATGTCTCAGGCCGAGCCGCGCAATGCATTCGAGCGTCGTGCCCGCATCACCCGCTATGGATCGATTCAGGAAGGCCTCGATGCCGGCTTGCAGGTGATGCGCCTGCGAACGATTCAATTGCCGGACGGACGTCACATCACCGTTCTGACGCGTCCCGATCAGGATATCGCATCCGGCATGATCGACGGCTATTGACGCAAGCGCGCTGCGATCTCGGTTGCCCGACGCCTGATATCGAGCCACAGGTCGCGTTCGCGGCGCGCATCGGCAAGAGCGCGATGTTCCGCCGGCCCACGCGCGGTATCCTCTCTCTCGGCATATGCGATAATATCTCGCGTCGCACCTGCCTGAAGATGGTCGGGAACATTGGCCGCGCACAAGATGTCCTGCACAACACGCTGGTGAGCGAGTTCCGTATCCTCGATGCGCAATGCATGCCGCGGAAGGCCGGCCGCGCGAAGCAGCTTGCTCAGCCACTTGCCGTCCCACGATGGAGCCGTTGCATAGAGTGAGTGTCCCACGAGAGCGGCCATCATTCTTTGCGCCACATCTTCAACCGTTCTTCCCTCGGTAAGGAGACGCTCGCGCGTGATGCCGTGTATCCGTTCCGCCTCCTCGTCCCAATCGGTCCATGACGGATCCGGCCTGATCAGATGGCTCTCCTCCTGTCCGCCAACGAGAACCCAGGCAATCTCGATCGGATATCCCTCCTTGCCCAGTGAGGACGCTTCGAAATCGAGGAACGCGATGTTTGGGAGATCGTGCATATGAGCCGACAAGAGAGCGAAAGCTGTCGCCGTTCGATCTTGAACGGCTTTTACCTGACATTGCAACGGAAATGCTCGCGGCAAGCCTTGCGTCGCACGACTGGCGCAACAGAGGCGCACTACCGAGTCCGCTTCGAAGATATATCCAAATCCGCGACGGGAAGCGTTATCGGGTTCCTGCGGGAAGTGTTGTTGCGGAAGCCACCGAACCGGTCATGAACGGGTCGCTTGCACCGGTTCTCAAGGCGCCTAACAGACCCTTTCGCTTCGCTTCGTAATAATAGCCGCCGGCATAAAGAGCGACGGCGCGATCCTGATTGCCGCCGGCGACCTTATAGGCGTTCGCCAAGTAGGGGACGGCATAGGTCAGATTTGTATTGGCATCGAACAGCCCTGAGACGGCGCCCCGATATCCCATTCCGCGTGCCGTCGCGTAACGGATCTGCATCAGGCCGAAATTGCCGCTGTTCGCCGCACGCGGATTGTAGCCACTCTCCCGTTTGATGATGCGATGTACCAATGTCTCGGGAATGCCGTGGGCTTTCGCATGCTGCGATACGAGGGCGTCGATGGCTGCCCGTTCATCCGCTATCGCTGGCACTGTGCAGGCGATCGTCGCGCATGCAAGAACAACACGAGCAATCATGTGCATCCCCTTTGTCGTTGAGGGGATTTTCTCGGCGCCAATCGTGGCAATTGGACGTCAGCTTGGCCGTAGCCTCATGCAAGGGTTTGCGTAAAACTGGGCAGACGGAGCGGCCCTTAGAGGGTTTGCAGGTGCCAGTCGAGTTCCCACATCGAGGTGCTTCAATTGCGGTGCTGAAATAAGCTGATGCTGCACCCGAAATTTCTGGCGAAATATTATACCTTTTCGTGCATGATCAAAGGTAGATATGCATTTCCCCTCAGGAACATAGAAGTTTCTACCTCCTAAGCATGACCTGCTACCTCTTTATGCGGGATAGTTAACCAACCGTAAATTCGTACAATCCGGGGTAATCTTTGCGGAAAAGGCTCTCTCGCATGTCCCATCTTCTGCCGGTCACCACTATTCTTGGCTGCAAGAATTCTATGCTTCGTGAGGGTTTGAGGCATATCCTCTCGAGCACGCGCTTCAAGCTGCATCCGGAGAGCTTCGGGCGTGGGGAAATCAAGCTCGATGCATCCGCTTCCGAGCAGCCGCTTCTGTTCGTTCTCGATGCCAATCTTTACCTGTCCGAACTGGCCGACATCATCGGCCCGTTGAAGCTTCAGCATCCGCCGGCTCGGGTCGTCATTCTCGCCGATGTCTTCAACCTGGACGGAATGAAGCTGGCCTTCCAGGCGGGGGCGGACGGCTATTGCCTTGCGACGACCGGGTGCGAAGCCCTCATCAAATACCTCGACCTGGTCATGCTGGGAGAGGTGGTCTTCCCGTCGGCCGCCTTCCTGACCGCTATTTCCTCCCTCGGAATGGATGCGGATGCCCAGAAGGATGTCTCTGCCATCCGTGTTCCGGCCGCAAGGACCACTCAGGCGCTGGACGGCCACGATTCGCCGATCCGGACGCTGTCGAGCCGTGAAGCCGAGATCCTGCATTGCCTGATGCAGGGTTCGCCGAACAAGGTGATCGCGCGCAAGCTCGATGTCGCCGAGGCGACGGTCAAAGTTCACATCAAGGCGATCCTCCGCAAGATCCGCGTCGCGAATCGCACGCAAGCCGCCATGTGGGCCGTGAATCATCTGTCGCCCGATCAGATGGATGGCCCCCGGGCTCCCTAATCGAGAGCGATCCCTCGAGACTGACAGAACCCTCGCAACCGTTGCGGGGGTTCTCTACTTTCAGCCAATGTAACTGGATAGCGAAGTAGAGATCGGGTATGCCTTTGCGGTAGGTCATCCCCGACCTTGTCTATCCGAATTGTAATACGATATTACGTATCGTATTTGGCTGCGTCGGTAACATTTTATTAAAATGATTTGAATGGGTAATGATTGTCTAAAATGAGATTATAAGCTAAACATCTTTAGGGAAATTTTATTATTTTTCTTACCGAATCAAGACCAGAAAGGCATCTGCGATGCGGAACTCCTACGATCTTGATAGTCTTCCTCATCCTGGCGCCTCTTCGGCGAAGGATGTTGCGTATTCAAGATATATGGAACTGGCCCGTTCGGTAGAGCCCTCGTCGACAGAGCACGCTGCCGCACGGTCGATCAAGACGCTTCTCGTCGAGCCTAATGCTCTCTTGAGAGAAGGGCTTCGTCGAATTCTGTCCGAGACCGTCTATGCGCCCGCGATGGCAGCGGCAAGCCTCGATGAACTCGGCCCGACGGCGAACCTGGACAACAGCTCCATTATTTTGATCGTCGATGCGAGCCACAATCATGACGTGACCTGCGCTCAGACCCGCAAGCTGAAGGACGACAATCCGACTGCGAAGGTCGTGATGCTGGTCGAGCAATACGATCTGAAGCAGGTGATCTCTGCCTTCCAGGGCGGCGCGGATGCCTATCTCAAGAAATCCATCTCTCATGAAGTCCTTGTGAAGTCCCTGGATCTCGTGATGCTGGGCGAGGCCATCTTCCCCAGTGCCATTCTCGATATGCTGCGCGAGCAGGATCTTCGCTCCGATCGGGCGAAGGAAGCGCCGGTTTCCGAGGAGTCTCAGGATCTAAGCCATCTCGCAAAGGGATTGTCCGTTCGCGAGACGGTCATCCTACGCTGCCTGATGGACGGCGATTCGAACAAGATCATCGCGCGCAAGTTCGATATCACGGAAGCGACCGTGAAGGTGCACGTGAAGGCGATCCTGCGTAAGATTCAGGCGAAGAACCGGACGCAGGCCGCGATCTGGGCGGCAAGCCACCTCACGGCTGCCCGCACCGCTCCTGCCAGCTGATCCCTGTTGCACCGAAAAGACATCTCCGATGGGCGCCACTGGCGCCCATCGGCGTTTTAGGGGACTCTCCCGCCTCAAGCCGAGCGAAGGATGACCGGGGAGAGCGCTGACTGATCCTCAAGGATCATGCCGGCGCCTTTATCGGCGATCATCAGCGTCGGCGAGTTCGTGTTGCCGCTCGTAATCGCCGGCATGACCGAGGCGTCGATGACGCGAAGTCCCTCGATGCCGCGAACGCGCAGCCGCGAATCGGTCACAGCTGCCGGATCACTGTCGATCCCCATCTTGGCCGTGCCGACCGGGTGGAAGATGGTGGTCCCGACATCGCGCGCGCCGTTCAGGAGTTCTGCGTCAGAGGTCAGCTGCGCGCCGGGTCTATATTCCTCGGGGCGATATTTTTGGAGCGCTGGCATGGAGACGACGTGCCGGACCAGGCGCAACGCATCCACGGCAACTCTCTGGTCCTCCTCGGCCGACAGATAGTTCGGGCGGATCGACGGTGCATCGGCCGCATCGCCGCTGCGGAGCCTGACGCTGCCGCGGCTGGTCGGCCTGAGATTGCAGACGCTCGCCGTGAAGGCCGGGAAGGGGTGCGGGTCCTCTCCGAATTTGTCGAGAGAAAGCGGCTGGATATGGAATTGAAGATTGGGCGTCGCATAGTCGGGCGATGAACGAGTAAAGGCTCCGAGCTGCGAGGGTGCCATGGTGAGCGGCCCCTTGCGGAAAAAGGCGTACTCGAATGCCATCTGCCCCTTCTTCAGGAGCGAGCGATATTCCTCATTGAGCGTACGCACGCCGCTGACCTTGAAGATCGGGCGAAGCTGCAGATGGTCCTGCAGGTTCTCACCCACGCCCGGCAGGTGATGGACGACCGGAATCCCATGCTCCTGAAGCAGCGCCCCGTTGCCGATACCGGAAAGCTGAAGGATCTGCGGCGAGGCGATAGCGCCCGCTGAAAGGATGACTTCCTTGCGGGCCATTATGCGTCTTAAAGCGCCATTCTGGCGAATCTCCACACCGATGGCACGCCTGCCCTCGAACAGGATCCGCGTGGCGTGAGCATGGGTTTCGACCTTCAGGTTCGGCCGCGAAAGGGCCGGCTTGAGGAAGCCGCGGGCGGAGGACCAGCGCCGTCCGCTCTTCTGGTTGACGTGGAAGTAGGAGATCCCCTCGTTGCTGCCCGTATTGAAATCGCTGACCCGGGGAATTCCTGCCTCGACGGCAGCGTCAATAAACGAGTCCAGGATCTTCCACCGCACGCGAGGCGCCTCGACCCGCCATTCGCCGCCAGCGCCATGGTGCTCGCCAGCGCCGAGGTAGTGATCGAGATGCTGCCGGAAGATCGGCTTCACGTCGTCCCAACCCCAGCCCTCGAGGCCCATCTGGCGCCAATTGTCGTAATCCTCGCGCTGACCTCTGATGTAGATCATCGCATTGATGGCGGAGCAGCCGCCGAGCACCTTGCCGCGCGGATAGTTGAGGATGCGCCCGTTCAGGCCGGGCTCTGCCTCGGTCTTGAACATCCAATCCGCACGGGGATTGCCGATGGCGAAAAGATATCCGACCGGGATGTGAAACCAGATCCAGTTGTCCTTGCCGCCGGCCTCGAGAAGGCAGACCGAGTTGCGCGGGTCCTTTGAGAGACGGTTGGCGAGAACGCATCCCGCCGAACCTGCCCCGATGATCACGTAGTCGAATGTATTACTGTCTGACATGGCATGGCTCACTTGGTGCGCCGGTGCCGGTATCGGCGACACCGGCAGAATCATGCGTTCACGTCCTACGAGGCGCTTTTGCCCTTGCGCCTCATCAATTCGAGGATCTCTCCCACGATGCCGCGCCGGAACAGCAGCACGCAGATCACGAAGATGATGCCGATCAGGACCGTCACCGGGAAATCGGACGCCGCGAGATAGTTCTGCAGGGCGATGACCAGGCCTGCACCCACGATGGGGCCGACCATCGTGCCGATTCCTCCGAGCAGCGTCATGAGGATCACCTCGCCCGACATCTGCCACTGTACGTCGGTAAGCGTCGCGAACTGAAACACGATGGCCTTCGTGCCGCCGGCCATTCCGGCAAGGGCCGCGGACATGACGAAGGCGCCGAGCTTGTAGCGGTCCACCCGGTAGCCCAGCGACACCGCGCGCTTCTCATTCTCGCGGATCGCCTTGAGGATGTTGCCGAAGGGCGAGTTCACGATGCGCCAGATGGCGAAGAAGCCGAACAGGAAGATCGCCAGCGTGACGTAATACATCGTGAGCGGCTGGTTCAGGTCGATGAAGCCGAGCAGATAGCCGCGCGGCACGCCCTGGATGCCGTCCTCGCCATGGGTGAAGGGGGCCTGGAGGCAGATGAAGGCGAACATCTGCGACAGGGCGAGCGTGATCATGGCGAAATAGATGCCCTGGCGGCGGATCGCCACGAAGCCGATGATGAGGCCCATGACGGCTGCCCCGGCCACGCCCAGGAGGATTGCGGCGAGGGGATCCCAGCCCCACACCTTGGCGGCATGGGCGGTGAAATAGGCCGCTCCTCCGAAGAAGGCCGCGTGACCGAAGGAGAGAAGCCCGACATAGCCGATGAGCAGGTTGAAGGCGCAGGCGAAGAGCGCGAAGCAGAGCACGCTCATCAGCATGACGGGATAGAAGAAGAAGGGAGCCGCCAGCATGGCCGCGATGGCGATCGCGCCCAGCACCAGGGACGAGGTGCGCAGCTTGGGCTGCTCTGCGAGATATTGGGTTCCGACAGCCATGATATCACTCCTCCCGCCCGAAGAGACCTGCCGGCCTGACGAGCAGAACGATGGCCATGATCACGAAGATAACGATACTCGAGGCCTCAGGGTAGAAAACCTTCGTCAGCCCCTCGAGCACGCCGAGCATGTAGCCCGTGACGATGGCGCCCAGGATCGAGCCCATGCCGCCGACCACCACGACGGCGAAGACGATGATGATGAGGTTCGAGCCCATCAGCGGGCTGACCTGGTAGATCGGCGCTGCCAGCACGCCGGCAAGGGCGGCGAGGGCTGCACCGAGACCATAGGTGAGGGTGAGCAGCAGAGGCACGTTCACGCCGAAGGCCTGCACGAGCGTGGCGTTTTCGGTGGCTGCGCGCAGATAGGCGCCGAGCCGCGTCTTCTCGATCAGGAGCCAGGTGCCGATACAGACCACGAGCGAAGCGATGACCACCCAGCCACGGTAGATCGGCATGAACATGAAGCCGAGGTTGATCGCGCCGGTCAGCTGCTCCGGCGGCGCATAAGGCTTGCCGGCCGCGCCGAACCAGTAGCGGAAGGCGCCTTCGAGGATGAGGGCGAGGCCGAAGGTCAGGAGAAGGCCGTAGAGCGGGTCGACGCCGTAGAGGCGGCTCAGCATCGTCTTCTCGATCACGACTGCAATCGCGCCGACGATGAGAGGCGCCAGAATGAGCGCGAGCCAATAGCCGATGCCCAGATAGCTCAGCAGCAGGTAGGCGGCAAAGGCGCCGAGCATGTATTGCGCGCCGTGGGCGAAGTTGATGACCCGCAACAGGCCGAAAATCACCGCAAGGCCGAGGCTGAGCATGGCGTAGAACGAGCCGTTGATCAGGCCGATGAGAATCTGCCCGTAGAGGGCAGGGGTCGGAACGCCGAAAATCGTACTCATGATGCCCTATACCCCAAGAACTTCGTGAAGTTCGTCCATGCGCGCATCGAGCTCATGCCCGGGGAACGAGTTCACCATACGCCCGTCCTCCATGAGGTAGAAGCGATCGGCCACTTTCTTTGCGAAGCGGAAGTTCTGCTCCACGAGCAGGATCGTCATGCCGCGCTTCTTCAGCGCCACCAGCACGTCGCCGATGCGCTGCACGATGACGGGTGCGAGACCCTCGGTCGGCTCGTCGAGCAGAATGATCCGCGCACCTGTGCGCAGCACGCGGGCGATGGCAAGCATCTGCTGCTCGCCGCCCGACAGCTTCGTGCCCTGGCTCGAACGGCGCTCGTGCAGATTGGGGAAGAGCTGGTAGATCTCATCCACGCTCATGCCGCCTTCGGAGACGGTCGGCGGCAGCATCAGGTTCTCGGAAACGTTGAGGCTCGCGAAGATGCCGCGCTCCTCCGGCACGTAGCCGAGACCGGATTGCGCCACCTTGTGGAGCGGCAGGCCCAGGATATCCTGTCCGCGCAGGCGGATGACGCCCTCGCGGCGGCGCAGGATGCCCATGATCGCACGCAGGGTTGTCGTCTTGCCCGCGCCGTTGCGGCCGAGCAGCGTGATGGTTTCGCCCTCGTGGATGTCGAGGTCGACGCCATGGAGGACGTGGCTTTCGCCGTACCAGGCATTGAGTCCGCGGACTTCGAGAAGGGGAGCGCTACTCATGCTCGGTTCCCATATAGGCTTCGCGCACGCGCGGGTCCTGGCTGACCTTGTCGTAGGAGCCGTCTGAAAGGATCTCGCCGCGCGCCAGAACGGTGACGCGGTCGCAGAGATCGGCGACGACGTTCAGGTTGTGCTCGACCATCAGCACCGTGCGGTTCTTGGCGATGCGCCTGATCAGATCGGAGATGCGGCCGATATCCTCATGGCCCATGCCGGCCATAGGCTCGTCGAGAAGCAGCATGGCCGGATCGAGCGCGAGCGTCGTAGCGATCTCCAGCGCGCGCTTGCGGCCGTAGGACAATTCGGAAGCAGTCAGATTCCTGTAGGATGAGAGGTTGACCGCATCGATCAACTCCATCGCCCGCTCGTCGAGGGCGGAGAGGGCGTTCGACGAGCGCCAGAACTGCGTTGCGAGACCGGAGGGGCGCTGCAGGGCGACGCGTACATTGTCGAGCACGGTGAGATGCGGAAACACCGCCGAAATCTGGAAGGAGCGCACGAGCCCGAGACGCGCGACCTCGGCAGGCTTCAGGCCGGTGATATCCGAGCCCTTGAAGGTGATCTGTCCGCGCGTCGGCGTCAGGAATTTCGTCAGAAGATTGAAAACCGTCGTCTTGCCGGCACCGTTCGGCCCGATCAGGGCGTGAATCGTGCCCTCGTTGACGGACAACGTCACGTCCTTCACGGCAAGGAAGCCGCGGAACTCCATGGTGAGCCCGGTGGCGCTCAGGATTGGTTGCGTACTGACCATATGAACCGGCCGACACTCTCTTGGTGAGGAGGCAACGGCCGGTTCGGGCGCGATGCTCGATACCAGCCGTTGTCAGAGGATGAAGGGACAGGGCAACTCGCGCCACCCTGCCTCGGTATAATGATTACTGCGTGACCTGGCAGCCGCTGTCGGCAACCGAGAGATAGGCCTGGTCGCCGGGGACCTTGGCGAGCTGCTTGTACATGTCCCACTCGCTCTTGCTCTCTTCCGGCTTCTTTACCTGGAAGAGATACATGTCGTAGACCATGCGTCCGTTGGCGAGCACCTTGCCCTTCTTGGCGAAGACGTCTTCGACCGGCATCTCGTGCAGGAGCTTTGCCACCGGCTCGGTCGCATCCGTGCCGGCCTTCTGGACAGCCTTGAGATACTGCGTCACGGCGGAGTAGGTGCCGACATGGATCATGTTCGGCATGCGGCCGGTCTTCTCCTGGAACTTCTTCGCGAAGGCGCGGTTCTCGTCGCTCTGATCCCAGTACCAGCCCTCGGTCAGGGTCAGACCCTGGGCCGCCTTGAGGCCGAGGCCCTTCACCTCGGCAAGCGTGAAGAGAAGCGCTGCGAGACGGGTGCCGCCCTGGGTCAGGCCGAACTCGGCAGCCTGCTTGATGGCATTCGCCGTATCGAGGCCGGCATTGGCCATGCCGATTACGTTCGCGCCGGAACTCTGAGCCTGCAGCAGGAAGGACGAGTAGTCGGTGGCGGCGAGCGGGTGACGCACGGCGCCGAGCACCTGGCCGCCCTTCGACTTCACGAACTTCGAGGTCTGCTCCTCGAGGGAGTAGCCGAAGGCGTAGTCGGCGGTGAGGAAGAACCACTTGTTGCCGCCGTTTTCCACCAGCGCGCCGCCGGTGCCGACCGCAAGCGCGTGGGTGTCATAGGCCCAATGGAAGCCGAAAGGAGAGCACTGCTTGCCGGTCAAATCGGTCGTCGCTGCGCCGGTCGTCATGGTGATCTTCTTTTTGTCCTTCGACAGACCCTGCACCGCGAGCGCCACCGAGGAGGTCGTCAGTTCCATGATGGAATCGACCTTTTCCGTGTCGTACCATTGCCGCGCGATGCTGGCGGCGACGTCGGGCTTGTTCTGGTGATCGGCGCTGACGATTTCGACCGGCACGCCGAGCACTTTGCCACCGAAATCCTGCACGGCCATGCGGGCCGCCTCGACGGAGGACTTGCCGCCGAAGTCGGCATAGACGCCGGATTGATCGTTCAGGATGCCGATCTTGACCACACCGTCGGAGGCCTGTTGCGCATAAGCCGATTGCGCCATCACGGTGCAGCTGAGGGCAAACAGAATCTTATTGAGAACTCGCATCGACATCCTTCCCTTCGCTCTGAGGCTGTTTATCCAGCCGTCGTTCGGGCCGAGGCATGAGCGCATGCTCGGCAATGGTCAGAAAGGTACAGACACCGGCGGGCATGGCAATGCGAGAAAAGGTCATCCTTAAGTCGCAGATATCTTTGAACTTCTGCCTTATTTTGAGGCATTGGCGAGGCCCTCGAATCGGCGAGCTCGGCCGCTCTTCCGGTAACCCTGATCCGCATCCCCAGCTGTTCCCATGAGCGACCGCAGCACCTATATCGCTCTCAGCATTTTTTGATCCTTCGATGATGACAGGAGCCTCACCCATGACCGCGCAGTTGCAGCCTGTTGAGCGCCGAGTTGTTGATCTGCGGGATCCATCGCTGCTGGTGGAGAAGGCCTATGTGGCGGGCGAGTGGGTTGCGGCCGCGGACGGCAAGAGCTTCGCCGTCACCGATCCCTATGACGGCGCCGCGATCGCCGATGTGCCCTCCCTCAGCGTCGAGGCGGCGCGGCGGGCGATCGACACGGCGGCTACGGTGCAGAAGGACTGGGCCCGCCGCACCGCCAAGGAGCGCAGCCGCATCCTGAAAGCCTGGTACGACCTGATCGTTGCCAACGCCGACGATCTCGCTCTGATCCTGACCACCGAGCAGGGCAAGCCGCTCTCGGAAGCCAAGGCCGAGGTGCTCTCGAACGCGGCCTATATCGA